>DGFJ01000026.1:16124-66261 GCA_002391625.1 Ruminococcaceae bacterium UBA3903 | reverse complement strand
GTTCTGTGCCACTGCTTTATTATCAATTTATGATTGTATATTCTAATATACAGTTTAGATTAAAATCACTCTATGGTGTCTATATAAATATAGACGTGGGGCTGTAGAAGGATTAATCAAGCAGGCTATATCCTTAGCTGTATTAATACAACATGAGTTATATTATATATTGTCTGTCGCTGCCGTATGAGCAGACAAAAATAAAACACGGAAATATTTACCTAGATACTGCTATTGCTGTTTTTTTACAGCCTTCTGTTAGGGCAATGTATTACCGGCTGCCATATAAATCTCGTACCATTCCTCACGTGTTAACATAAAGTCACAAGCCTTGGTAATATCCATTAGTCGCTGGGGGTTAACTGAACCAACTATTGGCTGAATATTTGCTGGGTGACGCATTATCCAGGCTATGGCTATAGCGGTATTGGTAACTCCATAGCTGTTTGCTAAGCGGTTTATAACCTCATTAAGCAGAGGAAACCTTTCGCTGCCAAGGAACACTCCCTCAAAAAAGCCATACTGAAAGGGCGACCACGCCTGTACTGTTATATCCTCT
The DNA here is from genome assembly GCA_002391625.1 of Ruminococcaceae bacterium UBA3903. GTDB lineage: Bacteria > Bacillota > Clostridia > Oscillospirales > Acutalibacteraceae > UBA3903. The sequence continues at coordinate 65,702 of DGFJ01000026.1, read as the reverse complement.
AAACGGCAATAATCCAGAACACTGCCGTCATTGTTCAACGCTTGTGTGCCGGTCATATTAACATGGATTCCACTGCTCACCATTTGGCAATGACCAATACCAAACTGTAACTGGTTTGCCTGCAGCTTATGTGAGGTGTATTTTTGCAGAAGCTTGATTTGTGTTGGGTTTTGGTTAGATACGCCAAAATACTTCACCTTACCGCTGTTATACAAAATATCAAAAGCCTCCGCTACCTCCTGTGGGATAAACAAGGCATCTGGTCTGTGAAGCAACAATATGTCTAAATAATCTGTCTTCAAACGTCCCAGACTGCCATCAACACTTCTTAAAATGTGTTCCTTAGAAAAATCATAGGCTATGCCAGGTCTTATACCACATTTAGATTGTATAATAACCTTTTCACGAACATCGTCATTCATATGAATTGCAGTAGAAAATATCTCCTCACATTTGCCATCACCATAAATATCTGCATGGTCAAAAAAAGTATATCCAAATTCCATAGCGGACTGTATATATTTTTCAGCACGTTGGCTGTCAAGGTCGGTCAGTCGCATACAGCCTAATGCTATTTGTGGCACCTGCATATTTGTGCTGCCAAATTTTATCATGTTCATTGTCAATCTCCTAATATATATAGTTTTTAATAATTATATCATTACAATCTCCTAGTGTAAATGTATTTTATAGTATGTACATATCCTTCCTTTCAATGTAAAAAACAATATGCTATGATGTTATTATCAGATAACACGGCTTCATTTCATGAGAAAAGAATAAATCACAAAATAACCAGCCCATTAATCACCCCCGCATAGGGTAATATTATTAGTTGAATTTTCAGCAAATACAGCTATGATATTAATTTGGGTGATAAATTAAAATATTCTTTGCAACATAAGGGTATTTACGTTATAATGTACCTAACAATAATAGAAACAAGGTGGTAAAATGAGTAAGGTTGGTACAAAAAGGTTAATTCTATTAATGATTTTAGCTGCTGTGCTGTTTGTAGCGGCACAGAACTTTGATGTTATATTAAGGATAATTGGTTTAATTATTAATGTTATTACACCTATAATATTGGGTGCCTGTATAGCTTTTATTATTAATGTACCTATGAGCTTTTTTGAACGTACGTTTAAAGGGAAATTGGGCTTTAGTAAAAGGAGGGGTTTAAATGCCATTGCACGCCCTCTAAGCCTGTTAATATCATTAATTATTGTTGGGTTCCTTGTTTTTATGATTTCAGGTATCATTATGCCTGAGGTTGCAAACACAATTTTATCTATTAGCAATAATGTTCCAACCTACATAAACAACATTATTGGATGGTCACAGGAAACCTTTCAAAAGTATCCGCAAATTGCGGAACGTCTGCAAAACCTACAAATTGACTGGAAGGATATTGGCAACACGCTGTTTCAAATACTGCAAAGTGGAGCTCAAGCCATACTGGGTTCAACAGTTATTATTGCAAGCAACGTAGTCGGCGGCATTATCAGCTTTTTCCTCTCCTTTGTTTTATCAATTTACATATTGTTCCAAAAGGAAAAAATATCCTTCCATTCAAAGCAGGCATTAAGGGCTTTTTTACCTATAAAGCACGCAAAAAATATTTTAAAAATTGCTACGTTAACCAGTAAAATCTTCTCACGTTTTTTGGCAGGGCAATGTATTGAAGCGTGTATTTTAGGTACTTTGGTATTTATTTGTATGAGCATATTCAGCTTTCCCTATGCGTTGATGATTTCTGTGCTAATTGCTACGCTGTCCTTTATACCCATGTTTGGTATATACGTAGCCGCAGTATTTGGTTCAATATTAATTGCCTTTCAAGACCCCTTAGGAGGACTGTTGTTCTTTGGGATGTTTGTTTTAATACAACAGCTGGAGGGCAATCTTATATATCCTCATGTGGTTGGCGGTTCTGTTGGGTTATCGCCTATTATTGTGTTAGTTGCCATTATTGTAGGCGGCGGTTTGTTTGGCTTTGTGGGTATGATTGTTTGCGTCCCCATAAGTGCAGTAATATGTGCTTTATACAAGGACTTTGTTATTAGAAGACTGGAAAAAAGACACGCACAGCTAGGCTCGGTCAGCTCCGATTTACGGGATGACATAGATGAGCTTCAGGAGTATCAGGACAGCTTGGAAAAAATATTAGAGCTAAATGAAACAGACACTACTGTGAACAAAAACAATAAACCAAAAAATAAATTTAAAAATATCAAGCTGCCTAAACGAAAAAATAATAAAGGGCTGTGATGAAATAACCCTTTATTTAAACGCTTCACAAGCAACCGCATTAAAAACCAGCAATTAACGCTGTTTTTAATGCGGTTGTAATTTTACCTCTTACTTTTTTGTGCAGGCTATTATGAATAATTTTATCTCATCACAGCACTTTGTTTACATTTATAATAATTTATTTACTAACAAACCTAAGCTACTACGTTTTTTAAACGTACAGTAATGATGGTTGCTACAGCTATTTTAACTACATCCCCTATTAAAAACGGCACTACACACAGCATTAAGGCTTCTAATATTGGTGTACCTGTAGAAACAACAAACCACGCTGTGCCAAAGGCGTAACAGGCTATTAACCCTAGGGTCATTGCACAAATGGATATCAAGGCTTTGATACAAAAATTTCCCTTTTTGTACTTTTTATCAAATACCATAAATACCAATCCAATAATTAGTGCCGCTACAATATAACCTATAATATATCCTCCTGTTGGTCCCATTAGCTTGCCTATTCCTCCACCAAAGTTGGAGAACACAGGTACGCCTACAGCTCCTATAAGCACAAATATCAGCTGGCTGATTACACCACGTTTTAAACCAAGTATACCACCAGCTAAAAACACACCAAATATGGCGAAGTTAATTGGCACAGGCCCTATGGGAATGGATATTTGTGCAAAAACCGCGGTTAATGCTGTAAATAGGGCGGTGATAACCAGACTATAGGTTTTTGACGATTTAATATCCCTTTTTTGTGTTTTAGCCCTTGAATTTGTTTCGTTATTTTCAGTCTTGTTGTTCATGTATTTACTACTCCTTAGCTTTAATCTATAGCAATTATAGCCTTGATTGTATGTATTGTCAACCTGTTTTTTGATATTAGGTTGACAATGCGTTGCTCACAACCACGGATTAATGCTTTGCAAAATATATAAAGCCCCTTTGTCAGTAGCTGTGGTAACATTAAGATGAAAAATATTTAAGCATGATTAAGCTGGCACCTGTTTTACCCAACATTTCGTATAGAGCCAGAATGGTAAGACGATTGACCTGCTTGAAGGGGATGTTTATCTGTGACTTTATTTGGAATTAGCAACCATAGGCATTTGCTGCCTTTTTTGCAAAACAACACCCCTCAGCAGATTGTCACAGCTGCTGAGGGGTGTTAAAAAGGGGAACGTATAATACATATTAAAATGTGGGATACACATTAAGCTTCCCAAAATGTTTTACAAGGCTTAGCCTTTTACTGCACCAGCTACAACGCCTTTTATAATGTATTTCTGACAGCATAGATAGAATACAATAATTGGAATAATAGCTAAAACAAGCATTGCCATCATGGCAGCCATATCAACTGAACCATAGCCACCACGTAGGTATTGGATAGCCATTGGCAGTGTCTTTGTGTCACCTAAAATCAAGGTAGGTAATAGGTAGTCGTTCCATATCCACATTGCCTGTAAAATAGCAACGGTAATAGCAGTAGGCTTTAGGATAGGCATAACAATCAAAAAGAATGTACGCATAGGACCACAGCCGTCTATCATAGCTGCTTCCTCTATCTCTAAAGGAACGCTTTTTATAAAGCCTGTGAACAGGAATACTGCTAACCCAGCACCAAATCCTAAATAGATGAATATAATACCAAACATATTGTCCAGATGTAGAATGTTTGCGATCTGTGACATTGGGAACATTACCATTTGGAAAGGTACTATCATAGAGAAAGCACATAGCAGGTACAAAGCCTTTGTATACCATGCCTTTACCCTAACAATAAACCATGCACACATTGAGGTACAAAGAATGATTACTAATACTGAAAAAACAGTAATAAATAGTGATACACCAAAAGCGTTGAAAAAGTCTATCTTTTCGATGCCGTTAATATAGTTATTCAGACCTACAAAGGATTCAGCTGTAGGAAAGGCGAAGGGGTCACTGCTGACAAACAGCTTTCCTTTAAAGCTGTTCATTATAACTAATATAATAGGTGCTACCACTACACAAGCCACAATAATAAGTGCTACAAATTTGACCCAGTCAGTAGCCTTGCTTTTTTCTTTTACTTTTACTGTTTCATTAACCTGTGGGGTTGTAGCTGTTTTATCTGCCATTAGCTTTCAACCTCCTTGCTTCTGGTAAAGTATAGCTGTGTTAGCGCAATAGCAGCAACAATAACAAAGAAAATTACAGCCTTTGCCTGTCCAACACCCTGCCAGCCTACTCTGCCATAGAATGTGTTATAAATGTCTAACGCCATCATCTGAGTTTGCTTTCCAGGTGCACCAGCTGTTAACGCTAGGTTCTGGTCAAATAGTTTAAATGAGTTTGTCAAGGTTAAGAACGTACATATGGTAATGGACGGCATAACCTGTGGTAATGTAATTTTTGTCAGCTTTTGCCACGAGGATGCACCGTCTATGTCAGCCGCCTCCAACAAATCCGGTGAAACGTTTTGAATACCAGCAATATAAATTATCATCATATAACCTACCAATTGCCAGTTCATCAGGACGACTAGTCCCCAAAAGCCATAGGTTGCGTCTGTTGTTATGGTTGCACCAAAATACTGTAGTACACCGTTAATAATCATTAACCAAATATAGCCCAAAACGATACCGCCAATTAGATTGGGCATAAAAAATGTTGTTCTGAACAGGTTAGTACCTTTGATAGCTTTTGTTAATAGCAAAGCCAAAAGGAAAGCTAATACGTTAATGGTTATTACCGATACAACGGTAAATTTGACTGTAAACCAAAGTGCGTTGATAAAATCATCGTTTGAAAATGCTTTGATATAGTTACTGACGCCTACCCATTTAGCGTTGTTAACAGTGGTGAATTTGGTGAATGATAGATATATACCTGTAATAAAAGGTATAATGAATGCAATCATAAAAGCCGCCAGAGTAGGTAACACTAGTATGGGTGACCATTTTTTCATTGCTCTTTGCATACTGTCCTCCTTATGTTTTATTATTAAGAAAAGCTACAACTGATCTTATGCTTTAGCGTGTTAACAGAAAAAATTTTCGTTAAAACTTGTTATCACCCCGAACCCGAAGGCACGGGGTGATATAATAGCTTGTTAAATGTACAGATTATTGAGCTGTAGCTGCTCTTTCTGTTTTCCAAGACTCTGTAACTGTTTTTGAAACGTCATCCCATGTCTTTTGTCCCTGTACATATTCTAGTAGAGCTGCACCAAAGTCAGACTTAAACTGCTCACTTGGGAATGCTGTGAATAGCCATACTGGATTTTCAATGCCCTCTTTTGCCTGCCAAGCCAGAACCTCTTTAGCTAGAGGATCTGTAGGTTGCTCGCTGTCAGAGAAGGTTGAGAAAGGAGTAATAAAGCCTAGCTCGTTTGTAACGGCTTTTTTACCATAATCGCTGGAGAACAGCCATACTAGGAAGTCGATAGAAGCCTGCTGTGTAGCCTCGTCAACGGTGCTGTTAATAGCAAAGTAGTTTTCAGTACCGATGCAGATGCCTTGCTTTTCTTCACCCTCTACACCTGTGTAGATAGGAAGGAACTTAACGTTGTTTTCCTTAGTAACGTTGCCGTCAACCTTACTAATTTGTGACCAGCCCCAGTTGCCGTTTTGAATCATAGCAACCTTGCCTAGTGCAAACTCTGCCATAGAGTCGTCAACGCTCTTAGAGGAAAGCAAGCTTTTTTCTGTGCAAGAGTTGTTTGTGTATAAATCAAAAATGTTCTGATAGTTTTTGTTGTATTTGAATGTGATATCCTGAGCCTTTAGACCTGTTTCAATGGCTTTTGTAGCGTCACCGTTAGCAGCTTCCTTAAACTCGTAATACAGAGGAAGGTTAGCTAGATGGGTTTGCCATCTCCAGTCATTACCGGCTGACATGGATGTAGAACCAAATACACCGTCAATGCCAAGCTCGTCCTTTAGCTTTGTCATATCCTCAACAACCTCTTTTAGCTTAGCATAGCTGTTGATTTCAGCTGTTGATTTAACAGAAGATGTCTTTTTAGATGAAGCAAAGTATTTATCCATAATTTCGTTATTGTAGATAATACCGTAGCCCTCAATAGCATAAGGTACGCCGTAAACGCCATCATCCTTTGATACTGCTAGCTCTTTACCACCAGCATTTAACATGGTGTATAGCTCTGAGTCCTTTAGGTTTGCACAGTAATCAGCCCAGTTGCTGTAGCCTACAGGTCCGTTAATTTGGAATATTGTAGGTGGGTTTGATTTTGCCATTTCAGATTGAAGCTTTTTCTCGTACTCATTAGAAGCAGCGGTATCTATCTTTACAGTGATACCTGTTTCCTCTTTGTACTTGTCAGCTATTGCCTGATATTTATCAGCAATCTCTGGCTTAAAGTTAAGGTAATAAATTTCCTTAACCCCTGATGTGTCAACCTTAGATGTTGATTTAGATTCTGTGCTAGAATTACTAGCTGTTGAAGAACTAGCTGTTCCACCACAACCGGCAAAAGCAGTTGCTACCATACAGCTTGCCATAGCCAGTGCGATGACTTTTGTTGTCTTGCGCATTTTCTCAAATCTCCTTTGTAATAAAAAATTTTTTTTGATTTTTCTTTTGATTTTTCTAAAAAAGCCATAAATAGGCTTGGTTAGCTAATTAATTACAAGAATTTGTTAATTGTTCACACAAATTCCAGCGACTTGTCCCGTCTATATGCTATATTAACACTAAGTGTTTTTTTTTGCAATACCTAATTGATATTTTATATTGACAAAGTTGTAAGAATTTTGTGTATATTTTCACATTATTCCACAAAATACCACTGAATAAAAAATATGCTGATGCAACATAGGGTCTGTATAAGTACCATGCTGTCTATCCATAGTAGTATGTGCTATTTTTTTCCTTATTATTTTACATGGTTGACTTTTAGTAATATTTACCTAAAATTTTCATATATATTTTTGTTATGTGAAAAACAATTGATAGAGTGTTTAGCGGAAGTCACAATTTTACAGGCTTTATCACGTTTTTTAATAAATAGCTTGCAAAACATGGGAAATAGTGATACACTATTTTATAAAGAATATGTTTAAAGTAGGAGTGGGAAACAAAAACCCGCTCCTTTGCTTTTGTCTGAAGGTAAAAAGAAAGGAAGTTTTTATTTGGGTAATAAAAAAGGCGGCAGCACAGTTGAGCTGGTATGGAATCTGGTAAACCCTATTGTAGAGGGGCTTGGGCTGACATTATGGGATGTACGCTTTGTAAAAGAGGGTGCTATGTGGTATCTGCGTATATTTATTGATAATGATAAGGGTGTTGGCATAGAGGACTGTGAAGCTGTTAGCAGAGCTATAGATGAACCATTGGATGAACAGGACCCTATTGACCAAAACTATTGTTTAGAGGTTTCTTCACCGGGGATTGAACGAGAGCTTGTACGTCCTGAGCATTTTGAAAAATTCATAGGTGCTGATGTTATAGTGAAGATGATTCGTCCCTTGGATAAGATAGGTAAGGAGTTTGGCGGCGTGCTAAAATCAGCTGACAAGGCTGATATTACAGTTACTCTGCCTAATGGTGATGATTTAACCTTTAGCAAAAAGGATACTGTATGGGTAAAGCTGGACGATTTTAATATGTAAATAATGTGGTTATTTCCCATATATAATGTTTATTGGAAAAACCTTACTAATATATTATAAAAAAGTACAACAGAAAGGTATGATTGGAAAATGAATAATAGCGAACTTTTTGAGGCGTTGGCACTCTTGGAAAAAGAAAGAGGCATTCCAGCTGATTATATGTTATCACAAATTCAAAAAGCTATAATAATTGCTTGCAAAAATACTTATGGTGGCAATGAGGATGCGTTAGTTGTTATGAATCCTTTAACAGGAGAGTTTGACGTCTATCTGCAAAAGGTAGTTGTTGAGCTGGTTCAGGACAAGGACAGAGAGATATCACTTGAAAACGCAAGAAAAATCAAGCCTGGTGCTGACTATGGTGAAAAGGTTGGTATAGAGCTAGACCCTAAGCAGTTTGGTAGAATAGCTGTTCAAACTGCCAGAAGTATTATTCGTCAAGGTATTCGTGATGGCGAAAAGGGTCAGATGATGCAGGAGTTCCAAAGCAGGCATAACGAGCTTGTTTCCGCTACAGTTGAAAGGGTTGACCCAAAGACTGGTAATGCTACCATAAGGATAAAAAAAGCAGAGGCAGTATTGCCAAAGAGCGAGCAGGTTGGCGATGAGGTTTTAAACGAGGGCGACCATATTAAGGTATATATTGTTGATGTGCAAAACGGTGACAAGGGACCTCGTGCTTTAATTTCTCGTACACATCCGGATTTTGTAAAAAAGCTGTTTGAAACAGAGGTTCCAGAAATTTATGACGGTACGGTTGAGATTAAATCAGTTTCCAGAGAAGCTGGCTCTCGTACAAAGATGGCTGTTTTTAGTAAGGACAGCGAGGTAGATGCGGTAGGTGCTTGTATTGGCTCTCGTGGTGCCAGAGTAGGTACAATTGTTGATGAGCTAAACGGTGAAAAAATTGATATTATTGAGTATGATGAAGATCCAAAAAAATATGTAGCAGCAGCATTGTCACCTGCAACAGTAGTAAATGTAGAGGTAGCAATAGATGGTTCAAAATCCTGCCGAGTAACAGTTCCAGACAGCCAGCTGTCACTGGCTATTGGTAACAAGGGTCAAAATGCTAGGCTGGCAGCTAAGCTAACAGGCTGGAAAATTGATATTCGTCCAGAAAGCGGTTTCTTTGGTGAGGAGGATGACAAGTTTACCTCTGGAAATGAAACAGAAGCAGAAGCAGAAGAAAATGATGAAACAGCTGACCAGATGTTAGGGGAAAGCCTAGATATGGAAGTTGCTGATATTGAAAATACACAGGAAACAGAAACGGTTATAGAAGATACAGAGGAATAATTTTTTCTCTGCACCACGTGGGAAAGGCGGGATAATATGAAGCAAAAACGCATACCTTTAAGAAAATGCACAGGCTGTGGAGAAATGAAACCCAAAAAAGAGCTTGTGAGAGTAGTAAAGTCCCCCGACATAAAGGATGATGAGGGACAGGTGTTGCAAAAAGGTGAGATTTCACTGGATTATTCAGGTAAAAAACCTGGCAGAGGTGCATATGTATGCAGCTGTATAGAGTGCTTGCAAACAGCACAAAAGGCTCGCCGTCTGGAAAAAACCTTGTCCTGCTTTATCCCACCTGAAATATATGAAAAACTGAAAGAGGGGATTAGAAAAAGTGAAGAATAATAGTAGTGACGCCCTTCTTTCCTTTTTAGGACTATGCAGACGTGCAGGAAAAATGACATTAGGCTGTGACGTTGTTAAGGAGTCTATGGTAAAGGGTGAATCTGTATTTGTGTTAACAGCACAGGATTTGTCACATAATACCGAAAAGGATATAGAAAAAACGGCACAACAGTTGGGTATTAAGGTATATAAATTGTGGTACCCAAAGGAAGAACTAAGCATAGCACTGGGAAAATACTCAGCAGTTGTTTCTATTAACGATAAAGGCTTTGCAAAGAAAATAATGACGCTTACGGACCGACACAACGAGGAGGAATGCAATTTATGATGATAAAATACAGAGTGCATGAGGTAGCTAAGGATTTGAATGTACCAAGCAAGGATATAGTAGATTTATTAAAAAAGCATTTTGGAGATACCAAAAAGCATATGACAGCATTAACAGAGGCAGAATTGGACGTTATATTTGATTACTACACACAGAAAAATAATGCTGATAGCTTTGATGATTATTATGCAGTTAGAGATAATGCTATTAAGATGAAGGAGCAAATGGCAGCACAGAAGGCAGAACAGCCGGCAGCAAAGGAAACAAAACCACAGGGTGCTAAGCCACAGACAGAAAAGCCAAGTGCAAGCAGGTCTGCTTCAGAGAAAAAGCCTGAGGCTCAGGGAAAACCTAGCCCAAAACCTAATAACAACAGAAATCAGCAGGTTAAAGCACAGCCACAGCAACAAAATAAAGCACCACAGGCAGGCAGCGTGGGTAATCAGCAGGACAGCATTACAAAGAGAGAGAAAAAAGTTGTTGATACCAGAGCAGCTGAGGTTAACATAGAGCGTTATAACGAAAAATATGATAATCTGGCATCTGAAAAGGTAAAAACAGATAATATAGTTAAAAAGCAGAAAATCACACAGCGTTCCCAGCAAAGGGGCAGACAAAAAAGAGGTAAGCGTGAAACAGAGGCAGAGCGTCTAAAGAGAATTGCAGCAGAGCGTAAGAGTAAGCCTATTACTGTTTCTATTCCTGAAGAAATTACAGTTAATGAGTTGGCATTGCGTTTAAAGGCAACGGCGGCAGAGGTTATTAAAAAGCTGATGGTTATGGGCGTAATGGCTACTGTTAACGATGTGGTTGATTTTGATACAGCCTCCTTAGTAGCTATGGAGTTCCACGCAAAGGTTGAAAAGGAAATTGTAGTTACTATTGAGGAACGTATTATAGATGACAGCGAGGATGATGACCAAAACCTAACCTCCAGAGCACCTGTAGTAGTTGTAATGGGACACGTTGACCATGGTAAGACATCAATATTAGACGCTATTCGTCATGCTGATGTTACATCCGGTGAAGCAGGCGGTATTACACAGCATATCGGTGCGTACAGAACAAAAATAAACGACAGAGAGATGACGTTCCTAGATACACCTGGTCATGAGGCTTTTACAACAATGAGAGCCAGAGGTGCAAAATCTACTGACATAGCTATATTAGTTGTAGCGGCGGATGATGGTATTATGCCACAAACGGTGGAAGCTATTAGTCATGCTAAGGCAGCAGAGGTATCCATAATCGTTGCTATTAACAAGATGGATAAAGCGGGTGCTAATCCAGACCATGTTAAGCAGCAGCTAACAGAGTATGGCTTGGTGCCAGAGGAATGGGGCGGAGAAGTGCCTTGTATCCCTGTTTCAGCTAAAACCAAGGAGGGTCTGGACGATCTGTTAGAAATGGTTATTCTAGTGGCTGATATGCTGGAGCTGAAGGCTAACCCGGACAGAAACGCTAAGGGTGTTGTAATAGAAGCTAGACTTGATAAGGGCAGAGGTCCAATAGCAACAATGCTTGTACAAAACGGTACCTTGCTGGTTGGTGACATTGTGGTTGCTGGTACTACCGTTGGCAGGGTTCGTGCTATGACCAATGACAAGGGGCAAAAGGTAGAAGCAGCGGGTCCATCATGCCCTGTGGAGATAACAGGCCTAGATGAAGTACCACAGGGTGGCGACATATTTAATGCTGTATCTGATGAGCGATTGGCTCGTGAACTGGTTGAACAGCGTAAAACAGACCAAAAGGAAGAAATATTTAACGCACAAACAAAGGTTACCCTAGACAACCTATTCGACCAAATGCAGTTAGGTGACACAAAGGAACTAAAGATAATAGTAAAAGCTGATGTACAGGGTTCTGTAGAGGCTGTTAAGCAGTCACTGGAAAAGCTGGCAAACGAGGAGGTTCGTGTTAACGTTATTCATGGCGGCGTTGGTGCTATTAGAGAATCTGACGTTATGCTGGCTCATGCCTCCGAGGCTATTATTGTTGGCTTTAACGTGCGTCCTGATGTTATAGCTGAAGCCAACGCAGAGCGTGATGGTGTAGAAATACGTTTGTACAGAGTAATTTATGATTGTATAGAGGAAATTCAGCAGGCTATGAAGGGTATGTTAGCACCTAAAATCCGTGAGGTTGCCCTTGGTAAAGCTGAGGTTAGAAATGTTATAAAAATTAAAAGCATCGGAACTATTGCTGGATGTTATGTATTGTCTGGCAAAATAGAAAGAAATGCCGGTGTCAGAATTGTACGCGACGGTATAGTTATCGTTGAAGATACCATGTCATCCCTGCAAAGATTTAAGGATTCAGTAAAAGAGGTTGCCGCAGGCTATGAGTGTGGTATCGGTTTAGAGCATTATTCTGATATTAAAGAGGGCGACATTTTTGAGGCTTACAAAATAGAGGAATACAGAGATTAATATATAGCTGTAATTTAAGGCGGGCATTATGCCCGCCTGTTATAAAAATATGGATAGTAACCTTCAATCCTTTAGATATAATAATCGTAGAGTAAGATAAGACTTTATTAGTAACAACATTAATAATAAATAATAATATGAATACCTGAAACCAAACATAGGATATTGAAAGTACATAACACACCACAAAGGACAAGGCCTTATCATGGGTATTTGTCATATGGTTAGGATGTTGAATATTGACTGCAATATTTTTTATATGGTAATTTTGCTGCTTGTGGTATAGTATTTGGAAATATTTTTCTTGTAATAGCTTGTAATAGGATGTATAGGCTGTTTTAAGGACGGTTTTAATACAAGTAAATTTACTTTCATTGCTTTTGGCGTTGGTTGCTTTAGGTATAATAGTTGGTATATACGGTTATGGCGTTAAAGAAGTACAACACCTATTAACACAAAATTCACCTAATATAATTTATTAGGTGTGTGGTTAGATAAGGGAATAAAAAGCTTGCATACAAAATACATAATGTGAAAAACTGATACAAAGGAGCTGACATATATGAGTGGACATAGAATGGGACGTACAACAGAGGATATTAAACGTGAATTGACAGCTATTTTGCGTGAGATGAAGGATCCACGCATTAGCAAGGAGCTTATAAGCATTGTAAGGGTAGACGTAACAAACGATTTATCATTTTGTAAAATTTATATCAGCGCTATGAGTGGTATTGATGGTGCAAAGGAGGCTGTAAAGGCGTTAAAGGCTGCCGCTGGCTTTGTACGCAGAGAGCTAGGTCACAGGCTGCAGCTGCGTCATGTACCGGAAATGATTTTTGTAGCCACCGACTCTATAGAATATAGCGCTAATATCTCAAGGCTGTTAATTGACCTTGATAAAAAGGATGGTATGGGTGATCACAATGATTAGTCTAAAAGAGGCTGCTGCCTATTTACAGACAAATGATAACTATATTATACTAACACATCAATATCCAGATGGTGACACCCTAGGCTCTGCCTTTGGTTTGTGCAAAATGCTTCAGCAGATTGGCAAAAACGCAAGGGTGCTGTATAATGGTCAGCTACAAGACCGCTTCGCATATTTAGCAAATGGAGTAAGTGAACAAAGCTTTACAAAGGAAACTGTTATTAGCGTTGATGTAGCGGACAAGGCTTTGCTGGGTGAGCTGATTGAGTACAGCAGCAGAGTAGAGCTATGTATAGACCATCACAGTATTCACAGGCAATACGCAAAGCGTTCCTATGTAGATCCTACAGCGGCAGCCACAGCAGAGATAATTTATCTTATTGGTGAGCTGTTAGGTGTTGAGTACACTAAGGACATAGCCGATTGTGTTTATACAGGTGTAGCTACAGACACAGGCTGTTTCAAATTTAGCAATACAACACTGCAAACTCATGAAATAGCAGGAAGAATGATTCAGTCCGGTTGTGACTTTGCCAGAATTAACAAGGATATGTTTGACACCATTACAAAAGCACACATTGCTATTGAGCAAAAAGCCTTGGAAACGCTTGCTTATTATGTAGATGGTGAATGTGCCGTAATGTACACAACAAAGGAAATGTGTACCCGGTGCGGTGCTACCGATGATGATATAGAGGGCTTATCATCAGTACCACGGAAAATTGTTGGTGTAAGGGTAGGGATAACAATCAGACAAAAGGGTGACGATTTGTACAAGATTTCTGTTCGTACAAACGGCGGTGTAAACGCAGCAGAAATATGTAGTATATTTGGTGGCGGCGGACACCCAGCAGCGGCAGGCTGTACTATTGACGGTACACTGGACAAGGTTATAGAAAGGCTGGTGGCGGCAGCTGCTGTAGCCTTAAAAAATAGCAGGGATTGATTTAATGGATGGTATAATAGTTATTAATAAACCAATGGATTTTACTTCCTTTGATGTGGTTGCTGTCATGCGAAGGGTTGCAGGCGAGCGGAAAGCAGGTCATACAGGTACACTTGACCCCATGGCAACAGGTGTGTTGCCATTGCTTTTTGGTAATGCCACCAAGGCACAATCGCTGCTGCCAGACAGCGACAAGGAATATTTAGCCCACTTTAGGTTAGGTATTACAACTGACACGCTGGATATTACAGGCACAGTATTAACGCAGCAAAGGGTAACGGTAACAGCAGCCGCCATAGAAAATTTACTGCCAAGGTTTACAGGGGACATTTTGCAGACTCCCCCTATGTATTCAGCTGTACAGCAAAACGGCAGACGCTTGTATGACTTAGCCCGTAAGGGGATAGAGGTAGAACGTGAAAAACGTGAAGTGTCAGTGCATATTTTAGAGCTTGTGGAATATGATGAAAAAAATGCTGTAGGAAAGCTAAGAATAGCCTGTTCAAAGGGTACATATATTCGTTCCATTATTGACGATATAGGTCGAGAATTGGGCTGTGGTGGTGTCATGACTGCTTTATGCAGAACATCTGCTTGTGGTTATACCTTAGAGGATGCTATAACCTTGGAGCAGGCTAAAAATTTGGCGGAAAAAGGCGAAATAAATACTGTTGTCCACTCTATTGAGGGGCTTTTTACCACATATCAGGCTGTTCAAATATCAGCACCCCAAGCTGTTAGGTTTAATAACGGTGGCGGTTTGGATTTGGGTAGAACCAGTCTTGCAAGGGGTTGTAGGGATAATGCTGTTTATCGGGTAAAATCACCTGATGGAGAGTTTTTAGGCTTAGGCGTTGTATGTAAGGAAAAGGAAGAGCTTAGTATTTTAAAACGCTTTAACGTTATTAGAAATGTTTAACAAAATTTGCAATTTACCCTCCACCTGTATAGGCGGGGGATTTTTGCATTTAGAATATCCTTAGCCTTGGGACAGCAGACAAGGGCTATTGTGGCAATATTTATAAAGACAAGGGCTTATTTGATATGAATGTATTTAATGGAACGAAAAAGGACCTTTGGAAGCGTTGTTATTAACAAAACAACAAATTATTTGTCAAAATTAGGTTATGGGACAATGTACCTCCTGCATACAATTTGATATATAAGGGAGGCAGAAGCCCATGAAATTTTTCGTTTTGACAAAGCAAAAGATTATTTTAGCAGCCTGTTGTGTGACAGCGGCAGTGTTGGCGACTGTTGTGTGCTGCAGCAGCTACAATCAAGTAGTAGAAGCGTCCAGCGTTCAGCGTAAAATACCAATTTATTGCGTAGAAAGCGATAAAAAGCAGGTTAGTATTTCCTTTGATGCGGCATGGGGTAATGAACAAACTCAAACGCTGTTGGATATATTAAAAGAAAAAGAGGTAAAGGCTACATTCTTTTTGGTAGGGGATTGGGTGGATAAATACCCAGAATCCGTCAAGGCAATAGCTGATGCAGGTCATGATGTTGGCAACCATTCTAACACACATGCACATTTGCCACAGCTTAGTGACGATAAAATACAGTCAGATTTGGAAAGCTGTAACAGTAAAATTCAGCAGATTACAGGGAAATGTCCAACCCTGTTTAGACCCCCCTATGGGGATTATAACAATAATTTAGTGTCAGTTACCAATAAAATAAATATGTACTGTGTGCAATGGGATATTGACAGTCTGGACTGGAAGGACCCTACGCCACAGCAGATGGTTGACAGGATAAAAGGCAAGCTGCAATGTGGCAGCATTATACTAATGCACAATGGTGCGAAAAACACACCAGAGGCATTGCCTCAAATAATAGATATGATAAAAAGCGAGGGCTATGAGCTAGTGCCAATATCACAAATATTAGTACAGGGTGATTACTACACCGACCATGAGGGACGTATGCACTGCCAAACAGAGGGTGCAACCAGCGTGAGTACTCAATAGAAATAGAAGGGCTTAGCAAATGGGCAACTAACCATTGACGCATAATTAAATATATAAAAAATGAAAAAGCACCGCAAATGGGTATTAATACCTCTTTGCGGTGTTTTTATGAGCATATTGTTGAAAATTACTATTTTGTTAAGGCTTGTAAGGATAATATAATGTGAAGGTGAAGCTTGTACCTTTAGATAAAAACATACTTATAGATAATTTAAAATGTCAGCTACATTTTATTACTTATTTATATATATAATAAAATGTATATTGAATTTTATTGACAATATTAAAAATTTTGTTATAATAACAAACACATGGTAACAATTTTATGTTATTAAAGAAAATAGCGATGAATATGAAAAAAATTTGGTATTATTATGTCACTTGTAATATTAACATCTATGGTTGGTGTCGGCACAGCCAGTGCAGCAATTCAACAGAATGTAGGTGGAGGAGTATGGTCAATAAGCAAGGAGAGTAGGATGGTAACATCTCAATATTATCATGGGTCACGGCAGCATGGCTCATCTGCAAGAATGGGTAATGGTAGAATTTATCGTGAATGTAGAAGAAAGGGTGCTACCTCATTTGCACGTGCAACAGGTAACGGAACAAGATATGCTTGGTGGCATCGTACGTGCGAAGCTGGTCACTTTGCATATTAATGCGGTTTAGAATAGGACAGATATAATTATTTAAGAAACAAAATTATTACTGCATATCTAATAAAGGGGTAAATGAATATGAAACGAATTTTAAGATTTTGTCTTGTTCTTCTTTTTGTCTATATGAATATTATTGCATTTATAAGCTATTCTTATTCTGTTGAGGAAAGGTTATTTAACAATAAGCTACCTGTATTAATAAGCAAAAGCAATCAAATGACTAATAAGGAATTAATAGAAGAAATAGAGAAAACAGTGGTTGATAACAATTCTGATATTATGTATCAGTATATTGATATTAACGATTCAAAAAATCCACATATGGTGTATGCCACGTTAAACAGCGATGAATTTATTTCTATTACATCAATTCAGAAAATTTCAGGGCAAGGTCATAACACCTTTTATTCTAGTATGAATAAAGAAGGTGCAGTTAAGCTAAATGGATCCAGTTTGTTTACCAATATTAATATATATGATTTTAGTCAAATAGAAAAGTATAATTTATCCTGTCAAAAATATTATATAGATAACGATACAGCGGATGATGTAATTGGCGATTTACAGGATAAAGGACTGGAAGTTGAAATACAGAACGAAATTATGATGTTTCAGGACATATCTGTATTTCAGTACAGTATTTTACCGGTGTTTTTAATATGTATATGTATTTTTTCCTATATTCTATCAAAGCATAAATCTGATGCAGTAAAGAGATTAAAAGGATATGGGGTTGGTCAACTTTATTTTGAAAATTTAAAGGATTTATTAAGAGAAATAGTCACTTCATTTCTAATAACCACCACAGTTTTTTTATGTATTGTGTTTATTATGTGTGGGACAACGGTAATTGACTTTATTCTATTTAGTGCAATGATATATTTGGTAGTGTGCCTTGTTTTAATAGCCTTTTCAGCAGTATCATCACTTTCTGTGAATTTTAAAAATATGGCATTAGATATAAAAGGTAAGGATAATGACAAAGAATTTTTTACTATTGCATTAGTGGCAAAGGTTGTTTTTTTTGTTTTTTTGGTTGTTTCTGTTTCAAACTCTTTTACAATTATTAACAATAATTATAGGCTTTATGAACAGAGTAAGCAGGTTTCTAGTACGCTTAATAGCTATGTTACATTCCCAATTTATGATAGAGGAAGATCCACAGAGAGCGATGATTTTGCAAAAGGTGTAAAGCTTTTATATGATGAAACAAATAAAAATAATAATGGTGTTATGATGAGGTGCAGTGATTATTTTACTTACGATGGTGGAAAAACCATGGAATCACAGTTTGGACAGGATGAAGTAACAATAAATACTAACTATTTAAAAATAAATCCTATTTTAGATGTTAATAATAATAGAATTACAGAGGACAGCCTTGATAAGAGTAAGTTAAATATTTTAGTTCCAGAATGTAAGTCGTCAAGGG
The DNA here is from genome assembly GCA_002391625.1 of Ruminococcaceae bacterium UBA3903. GTDB lineage: Bacteria > Bacillota > Clostridia > Oscillospirales > Acutalibacteraceae > UBA3903. The sequence goes on along the minus strand of DGFJ01000026.1, from coordinate 47,480 downwards.
CGGAGGAAATAAAGGAGATTTCATGCGAAGCGTACGAAGGTTTGCTGTATGAGGATATTTCTATCATCTTTTATAAAGATGATACACCTATAAATACGTATAATTCCGCTGTTAACAACGCATCCTATGGAATTATTTATAACCCAATTATCAACATATATGATGATAAATATTTGGAATACGAAGTATTGAACGCAGTTTTTGGACAATCGTATTTTGTTGAAACGACATCAGATAACCCTTATGAAGAATTATTTCCCATTATCTCCAAAGCTGGATTGGAGGAAAATATATTAGAAGTTCCATATATTTCAACTAGTTTTTCTCAAGAAATAAATCTGAATTATGATACTTTAAAATTTAACATAATAGAAATAGCTATATACATGTTAGGATTATTGATTCTTATATATCAATTCTGTAGATTGTATTGTGAATGTTTTAAGAATCGCATTGCAGTTAAAATGTTAAAGGGATATAGCTTTGGAAATATACATATTGTATACATAATAGCTTCAGTGCTTGTATACATTACACTTGAAGTGGCTGCGGTAATCCTAAATATTTTAGGTGTAATCAATATTAATCTAGTAATTCTAGGTGTATTGTGTTTGTTGGAATTAGTGGCTTTTGTATTTACAACTAGAAAGTATATTTTAAAGAATATTGTGGGATTTATGAAAGGAAGATAAAAATGGAAGTAATAAAATTAAATGATATATCTAAATCTTTTGGGGATAAAGTGGTTTTTAATAAATTCAATCTATCTGTACAAGAAGGAGATTTTTTGTGTATTACTGGTGACAGCGGAAAAGGAAAATCAACTTTACTCAATATGATTGGTCTTTTGGAAAAGCCTGATTCTGGTAAAATTAATATCTTAGGCTTTGAAAATCCTGAAATTAATTCAAAAAGCGGAGTTGAATTGCTAAGAAGTAATATTTCCTACCTATTTCAAAATTATGGGCTGGTAGATAATGAAACAGTTGAATATAACTTAAAAATCTCTACTAGGTTTTTAAAGCTTTCAAAAGAGGAGAAAAATACAAAAATGGTAGAGGCACTGAAAACTGTAGGTCTAAGTGGATATGAAAAGAAAAAAATATATCAGCTTAGCGGTGGTGAACAGCAAAGAGTCGCCATCGCTGGGATTTTACTTAAACCCACCAGTATTATACTTGCAGATGAACCTACAGGTAGCTTGGATAGCAGAAATAGAGATTTGGTGATGTCATTGTTAACAAAAATTAATAGCTTGGGTACAACCGTTATCATTGTAACCCACGATGAGAAAGTGGTAAAATGCGGAAAGAAAATAATAGAATTATAAATATTGTTTTAGGAATAGCTGTTGTAATAACGGTATTGTTTTTGCTCTGTTTTAAAATTACTATTGTTAGTGGTCAATCAATGATGCCAACGCTTAACGACGGCTCAATAGTATTAGTGTCCAAGATAAGTCCAGAATACTTTAAGAATGAAATTATAGTGTTTGATAATATGAACGATACAATGATTAAGAGGATTGTTGCTGTTGAGGGCGATATTATAGAAATAAAAAATAATAGCCTTTATAGAAACGGCATTAAGCTTAATATAGCTTGTGACAACAGGACGAGTGTTAATATTAAGCTAAAACAAAATGAATACTTTGTGATTGGTGACAACTATGGGTGCAGTTATGACAGTAGAGATTATGGATGTATAACCAAAGAAATGATTTTGGGCAAAGTAATATAAAAACGAACTTTTGAAGTACTATAGTAAATTATCAAAGGTTAATCTTAATGCTAAGATTTTTACATCAGAGCCAAAGGAAGATGTGGTGCAAAGTAGAAACAGCTATTATGGTATTATTTAATAAAAATAATTCGGTTGACCTTGTACTTTGTGCAGAAACAGGAGATTGCATCAGTATCAATAGTGATAAAACGGCAGATGAAATAGGAGCTTGGTTAAAAGGTTCATTTCCCCAAAACAGACAAGCACCATAAAGAAAATGAAAATAGCGATGAATATGAAAAAAATTTGGTATTGTTATGTCACTTGTAATATTAACATCTATGGTTGGTGTCGGCACAGCCAGTATATTACGGTGGTTATATTGATTTCTCAAAATTTAATAAATTAATTTGTCCAAGAATAGGCGGTATATAGGTGGCAGGATATAAATTTTATGGCAACAAGGATTTGCGTTTTAATGAAAAAATAAATAGTACAGCTTTACAGGATAAGAACTATTATAAAAGGTTTAAGATACTTACCATATTGGCTTTTGCTCTGTCAGCGGTTGTGGTGCTTGAAAATATGCTGTTGTTTGCTCAAAAAATACTTTTCATAGATGATATGTGGACAAAGGTAGCGTTGCTGTTTATAGAAATTGTGATTTTAGCATTTGGAATAGTGCTGATTTTGGCGTATAGACACATAGACCCGTACCTGTCATATGGAAAGTTTGGGATAATCATTGCTTTTGAGCTGGTGTTTATCATTATGCAGTGGGTGTTGTGCAGTAATAATGTATCTGTTCTTTATTATGTATTAGTGGCTATTGCCATAGCTTTTATTATATTTGTTTTTAAGAATTTTAGCAGCCAGTTTCACATTAAAGGCATTGTTACGACTTTGTTGATTTTATTGCTGGTCACACTAAGCTTTATTTATTGCAGGGATATACGCTTTACACCCAAAAGTGTTTATTTATCTACAAATGGGTATAGTGGTATTTATAATGATATGCAGGGGTATCATTACGAAAAATCCATATCTGCTGACAATATAGATGAAACCGCTATACTGGTAGAAACTATGTCTAATACACGTTTTAAAATCGGCGGTATGGAGGATATGGATTATCTTAAAGGTCTGTTTAATTCTGTGTTTCCTTTCGTTGAGGCTATTGATAAGGATAATCGGTATGATGAAGGCTTTTTTGGAAGCAATGCTCTGTATTTCTCTGTTGTTCAATTAGAAAATTTGGATGATACCGTTGAATGTGTGGATTTACAATGCTCTTACCGATATACTAGACCAGTCATAGACTATTATAAAAGTGACCCTTCCTATGAAGATGATGACGAGAAAGCTATATGTATAATCGTTTATGAGATTCCCCTAGATGAGGAAAGGATAATAGATGCGTTAAATATATCTGGCTTTACTATGGATAGGGCATATGTAAATTACAAGCACTAATTATATGCATAAAGTAGGGGGCGATAGGCTGTTTGTCCATAGAAGGTGCGTTTCCCCCTTTTGTTAAGGATAACCACAAATCCAAATAGAACGCCCGCTGCGGATTGCTCCGTAACGGGCGTTCTATTTTTTATGTGAATTAAAAAGGATAGGGCTTAATTAGTCATCACTCTGCATAGCGTTACAGCCTGTTTCGCCTGTGCGAACCTTGATTGCGTCGTCTATGCTGGATATGAATATTTTTCCGTCACCAATGTGACCAGTGTAAAGAACTTTAATTGCTGCGTCAACAACAGCTTTAACAGGAACCTCGCATACTACTATTTCTACCTCTACCTTTGGCAGTAGGCTCATTTCAACCTCTACACCACGATAGAACTCTGGCTGACCCTTTTGAGTACCACAGCCTAAAACCTGTGTTACGGTCATGCCCATTACGCCTATCTCCTGCATTGCTACTTTTAGCTCCTCAAACTTGCTTTGCTTTGTTATAATATCTATCTTTGTTAGCTTTTTATCTGATACAAAGGCGTTGTTACCGCTGGCTGCAATTTGTACTGGAACAGCCTTTTCAACCGGAACAGCTACAGCCTGTGGCACAGCTTTTTTGCTGTTGGCTGTGCCTACGCCTGGCATAGGCATAAAGTCTGCATAGCTGCTTACCAGACCATGCTCTGTTACATCCAGACCTCTTAGCTCTTCTTCCTTGCTTACCCTTAAGCCATGAGTGTGTTTAATAATAAAGAATACAGCTGTCATTGTAACGATTGTCCAAGCGGCTACTGCACCTATACCGATTAACTGAACACCTAATTGTTTAAACCCGCCGCCATAGAAAAGACCGTTAGTAGTTGAGAACAAGCCTACTGCTAATGTACCCCATAAACCGTTTACACCGTGAACAGCGAAAGCACCAACAGGGTCGTCCACCTTTACTTTAATATCTACTACTTCTACAGCTACAACTACTAAAATACCTGCAACAGCACCGATGATAACAGAGCCTAGAGCATCTACGTTGTTACAGCCTGCTGTAATAGCAACCAAGCCAGCCAAGGAGCCGTTTAGTGACATGGATACGTCTGGCTTGCCATTTTTAATCCATGTAAAGAACATGGTTACTACTGTGGCTATAGCAGGTGAGATGGTGGTTGTTACAAAGATTGAGCCTAGACCTGCTAGGTCGGTAGCGGCAGCACCGTTGAAGCCGTACCAGCCAAACCATAGAATAAATACACCTAAGGCACCTAGGGTTAAGCTGTGACCAGGGATAGCCTTTGCTTTTCCGCTTTTAGAATATTTGCCTATTCTGGCTCCTAGGAAGGCAGCACCGATAATGGCTGTAATACCGCCTACCATATGTATTGCACAGGAGCCGGCAAAGTCAATAAATCCAAGCTGTGCTAACCAACCCTGTGGATTCCATATCCAACCAGCCTCAATAGGGTACACAACAGCACTGATAACAGCACTATATATTAAATAAGAACTAAACTTTGTTCTTTCTGCCATGGCACCAGATACAATGGTGGCTGCCGTAGCACAGAATACTAGGTTAAATACAAAGCTTGACCAGTCAAAGCTGGCGTAGCTTGTAAAAATCTGAAATGATGGTACACCAAATAAACCAAAAATATAGTTTTCTGACATCATTAAACCGAAACCTAATACTATAAAGGTAACTGTACCTAAACAGAAGTCCATTAGGTTTTTCATTATTATATTACCTGCGTTTTTGGCTCTGGTAAAACCTGTTTCTACCATTGCAAAGCCTGCCTGCATAAAAAATACCAGTGCGGCACCCATTAAGAACCATATGCCAAAGGAAACACCGCTGGCCTGTTCCATAATATTTGTAGCATCCATGATAATTTTCCTCCTCAAAATTATTTCTAAATAAAACAAGGACGTGGGTCTAAGGTTAACTGCCGCAGCAATTTGTTACCTTAGATACACGTCCTTGTGTATTTATATATACTATCTAAAAAGTTATTTCATTAAACGCCGAACAGCAGCTCGCCGTAGGATGGGTAAGGCCAATATTCAGATGATGTTGAGATTTCCATCTCGTCACCTACTGCACGAAGCTCCTGCATTGCACCGAAAACTTCATCTCTGTAAAAATCTGCCAAGGCCTGTGGCTCGGTAATATCCTTACTCTTTAGTAACGCTTTTTCTAATGCGTCAATCTTTTTAACAAAACAGCTTGTTAGGTTTGAAAGATTGGTCACCAGCTGAATTTCAGCATCACAGTTAATGTCAGCTGACAACGCTTTTTTAGAGTTAGCTGTGTCTGCCAGCTCTCTAACATAGCCTGTAACAGCAGGGACAATATCTCTTTTAGCCATATCCAGCATTGTTAACGCCTCAATGTTAAGCACCTTAGAATATTCCTCCAGCTGAATTTCATATCTGGAGTACATTTCTCTTTCAGAGAATACATTGTTTTCTGTGAATAGCTTAATGTTTTTAGCGTCAATGTAATGAGGCAGAGCATCTGCCATTGTTCTTAGGTTTAATAGACCTCTTTTTTTAGCCTCTTTAGCCCACTCCTCAGAGTAGTTATCACCGTTAAATACAATTCTCTTATGCTCGTTGTAGGTTTTGCCAATTAGCTTTTTAACATCTGCATCAAAGTTTTCAGAACCCTCAAGCTCATCAGCAAACTGCTTTAGCTCGTCAGCAATAAATGTATTTAGCATAATGTTAGGGCAGGCTATGTTAAGAGCAGAGCCTAGCATACGGAACTCAAACTTGTTGCCTGTGAAGGCAAAAGGAGATGTACGGTTACGGTCGGTTGTGTCCTTTTTAATATCTGGTAAAACATCAACACCCATACCCATTCTGCCCATGATGTCATCTGTGTATTCTGTGTCGCCACATGCCACAGCCTCCATAACCTTTGATAGGTCTTCACCTAGGAAGATAGAGATAATAGCAGGAGGTGCTTCGTTAGCGCCTAAACGATGGTCGTTGCCGGCGCTGGCTACGGAAATTCTCAGCAAATCCTGATACTCGTCAACACCCTTAATAATAGCGGCCAAGAACAGCTGGAACTGTGTGTTTTTCATAGGAGTTTTTGATGGGCTTAGCAGGTTTTTGCCTGTGTTAGTTGACAATGACCAGTTGTTATGCTTACCGCTGCCGTTTACACCAGCAAAAGGCTTTTCATGCAGAAGACAAACTAAGCCATGTTTTTTTGCAACCTTTTTCATAACCTCCATTGTTAGCTGGTTGTGGTCAGTTGCTAGGTTAGTTGTTGTAAAGATAGGTGCCAGCTCGTGCTGAGATGGGGCAACCTCGTTATGTCTGGTTTTAGCTAAAATGCCAAACTTCCAAAGCTCACGGTCAAGCTCCTGCATAAAGGACAAAACTCTTGGCTTAATAGTACCAAAGTAATGATCCTCCAGCTCCTGTCCCTTAGGTGCTTTAGCACCAAATAAGGTTCTGCCTGTAAATTGCAGGTCTTTTCTTTGGTCAAACATATCCTTATCAATTAGGAAGTATTCCTGCTCTGGGCCTACTGTTGTGTTAACTCTGGTTGTTTCAGTGTCGCCAAACAGTCTTAAAATTCTAAGAGCCTCAGTATTAATACGCTCCATGGAACGCAGCAGGGGAGTTTTCTTGTCAAGTGATTCACCTGTGTAGGAACAGAAGGCAGTAGGTATACATAGGGTTTCATCCTTTACAAAGGCATAGGATGTTGGGTCCCACGCTGTATAGCCTCTAGCCTCAAAGGTTGCTCTAATACCACCGGATGGAAAGCTGGATGCGTCAGGCTCGCCCTTAATAAGCTCTTTACCTGAAAACTCCATTATAACTCTGCCATCGTCGGTAGGGTTAATAAAGCTGTCATGCTTTTCAGCGGTGATACCTGTCATTGGCTGGAACCAGTGGGTATAATGTGTAGCGCCTTTTTCTAAAGCCCAGTCCTTCATTGCGTTAGCAACAATGTTTGCTACGTTAATATCCAGTGGGTCACCGTTTTTAATAGTGTTCTTTAAAGCCTTAAAGGTTTCCTTTGGCAGCCTTTCGGTCATGGTAGCTTCATCGAATACCATACTACCGAATAGCTCCGGTACGTTTACGTTTGCCATGAATCAAAACTCCTTATCCGTTTTAATTTTAATCTCTAAAAGCACAAAAAGGACGTGTAGAGTGAGTACCCTACAGCGTCCTTGCTGTGTTGTGACTACAGTATATCGCACTATGCAGAATTTGTCAATAGCCTTTTTCACATTTTGCAAGTTAGTTAAAAAAACTTGCAAAACATATATTAAAAGCTCTTCTAAAACGTTAAAAAAGTTAAATTTGTACATTTGAAAAGCTGTTAAATTGCAAAAAATTCAAAAAATTGCAAAAAAAGTATTGACGAGGGTTTATGTTGGCTTTATAATGTAGTAGCGATGTGCAGTAAAATAATATGACATTAATCAATATATTATACGCACTGGACCCATGTGACATTAAAAAGGAGGAAAAAGTCTTATGCTAAGAGAAGGCGAGGTAAGGATACCTGCTGGTTGTGCTATATCAGGTATAATAGCCAAGGACGGTGAAAAATTTAACGGTGAGGATATTATTAAGTCTATATCTGTTATGAGAGATAGAAGCAACGGATTAGGTGGTGGCTTTGCAGCCTATGGTATTTATCCCGAGTTTAAGGACTACTACGCATTCCATGTGTTTTATGACAGCACAAAGGCAAAGGAGGACTGTGAGGCTTACATTAACAAGTATTTTGAAACAGTCAGCATGTCCAAAATGCCCACCAGACAAATGAAGGAGATTACAGATGAGCCTTTAATTTGGCGTTATTTTGTTAGACCCTTGCAATATACCCTGTTTCAAAAACAGGTGGCAGAAGACGAATTTGTGTTCCAAAGTGTTATGTTTATTAATGTTAACATAGACGGTGCGTTTGTTTTTTCCAGCGGTAAGGATATGGGTGCTTTTAAGGCAGTTGGCTTCCCAGAGGATGTTGGTGAGTATTACCGTTTAGAGGAGTATGAGGGCTATTGCTGGACGGCACATGGCCGTTACCCAACCAACACACCGGGCTGGTGGGGTGGCGCTCATCCATTTGCAATGCTTGACTGTTCAGTAGTGCATAATGGTGAAATATCCTCATATGACGCTAACCGCAGATATATTGAAATGATGGGCTATAACTGTACCCTACAGACAGATACAGAGGCTATTACATATATAATAGACTATTTGGTACGTCAGCAGGGTATGACCTATGAGGACGCAGCATCAGTTATGGCAGCACCATTTTGGAGTACCATTGAGAGTATGCCAAAGGCACAAAGAGAAAAAATGACCTATCTTAGAAATGCCTTTGCAAGTATGCTGATAACCGGACCATTTTCCATTTTGGTTGGATTTACAGGTGGCTTAATGGCACTGAACGACAGACTAAAGCTGCGTTCTATGGTTATTGGTGAAAGAAAAAATAAGGTTTATATTGCCAGTGAAGAGGCCGCTATTAGAGTTATTCAGCCAGATTTGGATAACATCTGGGCACCTAAGGGCGGAGAACCTGTAGTTATTAGAGTTAACGGAGGTGCGTTGTAATGCCTATAGATTTTTTATATCCCGAATACGAGGTTATTCGTGACAATACAAGATGTATTACCTGTAGAGTTTGTGAACGACAATGTGCAAACGAGGTACATCATTATGATAAAGAGCTGAATATGATGTTTTCTGACGAATCCAAATGTGTGGTTTGTCACCGCTGTGTTTCCTTGTGTCCTACCAGAGCGTTAAAAATTGTTAAAACAGATAATACCTTTAAGGAAAATGCCAACTGGACAGGTGACGCTATTACTGAGGTTTACAGACAGGCTGGCACAGGGGGCGTTCTGCTGTCATCAATGGGTAATCCAAAACCATATCCTATTTATTGGGATAAAATGCTTATTAATGCTTCACAGGTTACTAACCCATCTATTGACCCTTTACGAGAGCCAATGGAAACCAGAACCTTTTTGGGTAAAAAGCCAACGAAGGTAGAGTATGACCAAAAGGGTGGCATTATCAACAACCTAACACCACAGCTGGACTTAAAGGTTCCTATTATGTTTTCTGCTATGTCCTATGGTTCTATCAGCTACAACGCTCACGAAAGCCTGGCAAGAGCCGCTAAGGAGCTGGGTACGTTCTATAACACAGGTGAGGGTGGTCTGCACAAGGACTTTTATAAGTATGGCAAAAACACTATTGTACAGGTTGCATCCGGTCGTTTCGGCGTTTACAAGGATTATCTGGAGCAAGGCTCTGCGATAGAAATAAAAATTGGTCAGGGTGCTAAGCCTGGTATTGGCGGACATTTACCAGGTGCGAAAATTGTTGGTGACATTTCAAAAACCAGAATGATTCCAGAGGGCTCAGACGCTATTTCTCCTGCACCTCATCATGACATTTACTCTATTGAAGATTTACGTCAGCTGGTTTATTCATTAAAAGAGGCTACCAACTACAAAAAGCCGGTTATTGTTAAGATAGCGGCTGTGCATAATGTGGCGGCTATTGCCAGCGGTATCGCCAGAGGTGGTGCAGATATTATTGCCATTGATGGTTATCGTGGCGGTACAGGTGCCGCACCTACAAGAATTAGGGATAACGTAGGTATTCCTATTGAGCTGGCTTTGGCATCAGTAGACCAAAGACTGCGTGACGAGGGTATCAGAGGTAACGTGTCTGTGGTTGTTGGTGGCTCTGTGCGTAACAGTGCTGATATAGTAAAGGCAATTGCCTTAGGTGCGGATGCTGTGTACATTGGTACCAGCGCATTGCTGGCTTTGGGCTGTCACCAGTGCCGCAGCTGTCAAACAGGCAGATGTAACTGGGGTATTGCTACACAACGTCCAGAGCTTGTCAGACGTTTAAATCCAAATATCGGCTACGAAAGACTGGTTAATTTAGTACACGCTTGGGAGCATGAAATTAAAGAAATGATGGGCGGTATGGGTATTAACTCCATAGAAGCACTTAGAGGCAACAGGCTAATGCTTCGTGGAATTGGTCTAAATGAAAAAGAACTAAGTATTTTAGGTATAAAACACGCTGGTGAATAATTAGGAGGGACTGTCAACAATGAAACGTATTTATGTTAATGAAAAATGGTGCCTCGGTTGTCACCTATGTGAATATTACTGTGCTTTTGCCAACTCTGGAAAAAATGACATGGTAAAGGCTTTGAAAAATATTACAATTAATCCCAGAATAAGAATAGAAGAACACAACAATGTAAGCTTTGCTGTTTCATGTCGTCACTGTGAAGAACCCCTGTGCGTAAAAAGCTGTATAACAGGCGCCTTAACAATAAAAGACGGCGTTATATCTGTGAACAGCGACAAGTGCGTAGGCTGCTACACCTGTATTTTGTCCTGTCCCTATGGATGTATTTCCCCATCAGACCAAGGTGCGATACAAAAATGTGAGCTATGCGTTAAAAACGCTGGTGGCTCACCTGCCTGTGTAAAGGGATGCCCTAATAAGGCTATTGAATGGGTGGAAAGATAACTTTTACTGTGATAAATTCCCCTATACGGCTTCACAAGGAACCTGAAAACTGCGGTCGCATACAAACGTATAGCTCCCTTGCTTACAGAACCCTGTTCATTGTCTAGGAAAATTTCTCTGTAATCATGGTTAACAGGGCATGATTTTTATGAAGAGGCATATTTTAGCAGTTGTTTATCTTATTAAAACGCAGACAGTATAATTTTGAAATACTATATACCATATACGGACAGAAAACACGAAAGGAACGTGACGTACATGAACTATGTTATTATAGGTAACTCCGCAGCAGCCATAGGCTGTGTAGAGGGTATCAGACAGGTGGACAAAAAGGGAAAAATTACTATCATCTCTGATGAGCCTCACCATACATACTCTCGCCCTCTTATATCCTATTTACTGTTAGGTAAAACAGACGAAGAAAGAATGAAGTACAGAAGCGACAGCTTTTATGAGGACAAAAACGTGACTGCTATGTTAGGCGTTACCGTCACTAAAATAGATACAGATAAAAGGTGCGTAGAGCTGGAGGGTGAAAAGCCTGTAAAATATGACAGGCTGTTGGTAGCAACAGGCTCAAGGGCTTTTATACCGCCAATGGAGGGCTTAGACACAGTAGATAAAAAGTTTACCTTTATGAAGCTGGACGATGCCAAAGCCTTGGAGGACGCTATAAACGAGAACAGCCGTGTGCTGATTATAGGTGCAGGCTTAATCGGATTAAAATGTGCTGAGGGTATCAATGACAGAGTGCAAAGCATAGAGGTTGTTGATCTGGCTGACAGAATACTGCCTAGTATATTGGACGAAACAGGTTCTGCGATGGTACAAAAGCATATTGAGGACAACGGTATTAAATTTACCTTATCAGACAGCGTGGCACAGTTTGACAAAAATACAGCTACATTAAAAAGCGGTAAGGTAATAGAGTTTGATGTGCTGGTAATTGCTGTTGGTGTTAGACCAAACACACAGCTTGTAGCACAGGCAGGCGGTGCTGTTAACAGGGGAATAGTAACGGATGACCGTTGCAGAACCACATTAAAAAACATTTATTCAGCTGGTGACTGTACTGAAAGTCTGGACATTACAACGGGACAGGAAAGAATATTAGCCCTGCTGCCAAACGCATATATGCAGGGGGAAACAGCAGGCATTGACATGGCAGGCGGTCAAAAGCTGTATGATAAGGCTATGCCTATGAATGCTATTGGCTTTTTTGGTCTGCATATTATTACAGCAGGCTCTTACAATGGTGAGGCTGCCGTTATCCAAAGCGGTAACAGCTACAAAAAGCTTGTAACAGCTGATGATACCTTAATAGGCTATATTATGATTGGCGATGTAGCCCGTGCAGGCATATACACAGCACTTATCAGGGAGAAAAAGCCCTTGTCATCTATTGACTTTGACCTAATTAAAGAAAAACCACAGCTAATGGCGTTCTCTAAGCGTGAACGTGCAAAAACACTGGGAGGTTTAAGATAATGAGAGTAACAGCAGATTTAATGAACCATAAGCAGTTAAATGACCGTATCAGAGAATCTACAGATAATGAGATTATTATCGACCATGCAACAGGTCAAAGGTATATTGCCAGCGGTATGGGTGGAAAAACCATTACAATTAACGGTACTCCCGGTAATGCTTTGGGCTGTTATTTAGACGGCTGTGAGGTTCACGTTAACGGTAACACACAGGAAGCAACAGGGGATACAATGAACGATGGCTCTATTTATGTTAACGGCTCTGCCGGCGATGCAACAGGCTATGCAATGCGTGGGGGTAAAATAATCATAAAGGGCAACAGCGGTTATCGTACCGGTATTCATATGAAGTCATATAAAGATAAGGTTCCTGTAATTGTCATCGGCGGTGCAGCTGGCAGCTTTTTAGGAGAATATCAGGCAGGCGGTATAATTGTTGTGCTTGGTATGAATACAAAGGCACAGGACATTGTTGGAAACTTTTGTGGTACAGGTATGCACGGCGGTAAAATATTCCTAAGGTGCAACGAAAAGGATTTACCAAAAAACCTGTCCGCACAAATTGATGCTAAGGAGGCAGATGCCAAGGATATGAGGGATATAGAAACATATCTGGATGATTATTGTGCTGCTTTTAGCGAGGATAAGAAAAAGATATTAGACCATACATTTTATGTGCTGTCACCTGATACTAAAAATCCATACCATCAGCTATACACATATTCGTAAAATATGTGGAGAAAAACCTCTGCACTACATTAATTATTGGCGTATCCTACATTTTTTTATCAGGGTACGCCATTGTTGTAAAAAAGTTTTTAAAAATCTCAACAAATTTATAAAAATGAATTGCTTTTTTGTCGAATCTAATATAAAATATTTAGTTGGTGGTACTTATGAAGTATGTACTCATTGTTTCCAAATCAGAAAAAACAATAGTGTCCCTACATGACCTTTTACAGCAGGAGGGTTATTGTCAGTGTATGTTTGCCCATAACACGGAGCAGGCAAAGGAGCATATTAGTAACAACGAGTTTGACCTTATTGTTATTAGCACCCCTATAGAGGACGGTGCTGGGCTGGATTTATCTGTTTACATGATAGACCATACCAGAGCAGGTGTGTTTTTACTAACAGGTGAGGACACCTTGGAGCGTGTAGGGGAAAAGCTTCAGCAGCGTGGGGTTTTTACATTGGCAAAGCCGGTCAGTCGTGTTTTGTTCCATCAAAGCATAAGGGTTTGGCAGGCAACCAAAAATCGTATAGACGGTTTGGAGCGGGAGAACGAAAAGCTAAAGCTACAGGTGGAGGAAATTAAAATAATCCACCGTGCAAAATGCACATTGATGCAGTGCCTTGCAATGAGCGAGCCTCAGGCACACAGGTATTTGGAAAAGCAAGCAATGGATATGAGACAAAGTAAAAGAAAAGTTGCAGAGCAGGTGCTTAACACATATGAGGCTTAATGCCTTATATGTGCTGCCCTCTGCAATTTACTTATATTACTTAGTAAGTACAAAAAATTAGTTGTGGAAAGGGATTGGTAGAATGAGCCGCAAATCATTTTTGATTTTGGAAAACGGCAAGGTTTTTGAGGGTAAAGGTTTTGGTGCAATGCACGAGGTAACCGGTGAGTTGGTTTTTACAACTGCTATGACCGGATATTTGGAGACTCTTACAGACCCTAGTTATTATGGACAGGTTGTCATTCAAACATTTCCTTTAATTGGAAATTACGGGGTAATTCCCTCTGATTTTGAAAGTGCAGTGCCTGCTTTAAAGGCATATATAGTACGCAATAGGTGTCAAGAACCTTCTAACTTCCGTTGTGAGGGTACTCTTGACACCTTTTTAAAAGAGTGTAACATCCCTGGCATATACGGAATAGACACAAGAGCTTTAACAAGAATTGTTAGAGAATATGGGGTAATGAACTGCAAAATCACAGATAACATTAACAATCTGGAAAAAGACTTAGAAGAAATAAAGGGCTACAAGGTTGTTAACGCTGTAAAAAGCGTAACCTGTAAAGAAAAGGAAGACTTTACAGCGGAAGCACCACAGCTTAACGTTGCTTTATGGGATTTTGGAGCAAAAAGGAATATTAGAAGCTCCCTGCTGAAAAGGGGCTGTAACGTTACAGAGTTCCCAAGCACTGCTACAGCAGAGGATATAATGGCAATGAACCCTGACGGTATTATGCTGTCAAATGGCCCTGGTGACCCACAGGAAAATCAGGATATTATAAATGAGCTTAAAAAGCTGTGTGAAAAAAAGATACCAACCTTTGGTATTTGCTTAGGTCATCAGCTAATGGCTTTGTCACAGGGTGCTGCCACTGAAAAGCTAAAATACGGTCACAGAGGAGCTAACCAGCCTGCTACAGATGTAGAAACAGGCAGAGTGTACATTACCAGCCAAAACCATGGCTATGCAGTAGTAAGCAGCAGCCTGCCTGCAACCGCCAAGGAGAGCTTTGTAAATGCCAACGATGGTACCTGTGAGGGTGTAACCTACACTAATATGCCCGCATTTTCTGTACAGTTCCACCCTGAGGCCTGCGGTGGACCACGGGATTCTGAATTTTTGTTTGATAAGTTTATTGAAATTATGAAAAAGTAATATATGTAAGTTAACGCTTTAATGACCATAGGCATCATTATGCTATTGGAAAAGAACCGTAAAATACGCTCCACGGGAAAGGATGTTATTTATGCCACTTAACAAGGATATAAAAAGAGTAATGGTAATAGGTTCAGGACCTATTGTTATAGGACAGGCAGCAGAGTTTGACTATGCTGGTACTCAGGCGTGCAGAGCCTTAAAGGAAGAGGGCCTAGAGGTTATTCTAATTAACTCTAACCCTGCTACAATTATGACAGACAACGCTATGGCGGATAAAATATATATAGAGCCTTTAACATTGGAAACGGTAAAAAGAGTTATCCAAAAGGAAAAGCCAGACAGCTTATTGTCTACCCTAGGGGGACAAACAGGCTTAACATTGTCAATGCAGCTGGCAAAGGAGGGCTTTTTAGAGGAAAACAACGTAAAGCTGTTGGGTGCTAACCCTCTGACTATTGACAAGGCAGAGGACAGACAAATGTTCAAGGATACTATGGAGGAGATAGGTCAGCCTGTTATTCCGTCTGTGGTAGTTAACGACGTAGAAAGCGCAGTATCCTTTGCAGATGAAATTGGCTATCCTGTTATTATTAGACCAGCCTTTACTCTAGGGGGTACAGGCGGCGGTATTGTTAACAATGAAGCAGAGCTACGTGAAATTACCTCTAACGGATTGGAGCTTTCACCTATTACACAGGTGTTGGTTGAAAGATGTATAGCGGGCTGGAAGGAGATAGAGTTTGAGGTTATGCGTGACAGCATGGGCAATGTTATAACCGTATGCTCCATGGAAAACTTTGACCCTGTTGGTGTTCATACAGGTGACAGCATAGTTATAGCACCTGCTGTTACATTGGCAGATAAGGAATACCAGATGCTGAGAAGTGCGTCACTAAACATTATTTCTGCTTTAGGTGTAGAGGGTGGCTGTAACTGTCAGTTTGCTTTAAACCCTGAAAGCATGGAATATTCTGTAATTGAGGTTAACCCCAGAGTATCACGTTCATCCGCCCTGGCATCAAAGGCAACAGGCTACCCAATTGCAAAGGTTGCGGCTAAGATTGCTATTGGTTACAACCTAAGTGAGATTAAAAACGCTGTAACAGGCAACACCTACGCTTGCTTTGAGCCAGCGCTGGACTATGTAGTTGTTAAATTTCCCAAATGGCCTTTTGACAAATTTGTATATGCTAAACGTTTGCTGGGCACTCAAATGAAAGCAACAGGAGAGGTTATGGCAATAGCACCTACCTTTGAACAGGCTATTATGAAGGCTGTTCGTGGTGCAGAGATTTCTCACGATACCTTAAACAGCGACAAATTTATTGCTATGACAAATCAAGCCCTTAAAAACAAGCTAAGCGTTTGTGATGATGAAAGATTATTCTGTGTATATGAGGCGTTAAAACGTGGCTATACAGTAGACGAAATTCATAGCATTACATTAATAGATGAATGGTTCTTAGAAAAATTAGTAAAGCTAGTTAATATGGACAATGAGCTGAAAAAAGGCAGTCTAACACCAGAGCTTTACCACAAGGCAAAAACCATGGGCTACATGGACAGGGTTATCACAAAGTTTAGTGGCTGTGAAATAACAAGCCACGAAACACCAGTATATAAAATGGTTGATACCTGTGCGGCTGAGTTCGCTGCTGAAACGCCTTACTTCTACTCTACCTATGATACAGAAAATGAGGCAGAGGAGTTTATACAGGAAAACAAAACTGACAAAAAGACTATAATAGTATTCGGCTCTGGCCCTATCAGAATTGGACAGGGTATAGAGTTTGACTATGCTTCTGTTCACTGTGTATGGGCGTTAAAGGAGGCAGGCTACGAGGTAGTTATTGTTAACAACAACCCAGAAACAGTATCAACAGACTTTGACACAGCTGACAGACTGTACTTTGAGCCACTAACCAATGAGGACGTAATGGGTATTATAAAAACCGAGAACCCATACGGCGTTGTTGTTGCCTTTGGTGGTCAAACAGCCATCAAGCTAACACAGTATTTAAGCGACCACGGTGTAAACATTTTGGGTACATCAGCTGACAGCATAGATATGGCAGAGGACAGAGAGCGTTTTGACGAGCTGTTGGAAAAGCATCACATTAAGCGTCCCTGTGGCGTTACGGTTATGTCCACCGAGGAAGCCCTAGAGGCTGCCGATAAGGTTGGTTATCCTGTTTTAATGCGTCCATCATATGTTTTGGGCGGTCAAAATATGATTATTGCCTATAACGAGGACGACATAGTAGAGTATATGGCTATTATTCTGTCACAGAATATAGAAAATCCTATTTTGATAGATAAGTACCTAATGGGTACAGAAATAGAGGTAGACGCTATATGTGACGGTGAGGATATACTTATTCCTGGTATTATGGAGCATATTGAGCGTGCAGGCATTCACTCTGGTGACTCTATTGCTGTATATCCAGCTTGGAACATCAGCGACAAAATGACAAAGATTATTGTAAAAAGCTCAAAGGACTTGGCTTTGTCACTGAACACAAAGGGACTTGTAAATATTCAGTATCTAATTTACAAAAATGACCTTTATGTTATAGAGGTTAACCCACGTTCCTCCCGTACAATTCCATATATCAGTAAGGTTACAGGTGTGCCAATGGTAGATTTGGCAACAAGGGCAATGCTTGGTGAAAAGCTAAAGGATATGGGCTATGGAACAGGCTTATACAAAAAATCCCCATATGTAGCGGTTAAGGTGCCAGTGTTCTCCTTTGAAAAGCTGATAAATGTTGATAACCACCTAGGTCCAGAGATGAAGTCAACAGGTGAGGTTTTAGGTATAGCAGGCACGTTAGAGGAGGCATTGTACAAGGGCTTAATCGGTGCAGGCTACAAAATGACAAAAGAGGGCGGTGTGCTGATTACTGTTCGTAACAGTGACAAGCCGGAAATAGGCGACACAGCCAAAAAATTTGCTGAGCTAGGCTTTGAAATTTATGCTACATCGGGTACAGCTGAAATACTAAAGGAGTATGGCATAGAGCCTATCGAGGTTAAGAAAATTCACGAATCCAGAACTAATAATACAATTAAGCTAATAGAAAGCGGTAAAATAAGCTACGTTATTTCCACCTCATCAAAGGGTCGTATCCCAACCAGGGACAGCGTAAAAATCCGCAGAAAAACAGTAGAAAGAAACATTCCATGCTTAACCTCAATAGATACTGCTAACGCTTTGGTTGACAGCCTGCGCAGCAGATATTCACAGTACAGCACAGAGCTAGTGGATATTAACAATATGAGGAGCGAGAAGATGAAGTATCATTTTACAAAAATGCAGGGCTGTGGCAATGACTACATTTACTTTAACTGCTTTGACCAGAAAATTAACAACCCAGAGGGCTTAAGCGTACGTTTGTCTGACAGACGTTACGGAGTAGGCGGTGACGGTGTTATCCTTATTTGTCCATCAGATGTAGCAGACGCTAAAATGCGTATGTTTAACCTAGATGGTTCAGAGGGTAAAATGTGTGGTAACGGTATTCGCTGCGTTGGTAAGTTCCTGTATGACCACAATATGGTTGATATTAACAAGGAAAAAATTACAGTAGAAACACTAAGCGGTATAAAAACACTAAAGGTTTACAGACAGGACGGCGAGGTTAGACAGGTGCGTGTTGATATGGGCAAGGCAGAGCTAAACCCTCAGAACATCCCTGTAGCTATGGATATGGAAAAGGTTATAAACCAGCCTGTTAAAATAGACGGCAGTGATTACAGCATTACCTGTGTATCCATGGGCAACCCACACTGTGTGGTATTTGTAAACAGTGTAGATGCTATTGATATAGAGGACATTGGACCTAAATTTGAGTTTGACCCCATGTTCCCAGAGCGTGTTAACACAGAGTTTGTAAAGGTTATTGATGAAAACACAATCAAAATGCGTGTATGGGAGCGTGGCAGTGGCGAAACATGGGCTTGTGGTACAGGTGCCTGTGCAGTAGCTGTAGCAGCAGTAGAGAATGGTTTTTGTAAAAAGAATGAGGACATTACAGTACGCTTAAAGGGCGGTGACCTGATTATTAAATATACTGATGATACAGTGTATATGACAGGTGCAGCAGACAGAGTATTTGATGGTACAGTAGAAATTTGATTGAATTAATGAGAGGGAATGTTTATGGCTACTACTAAGTATATTTTCGTTACTGGCGGAGTTGTATCTGGACTAGGCAAGGGCATTACAGCGGCGTCCTTAGGACGGCTGCTAAAATCCAGAGGATTAAAAATAACAGCACAAAAGCTAGACCCGTATATAAATGTTGACCCAGGCACAATGAGTCCTTATCAGCACGGTGAGGTTTATGTAACAGAGGACGGTGCAGAAACAGACCTTGACCTTGGTCACTATGAGCGTTTTATAGATGAAAACCTGAATAAGTTTTCTAACCTTACAACTGGTAAGGTGTATTCAAATGTTTTGGATAAGGAAAGAAAGGGTGAATATTTGGGTCAAACCGTACAGGTTATCCCACATATCACCAATGAGATTAAAAACTTTATATACAGCGTTGGCGAAAGGTCACAGGCAGAGGTTGTTATCACCGAAATTGGTGGTACAGTAGGTGACATAGAAAGCCAGCCGTTCCTAGAGGCTATCCGTCAGGTGTCCCTAGAGGTGGGTGCAGAAAACTGTATATTTATACACGTTACACTGGTTCCATATCTAAAAAGCTCTGGAGAGCATAAGTCAAAGCCTACACAGCACAGCGTTAAGGAGCTGCGTTCCATTGGTATTAACCCAGATATAATTGTTTTACGTTGTGACGAGCCTATCGACGAGGGTATCTTTAAGAAGATTGCCTTGTTCTGTAACGTTAAGCCAGATTGTGTTATTGAAAATATTACGCTGCCTGTTTTATATCAAGCACCATTAATGTTAGAGGAACACAATTTTTCCGACATTGTTTGCAGGGAGCTTAGCTTAGAATGTAAAAAGGGCGATATGTCCGAATGGATGGATATGATAAAACGTATTGAATCCAGAACCGAAACAGTAAGGATTGCTTTAGTTGGTAAGTATGTCCAGCTGCATGATGCTTACCTGTCAGTAGCCGAGGCACTGAACCATGCAGGCTATGAAAATTCCGCAAAGGTTGACATCCAGTGGATAGATGCTGAGCTGGTAACCGAATACACAGTTAAGGAGCTTTTAGGGGACTGTGACGGTATTTTAGTACCAGGTGGCTTTGGTGATAGAGGTGTAGATGGTAAAATAACTGCCGCTAGGTTTGCTAGGGAAAACGATGTGCCGTATTTGGGCATCTGTTTAGGTATGCAAACAGCTGTTATAGAATTTGCCCGTGACGTGCTAAAAATGGACGATGCCAATTCTGGTGAGTTTGACGCTGAGTCAAAGCACAAGGTTATCGACCTAATGCCTGACCAAAAGGGCATTGTAACAAAGGGCGGTACTATGCGTTTAGGTGCTTATCCTTGTAAAATTAAAAGCAATTCTATTATGGCAAATTCATATAAGGATAAGGATATTGCTGAACGTCACCGTCATCGTTACGAGTTTAACAATGATTATAGGGAAGAGTTTGAACAGGCTGGCATGGTGGTTACCGGTACCTCACCAAACGGAATGCTGGTAGAGGCTGTGGAAATTCCAGCTAATAAGTTCTATATCGGCGTACAATATCACCCAGAATTTAAGAGCCGTCCACAAAAGGCTCACCCATTATTCAGGGATTTCGTAAAGGCATCCTTGGAAAACAGAAGATAATCATTCTAGTTTTTCACAGTATAATTCAGAAAGGTCGAAGCATATGAAAATTAATGGGAATTTTGACAACATGGTACCTAGCTATCTGTTCGCAGAGATAGCTAAGAGAGTGAACCAATATACACAAAGCAACCCTGACAAGGATGTTATTAGACTAGGTATTGGGGATGTTACCCTGCCCTTAGCACCAGTGGTAGTAGATGCTATGATAAAGGGTGCAGAGGAGCTGGGAAAAAAGGAAAGCTTTAAGGGCTATCCCGACTATGAGGGCTACGCTTTTTTAAGAGAAGCAATATCTAATTACTATAGGGGTCATGGCGTAACAGTAGACGCCCATGAGATATTCGTAAGCGACGGTGCTAAAAGCGACTGTGGCAACATTGGGGATATCTTTGCTATGGACAACACTGTTTTGGTAACTGACCCTGTTTACCCAGTATATGTTGATACCAATCTGATGGCTGGCAGAAGGATTATATATGCAGATTCTAACGAGGCAAACGGCTTTTCAGCTATGCCTGATGAAAATCAACAGGCAGATATTATATATCTGTGTTCACCTAACAACCCAACAGGCTCTGTTTATACAAGAGAACAGCTGAAAAAGTGGGTTGATTATGCTAACAAGCAGGATGCAGTTATTTTGTTTGATGCTGCCTATGAAGCCTTTATAACAGAGGATTTACCACGAAGCATTTTTGAAATAGAGGGTGCTAGAACCTGTGCTATTGAGTTTTGTTCCCTTTCAAAAACTGCTGGCTTTACAGGAACACGCTGTGGCTACACAATTATTCCTAAGGAGCTGGAGCGTGACGGCAAAAACCTGCATAAGCTGTGGTACCGCAGACAGGCTACAAAGTTTAACGGTGTGTCATGGCCTGTACAATGTGGCGCAGCAGCTGTATTTACAGAGCAGGGACAAAAGGAAATTAAAGAAAACATTGTTTATTATCAGGCAAACGCAAGGATTATTGCCAGCGCTTTGGAGGATTTGGGCATATGGTACACAGGTGGTACAAACTCACCCTACATATGGCTAAAATGTCCTAACGGTATGAAAAGCTGGGAGTTTTTTGACCTGCTGTTGACAAAGGCAAATGTGGTAGGTACACCTGGTGCTGGCTTTGGTAAAAACGGCGAGGGCTACTTTAGATTAACTGCTTTTGGTGACAAGGCTGGTACAGAAGAGGCAGTTGCCAGAATAAAAAATGTATTGAAATAATTGTCTTATTAGTGTAAGATAGTCCTAACAAGGTTGCTGGACAATTCTTCTAATATACAGAATAATATTCAAAGGAGAGTTGATACAGCTCTCCTTTGTTTTTTACCCAAAACTTTTTAGAAAAGAGGAAATCACATGAAAATTTTACTTGCAGGCGGTGCAGGCTTTATAGGCAGTCATACTTGTATAGAGTTGACAAAAGCAGGCTATGATGTTGTAATCGCTGACAACTTTTCAAACAGTAAGCCTGAGGTTCTTAACAGAATAAACCAGCTGACTGGTAAGGAAATTCCATTTTACCAAATAGATGTGGCTGACAAGGCCGCTTTGGACGGTTTGTTCACACAGGAAAATATAGATGCAGTTATTCATTTTGCAGGTTATAAAGCAGTAGGCGAGTCAGTTGAAAAGCCATTAATGTATTACAAAAACAATATGGACAGCACCTTTTCACTAATAGAGGTTATGGAAAAGCACGGCGTAAGCAATCTGGTGTTTAGCTCATCTGCTACTGTTTACGGTATTCCCAAAACTGTGCCACTGATAGAGGGCATGGACACTGGCTGTACCAACCCATATGGCTGGACAAAGCTAATGAATGAGCAAATTTTGACTGATTGTGCAAAAGCTAACAGCAGCTTATCAATAGTTTTGCTTAGATATTTTAACCCTATTGGAGCACACCCAAGTGGACGAATAGGCGAGGACCCTAACGGTATTCCAAACAATCTGCTGCCATATATTACACAGGTAGCCGCAGGCAAGCTGAAGAAGCTAGGGGTTTTTGGCAACGATTATGATACACCGGACGGCACAGGGGTTCGTGATTATATACACGTTGTTGACCTAGCAAAGGGTCATGTTGCCGCTATAGACTATGCTGATAAGCATAAGGGAACAGAGATATTTAACCTAGGAACAGGCGTTGGATACAGCGTGCTGGACATTGTTAATGCCTTTGAAAAGTCAAATAATATTAAGATACCATATGAAATAAAGCCACGTAGAAGCGGTGATATAGCCACCTGCTATGCTGACCCTGCAAAGGCCTTTAACGTATTAGGATGGAAGGCAGAAAAGAACCTAGATGATATGTGTAAGGATGCGTGGAACTGGCAATCTAACAATTTAAAAGGTTATGATGTATAAAAATTGCCACAGTTTTTTGTGATATTACACGATTTTTATTTAGCTTGTATGAAAAACGTTGTATTTTCTTTACTTCTACTATATAATGGAAACTGCTTAATAGCGAAATAAAGGAGGAGTTTCCAATGGTAAAACGACATAGTAAGGCGGTCAGCATATTGTTATCAATTATGCTAGTTGCTTCTATGTGTTGCGTGCCTGTTTCTAGTGTTTCAGCCGCAACAACAACAGACGAAAACGTTAGTGCAGGTTCTGGTGGTGCAACAACACCAGCTGAAACCGGCAAGTATTCCACTAACCCAAACAACAAGGTGGGCAAGCAGGCTACAATAACTGTTGATGGCGAATTTAACGATTGGTCAGAGGACATGTTAATTGCACAGGGTGCTGCCTGGGATGTTGCCAATCACTGGAAGGGTGGTCACGAGAACTGTGTTCTTGATACATACTCTTTATATGGTGCTTGGGACAGCGAAAACCTGTATGTTGGCTGGCAAATGGTTAACACCACAGACACATGGGCTAGATCAGGCGACGGTCCATTAAGCGACGGCGGCAGAGTTTTGAATGTTCCGCTAATTTTAGCACTTAGCGTAGATCCAAACAGCACAAGCATGACAAACAAAAATACAACAGGCGGTTCTATCTGGGGTCAAAAAATGGGTGTTACTTTTGGCACACATGTTGACAAGCTACTTTATATGAGTGGCAAGCCAGGTTCAGGAGAACCATCAATATTCTCCGCAGCAGATGCTGAGGGTAACACAAGCTACGTTGCCCCTTACTGTCAGGGCTTTGCTAAGGCTGGCATTTCGTACAAAATGAAACAGGGCTTCCTAGGCAGCTCACTTACTGGCTTAAACAACTCCGATTCTCCATCTGACGTTTACAGTGACAGTGCAGATTGGGTTGACTACCTAACATATACAGGTAGCAGCGGTAAGCATGATACAACATATGATTCATTCTATGAGATTAAAATTCCACTATCAGTTTTAGGCGTTGACTCTAGCTACGTTGCAAAGTACGGTATTGGTGCTATGCTGTTAGCAACCAGAGGCGAATCAGCACTGGATTGTATTCCACATGACCCATCAATGCTTGATAATGTAATGGGTAGCTATGCTTCAGATACAAGTACATCCGCTGAGAAAGACGATATAGATAATATTACAGTTCCTTTAGCTAGTATTGGTGGCGATGGCTCAATAGCTCCTACATCACCAACAGCTAAACCAACTGTAGCACCTACATCTACACCAACATCTACACCAACAGCTGCTCCTACAGCTGCTCCTACATCAAGTCCTGCTTCTACTACAGGTAAGAAAGACATTACTGTAACAGAGGGACAAACAGTAGAGTTTAAGGTAGATGCTAAAACAGCTACAAAGATGAATGGTATCGCATTTGATACAACCTATGACAGCTCAATGCTGGCTGTTGATACTTCATATGGTGACAACGGCGTCAGCACAGACTTAGGCGGAACAGTTGTTTCCAACACTGGCAACGCTGGTACAGTTATATTTAATGCACTATCCTCAAGCAGTGCGTTGTATGACCTGTCATCAGGTAAATCCTTAGCAACAATTAAGTTTACAGCAAAGAAATCAGGTTCAACATCTATTTCTTACATTATGAAAGAAATGTTTGACAGCAACCTAACAGATTATGTAAATGCTGGTCAGCCAGTGTCTGGTGTGACGCTAGCCTGTGACGCTGCAATAGGTACTTCATCAAATGTTACTGCATCTTCAAAGGTTACAGTAAAAGCTGGTGATACAGTAGCATACAAGGTACAGGCAAAGAACACAGCAGGTGTTGCAGGCTTTGACTTTGTTGTTAACTATGACAACACCGCTCTAAAGCTAGACAGCACATATGGTACAGACGGTGTAACATTCCCAAGCTATGTTGGTTTAACCACGGTTAATGGTGCAGAGCTAGCATCAAAGGGTATGATAGCTGCTAACGGTGCTAACGCTACAGCTTCAGATTTTTCAACCGCTAAGGATTTAGCAGTTGTTAAATTTACCGCCTTAAAGGATACAACAACAGAGCTTTCATACAAAATGAAAGAGATTATGGGCGAGGATATGATTAACCTAGTAGATGACAACGGTAAGTCAACATCTGCTAATTTATCATTAGACAATGCAGTAACAGTTAACGGAGAAATTCCTACTGCTCCAGCAACAGAGCCTGTAACTGTAGCTCCTACAGCTGCTCCTACAGCTGGTCCAACATCAGCTCCTACAGCTCCAAATAATGAGCCAGAAACAAATAGCAAGACATTTACAGTTAACGAAGGCGATGTAGTAAGATACATGGTTAAGCTAGGCTGTGCAAATGATGTAGAGATTTCAGGTTGGAACATTCATCTTTCATATGATTCTAACGGCTTGGCTGTTGACAGAACCTTTGGTAAAGATGGTGTAGCAACAAACACAGGTGTTGCTTACGCTATTGGCGAATCCAGCACTGTTATGCCAGCTATTGACGCATCAACTGTATATAACGTAGACAGAGAAAACATGGTTTTGGCAAACTGCGTTAACTATATGGGCGTTGGTATCACAAAGGCTACTAATGTTCTAGCTGTTCAGTTTAAAGCTACAAAGTCTGGCACATATAAGATTTCAGATTATGTTTGCGAGTTCTTTGGTGTTGACGATAAGGATTATGTAAACAATAAAACTGGTGTTATGATTAACGGTGGTATTACAGACAGCTCACTAACATTTGTTAGCACTGCTCCAACAGAACCACCAACACAGGCACCAACACAGGCACCAACACAAGCTCCAACACAAGCACCAACACAAGCTCCAACACAAGCTCCAACACAGGCACCAACACAAGCTCCAACAGCTGACCCATCAGTAGCACCAACTATGCCTGCTACTACCCCAGGTGGAGAGATAACAAACGGTGGTGGTGTTGTAAAGGTTCACGCTGGTGATACTGTAACAATGAGAATGAACTTTAAAGCCCCTATCACAGTTTATGGTGCAGCATTGTATGCTTATTATGATACTGATATGTTGGACATAGATACAACATTTGGTTCTAACGCAGGTGTAGATTTCGTTAATCCATTTGATGATATTTATCTAGATATGACAGATCCTGGATATATTGCCTTCGTTGCTACAAGTAACTACGGTGAAGAATGTTACAAGGACGCAAACGGTGCAGAAATGATGGCTATCCGTTTCGTTGCAAAGAAGGATGGTTACACAACATTAACATATCATATTAAGGACATAAGTGCTGCTGAGAAATTTGATGCAGCTGGTTTCCAATATTGGTATGACGGTGTACAGGAGGTTCTAGGTTCAACATTTACAGGTAAGGTTGAAACATATTGCCCACACGAGATAATCGGTGATGTTAATGGCGATGGCAGAATTACACCAGCAGATGCATTACTGCTAGCTAAATATATTGCTAAAAAGGGCGTATTAACAGATCAAGGCTTCCTTAATGGTGATATAGACAACGACGGCAGAATTACTACTATGGATATTCTACGAATCCGTCAGTATCTTGCTAGAATTATCACTGATTTAAGTGCTTATAGAAAATAATCAATAAGCATAATGTAAATTAGTTAATATTTATTTACAAGCTAATGAACCGCAGGTAACTCGTTTGAGTGCCTGTGGTTCATTTTTCCATTGCTACAGTTATTATTTTGGCAAAATAAGTGCTATAGAAAAAACACAAAAAAGAAATTTGGCTAAAAATATTATTAGTTATTTTCAAAACAGTTAATTATGTATTTTCATTACAATAGCATTGATAAAAAACTAATAAAACTAAACTGTAAATAAGTACTAAAATATTCACCGTCAGTTTGTAGAAAAAGCCCATTTAGCCTTAATTTGTGGTGGATAATTCGTTAATAAAATAGTCAAATGTATTGCACACAATAAAGTAATGGTGTATAATAACAGTACTGAAGGTTAACTTCGGAAACTATTTTTATTTATATTTTAAGGAGGAAACAAAAATGTCCAAGAAAGTACTTAGCGTACTATTGGCGGTTATGATGGTTGGTGCAATGACATCTGTTGCTACTATTTCTCCATCTGCTGCTGATGTAGACGGCACTATTAACTTTGAAGTCCCAAAGACTTGGGTTGATGCAGGTGCAACAAAATACTATGCACATATTTGGAACGGAGTTGGCGAGGGCTTAGGCGCTTGGCAGACAAAGGTCGAGAAAATGAAAGAGGTAGAGGCTGATAAGCTATACTCTTATGATGTACCAGTTAACCCAACAGGTAATGGCTGGGATTTAGTAATCTTTAGCTGTATGCCAGGCGGACTACAGACATATGATACAACATTTGGCCCAGCTTGCTATGGCGACACAGCATATCTAACAGGCGGCGAGCTGGAAGTTCCAGTTGACAGCTCAAAAACTGCTCTAGAGTGCGGTTGGAAAAACAATGCTAGCTATGGTGCACATATTGCTATTACCAGCACTGGTAAAGTACAGGGCGTTGGCTTGGTAGCTGGCGAAACACCAGAAAGTGTTACTGACACATTTATCACAGCTTACAAGGCAGGCAGGGATGCTGGTCAAACTGGCTATGACAATCCTGCTCTAATTACAGATGAAGCAAGAGCAAATTACATTGCTAAAATCAATGAGATTCTAGCTGCACATCCAACAGAGCCAGTAACTGATGCTCCAACAGCAGATCCTTCTGCTCCTACAGCTGCACCAACAGCAGCTCCAACAGCTGCTCCAACAGCAGCTCCTACAGCAGCACCAACAGAGGCTCCAACAGCTGACGAATATGGACGTATTGCTGGTCTGCCTTTGCCAGAGGGTATGAACGTACCTGCAAAGGACAGCAACAGAGAAGCATTAATTGCTGCTGGCGCTCCAGAGGATTGGGACGGCTATTACAACGTTTATTATTTCCAAGCTCCTGAGGAATGGATAACAACAAACGCTGACAAAAAAGACGCTGGCTTTGAAATCGGCTTCTACTGGTACTATGGTTCAGTAAGCAATGCCAATTGGCCTGGCGTACCTGCTACTCCAGTAAAGGTTGAAGGCATGAAAAATATTTACATGGGTTACGCTCCTTCCTTTGCAACAAACATCATCTGGAACAACGGTATCAGCGATGCAGTAGCAGAGAACAAAAAGTTTAAGCTGCAAACCGAGGATATTAAGATTGATGATCCTCAGATGACTGTATTAGGTGCAGAAATTCAGAAGAATTATCCAGAAGCTAAAGACGGTGCTTATGTTTCCGGTTGTCTAAACACTGTTACAAGCACAGAGGTTGTTAATAACCCACTAACAGGTGAAGACCAGACAGTTTATCATGTTGGTTGGCTATATTTCAACCCAAGAACAGGTGAAACTACAGACAAGCCTCTATTAAAGGATGGCAAGGCTGTAACTGTTGCTGACGAATATTGGGAATATGATGCAGTAGCTGTTAACCCATATTTTGATATGGATTACACACACGTAAATGAGGGTGAAGTTCCAACAGAGAAAGAACCAGCTACACTACCTCCAACAGATCCTAATGCTTCTAACCCATCTTCATCAGGTGGCTCATCTTCAGGTTCTAACAACTCTTCTTCAAACACAACAGGTAAAGGTACAGGCACAGTTGACACAGCTGATACAGCTGTAGCTGCTGTTATCGCAACAGTTCTTGCTGCTGCTTTAGTTGTTGTTTACCTAGCTCGTAAAAGAGAAAACGGCTGATTATTTACAATAAAATAATATAAGTCCTTACTTAGGTGCATATCCATATAGATATGCACCTTTTATTTATACGAGTATTTAACAAAATAAAATAGACAATATGCAATGCTGTGTAATCCAGCGATATGTTAGTGGGCTTATGCTAATGAGTTATATTTTTATGTGCGAATTATATAGAATTTATCAGTAATTTTTTATGTTTAGTCCCATTAAAAAGGGAAAAAAATTTACAAAAGTGGTTGAAGTTTTCTAAGGATTGGTATATAATCATTGTACTGAGGTAAATGCTTCGGAAAAATATTTAGGAGGAGACAAACAAATGTCTAAGAAAATTTTAAGCATCTCTCTAGTTGTTGCTTTAGTAGCTACAATGTTCAGTTTTGCTACAATTACTTCTTCTGCATACAGCGGAGAAATCACTTGGGAAGTACCTAATGCACAGTGGGCTAAAGCAAACACAACTGCATATGCACATATCTGGAACACAGGTGGCAGCGGAGCTGGTGTTGCAGAGTGGCAGACAAGAGACGAAAAAATGACTTACAATGATGATATGACAAAGGCTACATATCAGGTACCAGAGGGCGACTGGAACTTAATCATCATCTCTGGTTCATCAGGCTACCAAACATATGACTCAACAATGGGCGCTGATTGTATCGGTGATACTATCTATGCAACAGGCGATACATTTGAAAACCCAGTTGACTCAAAGAAAACAGCTATCGGTGCTGCTTGGAAAAATCACTCAAATTACGGTCCACACAAATGTATATCATCTCTAGGTAAAATCATTGGTACATCTTTAACTGAAATTGAGTCTAACCAAACAATCTATGACCAATTTGTTAAAGATTATGCTCCTGGTTCTGAACATCCATGGGAAAATGATGGCGAAGCTGAAACAGGTAAGGACTTTGACACAATTTGTAAAGAGCTAAGAGCTGAGCTAGGTCTAGAGTCTGACGATGCATCTTCTTCTGATTCTAGCAGTTCATCTTCATCTTCTTCAAGCTCATCTTCTAGCAGCAAGACTTCTTCATCAAGCACATCTTCAACAGCTTCTTCTGCTAGCACAGGCACAACAACTACTGGCGACGGCACACCTTACATTCTGCTAGGTATCATCCTAGTTGCTGCTTTAGGCGTTGCAGTTGTAGCTCGTAAAAAAGTAACTGAATAATTTAATCTTTATTGATTACGTTTCCTAAAATTTTAATTAACCCCCTCTGATAATTCAGAGGGGGTTTTTGCAGGCTAAAAAAGTTTTTGATGCTGGGCGTGTCTGGAGGTTTTTTAAGACAATGCTTTATTTTCAGACTGCATAAAGCAAAATTTTACAAAAGCTATATGTTTCCAGCAATCTTTGCATTAATTGTATTGAATTTATTGCCTAAAACCTTTATAATAAATCTATTGATTTTAGATAAAATTCTGAAAGGATGATAAAAATGGTAAAGCATAAAAAAAGTCTAGTGAAATTGGCAGGGGTGTTAATCACAATGATGATGTTAATGTCCTGTGCAATGGTATCTTTTTCGGCAGCTTCCGTGGTAAAGGTTAACGATATGGAGGCTGCGGCTGGCGATGTAGTTACATACACAGTAAAAATGGTATGTCCTGACAAGCTGGTGGCAGGGCTGGATATGACGATTGCTTATGACAGCGAAAGCCTAGAGCTGATGAAGGATACCGTTAACACGCCATATCTACAGTCTGTTGTTTGTAACTCCAACACAGCAGGTGAGATTGTGTTTAATGCAATAGAGGCTATTAAGGGTATAGATATAAAGTCAGAGCAGGTGATTATTTCTGCCTCTTTTAAGGTTAAGGAGGGTGCAGTTGATTGTAAAGTAACAAATTCTATGTCTGAAATAATTGACTTAGATTTAAATAATTTAACAACCGATGACTATGTGATTACCGAAGCTGTACAAGAGGGTACGTTGCCACAGGATGAGGTGGTAAACCCTGGTGATGGTTACGACCAAATTGCCAGTGATGACACAGCCAGTTCATTACCACAAAATGGGGGTGGGATGTCAACACAGACATACATCATATTGGCTTTGGTAGGCGTAGTTATACTATTGGTAATATTAGCTGTTATATTTAAAATTAAAAGTAATAAAAAGAAGGATAATACAGAGGAATAAAATACATAAATTCCAAAAAATACCATATAATATTTTTAGCCGACAAAAGCTTCTATAATATTAGTTTGAAGGAAATGGCATTTTGACTTATTTGAACTTAATAATTAGGATAAATACTGATGTTTGTTTTCTTTACGGTTTTTACATAAATTTTATATGTCTTTTTGTGGAAAAACTTATTGTTTTTATATGTAATGTGTACAAATATTTCAAAAAGATTACTACATAATGTAAAAAAATTAAAACTTTGTTAACTTTTAATACAAAAGTACTTGAAGTAATAAATTTAGTGAGGTATAATAGTTGCACTGAAGTATAAACTTCACAAAAATTTTTAGGAGGACTAATCCAATGAAGAAGCTAACAAGTGTATTACTATCAGCAATGTTAGTAATATCAATGTGCTGTGTGGGCGTAGCGTCTGCATCAGCAACAGAAGAAGATTCATTCGTACCTGCTGACCATGAATA
>DGFJ01000026.1:0-15769 GCA_002391625.1 Ruminococcaceae bacterium UBA3903 | reverse complement strand
ATCAACATTACAGAAATTGATGGTGCTGCAATCGAGGGCGAGGACACATACCAATACAAGGTTTCTTGTGATGGTACATGGGACCTTTCTTTCAATGAAACAGGCATAGCAACAGGTCTAGATTCCAACTCATACATTGACTGTGATGCAGTAACAACAGTTGAGTGTATCACAATTACATTTGATGGAACAAAGACAGCTCATGCTATCAACACTCCATATGTTCCAGGTGCTGCTCCAACAACTCCTGTAACAGAGGCTCCAACAGAGGCTGAAACAACAGCCCCAACAGAAGCTGAAACAGACGCTCCAACAGAGCCTTTCGTACCTGCTGACCATGAATATTATGCAGTAGGCGGCGAGAACCTGTTTAGCCCAGCATGGACACCAAATGCAGAAGCATACAAGCTAACATATGATGCTAACGCAGGTGTTTGGTACATCAACATTACAGAAATTGATGGCGCTGCAATCGAGGGCGAGGACACATTCCAATACAAGGTTTCTTGTGATGGTACATGGGACCTTTCTTTCAATGAAACAGGCATAGCAACAGGTCTAGATTCCAACTCATACATTGACTGTGATGCAGTAACAACAGTTGAGTGTATCACAATCACATTTGATGGTACAAAGACAGCTCATGCTATCAATGACCCATATGTTCCAGGTGCTGCTCCAACAACTCCTGTAACAGATGCTCCTACAGTAGAGCCAACAGAGGCTCCTACAACAGCTCCTACAATGGACCATGCTGTTATCAACTTATATGATGCTGGTTCAGATGCTCCTTCAGCTGTAAGGGAATACAACGTAGGTGATGTATTCACATACACAGTAGCTGTTAAGGCTGATGCACAGGTAATTGCTTATAACCTAAGCACCTATTACAACAAGGTTGGCAAAAGCACAACTGATGGTGAAAGCGTAGTTGCTCTAACAGAGCCTGCTGATGAATCCTATGTGCTTAACGATCTACTAGCTAGTACAGTTATTAACCCAGATGGAGAAGCAAATCAATCTCTATATAACTGGGGTGTTGCTGCACCTATGAAGAAGCTTGACTGGACAGCAGATGGTGGTGTTCAAATCATCACTTTCTCATACAAGGTTATTGCTAATGGCGAAACTTCAATCTGGACAAACATTACAGAACTACTTGATGAAACTACTAGTGACATTGAGGGAACAATATTAAGCACAATTACTCCAGATTCAACAGTTAAACCAACAGAAGCTCCAACAGTTGCTCCAACAGACGCTCCAACAGCTGTTCCAACTGACGCTCCAACAGATCCATTTGTACCTGCTGACCATGTATATTATGCAGTAGGTGGCGAAAACCTATTTAGCCCAGCATGGACAGCAGATGCAGAAGCATACAAGCTAACATATGATGAAAAAGCTGGTATTTGGTATATCAATATAACAGAAAAAGACGGTGCACCTCTAGAGGGTGAGGATACATTCCAGTACAAGGTAACTTGTGACGGTACATGGGATCTTTCCTTCAACGAGACTGGCATAGCTACAGGTCTTGATTCTAATGCTTACATTAACTGTGATGAAATAGCAAAAGTTGATTGTATCACAATTACATTTGATGGTACAAAGACAGCTCATGCTATCAACGCTCCATATGTTCCAGCAACAGACCCAACAGCTCCAACAGCTCCAACAGATCCTGTAACAGATCCTGTAACAGATCCTTCAACAGATCCTTCTACAGATCCTTCTACAACAGCTCCAACACAGGTTGTAACAGAGCCTTCAACAACAGCTCCAACAACACCTGCTACAGGTTCAAATAATTCTGGTTCAACAAATTCTGGTTCTAACAACTCTGGTTCAACAACTACAGGTAAGGTTGCTACAGGCGACAGCACATCAGTTGCTATGCTTCTTGGTATCCTACTGTTAGCTGCTGGTGCAGTAGTAGTTGCAAGAAAAAGAATTACTGAATAATTTATAGATATTAATTTATAATCACCAGTGAATGGTCGGTTCTCCACAGTTGTGGAGAACCGATTTTTTTATAAAACACACCCTTATACCTGTAGGTTAACAGATATTGCTAATATGAAATTTTTAGAGTTATAGGTTAATGTGAGATTTTACTGGTTTGCGTAGGGCTGTGAAATCTATGCTGTTAGGAAAGGCAGCGAAAATATTAATTATGGCTTTGTGCAATGATACAGATAATTTGGTATTTTATCTAATTTTAGATATGTTAATTTGTGCATTTTGTGACAAAAACTGCATAAAATATTAAAGTAATGTAACTTGACACTTGTATATTATTGTGATAACATTTAGTTAATCTTTTATAAAGGCGTTGAAAAGGACGGATTGTTTAATCAGATTACAACAGAGAGCGGTGGTTATAGCTGAAAACCATGGCAGTAATTTTAGGCAAGCCTACCACCTTGGAGTCTGCACCGAAATAAGGTGTCACGTGTGACTGCGTTATTGGTCGTTATAAAGGGCGAAGCTTCTTCGCTGAATTTGGGTGGAACCACGGTGCATTCATTGCCTCGTCCCTATTGGGATGGGGATTTTTTTATTTTTGAAAGGAAGTATCTAAAATGTTAGAGGTAGAGCTAAAAAACGGGGTTGTTCGTGAATATGAAAACGGTACGACACCAGCGGACATTGCAAAATCATTAGGTGGCGGTATTTTTAAAAGCACCTGTGCTTGTGTATTAAACGGACAGGTTAAGGATATACGAACTACACTGGAAGCAGATAGCAAAAACACTTTGGAATTACTTACCTTTGACGAGGAACAGGGCAAAAAGACCTTTTGGCATACAGCATCTCACGTTTTGGCACAGGCTGTCAAAAAATTGTATCCACAAGCAAGAATTGCCATAGGCCCAGCTATTGACAATGGCTTTTACTATGATTTTCAAGTAGAAACACCATTTACAGCAGAGGATTTGGAAAAAATTGAAAAAGAAATGAAGACCATAGTAAAAAGTGGCGTTGCGTTGGAACGATTTGAGATGTCCCCAGAGGACGCTGTTAAGTATTGGGAGGAAAAGGACGAGCCTTTTAAGGTGGAGCTGGCAAAGGAGCACGCACAGAAGGGCGAGCCTATCAGCTTTTATAAGCAGGGTGACTTTACAGATCTGTGTGCAGGACCTCACCTTATGAATGTTGGTGTCCTAAAGGCTATTAAGTTAACAAACTGTACCGGTGCGTACTGGCGTGGCGATTCTAAAAACCCACAGCTTTGTCGTGTCTATGGTACGGCTTTCCCAAAGGCTTCTATGCTGGAAGCGTATCTAAAGCAACGTGAGGAAGCCATTGCCCGTGACCATAATAAGCTAGGCAGGGAGCTAGAGCTGTTTACAACCTCTGATGTAATCGGTCAGGGCTTGCCTATTATGCTGCCAAAGGGTGCTAGGATTATTCAGCTGCTCCAGCGTTTTGTTGAGGACGAGGAGCAGAAGCGTGGCTGGCTGTTAACAAAGACCCCATTTATGGCAAAAAGCGATTTGTATAAAATCTCTGGACATTGGGACCATTATCAGGATGGTATGTTTGTGTTTGGTGACGAAAGCAAGGATAAGGAAGTATTTGCTTTGCGTCCTATGACCTGTCCTTTCCAGTATCAGGCGTACCTAAACCGTGGCCGTTCATACAGAGATTTACCACTGAGATACAACGAAACGTCAACCTTATTTAGAAATGAAGCCAGTGGCGAAATGCATGGGCTAATCCGTGTTCGTCAATTTACAATTTCTGAGGGACATCTAATGTGTACCCCTGACCAGCTAGAGGAAGAGTTTAAAAGCTGTTTGGAGCTGGCAATCTTTATGCTGAAAACATTAGGTCTGTACGAGGATGTGTCCTATCGTTTCTCACAGTGGGACCCTAGTGATACAGAAAAATATATTGGCACACCAGAGCAATGGGATGAGGCACAGGGTGTTATGCAAAAAATTCTTGACCATTTGGAGATTCCTTATGCCATTGGTGTTGGTGAAGCTGCCTTCTATGGCCCTAAGCTGGATATTCAGATTAAGAATGTCCATGGTAAGGAGGATACTCTGATAACACTGCAAATTGACCAAATGCTGGCAGAAAAGTTTGGAATGGAATATGTGGATAAGGACGGCTCAAAGAAAAACCCTTATATCATTCACAGGACTTCTATTGGCTGTTACGAGAGAACCTTGGCTTTACTTATTGAAAAATATGCTGGTGCGTTCCCAATGTGGTTAGCTCCTGTTCAGGTTAAGCTGTTACCTATTGCCGACAGACACATTGACGCTGTTTGTCAGATTAAAAAGTCACTGGAGTCTAAGGGTATCCGCTGCGAGTTGGATGACCGCAGTGAAAAAATAGGCTACAAAATTAGAGAAGCTCAGCTGGAAAAGGTCCCATATATGATTTTGATGGGGGATAAGGATATTGAGAACGGTACAATATCTGTTCGTTCACGCAAGGACGGAGATTTAGGTGCCTTTACCATAGAGGACTTCCTGTCAAGGGCGATGGCAGAGATAGAAACAAAGGCCCTGTAAATATAAAGAGCTTTCTGTGAAAAGAGGTGCGGTATGGCGTTAAAAAGAAAAAAATTCACCATCACTATGACTGCGTTAGTTGTGATAATATTGCTAACAGTGATTACCTGTGTGGCGACGGTTTTCCATTTTGGAGATGATGGCAATAAGCACCCTTCATCTACACCATCCAGCGTTATAACAGCATCTGAAATAACAAAAAAAGTTATAGCAAAGATGAACTATGAAAATATTGTTGAGTTGGACAGCGGAAATATCTCTGGACATTTTGTTATCCCTGAGGGCAGCGTGACACAAAGCTCTATTTGTATTTCCAGCTCTGCGGATACAGCGTTAGAGGTGGACTGCTTTAAGCTAACAGATGAATCCTGCGAGGTGAAGATAAAAAGTGCTGTTTCGGATCATATGGCTACTAAGTCAAAGGGCTTTAAGGACAGCCCAGAGCAAAGCCAGATGATAAAGGGCTATGTGTGCGAAACATATCACGGATTTACCTTTGTGGTTGTTGCAGACAACGCTGATGTAGCGGTAAAAACCTTTAAGGATATTGTTGACGGTAAATAGAATATTTCATGCTGAAGGCGGTTAATGCGTAAATACGTGTTAACCGCTTTTTTTGCCTTACTGTGTTACTGCTGTTCTGTGTATTGGCTGAAAAAGCTTTCGCTGATTTTTTATGCCCTTTTATTAGGGCGTGCATGACAGCTATTAACAGGTGAAAAATAATTATTTACACAGGAGGGTTTATTATAAAGGTGGTTTTTCTTGTGTTTTTTGTTGGGAAATAGTATAATTAAATACATATATGTACCCCACTAAAAGGATGGATAATATGAAAAAAAATATAAAGCTTGTTGCAGTCGCTGCTGTGGCTGCGTTAATGATATTTAGCTGTGGTGTAACAGCGTTTGCTCAGTCCGTGCATTATACTATTGACTCTATAAATATGGCATTGGACGTGCCTGACACCGCCACTGTTACCCAAGACGATACCACCCTGTTAAACGCTGTGGCACAGGATGGCTCATACCAAATTAACGTGACGGCAACACAGGACGACAACAGTCAGGATGTATTTAATTATAAATACCTAACAGCTGACGATATTAATAATATGGTTGAAGGTAAAAAGCAGACTGCTGGAGTTACTAACGCTGTATTTCTAGAGCAAGCTAATGACATACTAATTACATATTATGCTGTCAGCCCAGACACCGGTGCTGCTATGGCTTGTGCTGAAACGGTAGTAAACGGTAGCCTTGTGTCTGTTTCTATGACTGTGGCAGGCAACGAGCTGTCAATGGTGCAAAAGGATATTTTTAACGATTTATTAGACAGCCTACAGATAACAAAGCTTACAAATAAGCCCTTGGTTGTAAACGTAGCAGAAATATTGTTTTTTGCATTATTTGTGCTGTTAGTTTGTGTGGTAATAGTGGGTATAATTTTACTGGTGTATTATAGAAAAAACGGTAACCCATCTATGAGCTTTTTGGATATGCCTGTGCCAAATAAACGCAGAAAAGAAGCCGCCAGCCAATATTATGATGAGCTTAAAAGTGATGGCATTTTAGGCGAAACAACACAGTTTGATAAGGTGGGCGGTAAAGCGAAGGCTGATAAGCGTAAGGAAAATGCTTCTGCTGCCACCGTAGAAAAGGCTGTAAAAGAAAGTCCGTTAAATAAAGATGAATGGAAGCAGATGAGCTTGTCCAGTAACGAGTGGGCAGAAAAAAATGCTGAGGATATAAAGGCGGAGCAGCCATACAAAACAGAGGCTGTATCACCTGTTGTTGGCAGTGGCCCATTATTTAAGGGGCCTATGGAAAAAATTGATGGGGCTAAAATCACCGAAAATGAAAGTCATGTTGAATTGTCAAGAAATAATAATGATGATTTTGATGAGTATATGGACGATGAAACAGTTACTGAAAACCCAGTAAACACAGCTAAAGAGTATGCCATGGTGTTCTTTGGAAAGCGTACAGTGGACAGAAGCGGGGAAAAATCAGCAGAAGCAGTACCAAAGGCGTCACCAGAAAAGGTGAAGGCAGAGTACCAGCCAGAGCGAATAGTACAGCCAAAGCCTGTGGTACAGTCACAGGAGGATAAAACTGTAGCTAAATCAGCAAATAGCTCCCAAGGGTGTACAACGAAAAAAATAGGGGAGGACCAGATACAGGGTAAGCTACAGCCAAAGCGTAGTGAACGCACAACGCCACGTCGTGAAGCACCGGAAAAGGTAAAAAAAGACCATGTGGTAACGTCCTTTGAACAGGACAGCTACTGGGATAAATACAGATAGATAAGGAGGTTATTTGTTTATGAGTACCCTATTAATAAAACACACCAGATTAATAGACCCTTCACAGGGCATTGACAGAATAATGAATCTGTTGGTGGAAAACGGAAAAATTAAGGAGCTGGACACAGCGGTAACCACAGCAGATACGGTTATAAACGGACAAGGGCTGATAACCGCCCCTGGCTTGGTAGATATGCACGTTCATTTGCGTGACCCAGGCTTTACGGACAAGGAGGATATATTAACAGGCTGTAACGCCGCTGTGGCTGGTGGTGTTACCAGCCTGCTTGCTATGCCAAATACTAACCCTACCACCGATAACCCTGAAACTGTAAAATATATTTTAGACAAGGCGAAAAACGCAAAGGCAAGGGTTTATGTAGCTGCAAGCATAACAAAGGGATTAAAAAGTGAGGAGCTGTGCAGTCTGGAGGAGCTTAAAAATGCCGGCGCAATAGGCTTAACTGACGATGGCAGACCAGTAGTAAATACAAGCTTTATGGCACAGGCTATGATAAAAGCACCTATGCTTGGCATGACCGTTGTAGCCCATTGTGAGGATTTGTATTTGGCAGATGGCGGAAAGGTAAATGAGGGTGAGGTGTCACGGAAGCTGGGTGTAAAGGGCATACCTGCTGCGGCAGAGGACACAGGTACAGCCAGAGAAATTGCCTTGGCGGCGGCTTACAACGTGCCTATACACATTTGTCACGTTAGCACCAAAACCTCGGTAGCGCTTATACGAGATGCAAAGCGTAGGGGCGTACAGGTAACAGCCGAAACAGCACCACACTACTTTTTAATGACAGATAAGGAGCTGTTAAAAAGGGACGCTGATTATCGCATGAATCCACCCTTAAGAACACAGGAGGATTGTTTGGCAATCATAGAGGGCTTGTGTGACGGTACATTAGATGCAATAGCAACCGACCACGCACCACACACACCACAGGAAAAGGCAGATTTTGTTCAGTCACCAAACGGTTCAATAGGTATGGAAACCTCCTTAAGCTGTAGCATTACAGGCTTGGTGAATACTGGAAAAATGACCATTAATCAAATAATAGATAAAATGTCTACCACACCAGCTAAGCTGTTAGGCATAGGCGGCGGCACAATACAGGTGGGCGTGGATGCAGATCTGGTAATGCTTGACCCAAAGGAAAAATGGACGGTAGATGCAGACAGGCTGCATGGAAAATCCAAAAACACACCCTTTAAGGGAATGACCTTGACTGGTAAGGTAAAAAAAACAATCCTAAATGGCAGGGTTGTTTTTGAAGATAAATAAACAAATACTGGAGGAAAATACAATGGCATTTGACAGACTAATAAAAGCAATAGCAGACAAGCAAAATCCAACTGTGGCGGGCTTAGACCCAAAGCTTGCCTATATCCCAGACTATATTAAGGAACAGGCTTTTGAAAAATATGGAAAAACCTTAGAGGGTGCTGCGGAAGCACTGTTAGTTTACAATAAGGGCTTAATTGATGAGCTGTATGACATTGTACCAGCAGTAAAGCCACAGGCAGCATATTATGAAATGTACGGCTGGCAGGGTGTTAAGGCACTGGCAGAAACCATAAGGTATGCTAAAAGCAAGGGCTTGTTTGTAATAACAGACGGTAAAAGAAATGACATAGGCACAACCATGGAAGCATATGCCAATGCACACCTAGGTACAACAGAGGTACAGGGTGAGGAGATAGAAGCTTTTGGTGCTGACGCATTAACAGTAAATGGCTATTTGGGTACAGACGGCGTAGCACCTGTTACTAAGGTGTGCCAAGGGACTGACAAGGGTATGTTTATATTGGTTAAAACATCTAACCCTAGCTCCGGTGAGGTGCAAAACCAACAGCTTGAGGGTGACGAAACAGTGTATCTGCATATGGGTATGCTGTGCGAGCAGTGGGGAAAGGAGCTTGTGGGCAGGTATGGGTATTCTGGTGTAGGTGCTGTTGTAGGCGCTACATATCCAGAACAGCTAACGGAGCTTAGAAAAGAGCTAAAGCATACATTTTTCCTAGTACCGGGCTATGGTGCTCAGGGTGGCACAGCAGATGATATAGGGGGTGCTTTTGACAGCAATGGCTTGGGTGCTATTGTAAATTCATCTAGGGGTATTATGTGTGCATGGCAAAAGGAAGAAAATTTACCACCACAGGACTATGCAAAGGCCGCACGTCGAGAAGCCTTAAAAATGAAAGAACTGCTGTTAGATGTAACAGGGGAAATCAAGCTGCCATAAAGTTTATAAATATGATAAAAATTAGGCAATCACAATTATGTGGTTGCCTTTAATATATTCCACAGGGGTTAAGAGTTTTTGATGATAGGTATAAAATATTAATATTGTAGAAATATTTTTAATGCAAGTGCTGTTGACCTAATCAGGGGAGGCTTGATGTTGTGGAGGAGAGTATAGCATTTTTACAGCTTGAATATATTGATGCAGGCAAGGTGGCAGGGCGATGCAATTAATATTAGATAATAAAGTAAAAGGGAGGTGAACAGCGGTGTTCACCTCCCTTGCTTTAACAGATATATTTAGCTTTAAGCTTTATTGTGTAATGAGAACTTATGTGGAGCATATAAGAGATTAATATCTGTTATCAAATATTCGTGTAGACTTTTTTTCGCTACGTGGCAGGTCGCCTATTTCTACAGGCATTGCCTTTATAGTTATGCCGATTTTTAGCTTAAAATTGGTTATTAGATTCTTTTCCAGCTGTTTTTTGTCACAGCCCGGTACAGCCTCTACAAACAGAGTAAGAATATCCTTGCCGTTTAAATGGTCTATCATAACCTGATATTCGCTGGAGGCATTTTCAATGCTTGACAGCATCTCCTCTATTTGGCTAGGAAAAATGTTAACACCCTTTACCTTTATCATATCGTCGGTTCTGCCTAGGATTGTGTCTATGCGTGGGTATTTTGAACCACATGGGCAGTCACCCGGTATCATTCTGGTTAGGTCGTGGGTACGATAGCGGATTAGTGGAGCGCCCTCCTTTTCCAAGGTGGTTATAACAAGCTCACCTATTTCACCGTCGGGTAAAACCTCCCCTGTTTTAGGGTCAACAATTTCACAATATACAAAGTCATCCCAATAATGTACACCACATTCATGGTCACAGCTAATACCTATACCTGGACCGTACACCTCGGTTAAGCCATAAATGTCATATAGCTGTACGCCCAGCTCCTGTGCTATACGCTTACGCATTTTGTCACCCCAGCGTTCAGAACCGATAACACCCTTTTTAAGCTTGATTTTGTCACCGATACCCCTTTTGGCTATTTCTTCAGCTAACAGTAAGGCATATGAGGAGGTGGCACACAAAACAGTAGACTGCATATCCATCATCATTTTTAGCTGCTTGTCAGTGTTGCCAGGCCCCATAGGAATTGTCATAGCACCTAGCTTTTCAGCACCTAGCTGAAAGCCGATGCCTGCTGTCCACAGACCATAACCAGGTGTAATGTGTATGCGGTCATGGCTTGTTATGCCAGCCATTTGGTAGCAACGGGAAAACATTGCTGCCCAGTCGTTAACGTCCTTTTGTGTGTAAGGGATAATAACAGGCGTGCCTGTTGTGCCGGAGGAGGAGTGTATTCTCACAATTTCTTCCTCTGGCACTGCCATCAAACCTAGAGGGTATGCTTCTCGCAGGTCACCCTTCCATGTGAATGGCAGTTTTTCAAAGTCCTCCTGACTTTGTATTTTGTCGGGATTTATACCCTCCAGCTTATGCTTGTAAAAGCATTCCTTAGAGGTCAGCTTTTTAATTTGTGCCTTGATTTTATTAAATTGTGTTTCGGTCATCTTCATAGCGTTTGCCCCTTTTTATTGCACTGCATTCAGTGCTTTTATGTTAATTTCATGGAACCGTTGGGGAAGTCTGTCCTGTATGGCTTTTTCAAGGTCAGCCTTTGTTACACCTAGGGCATTGGATTGTGCCGCCGCCCCTAGTAAAACCACATTCATAACCTTTGCTGAGCCTAGCTCCTTACAGATTGTGTCAGCGTCCACAATGGTTAAGCTTGTAATATGCTCTTTTAAATATGCCAACATTTCATCACCGTTATAGGTGTCCCCAGTTAATGAGGCGGTAACTGGCTTTACTGCCTTTTGGCTTACAATTACTACACCGTCATTTTTTAAATAAGGCAGACAGCGTACAGCCTCGGCTGGCTCAAAAGCAATTAGCACGTCAGCACTTTCAAGGGGTATTAAGGGTGAATACACATCATAACCAATGCGTACATGGCTTACTACGCAACCGCCACGCTGTGCCATACCTATGGTTTCGGCGGTTTTTACCTGTAAGCCGTTGTTCATGGCAGCGGCAGCTATAAGCTTAGATGCCAATACCGTGCCTTGACCGCCTACACCGCATAATAAACAGTTATTAGCCATTGTGGTTGCCTCCTTTTGTTATAGCATTTACTGGGCATACCTGACTGCATATTGAACAGCCAAAGCACAGCGATGGCTCTATATATGCTTTATTGTCCTTGATTACCACAGCAGGGCAGCCAAGCTCCTTTATACACCTTTTACAATTAATACATTTTTCTTTATCTACAGCATATTGCTGTGATGGTTTTGTAACAGCTACACAGGGTGATTTAAAAATAATAGCCTTTACACCCTTAACGGCGGTTACTGATTTTACTGCGTTAATAGCCTGAGTTAGGTCTAATGGGTCAGCCTTAACAACCCTTGTTACCCCAACAGCCAGTAATATTTTTTCAATGTCTACCTTGTTTACTATGTCACCCATCATTGTTTTACCTGTGCCTGGGTGGGGCTGATGACCTGTCATGGCAGTAGTGGAGTTGTCCAGCACCACCAATATTATGTCAGTGTTGTTGTACACAGCGTTTACAACGCCTGTCATACCAGAGGCGAAAAATGTGCTGTCACCTATAAAAGCAAAGTTTATTGTGTCTGGCTCTACACGATGAATACCCTGTGCAATGGTTACGTCTGCACCCATACATAAACAGGTGTCAACCATATCCAGTGGCTTTGCGTTGCCTAGGGTGTAACAGCCGATGTCACCAGAGAAAACCGCCCTTTGTCCCTTGACAGCTTGCTTTACAGCATAAAATGAAGCACGATGTGGACAGCCGGCACACAGCACAGGTGGTCTGACCGGCAGGGGAGGAGTCTGCTGAGCCTTCGGCTTTTCATATGCAAGGCCTAAAAAGCTACTTAGCACCTCTTTTACCGATTCTACCGTGTTTTCTCCTGCGTTTTGCACATGGTGGGACAGCTTGCCCTTTATTGTAAGCTTAATCCCGTTTTTACCACATAGGAATATAAGCTCCTTTTCTATAACAGGGTCCAGCTCCTCTATTACTATAACCTCGTCTAAGCCTTGTAAAAATTTCATTGCCAGCTCCTCTGGAAATGGGTGAGGTGTGGCAACCTTTAACAGCCTTACATTTGTAGGGGCGTCCTTTAATGCCTCTTTAACATAGGCATAGCTTACACCGCCTGTGGCGATACCCTTAGTGCCGCTGCCCTCTATGGCATTTAGCCTGTAGTGGGAAAACACCTGTGAAAGCTTTTGGTTGCGTTTTTCTATTTTAATATGATTTAGGTAGGATGTACGTGGGAAAATAACCCAACGCATGGTGTCCTTTATAAAGCCCTCTGGCTTATTAACATAGGGTGTATCTGTCATATTAACAGGTACACAGGCATGACAAATGCGTGTAGTGGGTCTAAAAAGCACAGGTGTGCCATATTCTTCTGAATATGTAAAGGCATCCTGTATCATTTGGTAGGCTTCCTCTGGGGAGGCAGGGTCAAAAACAGGCAGCTTAGAGAACTGACCAAAATGTCTGGTGTCCTGCTCTGTTTGAGAGGATATAGGACCTGGGTCATCTGCTGATACTATAACCATACCACCCTTTACACCTACATAGGCAAGGCTCATTAATGGGTCAGAGGCTACGTTTAAGCCAACCTGCTTCATTGTAACTAATGTTCTGGCACCGCTGTATGCAGCACCTGCACCAACCTCTAAGGCCGCTTTTTCGTTTACTGACCATTCTACATATATTTCACCGTTATTTTCCTTGGCTATGGTTTCCAATATTTCGGTTGATGGTGTACCGGGATAACCGCATACTACGTTTACGCCTGCGTGTATAGCACCCATAGCAATGGCTTCGTTACCCATTAAAAATTTTTTGCTCATATGTTCCTCCTGTGTTTATATATTCTATATATGCCTTGTCTGTTGTTCTATGAGGCTTTAGCACTAAGGTTGGTTGTGCAGAAACAGCAAAAAAT
The DNA here is from genome assembly GCA_002391625.1 of Ruminococcaceae bacterium UBA3903. Lineage (GTDB taxonomy): Bacteria > Bacillota > Clostridia > Oscillospirales > Acutalibacteraceae > UBA3903. The sequence goes on along the minus strand of DGFJ01000026.1, from coordinate 2,618 downwards.
AAAAAAGCTCGCCCTTAGCATATGCCAAGGACGAGCAAAAATATTCTACCCGTGGTGCCACCTCGTTTTATAGGTTAAACCTACCTTTGTGGAGTACAATCATGCTCCAAAACCTTTACGCTGTTTATACGTTATGAAATACTAAGCTGAACGCTGTTCCTCATACCCTCGGTGGCCCATTGTAAGGCACGGCTGCTTATGTGGTTCTCAGCTGCCCCACACTCTCTGTAAAGTCCTTTTGTCTTTTTACTTCCACGTCAACGGTTTATATACATTCTTTTATATCACTTATGGGTTAATTTGTCAATGCTTTGTATCCTTCAAAATAACCAAAAATATGGCATTTTTTATATGCACATTAATGTGGGTTTCGACAGGATTACTGTGATACAATTTATTTGTTTGCATTTAGTGTAATGAAAAAGTAAAATATCCCATTATAATTAATGTCAATATGTTAAAATGTAGATGCTTTTGAAAACATTTAGTAAAATAGTTTTGGATATTACACAAAAACATTGTGTATATTTTTTCCAAAACTATTGAATTTTAACGTAAAAATTGATATGATGTATTATATGAGATTGGACGAATAGGAGGAAGAAGGCAATTATGAAAAATGAAAAAGAGAAAATAACTACTTTGCAGGTGGATAACCGTTCACAGCTACAATTGTTTTACGACGGTGACAGCCATTCGGCTTATGAATTTATGGGAGCACATCCTACAACGGTAGATGGTGACCCCTGTGTTGTTTTTCGTGTGTGGGCTCCTAATGCTATATATGTATCTGTAGTGGGGGATTTTAACAAATGGAACGACGGTGCTAACCCTATGACACGGATAAAGGGCGGCGGTGTATGGGAATGTTACATAAAAGATGTAACGCAGTATGATGCTTATCGCTATTGTGTGGAATCCTCATGGAATCAAAAAGCATATAAATCAGACCCTTACGGCTTTCACTTTGAAACACGTCCTAATAACGCTTCCCTGTATTATGACATTGACGGTTATAAATGGACAGATAAAAGATGGTACGCTAAACGTGGAAAAACAAAGTATACTCAAGCACCTATGAATATATATGAAATCCATGCCGGTTCATGGAAAATACACCCAGACGGCAACAGATACAGCTACAAACAGCTGGCAGAAAGCCTTATACCTTATATAAAGGAAATGGGCTATACACACATAGAGTTTATGCCCATAACAGAATATCCATTTGATGGCTCGTGGGGATATCAGGTAACAGGCTACTTTGCACCTACATCACGTTATGGCACGCCACATGATTTTATGGAGTTTGTTAACGAATGTCACAAAAACGACATCGGTGTTATTATTGACTGGGTACCTGCACATTTTCCAAAGGATGACTTTGCATTGGCAAAGTTTGATGGTACCTGCTGCTATGAATATGCTGACACACGCAAGGGTGAGCATAAGGAGTGGGGGACCTTGGTATTTGACTACTCCCGTTATGAGGTTATCAGCTTTTTAATGTCCAGTGCTATTTTTTGGGCAGACAAATATCATATAGACGGTATTCGGATGGACGCTGTGGCATCTATGCTATATCTGGACTATAACAGACCAGATGGTGAATGGGTTGCCAACAAGTATGGTGGTAAGGAGCATTTGGAGGCTGTAGAGTTTCTGCAAAGGCTAAATGACACTATCCACCGCCTGTATCCGGATTTTTTGATGATAGCCGAGGAGTCCACAGCGTGGCCAAAGGTTTCCGGTGCTGTTAAGGACGGTGGCTTAGGCTTTGACTTTAAGTGGAATATGGGCTGGATGAACGATATGTTAAACTATATGTCCTTAGACCCTATGTATAAGCCGTTTAACCATGACGCTTTAACGTTCTCCTTTTACTATGCCTTTTCAGAAAACTTCCTGTTGCCTATATCCCATGATGAGGTGGTGTATGGGAAGGGTTCTTTGATAAATAAAATGCCAGGCAGCTATGAGGAGAAGTTTGCACAGGTGCGTGCCTTTATGGCGTATATGATGATACACCCAGGTAAAAAGCTGACGTTTATGGGTAGTGAGATTGGTCAGTTTGACGAGTGGAACGCTACCAAGGAGCTTCAGTGGAATTTGTTATCATATGATAAGCATAAGGAGCTTAATTATTTTTACAAAACAATTAATAACTTTTATAAGAATACACCAGCCCTGTACGAGGTGGACGATTCCTGGGAGGGTTTTCATTGGATACACCATAACGATTATACACAAAGCGTTATCGCCTTTTGCAGAATTGCAAAAAATGGGGACAGGATTATTGGTGTATGCAACTTTCAGCCTGCACAGCGTGAAGAATACTGTATTGGCGTACCTGACGCAGGCACATATGCAGAGGTGCTAAACACAGATGATAAACAGTTTGGCGGTACAGGTATAACCAACGGTGACAAAATAAAGTCGTTCCCGTCGGATATTCATGATTATGAGAATGCTATTAAGCTAACGTTGCCTCCTTTATCAGTTATGTACTTTAAATGTATAAAAAAAGCACCAAAGAAAAGGACAACAACAAAGAAAACAACTGTCAAAAAGACTACAGCTAAGAAAACAACTACTAAAAATATAGAGGATAAGAGCCT
>DGFJ01000037.1:18895-65770 GCA_002391625.1 Ruminococcaceae bacterium UBA3903 | reverse complement strand
AACATTTATTATAGAGCCTTTATTTACGTGTACTGCGGTGTTGTCTTTTATTAGACTGCACCGTTTTATTGTTTTCTGTTCTAATTCATTGTTAAAGATATGAAAAACAACTAGCCTTGTATTGTAAAAATTATTTCGCTATGTTACAATTTTCTAAAAGAAAAAATTTGTAGAAAAATGGGGTATATTATGAATTTACAAAACAAAATATTTGGTGGTATTAATATGACCTGGAAAAAAGTCATTATTTTTGCACTTATAACAGGTGTCTACACAGGATTAATTAATTTGGTTCCCTTTTTATATGAAACCTCCTTTAGAGATATTGCAGTAAATATTGAATGGTGGGTGTTATTTGGTGTTATTATTGCATCAAATTGTAAAAAGCCTTTAGAATCAGGTTTAAAAATATTTGTGTTCTTCCTTATTAGCCAACCAATGGTGTATTTAGTTGAAATGCCATTTTTGGGTGTTGGTATATGGAGCTACTATAAGTATTGGGCATTTGTCACTGTGCTGACTCTACCAGGTGGTATGATTGCAAATTTAATAAAAAAGAAAAATTTGCTAGGAACATTGGTTTTATCTGTAGCACTTAGCTTAGTAGCTGCTATGGCAGAATTATATTTAGAAAAGGTATATGTTTCTTTTCCACACCACATTCTTACTGTGATTTTTTGTATATTACAAATTATTGTTTTAATTGCTAATTTAGTTCCTAAAAAAAAGCTAAAGGTCTTGGCGGCATCAATTGCTATAATAGTATTTTTTGTCGCAGGAGCTATAAACTTATCTACACAAAATATAACTTCTAACCTGTTACCAGAGGGAGAAGGCTGGACGTGCTATTTACAGGATGAAAGCAATGGCACTGCAAGCTGTGATGATAATCATATTACATATAAATATAATAAAATATTAGTTAAAAGTAATACTATAATATGTACTAATGAAAATGGTGATTCAGTGAAATATGATGTAATTGTTTCTGATGACCACAACGTTAGTCTTGTTCTACAAGACGATAAAATATGAAGGGTGTGTGTAAAATTAAACATAAAACAAAACTTATAATTATTTTAGCGTCAATATTTATTATACTTGCAATTATTTGCTCAGGCTATGTTTTATTAAATGGAAATTATCTTACGATTTATTTTACTGTTCCCAAAGATGTAGTAGCTAGTTCTGAAAACATTATTATCAGCTATAGTGAAGAAGGAATTATAAAAGCTGTTGATATTAATCCACAGGAAGACATAACAGCTATCACCTTTAAGAGCATTAGGCAAGGTGAAACAGAGGTAAACATAGGTTTTAAAGAAAAAAATAACGAGATATCTGTTGTGGAGAAAAAATGTACATTTGTAGTGAATAGCTTTAACACAATTATACAAAAAAGTCCAGTTATGCTATTTACTGGTGTTGGATTAATTATTGTGTCAGTAATCATTTTCTTCATAAGTGTATTAATTATCATTTTTTATGAGATAAAAAAAGCATTAGCTAATAAGGAATATTCATATAGACTAATAAATATCCTTGGTTTGTTTATGTACATTGGCTTTTTTGTAGCAATTTTACTGTTTTCGTTTATCCGTGGTTTAGTAGATCGGAGTGTATATGGTTATGTTTCTAGTGCCTTAGGTAGGTTAGCTTTGGCTTTTGTATTGCTCTCCGTGCCATTAATTGCAATATTATCAGTGTTATTATCAATTAGTAATATTCAACTAATAAAAAAGGAAGGCTATAGATTTGCAAATACACTTGGTATTTTAATAAGCATATCACTACTAGCAGGTGCTGCATCAGTATTTTTGTTAGATACAGTAAGTATTGGTAGGTTTGATATTTCGCTTATTCTGTCGGGGATTGTTTGTTATTTTGAATGTATGTTTTTTAGCTCTATGTGGTGCGGTTTAATGGCTGCACGAAACAAGCCTAATTACCCCATAAAATATATTATTATTTTAGGCTGCGGAATTGCAAAGGATGGTAGTCTGCCACCACTTCTAAGGTGCAGAGTAGATAAGGCTATTGAATTTTATAACAATCAATGCAATGCTACAGGGGAAAAAGCCATATTTATACCCTCAGGCGGACAAGGCAATGATGAATGTATTTCAGAGTCTGAGGCCATGAGAAATTATCTCCTAAGCTGTGGTATAGATAATGAACAAATAATAATTGAGAATAAGTCAACTACAACCTATGAAAATATGAAATTTAGTAAAAAAATAATAGAAGACCGTAATAAGCTTAACAAAACAGAAGGAAAAGTTATTTTTTCAACTACTAACTATCATGTTTTTAGAAGCGGTATATACGCACTACAGATTGGACTAAAATGCGAAGGACTTGGTAGCAAAACAAAATGGTATTTTTGGCCAAACGCATTTGTAAGAGAATTTATAGGTATGATATTCGCACAAAAGAAAAAGCATATTATAACAATTTTCTTAATAATATTATTAAATATTTTTCTATACTATTTTATGATTGTATCTTGAGCAATTATTTTTAATAATGTTTAATAATTGTATAGCTGTGGTAAATTTCCAGCTATTACATATATTGAAATAAGATTTAATATTTTAAATAAAACCTCCGCATAAAATGTAATGTAAAACACATTTATACGGAGGTTATTTTATGCCAAATTGGTTTATATCAGTGTTAATTGGTATGTTCTCAATAGTTTTTATTATTATACAATTGTTATTGAGAATAATATCATTTGTACTTTTACATTCAGACAAGCTTTTTTCACTACTTCCAGTGCCAGCTCCGCGGTCATAGATGTTCCATAGGCATATCCAATGGGTTTAAAAGCAACAAAAAGAAAGTCCAACGCTTAGTACAAAAGCTTGGATTGCAAGTAAAATCATACACTCGCAAGAGCAGAAAATACTCATCCTACAAGGGTGTTGTAGGTAGAATTGAAAAGAATAGAGTAAACAGAAGATTTAATACCAATATCGTTCATCAAAAAATCACAACAGATACCACAGGGCTTAAGTATTATGAATTTGATGCCAACGGAAAAATAATAACAAAAAAGATGTATTTGGATCCATTTTTAGATATGTTTAACGGCGAATTTTTGAGTTACAGTATCACGAAATCACCATCAGCAGAAGGTATAATGAAATAGAAAGATTTATCAATTATTACAACAATAAACGAACTAAGCAAAAACTTGGTTACTTTAGTCCTGTGGAGTATATGCTGAAATATCAAGCTGCATAAAAACAGAGTAGCAAATCTCTCTGCTACTCTATCAATTCTAACTTGTTGGGGTTGGTACACAAACCGCTGTGTGCCTTAATATATTGTATTTAAATAACATTAGAAAAGTCATTGTCACCAGATATACTTTTTGGAACTGTCAAATTCTCCCTAACTGGGATATTCTCCTGTTTTGTAATAGATAATGTAGTCTTATCAATGGCGGCACAATCATAATAATAAGAAACCCTATCGCTATCCTCACCATCACCTAGCACCGTAGAGGTATAAAAGCTGTAGTAGGTTAACGAACCGTCGTCCTCTATAACGAAGCTGTCTATAACCTTTGTTGTACCCCAATTAGCGAAACGTTTATACTCCCACGCATCGAAATATTCCTTAACGGTATTTCTGTCTGTATCATAAGAATATTTGTCAAAGGTAACATTATATTTTCCACGCTCATTAAAAAAGTTTTTGTAGAATTGAGGCAGACTTTTACTGGAGGAAACATGATATAAGGTTAGGTCGTTCACCGCCTTTAGCTCTGTTTTTCTGCCTATTGCAAAATCATTGCTGTATGGAAAGCTATTATAGGCTAAGGTGATATCCAGCACCTGTGGTTCTGTTGGCGCTTCCGCCCCTGATGAAGCTGCTTGCTGCTGTACACCAGAGTTTTGTGCAGCTTGCTGTGTTTTATCCTCGCCACAGGAGCATAGTAATATTACTATTGTCATAGCAACAATTACACATAGTGTCTTTTTCATAAACATACCTTCTTTTTATACAACGTAATTATTCTTTCTCTGCCATGCTTAGCAGCTGTTCTTCCGAAATAACTGCAACACCAAGCTGGTTTGCCTTTGTCAGCTTACTGCCTGCGTCCTCCCCTGCTACCACAAAATCTGTTTTTTTAGATACGCTGGAGGAGGTTTTACCCCCAAGCTTTTCGATGATAGCTGATGCTTCACTGCGTTTTAGTGTTGGCAACGTACCTGTCAATACAAATATTTTTCCTTGAAGTATACCTGATTCAGCACTTTTCTGTGTTGACGGCATTTTAATCCCCTGTGATTTTAGCTGTTCTATTAGCTCATGAGTTTGTTCCAGTGAGAAATATTTTACAACGCTGTCCGCCATAACACCGCCAAAACCATCTATACCTGCTATTTCTTCTGTTGTAGCTGACACAATGCTTTCAATGCTGCCTAATGCCTTGCACAGAAGCTTAGCACCTTTTAAACCAATATGACGGATACCTAGTGCAAAAATCAGACGATACAGTTCATTGTCCTTTGATTTTTCCAGTGCATTTATTAAATTGTCCGCTGATGTATCGCCCATTCTGTCTAGTGCAGAAATATCTTCTTTTTTTAAATTATACAAATCTGCTGGTGACTTTATAAGGCTGTTATCTATCAGCTGTTTAAGCACAGCAGGACCTAAGCCATCAATATCCATAGCATCACGTGATACAAAATGGATAAGATGCCGCAGCAGCTGGGCTGGGCAGTCAGTATTTGTACAGCGTGTAACAGCCTCATCGGCTTCCCTAACCACTATACTGCCACAGGATGGACATACAGTAGGCATGGCAAAAGGTTTGTGACTTTGACTGTGACATTTAACGGCTACTACCTCAGGAATTATCTCTCCTGCTTTTCTTAAAATAACAGTGTCACCAACCGATATATCCTTTTCCTTTATAAAGTCCTCATTATGCAGCACTGCTCTGCTGACTGTAGTGCCTGCCAGCTGTACCGGTTCAAACACACCTGTAGGTGTTAAAGCACCTGTTCTACCAACATTTATTTCTATATCTAGCAGCGTAGTTTCCTTTTCCTCTGGTGGGTATTTGTATGCCTCTGCCCATTTTGGAAATTTAGCGGTACTGCCTAATATTGTTCTCTGATACAGATTATTAACCTTTACTACCGCACCATCTATTTGGTATGAAAGCTCACCTCTGGTATTACCTATACGTTCAATCTCGTTTATTACATCCTCAATGTTATCATAAACCTTATATGATGACGGCGCTGTAAAGCCAAGGCTTTGTAATAGGTCTAGGCTCTCCTTGTGTGATTTCACCTCAAAACCATTAAGCTGTTGAATATTAAATGTAAAGATATCTAAATTGCGTTTGGCTGTAATTTCAGCATTTTTCTGTCGTAGTGAACCAGCAGCAGCGTTACGTGGATTTTTAAATGTTTTTTCCTCATGAAGCTCCTGTTCCTCAGTAAGCCTCAGAAAGCTGTCATTAGACATATATACTTCGCCACGCACCTCCAAAAAAGGAATAGGCTGTGTCAGCCTTTTAGGCAAGGATTTTATCGTCAACAGGTTAGAGGTTATATCCTCCCCCACATGACCATCTCCACGAGTAGAGCCACGAACAAAAACACCGTTTCTGTATTCACAGGATACCGACAGACCGTCAATCTTGGGTTCTACAACATAGGTAGGATTTGGTACAGCCTCACGCACCTTGCGGTCAAAATCCATTAGCTCGCCATGAGAAAACGAATCGTGCAGGCTTTCCATTGGTACATTATGAACAACAGGCGAAAACTTAGCCGCGGCTTCACCTCCAACCCTTTGTGTTGGAGATGCAGAAGTAATAAGCTGTGGAAACTCTTCCTCTAGCTTTTCAAGCTGTTGTAAAAGCATATCATACTCATAGTCTGAAATAACAGGGTTATCCTGAATATAATACGTTTCATTGTAATAATTAAGTTTTTTCCTAAGCTCGCTTATTTGATTTTCAGCTTCATTTAGTTCCATAAATCCCCCACCTATACACCTTAGTGATTTAATATATTTTACCCTTTATTTGGGCATAATTCAAGAAAATTGTGACAATTTCTTATAAACAGTATATTATGCCACTCACTAATAAAAATGCACTAAGCTATTTTCTCCATACTCTGACTTAAATTACAAACAGTTATTGTGATAGGAAGCATTACCAGAGTAGGGCTTGACCAAAAAAATTAATCCATAAATAGCTATAATACAGCCTTCAATACAACAGCCCCATGCAAATTTAACTGTATGGAAATTAATCATTGATATAGCGACGCATTGTATCTGCATCGCTATAACCCTATATATTTTATTTCTACTAATAGCGGGTAATGCAATTACATTCTACCGCTACTTTACTGTTTATATTGCTGTTCATATTAATTGACGAAGCTACGTATCAAACTTTTTTCGCAGTATCTGCAACGCCTTTTTTTCTATTCTTGAAACATACGAACGAGAAATATTCAACAGCTTTGCCACCTCTCGCTGTGTCAGCGGTTCATCACCTTTTAATCCATAGCGCAGTATAATAACTGTTTGTTCACGATTATCCAGCACAGAGGACAACATTTCCTTTAGCCTTTGGCTATTAATCTTAAGATCCAGCTGGTCTATTATATTATCCTCAACAGCCATAATATCCATTAACGTCAGGGGGTTGCCATCCTTGTCAGTGTCGATGGCCTCGTTTAATGATACGTCCTGTGCGTTTTTACGAATATTTCTAAAAAACATTAAAATTTCATTTTCTATACATCTGGATGCATAACTAGACAGCTTAATATTTTTACTTAAATCAAAGGTGTTTATAGCCTTAATTAATCCAATAGTACCGATAGACACCAGATCATCTTGGTCGTTGGTATTTGAGTAATATTTTTTTATTATATGTGCTACTAATCTAAGATTGTGTTCTACCAGCTTATTACGGGCCTGTACGTCACCCTCAGAGGCTTTTTCCAGATACATACGTTCCTCCTTAGCTGACAACGGGCGTGGAAAAGAGCCAGCACCAGTAACGTGCAGAACAAAAAACAAAAAGCAGTTGCTAAGTAATTCAAACAATCCAAACAAAATGAACTCTCCCTTCTATATATTAATAAAATATATGAAAGGAGAGTTTACATTCTGCCAGTCCAAATATTAATTTGTCAAAAACTGTTATTCAACCTGCAAAAAATTTAATCTTCGCTAAATTCTCCCAGCTCTAATCCCTTATTATGCTCTAATGCCCATGTGATATTCCACGGACTGGTAAACAGCAATAAATAGTTGTCTTTTAAATCCTGAATACGCTTAGTATCAGAGGCTAAATTCAACGTTTTAGGGTCTAAATCCTTGTTAGCTATCCAACGTATATGCTGGTATGGTAATGTAGTCATAATAATATCAACATTATACTCATTTTTTAATCTGTATTCTAAAACCTCAAACTGCAGAGTACCTACAACACCAACAATAACCTCCTCCATACCGGAGCCAAGCTCTTGAAAAATCTGAATAGCGCCCTCCTGTGCTATTTGGTTTGTACCTTTAATAAACTGCTTACGCTTCATTGTGTCTTTTTGACGTACCAACGCAAAATGCTCTGGGGCGAAGGTAGGTATTCCCTTAAACCTGAATTTCTCCTGTGGTGAACATATAGTATCGCCAATAGAGAAAATACCTGGATCAAACACACCGATAATATCACCAGCATAGGCCTCTTCAATAATTTCTCGCTCCTGTGCCATTATCTGCTGAGGTTGCGACAAACGCATTTTTTTTCCGCCTTGAACATGATATACTTCCATATTTTTTTCAAACTTACCTGAGCATATGCGCATAAATGCAACTCTATCTCTGTGTGCCTTATTCATGTTTGCTTGAATTTTAAACACAAAGGCTGAAAAATATGGTGAATAGGGTGACACTGTATCCACCTCAGCCTGACGTGGTAATGGTGGAGTAGTCAGCTTTAGAAAATCTTCTAAGAACGGCTCTACGCCAAAGTTTGTTAACGCCGAACCAAAGAACACAGGTGTCAGATTACCTGAACGCACAGCATCTAAGTCAAAATCGTCACCAGCACCCTCAAGCAGCTCCACGTCGTCCATAAGCTCATCCTTATGCAACGAACCTATAACATCTTCTAAATTATCATCATCTATGCTGACAATCTGTTCTGCAACCTCCTTTTGACCGTTGTTAGCGGTGAAGGCCAGTATATTTCTGCTTTTACGGTCATACACGCCTTTAAACTCTTTTCCACAACCAATAGGCCAGTTTACAGGGTAAGTGTGAATACCCAATACATTTTCAATATCCTCCAACAACTCAAAAGTATTGCGTGCTTCACGGTCCATTTTATTAATAAAAGTAATAATAGGAATGTTACGCATAACGCAAACCTTAAAAAGCTTTTTGGTCTGATTTTCAACACCCTTTGAAGCGTCAATAACCATTACCGCAGAATCCGCCGCCATCAATGTACGGTAGGTATCCTCAGAGAAATCCTGATGTCCTGGTGTATCCAAAATGTTAATACAATACCCGTTATATTTAAACTGAAGAACTGATGAGGTAACAGAAATACCTCTTTGCTTTTCTATCTCCATCCAGTCTGAAACGGCGTGCTTAGATGTTTTTTTACCCTTTACAGAACCAGCCATATTAATAGCTCCACCGTATAGTAATAGCTTTTCAGTTAATGTGGTTTTACCTGCGTCAGGGTGAGAAATAATTGCAAAGGTACGACGCTTTTCTATTTCATTTTTATAGTCTGACAAATCAAATCCCCCAGCCTTAATTTTATTCCAACATTTATTTTACTATTTTTAACCCATGTATGTCAAATAAAAACCACCACTTAAGGTCAAAATCAAAAAAATATTATGCTTTCTGCACTTTACCCGCCATAATATATACCGCCAATGTAGCAAACATAATACCAAAGGCATATTATGTATCACTGTAGAAATTCAACTAAAATAAAGAAGGTGTTTATATTGGCTTTAGACACAAGGGAATTGTTTGCACGTTTAATTAAATGTGAATCTGGTGGTGAGGGTGATGACGGTATGCGTTCCGTTGCCAGCGTTATTATGAATCGAACATACGCAGCAGGTGGAGAATTTGCTAGGGTTAGCAACGGTGGTGACGTACGTGCCATAATAGAACAGCCCGGTCAGTTTGTGTGTCTGCGAACCTCTGTGGCAGGTGTGTATAATCCGCAAAATGTTTATAACATTAGCCCAGACCAAGAACAATACGACATTGCAGACTGGGCATTGGCTGGTAATACCTTTGCTGCCGTGGGAAATTCTCTGTTTTTCTTTAATCCATTTAGCAATACCTGCCCTAACTTTTTTCCCGCAAATGGTATAGGCGTTATTTATAATCGGGTAGGTGCACATTGTTTTTATTCACCTACCGACAAATATTATGAAACATAATTAAAAGGGGAAATCAACATGGATAACACTATTGACCTATCTAAAATTTACGGTTTACAAAACGGCTGTCCCGCAGGTGGTTGTGTACCAACAGGTGAAATAATCCCTGGTGTACCATCCCTAGAGCAGATAGCTGCATACAACCTATTACAAGCACAAAAGGGTCGTCCAAATGTACAGGTAAATCCCAACGCATTGGAAAGCATTAAGGAGCAGCTGAATGTGGCAGGCACAAATACACAGCCGCCAATACAGGAAAGCGTAACTATAACACCAACGACAGATAACCAAATGAATAATAGCAGCTTAATGGGTCTAAATATGCTAAATGCCAATAACATGTCTGCCATTAACAACACACCAGCCACAGTGTCGCAGCCCTTCCCTATCACCACCGAAAGCATACAATATCTTAATGGCTTTTTACGCACACAAATAGGCCGAAAGGTAGAAATACAATTTTTGGTAGGAACAAATAATATTGTTACTAAAACTGGTTTTTTGTTGGGTATGGGTGCTAACTATATATTAATAAGCGAGGAAGGCACAAACAACCTCATTACCTGCGATTTTTACAATGTAAAGTTTGTTAAATTATTTTATCCAGATTAAGGATAAATCAATATATAATATCAGCTATTAGTGTATTCGAAACTAAAAAGCCCTTTGATGTAAACCATATTCCTTTATTATTATAGTCTAAGAGTCCTGCATTTTTAAATTTAAAGCAACGATTATAATAAACTGGTGGAATGCTGTGACCAAATCTTTTTTTATACTCGTCCTCCCGTAAACCCACAGAAAGACGCAACCTCATCATAGCATATTCCTCCTCATCACCTCCACCTCCATCATCTACAGTTATATTATTAAAAAAGTCGGAAAAACAGCGATTAAAGTAAAAGCGTTTTCCCTTAATAAAAGAATGGGCACCTGGCCCTAAACCTAAATACTCCTCAGCATTCCAATATTTTAAATTATGCTTGCTCTTCCAGTCAGCTTTTGCAAAGTTTGATATTTCATACTGTGCATATCCAAGGCTATCCAGCCTTTTACACATATATTCATAGAACTCAATTTGCCTATCCTCATTTGGCAAATTGAGTTTTTCTTTGTTTTTATAAAAAGGTGTATTTTCTTCAACCTTTAATATATACGCAGAAATATGCCTAGGATTAAGTGTGTCACAAAAAACAATAGATTTTTCCAGACTGTCTACTGTTTGCTCTGGAATACCAATCATTAGATCCAAAGAAACATTATCAATGCCTGCGTTCCTTATCTGTTGCACCGTATTGTCTACATCGTCATTACAATGCAGTCTGCCAAGTATTTTAAGTTCATTCTTATTTACTGACTGTACACCTAAAGATACCCTGTTCACCCCGCTGCTGGATAGTGCCTTAAAATCTAGAACCTTACCAGACTTAGGGTTAACCTCAATGGTTATTTCACAATTATTTTCTACCTCAAAGGAGGAATAAATGGTATTTATTATTCGCAATAATCTGTCAGTACCCATAACGCTAGGTGTACCGCCACCAAAATATATAGTATCTACACCTGTGTGCAACCTACTGCCGTATGTTTTTAGCAGCCGACACATATGGTCAACATATTTATCCATATTATCAAAGGTGGACTTTACAGAAAAAAAATCACAATAATTGCACTTTGACATACAAAAAGGTATATGAACGTACAAGCCTATTGATTTACACATACGCTTAGCTCCTTAAAAAACTAGATTTATTTGTTTTTATTTGCCTCTATATCAGCTGTAACCTGATCCTCTATAACCTGTAGCATTGTTGACCACTGTGTTCCAAATTTTTCTTTTAGCATTGTTATTAGTTCTTCTTCGGATAGACTGCTTGTATTCTCAGTTTGTGTAATATTTAGTGTCATATCGGACAAGCCATAGCTAGGCAGCTTGTCTATTAATTCATCTATTTCTTCATCCGATATATTTTCGCCAATAAGTGCTACATCCAAAGAATTTTTTTCCTTGTTAACATTAGTGTCAACCACCTCAGTATTACTAAAGGAAAATTCATTTTTTATGTAGCTGTTCACATTACTTTGAAGCATTGAAGCAGCGACCGTTTGATATGCCCAAAACAAGCTAGGCAAAATTGTAATAACAGCTATAATAGCTATGTTTCTGTGTATGCGTCGTTTAGCACGCCTTGGTATTTCTTCCTTGCTAGGCAAGTCCAAAATGCTGATGACAATAATAGTGCTAATACAAATGAAAAATCCGTTGATAAAAAACAGATACAATGCACCAAAAAAATATTCAAATTGCAATGTAGCCAAACCGTATCCAGCGGTGCAAAGTGGCGGCATTAACGCTGTTGCAATAGCAACACCCGGTATAACATTACTCTTTTCTTTTCTTGTAATACCGATAACACCTGCTAACCCACCGCACACTGCTATTAACACATCCCATATAGTAGGCTCTGTTCTAGCCAAAATTTCTGAGCTGGCTGTTGATATTGGTGACAATGCAAAATACAATGTAGATGTTACAATACAAATTATTACCTGAAATGCTAATCCTATAGCCGCATTCCGTACAATTTTTAGATCTGATATAGAAACACCGTAACCAATAGCCATTATACCGCCCATAAGGGGTGATATTAACATAGCACCTATAATTACCGCTGTGGAGTTCATATTTAGACCTATAGACGCTATGAATATTGCAAGTATTAGGATACACATATTAGTACCCTTTACCTGTGCACCAGAAATCATCGTTTTGTTTATTTCCTCTGGTGTCGCCTTGTCCCACGTTAGGTTAAACGCCTCGTGCAGGATATTTTTCAACTTACCCATATTTTTGCCCCTCTCATATGTAATATTTTTACTATTTTGCTTATATTATATCACCTTAAATATAACTAATCTATATATTTTCACAACAACATTCGCAATATTTGTAAAAGCCAATTGAATTATGCCGTCATAAGCTTTGTTGTGTATAAGCCTAATATTATAGGAGCATAAAGAAATAGCGTAGCAGTAAAAACTACTACGCTATAAAAGGCTACTGGGCTGGTCACGTTACACCCCATTATGTGGAATTCTTACGCATTAACCTTATCAGTCTTGTGACTTTTTCTTTTTTATGTTCTTTAAAATAACAACAGCTGACAACGCTAGCAATGCGACTACAGCGAAAAGCGCAAATGCTTCTCCTGTATTAATATTTTTGCCATTATTACTAGAGGCAGAACCATTTTTATTATCAGAATTACTGTTACCACTGCTATCATCTGATTGTGATGTGGCAGCAGATGAGTTACCCTGTTGGGATGAACCATTAGTTGGTGCTACTGTTGGTGCTTCCTTATCTGTAACGGTTACTGGGATATCCAGGGATATATTACTATAGCTGCTGGTTACGGTCATAACCGTGTTGCCTTGTGATACACCTTTTATAATACCACATTCGTCCACAGTGGCTACCTTATTATCTGCTACAGTATAAATCAATTCTTCATTTGTCATACCCTCTAAAGGAGCAGCAGTTATACTAGGCATAACCGAGTTATCCACTGAAACCGTAACTCCATCCTGTGAATCAGAGGTAATGGTATTAATATACTGTGGTACTGGCTTTTCTGTTAAGCCTGTAAAGCACTCATCGTAAAATGTACTATCATCCACAGATTTTACCAATGCTTCAAAGTAACCATTGCCATATTGATTATAGTATTTTTCATCTATATCAGATGTGATAAAGCTTACTGTACAGCTTTCCCCAGGTGATAAAGATGGTATGCTTTGTTTACCAAATTCAGTGTACAATTCATGGGACAGCTTAGTAGTATCTTCACCTCTTGCCTCAGCGTCAATTAAATCTCCGTAAATATTTTCGTCCCTATTTACAAATGAAAATACAGCTTCGTCAGATTTGTTATTACCAGTGTTTGTCACTGTAGCAGTAACACTGTATGGTACTGCTGCTGTATCGTCCTTAAATTGTTTTAATGGCTGTGCTGTTAGCTTGGTGGTTGTAAAGGCTTGTGAATATGTTACATCCTTATAGTAAACCATATCCTGTGCATCATCTGCTGATAGCACTACCTTTAATTGTAGGTTTGAAACATCCTCTGGCATAGTGCATTGTATAGATGCCTCGTATGTTTCACCAGAGTTAATAGATATAGGCTGTTTCAGTGTGCCAACGGGTGTTAATTTCTCCACACCATTAACAACAGGGTAAACTGTACAATTTACATTATCACTGCGTAAAATACCATCGTTCTTTATAATAAAATCAACATCTACCGTATCCTTGGGACAAGGCGTATTATCCGACAGCTCTATTGTAGAATCTCCCGACTGTGGAATATATGGTTGTGCCGAACCGCTGTATGTTCCAAACACCAGATTATTATTTGACTTTTGGTTGTTGATGCTGTCATAGCTGTAGCTGTTGTAAACAAGGTTTAAATCACCCTGTTCATCAATATTAGCATCGAAGCCACGCTTAAACAAACCATTAGTATCTGAACCTAACACACCGCCCTGTGTAATCTGGGACGCACCACCCCAATGTCCACAAACATATGTATCTGGCTCATCCAATGTCTTCATAACTGGGTTTCCATTGCTGTCACAAACAACCTCTCCGTCAGAATCCAATACAGCTGTTTCTGTCATTGTTTCATATTTATCTACCACAAAGGCTGAACCATAAATTTGCTGATTGTCACTTTCCGTTTCTGTCCACAGTGCATATACTCCACCGTTGTCACCTGTGTATATTGACAGGTCATCATTAGGTGCATGTTCATCCGTTTGTTCCATGATAATATGTGGTGTTTGTGCCTCATTGGTTAAGGAATAGTTCCCGTCAGCATCCTTATAAATATCATTGGCTGTTATGTCGGCTATGCTGGTATATGCAATAGCATTATTATTATTCCAGAACAGCAGCAAATCATCAACATCTTCATCAGGTACAGAAACCTCCGCAAATTGTGGGCTTGCACAGTGCTGTTCCTCGTTAGATAACAAAAAGCTGTTAGATATATTATATTTGCTTCCATCTCTATCTAAACGCACACCCTGCAGGGTGTTGCTGTTATCGATACCAATATCGGATTGTGTTCCTGCAATATATGCAATATAGCCTACCCCATTATAGAAGCCTACATCATAGCTTTTTAGCTTTCCGTTAGTGCTGGCTATGGCTGTTGATGTATCCCATTTAGCAGTCTTATAGCCATCTGTACCCTTAGAGATTTGAGTCGTGTATAGTGTACCTGGCACAGCTAAAAGGTCTGATAATGTGCTGTCATCTGTTATTGCTGAATAATCATATGAGCCGTATGTCATAACAATGCTGTTGTTAACACTGTCATAGGCTATCTTAGGATTAATATTGCTGTTTTCTAATGGCAGCTTTTGATAATTATAAAATTCACCTGTTGCCTTATTATAGAAAACCGTGGATATAGAAAAGTCCTTTATGATGTCTGATTTTTGAGATCCGTCTGTGTATATTTTTCGTGCGGAATTCCAGCTAATTAGTAAATCATCACCAACATCTGTAATTTCTGTTGAGAAATTTAGATTTTCTATTTCAGATTTCATCTGTGTATCTGTTGTATTTGTAAACAATGCTCTATCGTTATTTTTACTCTCTATTATATCACTAGCCAGAGATGTAAATGGTTGTTCTAGTGTACCAGTGTTTTTGTTATAAATAGCATATTGAACCTGCAAATTATTTAGTGAGCTAATATTAGAATCTTTAAAACGTGTAGCAACCAACAAATATTTACCGTCACCTATTTCGCTCATGCTAATGTCAGATTCTTTATTAGTACCATTGGCAAGTATGGTTTCATTATCAGCAGATTGTAGCTGACTGCCACCCATAATAGAATTATAAGTTACATTATCTTCTAAAGAATTGTCCATATCACCAATTTTAGTATTTAAGACATTTTCATTTTCATCTGCTAAGGCTTTTAACATTATATCGTTAGCAACATCCTCGGCATTCTGTGTTCTGTCATAGTCGTACATAGGCACTGCATTTACAATATTATATTTTAGGTCTAAATGCAGCAGTACTATATCAAAAAACAAACTGCCTGTTAAGGTATATGTACCCTTGTACTGCTCTGGTGAGAAAAAGAAATTAAATTTACTGTTTAGATTTACGCCACCATCCAATAGTGAATCAAAGCCTACACCAGCACCAAAGCCAATATCTAATGCGAAGGACGCTTGTCCAGCTGATATTTTATTAAGCTCTGGGTCGCCCAGCTCGCTAAGGGTTAACGGTATTCTGTTACCGTCAGCATCCATTTTAGTAGATGCATATTGAAGCCAAACCGCACCGCCTAAACCAACATTTCCCTTTACAAATAGCGGTACACCATATACGTTGAACGGGTAGGAGTATGTGACAGAGCCACTACAGCCAATACACTGATATGTTGTTGTAAACTTTGTCTTGCCATAATCGTTAGGGTCATCAAAATAGGTCATTTCTGCACCCATGACAAGCCCAACGCTGAACTTAAGTTTTTTCATATCAAAGGGACTGGTAACGTCAAAGGCTTTATTTTTAGAACCGTTGTTTATCTTCTCCTGTAATTTATTGAAACTATCTTTAACTTTTTTTATCTTTTCCTCTGGAGAACCCCAGCTAAGCTCATACTTTTCGTCGTTATTTTTACCGTATTTGTATGTCCAGCTAAGACCAATGGAAACGGTTTTTGAACCATCATCATTTTTTGTCTGGTGATAGGATGGCTTCATACCTAAAATTGTAAATCCAGGTGTTACCTTTCCAAACACTGGCATAGCGGTAGTATGAGCTTCATTAACCGATAAATCGGGTACATAGGTAACATTTTCACCATCATCCATTGAAACAAAGCTATACCCAGACTGTGTCACACCATACGATCTATAGGTTGGGTCTGTGTTACCATTCTCATAATATTTATAACACAGTTCAACAGCTAACGTGTAGCCCGAACGTGCAAATTCTGCCATTGATGCGTTCCACACAAAGTTTGTTTCACTGATATTTTTAGATTCAGCCTCATATGTGTAAACATCCGCACCAGCAGTATCACGTATGATAAATCTAGCACAGTTTATTTCTTTGCCATCTGTATTTACTGATAAAGCAAATCTAGTATTTTTACCAGAATTTAGAGGTATAGTTTCGCTGGAGATTTTGTCCTCTCCACCTGCATCATTTTCGTTATATGCCACTATATCATTAGCACGAGGTCCTGACATATAATACGGTATGGTAAAATTACCGTTCACCATCTCGTTATCACTTGTTTTAGCGTTAATAAGCTTTGAAAAATCTAAATCTACAATTCTGTTAACACCATTTACAAGTATTTTTACACGGCGTACTTCATCTGAACCAATGTTAAAGTTAACCTTATTGTTAGGGTCTGGTGCTGATGTTACAACAATATTGCCATTTTCGTCTGTTTCATTTTCTGACTGTAAAAAAACATATTTACCAGAGGAATCTCCGTTTGTACCACATTTACTCATTGTTACAAAACTATCTGCCAACGCTTCATATTGGTTAGAATCAGCTGATGGTTGGTTCTTTATGGTACCCTTTTGTATTTGAATAAGACCACTGAGGTTTACATTTTTAAAGGAAACGCTTTTCCTTTTAGCTTCATCAATAGATTGGAATTCTAGTGTTACTCTGTTATCACCATCAACCTTTGCGTTTTGCATTTCATAGTAGAAATCGTCACCATAGTAGGTTTGTGTTTCACCAGTGGTAACGTCCTTATATGTCCACACCGCCCTGTAGCCATCGTTTGGTGTGGCTATAAAATTGACGATATCGCCCTTTTGATATGTGTCAAGGCCGTTTGTTACAGTACAGTCGTTGGCAGATAAACCGTTAGGCTTACCTGAAAAATTACCATACTGTGCATTTTTAACATACAATGATGTTTTGTTGTCAACCTGACAAATCATAGGCATAACTGTAATATAATTATCAAGTGCAGTGAACTTAAAGGTTTCACTGGTTTGTTCAATAACATCCTTATTTTTAGAATTGGTATTATTTGCATCATTATATGTAACAACGTTATAACCATTAAACTTCCACTGTCCCTTATAATTATCTGCAATGGTCATATTAAATAGTGATTCATCCAGATAATGGCAGTTTCCCTGCAATGTCCATGTTACAGTGGCTACAACATCGCCATTTGCCATTTTAAAGTCACCACTATACAGACCCTTAGAATTTGTACCGTTATTCACATAGAATCTTGGGTACGATTGGTTAGGGTCAGCAATAACGTCCAGCTTTGAGCTTTTTGCTTCAAAACAAGGCTGAATTTTAAAGGCTGTGGAGTTACCAATAGATTTTAATAAATCAGTTGATATAGTTATGGTGTTGCTTGTGTTGTTCAGCTTATTAAAGGATATTACATTACCACTGCTGTTTAATACATTATAGCCTGTTAGCTGAACATAGTTTTGCACTTCTCCGTCGGGAAATGAATACTGTAAAACTAGATTATCATCTCTATAAACAGTTTTTGTATCCCCAGTGCTAATTGTATCGCCATTTTTTATATTCAGTTTAACATCTATATTAGAATTAAACTGCTGCTGTTTACCGTCTGTACCAATGTATGTAATAGGTGCATACTTTTCTAGCTTTAAATTATATTCCTTTAGTTTTAGCTTAGCGCTTTTTATCTCCACACCAGCCGAACTAACTATTGCTCCCTTGTGCAATGAGAAGTTTATAGGGTAGCTGCCGTTATCATTTGGTGTCGTAAACACATTTGTTTTTGTCTGCCATGTACCTTTTAAATTGTATTCATCCAAATTATTATTAAATGTATCCTTATCATTTTTCTTACCATAATCTGTATCTGACGCATAGGCACAAAAGCTATCTGATACAGTTGAGCCACCATTTATATAAAATGTACTCTCTATGCCAGATACACCAATCATAGAGTATTTGTCACGGCTGCGGTATGTAACATAGTTATTCCTTGATGCCCCGCCGTTGTTAAAGTAAAGGTCAACATCGCTGCCATCTATTATGGCGTAGCCACCTTTACAGATACCGTTGTCCGATACATATGATTGATAAAATTTCGAGCTGTCAGTAATGGGTAATGTAATATAGCCTCTGTCACTGCTGGCGGTTACATTGGCACCATATAATGGCTGTACGTCATCACTGGCAGCTACACCATCACTGGACAAGGTTATTTTAGCTGTACTATTGCCAACATTTATATTTTCGTTGTCAACCTCTAACAGAACTTCAAAATCCACGTTATCCTGTGGGTCAGCCGAAATCGGTATTGCCACCTTTATTTCGCTTAAACCAGGTAGAAATTCCAGCTGCTCCTGTGTGGCACTGTAATCCTCATTAGGCACAGCAGTACCACCCCTTGTAACCAGTCTAAATTTTGTAAAATCATAAATGTTATCAGTACGCTTTACAGAAACCTGTGCTGTTTCTGAACCTGTTTTGACAACATCATTTACAGCAGAAATTGATAGAGTTGGTGATGGCACCTCTCTGTTTTCCTTTATGGTCAACGCCATGGTAGAGTTTTCACCTAAAACAAGTCCATTTTCTGTGTTAGACAATAGCAGTGCTAGGGTCATATCACCCTTTGGCTGCGAACTCTTTTTTGTTTGAATATACACCGTTTTTTTGTCTTCATCTGGTTTAAATGTGATTGTAGTATCAGAAGAATTAGGAATAGCATTTGTCATATCATCATAAATTGTCTGCAGCTCCTCATTGCTTTTATCCTGTAATTTATCAATGATTTCATCCTCTGAGGTTTCCTGCGCTTCATTATCCAACACCAGCTGAACGGCTGAGTCTGGCTGTAGCATCAACGGTTGAGCTGTACCCTTTACCGTTTGTGTTAAGAACGCAGGATACTCTGTATACAGCACATAATCCTCATTATATTGTGCTGTATAATCACGAGATGATAACAAAACTGTTTGTTCCTCATGGGTATTACCCTCCCGCAAAATTTCAAAAGCATACAGCTGTCCCATTTCTAGCTCTCCGTTGGCTACTGGAAATTCTGTAATACTGCCCGTAGCGGCTTGTACATATTTTTTATTATTTTCCTGTAGCAATGAAGTAACCGCAGTATCGTCATAAAATGTTTTATATACTTCATCCAGATTAAATGCACTGACTGGAATCATACCAAAAAGCATTAATATTACTAGACTGACTGCGGTAGAACGCATAACTAACCTTTTCATTATTATCAACCTTTCTGATTTTTATATATTCTACAACATTTTGAATACAAAAATTATATCACATATTTTTACAAACGTTACCACCTATATGGGTGGTTATGACCATAAATAACCATAATATAAATGTTATGCTAATAATCTAGTTAAATTTAGCAACAATATAGTCGCCAGCATTTTATAAAAATAAACATATAGGTTAAAGCATTTTTTATTAAATACAGTTGACTATACAATTAGTATAGTCCCAGAAAAAGAAAAAGACAAGCACGCTGATATATTAATCACCGTACCTGCCCATTGATAGAAAAGAATCATACATAATAAGCCCGTGGTATACACCTATAAAAAAGATGAAATTTAATAATGATAAAACTGGTTTTCCTCCCCACACTCGTTATCCTCTTTTTCATTTTTATGAGAACCTACCTGCAATAAACACATAACTACAATACCAAATATTCCCCCTAACAAAATCCCAATGAAAAAACCTAACACTTTTTTTCCTCCTCTCAATATAAAATTCACTGTCTATATTCATTGCCACAAAATTTAATATAAATATGGCAGCTATCTTTATAATATTACCATTTAGCAAGTGAAAATTTGTGCGATTTATATACAATAAATATAAATTTTATGAATAAAATAGGTATAAAAAATCTACTAGCTGTATATTCACTATTAGTATTTTTCACAAAAAAAGGTTTTGTTTCAGTAAAAACTAAATAATTTTATTTTTATTTTTTTAAAATTGGCTGTTGACAAATATGATTTCCAAGTATATAATTGAGAAAATTTAATAAAGCAAACCGATGATTGAAAGTAGTACACCTTGGTTTAGATACTCAAAGCGAGCTATGGGCAGTGTAAGCATAGCAGTAATCACAATGTGGAATGGATTCATAAGGGTGAAAAGAACGGTAATTGTATTACCTAGTAATGTTCAACGGGGGTTCCGTCCGTTACCATAGGAAAGCGTATGATAGTACGTTAGAGGTGGGTGCATTGCTGCATCAATTTAGGTGGTACCGCAGAAGTTTATAGCTTTTGTCCTTTTATTAGGACAAAAGCTTTTTTTATTGCTATTTTTTATTAATACATATAATTAGGAGGAAAACAAATGAGTAAAGGTAGATTTTCTATATTTGGCGGACAATATGTACCAGAAACGATGATGAGTGTATTAGAGGAGCTGGATGCTGCGTATAATCATTACAAAAATGACCCACAGTTTAAAGCGGAGCTAACGGATTTATTAATAAATTACGCTGGCAGACCATCCCTGCTGTATTACGCCGACAAAATGACCAAGGATTTAGGCGGTGCAAAAATTTATCTAAAACGTGAAGACCTAAACCACACGGGTTCACATAAAATAAATAACGTATTAGGTCAGATTTTACTAGCCAAAAAAATGGGCAAAACCAGAGTTATTGCTGAAACAGGTGCAGGTCAGCACGGTGTAGCAACCGCCACCGTTGCAGCATTAATGGATATGGAATGCGAAATCTTTATGGGTAAAACAGATACAGAGCGTCAGGCGTTAAACGTATACAGGATGAAGCTTTTAGGTGCAAAGGTACACCCAGTAACCAGTGGCACACAAACCCTAAAGGACGCAGTAAACGAAACAATGCGAGAGTGGGTAACACGTATTAGCGATACCCATTATGTTTTAGGTTCAGTTATGGGACCTCACCCCTTTCCTACCATGGTAAGGGACTTCCAAAAAATTATTAGTGAGGAAATAAAAAGGCAGTTAATGGAAAAAGAAGGTAAGCTGCCAGATGCCGTGTTAGCCTGTGTAGGCGGCGGCAGTAACGCTATTGGTGCATTTTATGATTTCATAGATGACGATGAAGTTAGATTAATCGGGTGTGAGGCAGCTGGCAGAGGTGTAAATACCTGTGAAACCGCCGCCACTATTTCTACAGGCAGGCAAGGTATTTTTCACGGTATGAAATCTATATTTTGTCAGGACGATTACGGACAGATAGCACCTGTTTATTCTATTTCTGCTGGTCTGGATTACCCAGGCATAGGACCAGAGCACGCAATGCTGTTTCAAAACGGTCGTGGAGAGTATGTACCAATAACAGATGATGAAGCGGTAGATGCCTTTGAATATTTGTCAAAAACTGAGGGTATTATACCAGCTATTGAAAGCTCCCATGCTGTAGCATACGCAATGAAGCTTGCAAAGCAAATGAGAAGTGACCAAATCATGGTTGTTAACATATCAGGTCGTGGTGACAAGGACGTAGCCGCCATAGCACGTTACAAGGGAGAGAAAATTTATGACTAAAATATCACAAGCTTTTAAAAACGATAAAGCATTTATAGGATACATTACAGGGGGTGACCCCAATATAAAAACCACGGCTAAGCTTATACGCTGTATGGCTGCCTCAGGTGTAGATGTTATAGAGATAGGCATTCCCTTTTCTGACCCTATTGCTGAGGGACCTGTTATACAGGCTGCCAGCAAACGTGCACTGGACAACGGCTGTACAACAGATAAGCTGTTTGATATGGTTTGTGAGGTACGAAGGGATATTGACATTCCTATCATATTTATGACATACGCTAACCCAGTTTTTGCATATGGTAAAGAGAGATTTTTAAAACGCTGTAACCAATGTGGCGTAGATGGCTTAATAATTCCTGACACACCATATGAAGAAAGGTCAGAGTTCAGTACCATATGCTATGCTCATCATGTAGATTTAATAGACCTAGTAGCCCCAACCTCCATAGAACGTACTGCAGCTATTGCTAAAGGCTCTACTGGATTTTTATACTGTGTATCTTCCCTTGGAGTTACTGGAACACGTTCAACGTTATCAGACGATATTAAGGCCGTTATAGATGTAGCAAAAAGCGCTACCTCTACCCCGTGTGCAGTGGGCTTTGGCATAGCCACACCAGAACAGGCACAGCATATAGTACAGTATGCTGACGGCATTATAGTGGGTAGTGCCATAGTAAAGCTAGTTGCACGTTATGGCGAGGACAGCCCAAGATATGTTAGTGAATATACAAAAACTATAAAAGCTGCTATAACAGATAAATAAATCAAGCTGAAAGGAGTAAGATTAATGAAAATTTTTCCAACCTGTGGTGACATTATGCAATACGCAAAAGCCTATAACACTATCCCTGTTTGCTGCGAGATTTACGCTGACCTAGTGACCCCAATAAATATTCTGCAAAAAATAGCACAAACAGGCAAAGACTACTACTTATTAGAAAGTGTAGAGGGCGGTGAAAAATGGGGTCGTTACTCCTTTATCGGCTATAATCCTGTTATGAGGGTAACCTGCAAAAAAAATATTGTAACCATAATTGACAAAGAAAAATCAGAGATTAAAACCCACAAGCCAATGGATGAGCTTAGAAAAATTTTAAGAAGCTACAAAGCCCCAAGTATTAACGGCTTACCACCATTTACAGGTGGTTTTGTAGGATACTTTGCATACTCTATGATAGGCTATACAGAGCCAACACTAAAAATTAAAGAGAGTAAGTTTAACGATTTTGATGTTATGCTTTTTGATAAAGTAATAGCATATGACCATTTAAGACAAAAAATTGTGATAATGGTTAACATAGGTACAAATAACATTATGGAGCAATATGGAAAAGCCTGCGGTGAGCTTGCAAATATTACAGCCTTAATATCCTCTGCACCTCAAACCATAGTAAATAAAGGTAGCTGTAAGCCACATTTCACCTGTAATGTATCAAAGGACGAATACTGTAATATAGTAACCAAGGTTAAGGAGCATATAGTTGACGGTGATATTTTTCAAGCTGTCATTTCCAGACAATTTGTCAGCGACTATACAGATAGCTTGATGGATGCTTACAGGGTGCTTAGAACAACAAATCCATCCCCATACATGGTATACCTGCATATGGGTGACGAGGAAATTATAAGCACCTCCCCAGAAACTCTGGTAAGGCTGCAAAACGGCAGGGTTACTACATTTCCTGTAGCTGGTTCACGGCCTCGCGGCAAAACAGAATTAGAGGACATACAAATGGAGAATGACCTGTTAAATGATGAAAAGGAACTAGCAGAACACAATATGCTGGTGGATTTAGGCAGAAATGACTTGGGCCGAATATGCGCCTTTGGCTCAGTAGAGGTTACCAAATACAAAATGGTACATAAATACTCTAAAATTATTCATCTTTGTTCACAGGTAGAGGGAAACATAGCAAGCAACTGTGACAGCATATCTGCCATAGAGTCAGTATTACCTGCTGGTACATTATCGGGAGCTCCGAAAATTAAAGCGTGCCAGCTTATAGAAAAATATGAAAAAGTACCTAGGGGCATTTACGGCGGAGCCTTAGGATATTTAGATTTTGCAGGTAACATGGACACCTGTATAGCTATTAGAATGGCGGTAAAAAAAGACAATAAGGTTTATGTGCAGGCTGGCGGAGGCATTGTAGCAGACAGCATACCGCAGCTGGAATACGAGGAATCAGGGAACAAGGCTCGTGCCGTAATAGAAGCCTTATTATCAGCCAGCGAGGTGAATGATTGATGATTCTATTAATAGATAATTATGACAGCTTTTCCTATAATTTAGTTCAAATGCTGGGTACATTACAGCCTGATATTAAGGTTATACGAAATGATGCTATGACCATAGATGAAATAAAAGAGCTAAAGCCCAGCCATATAATTTTGTCACCAGGTCCTGGATATCCAAAGGATGCAGGGGTATGCGAGGATGTTATAACTGCGTTCAAATATTCTGTGCCAATACTAGGAGTATGCCTTGGTCATCAGGCAATTTGTGAAGCTCTTGGTGCAACGATATGTCATGCTGAAAAATTAATGCATGGCAAGCAGAGTATTGTAACAATTAACAATAGTGACAAAATTTTTAAAAATCTATCCAAAGAAATTAAGGTTGCCAGATACCATTCATTAGTTGCAAGAAAAAGCACTATCCCACATGAGCTGGAAGTTATTTCACAGTCATTGGAAGGTGAGGTTATGGCTGTAAAGCATAAGAAATATCCTGTATATGGTTTACAGTTCCATCCTGAATCAATAATGACACCACAGGGTAACACAATACTAGAGAATTTTTTGGATATATAATCTTATTACGGAGGTTTTATTATGATAAAACAGGCTATACATGATGTGTCAGAAAATAAGGATTTAAGCTTTACGGAAGCAAAGGAGGTAATGGATGAGATAATGAGCGGTAAAACCACACCTACACAAATAGCTTCATTCTTAATGGGATTACGAATGAAGGGTGAAACAATAGATGAAATAACCGCTTGTGCCACTGTTATGAGGGAAAAAGCTGTTAAATTAAACCCAAATTTCAGCGTTATAGATATAGTTGGTACTGGCGGTGATGAGCTGGGAACATTTAATATTTCTACTACCAGTGCCTTTGTAGTGGCGGCTGGTGGTGTGCCGGTAGCCAAGCACGGTAATCGCAGTGTTTCCAGCAAAAGCGGAGCTGCCGATGTGCTGGAAAATCTAGGTGTAAATTTAAATTTAACTGCACAGCAGTCACAAGACATTTTAGAAAAAACAAAAATGTGTTTTTTGTTTGCACAATCATATCATTCCTCTATGAAATATGCCGCCCCCGTAAGAAAGGAACTTGGTATTCGTACTATATTTAACATTTTAGGTCCTTTGGCAAACCCTGCTGGTGCTACAATGCAGTTGTTGGGGGTATATGATAAAAAGCTTGTAGAGCCTTTGGCACAGGTGCTTAGCAATCTAGGTGTTAAGCGTGGGATGGTTGTATGTGGCAGCGACGGCTTGGACGAAGCCACAGTTACAGGCGTTACTCACGTTTGCGAAATAAGAAATGGTACTCTAACAATGTACGACATTACCCCCGAAGAATTTGGATTACAGCGTTATCCCTTATCCCAATTAATCGGTGGTACTCCAAGGGAGAATGCACAGATTACAAAGGATATTTTATCCTGTAAGGAAACAGGTGCTAAACGTGAAATAGTTATTCTTAACGCTGCCCTTAGTCTGTATTTAGGAACAGACAGCTGTACAATAAAGGATTGTGTACAGACAGCAACAACCCTTATAAACAGCGGTAAAGCACAAACCACGCTTGAAACCTTTGTAAGGGCTACTCAGGAGGTATAAATATGATATTAAACACTTTGGCAGCATCTACGAAAACAAGAGTAAAAAGGCAAAAGCTGCTATGTCCTAAAAATCAAATGATAAAAACAGCAGAACAAATGTGCAGAGAAGACACCCTTAACTTTCCATTTGAAAAGGCTTTAAAACAGGATAAAATATCATTTATTTGTGAAGTAAAAAAAGCCTCCCCCTCCAAAGGCATAATAGCAGAGGATTTTCCATATTTACAAATAGCTAAGGAATACGAATCGGCAGGTGCTGCGGCTATATCTGTTTTAACAGAGCCAGAATTTTTTTGTGGTGACAACAAATATTTAAGTGATATACATAATACTGTTAACACACCACTGCTACGGAAGGACTTTATCGTAGATGAATATCAAATCTACGAGGCAAAGGTTATTGGTGCTGACGCTGTATTACTTATTTGTTCACTATTGAATACAGAAACAATCAACAAATACATACAGCTATGCCACAGCTTAGGTCTAAGTGCATTGGTGGAGGCTCATAACAGTCAGGAGGTACATTCAGCTATATCTGCTGGTGCTAGAATAATTGGCGTGAATAACAGAGATTTAAAGACATTTAATGTGGACATATCAAATGCAATTAATCTAAGAAAAATTGTCCCAGAGCATATAATTTTTGTAGCTGAAAGCGGTATAAGCAACAGTACAGATGTAAAAAATTTATACGATGCAAACGTAAATGCTGTATTAATCGGAGAAAATTTGATGCGGGCTAAGGATAAAAAAGCACAACTTAATTATTTGCGAAAGGATATTATATAATGGCAAAAATAAAATTTTGCGGATTAAGCCAAGTACAGGATATTGAATATGCTAACAAATGTCTGCCCGATTATATAGGCTTTGTTTTTGCCAAAAGCAAACGTAATGTAACACCACAGGATGCCATAACATTACGTAAAAGGCTGTCACCCAGCATACAAGCTGTTGGCGTTTTTGTTAATGCTGATATTAATAAAATTACAACAATAGCAGACAGTAATACAATTGATTTAATACAGCTTCATGGGAACGAAGACCTAGAATATATACAATCCCTTAAAAGCAAAACTAAGCTACCCATTATTAAGGCTATACAGGTACAAACAACAGCGGATATTTTAACCGCCTCTGTCCTGCCTGTTGACTACATTTTGCTGGACACATATTCAAAAGGTCAATACGGAGGTATAGGCAAGCAGTTTGACTGGAGCTTAATACCAAAGCTAAGCATACCTTTTTTTCTGGCTGGTGGCATAAACTGCAATAATATTTCACAGGCACTGAAAACCCATGCTTTTTGTTTAGATTGCAGCAGTAGTTTGGAAGCAAACGGTCACAAGGATTATAAAAGGATGTTAGAAATTAAACACAAGATAGACGAATACAACATATAACACACAATAAAATTTTATATTTTAGTTTTGAAAAAAATACATCCAGTAAAGCTTGGAAAATCACCTAAGCTATGCTGGATTTTGTTGTTGACAAAAAAATTTTATAGAGTATACTAAGTAATACAAGTTATACATTTCATACTTTTCTCAGCATAAAATAAGGGGGATTAATTATGGCATTTCCAAAGGGCAAATTTGCATGGACGGTAAAGGTAGGCGAGAAAGGACAGTTTGTTATTCCAAAGGAGGCTAGAGATGTTTTCAACATAAAACCAGGTGATACGCTTATTGTCTTAGGTGACGAAAAAAAAGGTATAGCTATACCGCCACAAAATATGTTTTCTAAATTGTCACAAAAGATATTTGGGAAAAGCTGGAACGAAGGCAATGATATGGAGGATAACCTATGAATGTTCTATCAATCAAAAATTTATGTAAGAGCTATGAAAGCTTTAATCTGAATAATGTTTCATTTGACATAAAAAAAGGTACAATAATGGGGTTTATTGGACGAAATGGTGCTGGTAAAACAACGACCTTAAAATCCATACTTAATTTTGTTCATCCAGACAGCGGAGAAATATTATTTTTTGGGAAAAGCTTTTCTGAAAATGAATTTGAAATTAAGCAAAAACTAGGCTTTGTTTCTGGGGGTATTGACTACTATTCTAAAAAAAAGCTACGTACTATTACAAATGTGACACGTCGTTTTTATAAAAGCTGGGACGAAAAGGCTTATGATGAGTATCTAAAGCTTTTTAAACTAAATGACAATAAAAATGCTGACCAATTATCCGCTGGCATGAGGGTTAAATACTCCTTAGCATTGGCTTTGTCACATAACGCAGAGCTTTTGATTTTGGACGAGCCTACCAGCGGCTTAGACCCTGTATCACGAGATGATTTATTGGATATTTTCTTAACCCTGTGCGACAAGGGAATAACAATACTATTTTCCACACACATTACTTCAGACCTTGAAAAATGTGCCGACACAATCACCTACATAAAAAACGGCACTATAATCGCAAGCACTGATATAAATACATTTACCAGCAAGTACAAGCTGGTGGAGTTAACAAAGGAACAGTTAACTGACCATATCAAGCCCGTGCTGATTGGTTATAAGAGAAGTAAAAGTGGTTATACCGCAATTATAAATACAGAGGATAGTAAAAAAATAAATGTCAAGTGTAGTGATGCTGATTTAGAATCAATTATGATTCACATTGAAAAGGAGTAATAGATATGAAAAATATGTTATATAAAGAAATAAAGCTAGTAACTCACCCTACTACATTAATTTTTCTGTCATTATCCGCAATGATGCTAATACCAAACTACCCATATTATGTAACCTTCTTTTATTCTGCACTTGGAATATTCTTTATGTGTCTGAACGGTCGTGAAAATCACGATATATTTTATACAATGACTTTACCTATACGAAAGAAGGACATTGTAAAAGGAAGATTTTTATTTGTTATAGCGGTAGAGTTAGTTCAGCTGTTGGCAGCTATACCCTTTGCATTAATAAGAAGAACATTTACAATACCTGATAATGAGGTTGGAATAGAAGCGAATATTGCGTTCTTCGGGCTGTCACTCATTATGTTAGGATTGTTCAACTTGGTTTTTTTCACAAGATATTATAAAGACCCAAATAAGGTCGGTTTTTCCTTTGCATTATCTAGTATTATTATTGCAGTGTATATGATTTTAGCTGAAACCAGCGTACACGTTATCCCGTTTATGAGGGATTGCATTGATACTAAGGACCCACAGTTTTTGTTTCCTAAGCTAATTTTTCTGACAGCTGGGATTATAATATATATTTGCACTACATATTTAGGATATAGAAAATCCATTAAATTATTTGTTGCCTTAGATTTATAAATAAATTTTTTCAATACTTGATTGTGATGTTCCTTAATTTACAGACTGTGCCAAAACAATGTTTAACTGGTTTTCTGGTATTCTTAACCGCTTACCTATGAATATTTCTAATGATTTTACTAAATGTTGTACAACAAAATGAAGGTTCTTAAAAGAAATGCCTATGGCTACCACGATTTCAAACGTTTTCGTAATCGTATCCTACATATGTTTGCCCATCAAAAGTTACCTATACATAAAGCAAGCGATAGCTGAACGCCATCGCTTGCTTCACTTTTGTTTTATTTGGGTTTACCCCAGCTATTGACAAAGAGCCAATAAAACATTCCCCCCTCATCACTATGCGATAAGGGGGGTGTTTTGTCAAACATATATTGCCATAAATAGTCTGACTAATAATTTAACTATTTTTAAGAATTATGCAGGAGGGTTAGTGTCAACATGGTCAACGGTTGTGCCGTTTTTCATGTAAATCCACAGGTTACCAGAATAGTTCTTTTGGTCAGCAGTTTGTCCAGATTTACCGTTAATAATCCAGTTATAGTTACCTCCGTTAGACAATGTGTATGAGTACCAACCGTCACCTAGCTCTGTGTCCGGTGTCATCGTCTTACCAGGCCATGCACCTGTATCCTGAACTGTGCCAGATGGTGTTTCCTCCCAAGCGTAGAAATTAGGTACCCATGTTTGTTCGGTAGGAACATATACATGAATTTCAGACTGCACTGCCTCAAAGTTGTAATAGTAATCAACGCTTATGTTGCCAATTTTCACCTTGCCTGTTGCATTGGCAGGCAGCTTAGCTTCATCAACATTGTAGAAATTAATCTTCTGTGCAGAGGTAGTATAGTTGTCACCAACCTTTAGCTTTTGAACAGTACTGTCAGCAATTTGCTTACCATCAGCATCAAAGTAGTTGGTAGTAACAGTGCCTATACCGCTTTCATCTGTAAATTTAGCAACGTGTTTTTGGTACAAAATAACATCAGCCATATTTACAATGCCATCTCTGTTAGTATCTGCCAGAGCTATCTGCTCCTCTGTCATAGTATCAATTTTTGCTATATGTTTTTGAATAGCTATAATATCTTTCATGTTAACCACACCATCACCTGTTACATCCTTAGGTGTTAGTAGGTTTGGTTCGTAATAGAATTTAACAGTTGTTTCATTTTTAGAATATGTACCTGATGTATTATCAGAATTGCCTACTACATTGTAGTACAAGTCATACTGTGAGCTAGCCATAGCTTGATAAGCCTGTCCAAACGTACCAGTTAATGTAACTGTTGACATAACCTCCCCTGTTGTTTGGTTAATATGCTCAACCTTTACAATACCCTTGTCTGCTTTAATATCGGATGCATCATAGCTTGCTTTGTCTACTAGGAACAATGCTGATGTTGCTGGAACCTCTATTGTGTTACCTGTAACCTCGGTTATCTTTTGGATACCTGCCTGGTCACCGTTAACTACCACTACCCATTGTGCTGAAGCATCAGCATTAGGAATAGTAGCTGTTTGAGCCTCTGCGCTGTTATTGTACAGCATTACAACGTCATCCCATGTGAAGCCTGTGTCTGTATATTGAGAAATAATTAGACCTTTTTTATCATATGAAGATGTGTAACAATCTGATTTTGTAGTTGTTCTCATTGGGTCAAAGTAGTTTTTAAATTCCAACATACCTTGATAATATGAAACTACATCTGCATACTGTACTATACGTGTCCAATCCAGCTTGTTAATATCAGGTGATGATACATAGCTGTTCTCATCACCCAGCTTAGTTCTGGCGAACTCTTCACCTGCTAGTACAAAGCCAGTACCCTGTGAACCGAATACGATAGAAGATGCCAGCTTGCTCATCTGTACATATGTTTCATTTCTCTCATTAAACTCGCCGCCTAATGAATAAACCAGTCTATCATATAGGGTAGCATTATCATGACAGGAATCATATGTTACTGTCTGTTCTGGTTCCTGTGCTTTCCAGTTACCACCACTGGCTGTGTTAGCGCCTAGTCCTAATGCAACGGCCTTAGCAGAAGCTGTAGAGCCTTGAATATAGCCCTTGCCTGTTGCCTCGAACACACTACCCTTAATACCATCTCTGATTTGGTCATTAAAAAATCCAATTCTAGTACTCATTTTATCAGAGTTAGCCTGTGTAGCAGGAACAGCACCTGTATCAAATGTAGATGCCATTGACCAACCCTCGCCATACATAATAATGTCAGGGTCAATCTCGTCTAATGCCGCACGGATAGCGTTCATTGTTTCAGCATCGTGCAATCCCATTAGGTCAAAACGGAAACCATCTACGTGGTATTCCTTAGCCCAATATGTAACAGAATCTATCATGTACTTTCTGTACATTGCACGCTCTGATGCTGTGTCGTTGCCACAGCCTGAACCCTGTGACCATGTGCCATCAGCATTTATTCTGTAATAATAATCAGGAACTGTCTGCTGCAGCCATGATTCTCTGGACTGTGTATGATTGTAAACAACATCCATGATAACGCCTATGCCTTGGTCATGTAAGCCTTGAACCATTTGCTTTGCTTCGTTAATTCTTACATTACCATCATATGGGTTAGATGAATATGAACCCTCTGGAGCGTTATAGTTTTTAGGATCATAACCCCAGTTAAACTGAGTATCATCACCTGCTTCTACCACTGAACCAAAGTCATAAAAAGGATTAATTTGTACATAGTTGTAGCCTACATCCTTTATATATGAAGTACCAGTTTTGAATGTACCCTCGCCATTTAGCGTAGTATCATCCTCTGTAAATGCCAAATATTTTCCACGATTAGCGTCAGATACACCTGAGCTGGCATCATATGAGAAATCCTTTATATGTGCTTCCCAAACATTGGCATCTGTTTGATTTGCAACTCTTGTAAAATTGCTGTCTGTATCCCAGCCCTCTGGATTGGTACTGTCAAGGTCAACTACCATACCACGGTCGCCCTCAACACCTACTGCTTTAGCATATACGTCAACTACTTCTTTCGTAACGCCATTAGTAGTGACACTGTATGTGTAATAAACATTTTTCAGGTCACCGTCTACGGTTATTTCCCATACACCGTTGTCCTGCGAAAATGTCATATCATATGTTCCTAAGACCTCTGCACCGGCTTCAGTGTCGCTGCCTGTAGCATACAGATTTACCTTTACGTTTGTAGCCTTTGGTGCCCACACCTTAAAGACTGTAGAAGCTTGTGAGTATGTAGAACCTAGGTCACTACCAGTATATGCGTGTTGGTCTAGCTCTGCTGCGTGTTGTTCATAAGGGTTAGTGCTGTCAATGTCAGCTGCTGTTACAGCCATTGTGCTTGCACTGGCAACCATTAACGCTGATAATACAACCGCCGTGATTTTCTTAAGTTTCAATTCAAATTCCTCCTTCAAATAAAATAATTATTATATAATCTCTGCAACGCAGAACGATTAACATTTTTTAGCGACACCGCCATATTACTTAGTACAGCTTGTTCACTTTTTCCTGCCAAACTTTTTATAAATTAACATACTAACTGCTATGCCGCCAACTATTACACCTGCTATGATTAGGGGTACTAGGGGATTGCCAGTGTCCCTAGTACCTGTATCATCCTTTGTAACGGTTGCTGTTATGTTATCCTTTTCTGTAGGCTTTGTTATGCTTTGGGTTAAGGTCTTTTTAAATTCAGTAGTTTTTTCATCAGAGCGAACGCTTGCTTTATCAAAGCTATCCTTATCTACCAAAATCATCACCGATGTTTTTGGCACGGTAACAACGTTACCGCTTACCTGACCTATTGGTAAGACGCCAGCCTTTTGGTCGTTGGCAACAACAATCCATTTCTCTGATAGATTATCACCTTCCAGTGTAACATCCTTGCTGCTTTCTGTATCGCTGTTATAAATACATATAACCTTTGACCATTCATCCTCACCTGCCAGCTTGTTTTCCATAGAATAAGCAAGCACCTTGTTATCTGTGTTCTCAAAGAAATTCATAGAATCAACGGTGGTTTTTGTAGCATCTCTAAATGGTGAATAGGCTTTTCTAAGCTGAATTAAGCCTGTGTAGTACGCCGTCAAATCCCCAAAGGTGGAAACGTTAGTCCAATCTATCTGGTTAAGCTCCTTGCTGGAAATAAAGCTATTATGGTCGCCGTCCTTAGAACGGGCCATCTCCTCACCTGCAAGCATAAAGGACATACCCTGTGAGGTGAGAATTGTAGCACCTGCCAGCTTGTTCATAGCTACTAGCTGTTCGTTACGCTGTCTGTAGCTGCCATCCAATCCTATCATAGATGCCACCAGCTTATCATATAAGGTAAAGTTATCGTGGCAGGATGTGTATGTAACAGCTTGGTTTGGTGAACCCGACCAAGTATTAGTGGCTGCCTTTATACCGTTCTTTACACCAATACGAGAGCCACCGCCCTGTACAAAGCCCTTGCCTGTTGCCTCAAAGTTGTTGCCCTTTACAGCATCTCTCATACCATCATTGAAGGCGGCTATACGGTCACTAAGAAATCTTTCGTTATCTTGATTTGCCATTTTTGCCTGTGTATTGGTTGACAGGTTCCAAGCCTCACCGTACATTAAAATACGGCTGTCGATGGTGTCTAAATCATCACGAATAGCGTTCATGGTATCTACATCATGTAAACCCATCAGGTCAAAACGAAAACCATCTATATGGTATTCCTCTGCCCAATAGTGGATAGATTCTATCATAAACTTTCTATACATTTCATGTTCTGAGGCTGTATCGTTGCCACAGCCTGAACCATTAGAGGGTGTACCATCATCATTAAAGCGATGATAATAATTAGGTACAGTCATATTAAAAAAGCTATCCTCCAAGGTGTAGGTATGATTGTAAACCACGTCCATAATAACACCGATACCAGCATTATGCAGTGCCTGTATCATTTGCTTGGCTTCGGTTATCCTAACCTGCCCATTGTAAGGGTCTGTAGAGTAGCTGCCCTCTGGTACGTTGTAATTTTTAGGGTCATAGCCCCAGTTGTAATCCTTGGAGGATGCCTTGGTTTCGTCTATTGAACCAAAATCATAAAACGGGTTAATCTGTACATGAGTAACACCCAGTGACTTTAGATAGCTGATACCTGTAGGTATAGCCTCATTACCTACTAAGGTAGTACCGTCCTGTGTAAACGCCAAATACCTTCCACGGTACTCATCCTTTATACCTGATTCCTGTTGTTGGGAAAAATCACCTATATGTACTTCCCAAACAATGGCATCTGTTGGGTTATCCTGCAAAACATATTTGTCATTATCCCAATTATCAGGGTTGGTGGTTTCGAGGTCTATGACCATTCCACGTTTACCATTTACCCCAACAGCCTTAGCATAAATATCAACCGTTTCATTTTCCTCGTTGTTTACAGTGACTGAATATGTATAATATACTCCGTTCAAATCTCCCTGTGCTGTCACAGACCACACACCATTTTCAGTGTCATAATCCATAACAGTTTGTGAAAGCTTTTCAGCTCCATCCTCATCATCGCTGCCTGTAGAATATAGGTTCAGTAAGACTGTAGATGCTGTAGGTGCCCATACCTTAAACGTTGTGCTGTCCTTTGTATATACAGCACCTAAATCGTCACCTTCATATGCGATTTTATCCAACTGCTGTGCTTGTAAAGCATAATTTTCCTCTGCCTGAACATTTAGCGGATTGATTGATGTAGAAAAAATAAACATAAGCGAAAATACTCCTGTTAATAATTTTTTAGCAAACACTGGTAGTCCTCCCTTTTACCCGTTGAATAAGGCACTACCATACGGGTGTTATTAATATTTATATTATTACCTTTGACACATTAGACAACTAATTGAATTTATATTAGTAATTTTAACACAAATTACATCTAATAAAATTTCTTTTATAGAATAATAATATTAATACCAATAGAGAATTTACCGCTTGTTTCTTGTGCATTTCGACGAAACAAGCGGTAAATTAAGGTAATAATAATATTTAATTTAGATTAAATTTTGTACCCGAACTCTGCAACCGCACCTAACTGCTCCTCTATGCGTAGCAGGCGATTATATTTCGCTGTTCTGTCTGTTCTGCAAGGTGCTCCTGTTTTTATTTGTCCTGCGTTTACTGCCACTGCTAAGTCAGCAATAGTGGTGTCCTCTGTTTCACCGCTGCGGTGTGATATAACCGTTGTGTAGGACGCACGTTTAGCTGTTTCTATGGCGGAAAGCGTTTCTGTCACTGTACCTATTTGGTTAATTTTTACCAATATAGAGTTGGCGGCTTTTTTATTAATACCTTCTGTTAAACGTTTTGTATTAGTAACAAACAGGTCATCACCCACTATCTGTACCTTGTCACCTAACCGCTTTGTCATTTCTGTAAAGCCGTCCCAGTCACGCTCACCTAGTCCGTCTTCTATAGAAATAATAGGATATTTATTGCACATAGCCTCCCAGTGTGAAACCAGCTCCTCACTGGACATTACCACATCACGCTTCGGCAGTCTGTACTTGCCATCCTCATACCATTCGCTGGCAGCTGCATCAATGGCTATTTTTACTTCCTTGTTGTTGTAACCACTTTTTGTCACAGCCTCCATAATAAGCTCGATTGCCTGTTCGTCAGTAGCTAGGTCAGGTGCATAGCCACCCTCATCCCCTACTGCTGTGTTCATACCTTGCTTTTTCAGTAAGCTGCCCAAGGTATGGTAAATCTCACAGCACTGCTTTAATCCCTGAGAAAAGGTTCTGGCACCAACAGGCATTATCATAAACTCCTGTATATCTATATTGTTGCCAGCGTGTGCCCCTCCGTTTAAAATATTCATCATAGGCACAGGCAGAGTATGGGCAAAGGCACCACCCAAATATGCATATAACGGCATACCAACAGCCTTTGCACCTGCCTTTGCACAAGCAAGGGACACTGCCAATATGGCATTAGCACCATAGTTGGACTTTGTTTCTGTACCATCTGCCATTATCATAGTATAGTCAATATCCATCTGTTTTAGAACGTTTTGACCTATTAGCTTAGGTGCTATTTTAGTGTCAACGTTATCTGCTGCCTTTAACACGCCCTTACCGCCGTGGCGTTTCGTGTCGTTGTCACGCAGCTCATGGGCTTCAAACTCTCCGGTAGACGCACCGCTTGGCACGCTGGCTGTGGCTTTAACACCGCATTTTAGCGTTACCTCTGCCTCTACCGTTGGATTGCCACGAGAATCTATTATTTCTCTGCCGTGGACACATACTATTTCATTTCCATTTATCATTGTGAAAACCTCCTTTTTTATTAGCCTTTCTCACAGATGTAGAAATATTCAGAACCCAAGGTTTATGAATTTATAGATTTGATTACCCTCTAATATCCCAGAACAAATAAGCCATAAAAAAGTATCATATATCCTATGTGCTGTATAATGTATCACTGTCACCAAACCAGCTCCCAATGTATATATTAATAATAGGTGTTTTAACCACTAGAAAGGAGCATAATCATGGCAATCATATATTATACCGTAGAGCCAGGCAACACATTATGGGGTATAGCACAATACTACGGCACCACCGTTAACGATATAGCACGCTACAATGGGCTACCTTTTCCTGACCAAATATATCCAGGACAGCAAATAAAAATACCCGTACAGGAGATAAACCCGCCAAAGTGGTATATAGTGCGTCCTGGAGATACCCTATGGAATATTTCACAGCGGTACAATGTTTCTGTACAAAGCATACTTGACAACAACAATATAAGTGACCCCTACACAATCTACCCAGGGCAAGGAATACGTTTGTATATTTAAGGAAACAGTAAAGAAAAAAGATTCTTCTCCAATATAAACGAGAAGAATCTTTTTTTATTTTTAAGTTAAGGCTCTACGCCTAAGCTACACTTGGTATTAACTTAAAATGCCTTATGTAGCCTGTCTGATATTTTCATCATTGCCTAAACCAAAGCTAACCGTAATAGCTTGATCTACCATGTTCATACAGCTATCATCCAGACATCCCATTTTTTCCTTTAATCTACGTTTATCAATGGTTCTAATCTGTTCCAACAACACAACGCTGTCTTTCATTAAGCCACTAGTATCTGCACCCAGCTGTATATGTGTGGGCAGCTTAGCCTTTGCCTGTTGGCTTGTGATAGCTGCTGCTATTACCGTAGGACTAAACCTATTGCCCACATCATTTTGAACTATTAAAACCGGTCTAATTCCGCCTTGCTCTGAGCCTACTACTGGGCTTAAATCAGCGTAAAAAATATCGCCACGTTTAATATTCACCATTTTCACACTCCGTAATTTTGTTTTGGGTAATTACCTTTGTAAGTATTTTTACCTAATTTTTTGGGTTTTATACTATACCCTTAACATATTATTAGGAGTTATTTGATTTTGACACAAAATGACAAAAATACATTTTTATATTTTTTATTCCGTATATTCGTCACAAAATTTGTTACTAATATACGGGGCTTAATTTTGACAGCTTTATTAAAATATCGCTGTCAGTCATGGTGATAGACTGTACAAATGTGGTAGCGTTATCAACCATCACCGTAAAATCGCCGCTGGTGCAGTTACCCTTAAACACGGTGCTTTCCTGTGACGACGATACGACCTGTAGGCTTTCCATATTGTTAAGCTCATTAAGCACATTTACAATAATTACAGCGTAGGAGCTGTCTGGTAGGTACAAAGTATCTGTTTTACAGGCAAGCTCACCATATTCTATGGAGCAATCCCCGCCCTGCCATATGTATGTAACACCTTTTATTTCTTCTGGTTCACTTACCGTCACTGTTGCTAGGTTTTTTCCAGTATAAATAATATCATACACGCAATTATTCAGTGTAGCAGCAGCTGAAAATTGTAGGTTTATGCTGTTTGGAACACTGGTGTTGTTACAACCAGCTATAACAACAATAACCATTGATATTATTGCCAAAAACGCACATTTTATTTTCACAGAAAAATCCCCACCCTTTGATAATTTAACGCACTATTTCACATTAAATTATATTCTCAAAGAATGGAGATATTCTAGACTTTTAAATTACACTGTCTTTGGCTGTGGCTGTTTTGTATTTTTCTATAATATTAAGCACAAATTTTTGTGCTTCACTATAATCCGTTTCATTTGGATGACCTTTGTTAACACCGCCCATAAGACGCAAAACAAAAAACTTATCCAATGCTATGCATGAGAATGTTCCTAAAACGATTTTATTTTTTGTCTTTAGCAGCTCTACTAACGCCTTATTATTAGACTTAAAATCTGCCCCGCCGCTGGTAGAAAACACAAAAGAATAACCTTTTTCATCACACAAATGGTCACAAAAATTCATTAACCTTTTGTCGTGTTTACCCATATAAATACCGCTGCCATATCCCACAATGTTATAGTCACTAAAATTATAACGTATTGCATTTTCTACATTAGTAATGGTAACAGGTGCTACATTTTTCATTGCTTTTGCAATTTTTATTGTGTTGCCTAAATGCTTTGATTCTACTACAATTAATATCCTCATCTACAAAACCTCTTTATATACAAAAGGCAGTCTGCTTATTAAGTCGGTAGGCTGCATTGACAACATTCCAAGCTCCTGTGCCGTTATGTCACCTGCCTTTCCATGACAAAAAACTGCTGCTGCTGCACTATTAAACATATCAGCACC
This sequence comes from Ruminococcaceae bacterium UBA3903, assembly GCA_002391625.1. Classification (GTDB taxonomy): domain Bacteria; phylum Bacillota; class Clostridia; order Oscillospirales; family Acutalibacteraceae; genus UBA3903. The sequence continues at coordinate 26,816 of DGFJ01000037.1, read as the reverse complement.
CTGTGACACAAATGCGCCTAACATACCAGCCAGCACATCGCCGCTGCCACCCTTTGACATGCCGCTGTTACCTGTTGTATTAACCATACATTTTCCATTTGGTGAAGCTATAATGGTGTTTGCGCCCTTTAACACAAGAGTTACATTATTTTCCATAGCAAACTCTTTGGCAACATTTAGCCTATCATTCTGCACATCAGCTATTCTGCACCCCAACAGCCGTGCCATCTCACCGGGATGTGGAGTTAACACGATAGGGGCTTTAGCCTCTTTTAGCACATTAATATGCTTTGCTACTGCATTTATACCGTCCGCATCTATAATAATAGGCTTTGCAGAATGTCGAATAATTTCACACACCAAGGCTTCAACATCCTCATCTATATTTAAGCCACAACCAACCATTACTGCTGTACAGCTTTCTATTTCAGATATTATTTTATCCAAATTATTGCGGGATAATGTTCCCTTTTCTGTTTCCTCCATGGGTATAAAAACCGCCTGCGGTATATATCCGGCACATATAGAATATATGCTTTTGGGCATAGTCATTTTTAACAGGCCTGCCCCACTTTTCAGTGCAGCCTGTGCCGCCATTACAGCCGCACCTGCCATTCCAAAGCTGCCACACACAGCAAGCAGTGTACCTACGCTACCCTTGTTAGAGGATTTTTTCTTTGGCGGCAGCACATCCTTTAGATATTGCTCCTCTATAGTTTCCATAACGCTGTCGCTTTCAGCGGTCAGCCATTTGTTTATGCCAACAGGTGCTATTACCACCTCGCCACAGTAATCCATAGCTGGATACAACAGCTGTCCTACCTTTGGTGTAGAAAATGTAACAGTTATATCCGCTTTTACCCCACCGTTTATAACACTGCCATCGTCACAGCCAACACCACTTGGTAAATCCACAGACAACACCCTGCTATGTGTGTTGTTAATAGCCCGTATCACCTCTAGCATTTCTGGCTTAAGCTCTCCTTTAAAGCCAATGCCATATACTGCATCTACTATACAATCTGCATTGCGGATTTTTTCTAAAACCTTTTCACGGCTTTCCCATATTCTCCATACTGTCACACGGCTGTCTACAGCACCATTAAATGCACGTACTGCATCTGGTGTGCGTGGTTCGCCGTCTACCAACAAAATGATAGGTGTTAATCCCTGACTTTTTAAATATTTAGCACATACAAAGCCGTCACCACCGTTGTTGCCTTTTCCGCATACTATGGCAATTTCTTGACCGCTTTTGCCGCCCAACCGACTAATTAAAAATTTACCGGCCTGTACACCAGCATTTTCCATCAATTCATAGTAGGTAGAGCCCCTGTCTACTTGACTTTTTTCTAGCAATCTAGTTTGCTCACAATTTAAAACCTTCACTGCTATTCATCCTTTCTTATTCAAAATACAATAATTAAATGTTGTTTTATTGTAAAACAAAACCGCAGTAAGCAGGTACTGCGGTAAAATGCAACCAAAATTGGATACTAATATTTATTGTTTTAATTACCCTCTAAAAATATTTAGTGCAACCTGTGCCTTTAAAAATGGCTTCATCGCCTTTAGAGTTTTTTCGTTTGGTGAAAAAACAACCAGAGTATTGCCAAACTTTTCGGTGTAGATTTTCATTTGATACTCTTTTTCACCAAAATCTGTTGCTCCTGCGAAGATAACCCTTTCACATTTGCCTTTAGACAGCTCCTTTGTGCCTAAGGTACACATTTCGTCTATGTTTTTAATATCCAGCGAGATAACACGTTTACGTCTGCGTTTAGCCATAACTCTGTCAATAGTTAGATTGTTGTTTGTAACAATGTATTCGTATTCAATATTTCTGCCTGTTACAACATACCACACAAAGTAAATATCCAAAGCAAATACAAAGATAGCTACCATCATAAAGTACGGGTTAACAAGCATAGACAGAACAAAGCCTAAAACAGGTATAACCACAAGCGTTAAAAACATAGCAGCTATTATCAATGTGTCCTTTACAGTCTTTTTTCTTTTAACCAGCTGTTCACAAAACAAGTCCAATTTTTTCATTCCTTTATATAAAATATTTATACTTCATTGGTATAAAGCATAACACATTTCAGGAATTATTACAATAAATACTGTTGAAATATTAATTAACACTTTGTTAATTTTTCCACTATCTCATATAAATTATCCTCAACATAGTCCTTAAATTTAATATTGTCAACATTACGCAGGTACCAACGGTAAGCATTGTTAAGTCCCAAAAGGAAATCAGTTTCATTTGGTACAAGGGTCTTAATTTTAGAAACCTCTAAAACATTGTCATAATCAAAAAACGGAAAAAAATCACGAACATTTTTGCCGTCCCCTTCATAATCATAGGTTAGTATTTTCACAGCCTTACCCGTTGCCTTGCCACAAGCCTGTACCCACTGGCTTGTGGTTATACCTTTTGAATTACCCACATTAAAAATATTGACTCCACTTAGGCTTTTATCCAGCAACGTAGCTACAATGTTAGCTAAATCAGGTGCGTATATAAACTGTAACATTCCAGTGCCTTTATTTGGCACTACAACCGGCTTATCGTTGTATATTCTGTTAAACACAAAGCTTTCACGCTGTGCATAGTTATTTTCTCCATACACATATGGTGGTCTAAGAATGTTTAATGATATGTTTGTATTACCAAGCCTTTCCGTTAAAAACTGTTCCGACTGTATTTTATCTATTCCATATTGTCCCCAATAGGCATTATCACCTAGCTTGTCCGTTTCTGCAAAAGGGATATTCAGCTGTTTTACTGCATACACAGCACTAGAGCTAATAAAAATATACTCTGATAGGTGGTTGAAATTTAGGCTGTCTAACAGTATTTCGCTTTGCTCTTTTTGCACAGCAGACACATCTACAACACAATCAAAGGAATAGCCACCCAAAGCCTTTTTCATATTTTCATGGTTGTTTCTGTCACAGGTTATCTGGGTTATCCGTTGGTCAGCAGGAACAGTAGTACCTCTGTTTAATGTGTACACGTCATAGCCACATAACAACAGCTCATGAGTTATAGCCTTACCAATAAAGTATGTACCACCCATTACAAGAACCTTTTTCATCATTTTCATTCTCCTTTTTTAATAGTATTTAAAATATTGTCCAAGGTTAGCAAGCATCTTACCTTTGAAAAGCAAAAATCCACAAGACAGCCCTAACCCCCAAACCATCCTTAAGCATCCAAGCAATTAACGTATAGCTTAACAAAAGCACCCGTGCATATACACGGGTGCTAAAGATTATTTATTTAGATATGACTTTACCAATGTTTCCAATAAATCATCACGGTCTATTTTGCTAATAATACTACGGGCATTTCTGTGTGTGGTGATATATGTTGGATCCTCAGAAAGAATGTAGCCAACTATCTGATTAATTGGATTGTAGCCCTTTTCACGTAAAGCATCATACACTACAATTAATCCTTTTTTGATTTCGTCGTCTTTATCATTACCTAGTGAGAATATCATAGTTTTATCCATCACGAGCCACCTCCTAATGTAAAGTAATTGTACTACAAAAAATAAATAAGTGCAATAGAATTTTTATTATATATTTTATACCAGCGAAACCTTCATATAAAATTCACATACACAAAAAATAAAATTTTAAATTAAAATGGTTTGTTAAGGAATTATGCTCTTAAAACAGCACCAGCTTTTTCTAAAGCTGTCATAATCTTTTTCATTGTAGCTGCTGCCTGTTCATCTGTTAATGTACCCTCGGCACTTCTTAACGCTAGATTAAAGGCAACACTTTTTTTGCCTGTTTCTATTTGTGAGCCTTGGTATACATCAAATAGCTTAATAGACTCCAAGGTTTTACCTGCTGACTGACTCATAGCCTTTTCCAGTGTTAAAACAGGAATATCCTCATTACATATAACAGCAATATCTCTGGTAATAGCAGGGTATTTAGGCAGTGGATGATATGACTTTTCAATTTGAGCATTGGCAAACATAATATCTGTGTCTAAGCTAAAAGCATATACCTTTGTGTCTATGCCATAGTTGCTGGCACATTGTGGGTGTATTTCACCAATAACCCCTAGCTTTTCACCATTAATCGTAAGCACAGCACAGCGTCCTGGGTGATAACCAAATTCCTTATCCGTTGCCTGTACGTCGTAATTATAAACAGACATATTATTAAGGAGCATTTCAACAATACCCTTTACAGCGAAAAAGTCTAAGCCATCGCCATACAAGCCGGCGGTTAAAACGTTTTTCTCTGTTGGCAGTTTATCTAAAGCAGTTGGAATATACTCCTTGGCCTGCTCAAACAAATACGCCTTTGGATTTCTGTTATTATAGTTTTTAGACAGTATCTCCATCATAGATGGCAATGATGTTGTTCGCATAACACTGGTATCCTCACCTAGCGGATTAGATATTGTTACAGATTTTCTAAGTGGTGAATCTACAGGCATTAAAACCTTGTCATAATATTTTGGGCTGACAAATGAATATGTTAATATTTCGCTTAAGCCCAAGCCTATCATACTATTCATAATTTTATTGTCGTATTTTTGTCTGTCTGTATATTTTCCTTGACCACCACCTGGCAGCGGGGTAGCCTTTATATTATTGTATCCATAGAAACGTGCTATTTCCTCTGCTATATCAGCCTTATGCTCTAGGTCAGGGCGGAAGGTTGGTACAATAATGTCATTGGCTTCTACACGACATTCTATTTTAGTTAAAATTTCTTTCATTTGTGCTTCTGTTAGATTGGTGCTTAAAAAGCCGTTAATCCACTGTGGTTCAAACGGAATAGTATGCTGTGTTTTTTCAAACTGCTTATCTATAATCATACCATCCATAACATCGCCTGCGTCCAGCATTTCCACTAATTCACAGGCTCGTTCCAAGGCAGGAACACACGCATTAGGGTCTAAGCCTTTTTCATATCTGGCACTAGCATCTGTTCTCATCCCCTGTCGTTTGGCTGTAATACGCACACTGCTTCCGCTGAAGTTTGCAGACTCAAACACTATGGTGGTAGTATCGTCAACAATACCGCTGTACTCACCACCCATTACACCTGCTATGGCTACTGGCTTGTTAGCATCTGCAATAACTAGGTTAGTGTCGTTTAGCTTTCGCTCAACACCGTCCAATGTTGTTATTTGTTCACCCTTTCTTCCACGACGCACCCTTATTTTACCATCATCTATAAAACGCAAATCAAATGCGTGCATAGGCTGACCATATTCAAGCATTACATAGTTTGTAATATCTACAATATTATTTATAGGACGGACACCCATGGCACGTAAACGTTCACGCATCCACCGTGGAGATGCTTTAACACGAACGTTTTTAACAATTTTAGCGCTGTATATTTGGCATAGGTCCGGTGCTTCTATTTTCACGTCTACCATATTGGTACAGTCACCGCTACCACCCTTTACAACGGGGATGTGTAGCTTTAGCTCCTTGTTAAATGTGGCGGCAGCTTCTCGTGCCAAGCCAATTACAGAAAAACAGTCCGGACGGTTAGAGGTAATCTCAAATTCTACCTTAGTATCGTTTAACCCAACAGCTGTTCTAATATCGTCACCTACCTGACAATCCTCCTGCAATACAAAAATACCATCCTCGATAGCATAAGGAAAATCGTGTACTGTAACACCTAGTTCAGCCACTGAACACAGCATACCATTACTTTTTACTCCCCTTAGCTTACCCTTTTTAATTTTTGTACCATCTGTCAGTACAGAGTTATCCTTAGCAACAGGTATCATATCACCAACAGTTAGGTTGCTGGCACCTGTAACAATTTGTATAGGCTGGCTGTCACCTACATCCACCTGACAAACAACAAGCTTGTCAGCGTCTGGGTGCTTATCTATTGATAAGATTTTACCTACTACTACATTTTTTATTTTGTCACCCTCAACCTCAAAGCCTTCCACCTTTGAACCGCTCATTGTCATTGCTTCTGAAAATTCACGTGGTGTCATTTCATCCATTTCTACAAACTCTTTTAACCATCTCATGGAAAGATTCATATTATTCTACTTCCTTTCTTTGATATATTTAGAACTGATTTAAAAACCTAACGTCATTCTCAAAGAACATACGCATATCATCAATACCGTAACGACGCATAACTACACGTTCCAGCCCCATACCTAGTGCGAAACCACTGTAAATCTCTGGGTCTATACCACAGTTTTGCAGCACCTTGGGGTGAACCATACCACAGCCTAAAATTTCTATCCAACCCTCACCCTTACACAAACGACAGCCCTTGCCATGACAGCTAAAGCACTGTACGTCAACCTCAGCAGATGGTTCAGTAAATGGGAAGTGATGTGGACGAAAACGTACAACGCTGTCCTCGCCATACAGACGCTTTACAAAGGTTTCCAGTGTACCCTTTAGGTCGGCAAAGGTGATACCCTTGTCCACAACCAAGCCCTCTATTTGATGAAAAAGTGGGGAATGAGTAGCGTCGACTGTGTCACTTCTGTAAACTCTGCCAGGGGAAATAATTCTGATTGGTGGCTGCTGTTTTTCCATAACACGAACCTGCACAGGTGATGTTTGTGTTCTTAAAACTATATTATCTGTAATATAAAATGTATCCTGAGTATCACGAGCAGGGTGATCCTTTGGCATATTTAGTGCTTCAAAGTTATAGTAATCGTATTCTACCTCTGGGCCATCCACTATATCAAAGCCCATACCTATGAATATCTCCTTTATCTCGTCTAAAACAATAGATAATGGGTGTTTATCACCCAGTGGCTTACAGATGCCAGGCATCGTAACATCCAGCTTTTCTGAATTTAGCTTTTCTGCCTGCTGTTTTTCTTTAATATCCTTTATTCCTTGTGCTATTTCATTTTCTATAAATGAACGAACCTCATTTGCCAGCTGACCCATTACAGGTCTTTCCTCTGGGCTAAGCTTACCCATCTGCTTTAGTATAGATGTTAGTTCTCCCTTTTTACCTAGGTATTTAATACGCAATGCTTCTATTTCCTGCTGCGTAGCAGCTGACTCTAATGCAAGGCTTGCATTGCTTCTGATAGCTTCAAGTTGATTTTTCATTGTATCCTTTCCTTTCTTAGCTGTTGTTTTAGGACATAAAAAAAGCCCCCACCCCTAAATAAAAAGGGACGAAAGCATACTTCCGTGGTACCACCCTGATTTTTGCTAAAGAGCAAACACTCTTGAAACATATAACGGTGTCGGCCGTTCAAGCCTACTGCATAATGCACATTCAACTTGACCGCTCAAAAGGGAACTTCACATTTCCACATCTTATAAGCCTGCTTTCAGCCACTGACAGACTCTCTCTGAATAAAACCCCTAGGAAAGCTACTTCCTTTATCACAGCGTTTATGGTAAATTTATTAACTTATAGCTAATATAACACTTATTTTTTTAAATTGCAAGTGTTCATGCAAAAATATTAACAAAAATCCTTTAAAGAATTTTAGTGGAAATTCATCTTTACTATAATGTACATATATGTTATACTTATATTCTATAAATTTGTATGTTTGTATTATGTGAATGGAGGTTAATTATATATGGCAAAGAAAGAAATGTTTCCAACCTATAAAGGTAAACCATTAGTTAGAAGTGGTGATGTATTATATTATGGCAGCATGGAGGACCGTTATGTGGTTCGATTGCAGGTAAAAACAAAGAAAACTGTTAACGATTTAGAGGTGGCTGACAAGGTAACAGTACAGCTGATGTGTACCGACCCTGATGTAAGCCCTAGAAAACAGGTTATAAAGTCAAGCGAAAAAACTGGTTTGTATCTAGCAATGGATATTGGTGCTATATGGCTAAACCGTGCATTAACCGCTGAATAATTTCAAACCCTATACAATAACAAAAACAGGTACAGAGGT
>DGFJ01000037.1:0-18613 GCA_002391625.1 Ruminococcaceae bacterium UBA3903 | reverse complement strand
CCTCTGTACCTGTTTTTGTTATATATTATAATATATAGCTCTATAATAAATATAACAGCAAGAAAATAGAGCGTGTAAAAACACCCATACGGCTTAATACATTAAGACAAGGGACAGCTTAACGCTGCCCCTTGAATATATCTTTCATTTGGTGTTTACTCCAACTATTTACAAATATCCTAATTTTTTCTAATAACAAGCAATCTTAGAAACATAACCTTTTCAGCTTAAATGTGTTATTTTTCAAAAACAAATGTGTCATCCTTATAGTCACATACCACCGTATCCCCTGACTTAATCCAACCTTCCAAAATTTTTTCAGACAAAGTATCCTCTATTTTAGAAACAATAGCACGACGTAAAGGTCTGGCACCATATACAGGGTCAAAGCCCACCTTGGCAATCATCCTTACAGCCTCGTTTGTAAAGCTAATAGTAACGTCCATATCTGCTAAACGTTTTTTCAGTGTTTCTAGCATACCCTTGGCTATGCTGGCGATTTCACCCTGATTTAATTTATTGAACACTATTATATCGTCAACACGATTTAGAAACTCTGGACGAAAGGTTTGCTTTAGCTGCTCCATAACGGTTTCCCTAATTTTATCTGCTGTCATTTTTTCCTGACCGTCCTTTGTGTCATCACCATATGCAAAGCCTAGGTTGTTTGGGTTTTCATTGGTAATCGCTCTGGCACCTACGTTAGAGGTCATTATAATAACGGTGTTCCTAAAATCCACTGTCCTGCCCTGTGAATCTGTTAATCTGCCATCATCCAAAATTTGCAGCAGCATATTAAAAACATCTGGATGTGCCTTTTCAATTTCATCAAACAGGATAACAGAATACGGATGGCGGCGAACCTTTTCTGTCAGCTGACCACCCTCGTCATAACCAACATAGCCAGGAGGAGAGCCAACCAGCTTGGATACAGTGTGTTTTTCCATAAACTCGGACATATCCAGCCTAATCATGTTGTTTTCGTTACCAAACATAGCCTCCGCCAAGGCTTTACAAAGCTCTGTTTTACCAACGCCTGTAGGGCCTAAGAAAATAAATGAGCCAACCGGACGTTTAGGGTCCTTTAACCCTACTCTGCCACGGCGGATAGCTCTGGCAATAGTTGTTACGGCCTCGTCCTGACCAATAATTCTTTGATGTAAAACATCCTCCATCTTCAGCAAACGGTCGCTTTCCTCCTGAGTTAGCTGAACAACAGGAACTCCTGTCCAGCCTGAAACAACGGTGGCAATATCCTCACCTGTAACCTCATCGCTACCCTGAACACGATTTTCTTTCCATTTTTCCTGCTGTGCCATATACTGCTCTCTGGCGTCCTTTTCCTGGTCACGAAGCTTGGCTGCCAATTCAAAGTCCTGTGCGTTTACAGCCGAGGATTTTTCCTTTTCTAAACGCTCAATCTCCTTCTCCATTTTCTTTAAATCGTCAGGCTCTGTATGCTGATTTAAATGTACACGAGATGCAGATTCATCTATTAAGTCGATAGCTTTATCAGGCAAATACCTGTCGGTAATATACCTGGAGGACAGCTTAACAGCCTGTTCAATAGCCTCATCAGTAATCTTAACCTTGTGGTGTGCCTCATAACGGTCACGCAAGCCCTTTAAAATTTCTATTGCTTCCTCCTGTGTAGGCTCACCTACCATAACAGGCTGAAAACGTCTTTCTAGTGCCGCATCCTTTTCTATATTTTTTCGATATTCGTTAATAGTCGTAGCACCAATAACTTGAAAATCTCCACGAGCCAAGGATGGCTTAAGAATGTTAGCGGCATCAGATGAACCCTCAGCCGAGCCAGCACCAACGATAGTGTGCAGCTCGTCAATAAATAAAATGATGTTACCAGACTTTTTAACCTCGTCCATAGCACCCTTTATCCTATCCTCAAAGTCACCACGATACTTAGTACCAGCTATCATTCCTGTTAAGTCTAGTGCCACTACACGTTTGCCCTTTAGCATTTCCGGCACCTCGTTATTGGCAATTTTAAGTGCCAAGCCCTCAGCAACTGCTGTTTTACCCACACCTGGCTCACCAATTAAGCATGGGTTGTTTTTAGTACGACGGCTAAGTATTTGAATAACCCTGTCAATCTCCTTTTGTCTGCCGATAACTGGGTCTATCTCACCTTTTTTTGCCTTTTCTGTTAAGTCTGTACCGAACTTATCCAGTGTTTTGGTACTACCCTTTTCACCGCCCTGTGATGAAACGCCGTCCATACCCTGTGATGTATAGCCACCGTTATCTCCACCTAGCTCATTGGTAATTGAGTTCATAATATCCTCTGTACGCACGCCGATTTCACGCAATATTGCAACAGCGTAGCTGTCGCCATCCTCTAACAATGCTACCAAAATATGCTCTGTACCAACATAGTTATGACCAATCCTAGATGCTATCATAACTGCCATTTGCAGGGTACGTTTGCTTCTGGGTGTTAAGTCCTGTGGTGTTAGCTTAGTTACACTGCCAACACCTATTTTATCTTTTATTGTGTTTTCTACCCTTTCAAAGGTCACACCAGATTCCTCCAGTGCTGTATAGGCAACGCTAGAGCTTTCCTGTAGTAAGCCCAGTAAAATATGCTCTGTACCTATATATGTGTGACCAAGGCTTTGTGCGGATTCTATACCTAAGTTAACTGCCTTGCTTGCTTTTTCTGTAAATCCATTGAAATTGTACATAATACATACCTCCTGTATGTCAAGGTACAAGACAATAATTTTTCAATGTCAGTACCTATGTTATTGTAGTTTTTCTTTAACGGTTTTTCCCCTTAGAATATCACGCTGCTGTGGGGACAGCTCCTCACTTTGGCTTTCCATTAAGGTTGACGGCTGCATATCTACCATTAAGCCGTTAATAGTGTCTAAGCTAATATCCTTTATTAGTCCCTGTGCCACACCTAGACGCACTGCCGACAACAGGTTTATACATTCATCAGAGGATAATATTTTGGCATACTTAAGTGTGCCTAAGCTACGGCTGATATAATCATCCGCTTCAACATTTTCTAAAAGTGATTGTCTGGCTGAATGCTCCTGTGACACAATTTGCATTGCAACATTTTTTAGATTATCTATGGCAGTTTGTTCTGACAATCCCAGTGTTACCTGATTAGACAGCTGATAAAGACCTGCCCTTGCCTGTGTACCCTCACCAAATGTACCACGCAATGTAAGGCCTATCTTTGACAGGTTATCCTCCAACCGTTCTACAGCCTTTATACCTTGTAATGCCGGCAGATGTAGCATTGCAGAGGCTCGCATACCTGTGCCTAGGTTTGTTGGACACTGTGTAAGGTAGCCTAGCTTTTTATCAAAAGCAAAATGCAAGGTATTATCTAAAAGTGTATCTATTTGGTCTGCTGTGTCATATGCCTGCTGTAGGTTTAAGCCCTCTGTCATTACCTGAATACGCAGATGATCCTCCTCGTTAATCATTATGCTTATAGACTCATCCTTGGTCAGCAACAGAGCCTTACCCTGTCTGTCTATTGTAAAGTTAGGGCTAATTAGGTGTCGCTCTACCAAGGAGCTAGCTTGTATATCGCTGATTTTACCCATATCTATATAGTCAAATTCATGTGCTATATAGGAGTTGCTGTTTTCCACCGCCAGCTTAACCTTTTGTGCTATTTCTTTTCTTTTAGCTACATCCAGCTTACATGGAAAGGGGTACTCTGCTAAGTTTCTGGCTAGTCTTATTCTGGTACTGATAATAACGTCACCCTGTTCACCACTTTTTTCGTACCACTTACTTTTCATTGATGTGTCCCTCCTCCAAAGCTTTTATTTTATCTCTTAGCTTAGCTGCTGTTTCATAATCCTGCTTTGCAACCGCCTGTGCCAGCTGGCTGTGATATTTATTTATCTGACTTTTCACCTTATCCTGTGGGCTGCCAAGGCTTGCCACCTTTCCCATATGCTCTATATTACCATGCATTTTTTGAATAGATGGTAAAAGTTCGTCGTAAAATTCTTTATAACATTCTGCACAACCCACCTTACCTGACCTTGCAATATCCGCAAAGGATGAACCACATTTACTGCATCGTGTGGCACTGGTTCGTGAGGGTAAGCCGTTGCCTAAAAAGCTGCCTAAAAAACTGCTGAAATCTGTTGCCATATCGCTAAAAACATTGTTATAGCCAGCCTTGTTGGCACAATGTGGGCATAACCACAGCTCTGTTACCTGTCCGTTTACTACGGACTTATAATGAGTAGTAGCCTCATTTTTTTTACATACATTACAAATCATATTATTACCCCCTATGATTAATACTGTGCAAGCAGCATATTTTTAAATATTGCTGCACGCACTGTGTTTCTATACGCTTTTGGTATGTCGGTATATACACGCTCAGAAACAGCGGACTGTATTAGCCTAGCCGTCTTGGTGTCTATATATCCTTGTGTTAATAGATTTTCTATCATCACCTGTGCTGATGTGCTGTCTAGGGTATTGCCAATAGAGTTTACAAGGTGCATTATGGAGGTGTCATAATCCATGGAAATTCTTGTTATTCTAATGTAGCCGCCGCCACCCCTACGGCTTTCCACCACATAACCCTGCTCCTGTGTAAAACGTGAGGACAACACATAATTTATCTGGCTTGGTACACAGCCCAGCGTACCTGCCAGCTCGTTACGCTGAATCTCTGCTATACCGTTGTCCTCATCTAACATTTTGGTTATATACTGTGCCACTAAATCGCTAACTCTCATTTTTTATAGCCACTTCCTGTCTATTTTAATCGGATGTTAAAAGCTGTCAATTTGTATTATTCTAAGTTCTATTGGGTATATTGAAAAAACTAATATACTTATTTTTTCACATTGGCGAGCAGCTTATTTTTTTAAGTTTTGAAATCCCATATGAAATTTCTACTATTTTGACCATAAGATTCTACCCCTTGGAAAAATTCTCATAACATTAATTGTTTTCATATACAGCCCAGTAATGCTATTACAAGGTATCCTTAGCCAGCGACTATTTTTGTCTTTGACTTTCTTTGACCTTATGTGTCTATTATATTATCAAGGTCAGTTAAAGTCAAACTTTGTTTTTGTCTGTTTTTACGTGAAAAAGCGGAGATATCTTTAGTTATCTCCGCTTTTCTCGTGTTTACTAACAATATCTACTTTTTTGACCTTTGTTGACTTTTATTTTTCATTCCCTTTACCAGTACCAATATATTCCTTTTTGATTAGTAAAACCTCATCAGCAGTAATAATTTAGTAATAAAACACACCTTATTCTATTACTTCTAGGCTTACTGCATTAACCTTATATTCACCTGTTATAGGATTTTTACTTATATAATCTACATATATAGCAACAGGCTTAGAGTATAAAATTGCTATGCCTCGCTTAACACCTCTACCCTGTTTAGTGGTTGAACCATTTTGCAAATACTGTTTAATTTGTCTGTATTTATCATCCTTTATCTGCAATACCTGTGGTAGCTTACCCGAGGCATTTGTTGACAGTCTGTCCCACACCATTGCATCACGCAGAACCGCCTTGTCTATGCCCACTTTATTAGAAAAGTAGTGGTAAACAAAGGCGGTATAATCATTTAGCGACACCCTTACAGTGCCTTGCCTGGCTGCGTATTTGCCAAATTGGGAAAACAGCATAAATGGTGCTTCTTTAGTGGCTGTTAGCAAATATTCTAAGGTTTTTCTAAAACGACCGCTGTTATACAACCGTTCCAGTGCATCCTCAGTATTTTGCAGCAGAACTAAATCATTGTGGGTAAGCCATGCTGTTTTTGTAACCTCATATGGTGGTATAATACTGTAGCTACAGCCATACTGTGGTGGATTTTCCCCTATGGCACTGCCGTACAACACCTTTAAAAAGCCCAATTGCAGCATATTAGGCTGTAAACCGTATGCTGTATTAAAGCTGTTTTCAAATGATTGCAAATCCTCCAGTGGTAAACCTGCGATTAAATCAATATGTATGTGCATATTTCCCATAGCTACTAATGCTTTTATGTTTTTAGTTAATTTATCTACATTGGTTTTTCTGTTTATCGCATCTAGGGTGTATGGGTTAAAGCTTTGCAGTCCAATTTCAAGCTGTATTGCACCCCTTGGAACTCTGCTTAATATGTCCAGCGACTCTGAGTCTAATATGTCACCTGCTATTTCAAAGTGAATACATACGCCCTCTGGTATATTACCGCCATAATTATCTATAATAAATTGATAAAGCTCCTTAGCACGTTTTTTATTGCCGTTAAATGTTCTATCTACAAATTTTACTGTTTGTGTGCCACTATTACACAGCAATAGAAGCTCCCGTTTAGTACGTTCAATATCATAGTAACGCACATTACCACAACGACCAGATAAACAAAAAGCACAGCTGTAGGGACAGCCCCGACTGCCCTCTAAATATGTTATTCTACCATTTAAGCTTTTGAAATAATCCTCACAATAGGGTGTTGGTGGGTCATAATTTGATACATATGGTGGTGACACCACAATATCACTATCATTTCTGTAGCATATGCCACCTACCTGTGATATTTCACCTATACCGTTAACAGCATCTACAAGCTGTGCAAAGGGTAGCTCTCCCTCACCGCTCAACACATAATCAATCATTATGTTTTTTGATAATACAGCTTTGGCATTATAGCTTACCTCTGGTCCGCCTACAGCTATAACGGTATTTGGCAGTGCTTGTTTGATAATAGCAATTAATTTATGGATTTTAGTTATATTCCATATATAACAGCACAAACCCAGCACCTGTGGTTTGTGATCAATAATTCGCTGTGCTACATTTTCCACAGGCTCATTAATAGTACCCTCTATAACACTTGCCGATACCATTGTGCATTGGCAATACTGCCTTATACCAGCCAACAAGCACCATGGTGCTAAGGCTGAATGTATATATTTAGAATTTAATGTGGCTATTACCACCTGTGTTTTTTTAGTCATTATTTTCTCCATATTATTTACTAATGTACTTAACCTGTAAGTCTTCATAGCCCTGTGCCAGCGTAAAGCTTTCCTTTAAGCCCTGAGTAACATAAACAGTGTTATTGCTGTCAAGCAAAATAAAGTCGAAGCTTTTATATTGCTGATAAAGCCTAATGGCCTTCTCCACCCCCATAACATATAATGCTGTTGATAAGCCGTCACCCATAGCAGAATTATCAGCCAAAACCGTTGAGGACACTACACCATTGTTGGCTGGATTTCCGTTAGATGGGTCAATGATGTGATGATATACCGTACCGTCCTGTTCAAAATTTCTCTGATAAGCACCAGAGGTTATTACAGAGGTTTCACCTAGCGAAAGCTTACAAAAGTAATTTGAGGTGTTGGGATATTCAACAGCCACAGACCATTTGTCACCGTCCGGCTTACTGCCTAGGGTTTCCACATTGCCACCTAGGTTTACAACGCCGGCGGTTTCCCCCATGCTTTTAAGCAATGCCGACACCTTAGCAGATGTGTAGCCCTTTGCTACTGCACCTAAATCCAAAGCCATACCTTCCTCAATTTTTATTGACAAGTTTTCTCTGTCCACTGTTATTTTATTATAATCCACATATGGAAGCAGGCTGTTTATGGTGGTGGCATCTGGCACAGTATAATCACCTGTAGTAAAACCCCATGCCTTCACCACCGGATAAACAGAAATATCTAATGCACCCTGTGTCATTTTGGAAACCATTATTGCTATATCCACCAAATCGACTGTATCCTTGGAAACAGTTACAAAGCTGCCAGCGTTACTAGTAATACGGGAAATATCGCTGTCCTCTATTGTGGCAGAAAAAAGTCTTTCCAATCTGTTAATCTCCGCGGTTGCCTGTGCTATTTCCTGGGTGGTACTATCACTGTACAGCGTTAAGGTCATTACTGTATCCATAGCATATATTTGTTGTACAACAGGTGATTTATTATTGCTGCCAGCATCACAGCTTGTTGCAGCAAGCAATATAAAAACTGCCGCCAAAAAGGATATACTTTTCTTTATTAATGCTGTATTTTTCATTTATATTACCTCATGCTCCGCCCTGCAATTTTCCTATATTTATTTTTTTAACAACAGGTAGCATTATACCTAATGCAAGCCCTGTGATACCACCTGTAATAATAGCAGCAGGTATTAGATACACAGCATAGCCAAACACCGCTACACCCATTATTAATGACGCCACCATGAGCTGAGTAACATTATGGGTAACAGCACCAGCCACACCAACACCGATATAACCAAATGGATGCTTATGTATATTAAGCATAATGTACATAATAATTGTACTTAGCAGCCCACCACATAAGCTCATTAAAAATGCTGTAAAGCCTCTGGTAATCAGCACAAATAATGACTTTAGTACAGACACACAAACAGCAGACAGCAAGCCTAGTGTATCTGCTGTAAACATAGTAGCTATATTAGACAAGCCAAGCTTTGCACCTGGTACTGCTATGGGTAAGTCAGGCAAAGCATATTCTACAGCTGACAATACTATAGCAACAGCAGACATCACAGCAGTTTGGGTAAGCCACAATACCTTTGAACTATTTTTATTTCTTATCATATATTACCCCACTACTGCGTCTATATTATCATCACAGTCCACAAGCTCAACCGAAAATCTAGCTGGTAAGCACACCGCACAGCTGCCAGAATATGTTAACATACCAGTATGTACACATATTTGATCATTACAGTCCGAATGTGTAATTGCTACACCATCACTGTCAACCATTATAGCTATGTGGTAATCTCCGCCAAAATCTATTGTATATGGCTGTGACACGGTGGCTAAATCTATTGTTTTTATTACTGTGCCGTTTTCACGTACCACAGCCTGTAAATTACTATTTTTACTTTCCATATTAAACAGAAAAAAGCATACTGTTACACATAAGATAGTCACTATTAAAGCTATGTCCAGTGGCTTTATTAATTTCATATTATCACCTTAGAAATTATATCATACATATGTAGCTTTTTCAAAGATTTCGTGACATAGGATTCCTTGTAAAATATATTTATTTTAAATTGTTCTTATTCCCGAAAAAATGTGGCTTGCACTTATTTTTACTTTTGTGCTTTATTTTAGAAAGGAAAGCTATTTCTATTAGGCTATACATTTTATTGTTGATTATATTGTGCTTAAAGTCTGCATAAGCTATGCCTATTAAAATGTTTAGCCTAAAAATCCTATGGCTGCAAAAATATCATACGCCACCTGCTTAGCCTTAATTTTACCAGCTGATAAATAGGTATGATTTCATTTTATATATTACTGCCAAAAAAAATCAGGTGATAGAAAAAAATCTATCACCTAACTAATATTTTAATTTTGGTTTAAAACAACCATTGCCATTATGTGTGGAATTATGAAATATGTTAGCTGACACGTTCACAGATAACAATATATCTTTGGTCTGAGTAGCCGTATGGATGACAGGTAATAAGCGTTAACAGCTCCTTATTCCTTTGAATATAAATATCCTCATTATCAGTAGGATTAATAACCTTAGTGGCAATAACCTTATAGTTTAACGTCGTCCAAAAATTTGTTACAGACACTGTGTCACCCTCATTTAGATTGACTATATTGTCAAAAAACATTTTAGTAACCACACCCCTATGTCCCGCTAAAACCGTGTTGGTATTGTTACCCCCTATGGGTACAGAGGTATATGTTAAATGAGCACAGCCAAACCACATATTAGTGCTGTTAGCACCTAAATAAATAGGCATTTTTAAATTAATAGAGGGTGCTGACACATAACCAAATATATTATCATAAATACCATAGGCGCTTAAATCAAAGCTAGGAGTTTCATAGGCAAAGGGATCTGATATTTTATTCTGCCCATTTGTTACCAGATTGTTATTGTACATATGCATATCATTGTATAGCTTATCAAGCAGCTTTTTATCATATACAGGTTTTGTGGTATCATCGTCGTTGCTAGATAAATCCTTGTCAGCGTCATCGTTCATCTGTGACACACTTTCGTCGAACTCTTCAATACGCTTTATATCCTGCTGTTCATTGTATTTTTGACAAATCGACGGATATAAAATAACCGACAATCCGCCTATTAAAAATACAATCGCAATAATCAAAAAAATTTTTTTCTTCATTGACTATCACCTGTTTCTTTTGTCACATTGTGCTGTTTCATTTTTTTGCGTTTTATAACTATTATGGTTACCGTAGCTAAAACAGCTGCTACCACAACAATTACAAAGAAAAATATCATAGTAGGCAAGCCTAATATTTTATTATTATCAATATTATTTCGGCTGCTGTTATCAACCTGCAGCTGGTCATTATCAGCCTGTGAATTTTCTACCCGTTCACCACGTACAAGCAAACGGTGAGAGTTAACACCATATGGTGTACAGGTTACTAATGTAACATAATCGTGGTTGGTGTCAATTAATAAATCCTGTGTGTTACTAGGCTCTACAATTTTTATTTGGTTAATTTTATATTCTAAGGTTTCGTCCATGACTTTTATATAAAATACGTCGTTGATTTCTAATTTATTAAGATCAGTAAAAATTTTGGCTGACGGCAGACCCGTATGTCCTGACAAAACTGCGTGTGTTCCTAAACCGCCTACAGGCAGAGAGGTGTTTTCCAGATGACCTACACCCATTGTTAGCACCTCTGTTGATGTGCCGTGATAAATTGGCAAATCAACGTCAATTTTGGGAATGTCAATATATCCCATTACACCGCTGTAGTTTACCGCTAAAAGCTTTGGATAATTCTCATTCATTACCTTTAATGCCTCGGCATCAAAAGGGTCTTTTAGTACAACGTTACCAATAAGCTCTTGGTTATATTGTCTGGCGTCTTCTATTTGTCTTAGCTTATCCTCATCTGTTATCTGTTCTAAGGACTGCTGATAATCACTTATAACATTGGACTGTGTATATTGATTTAACCAGTTGCTGGCAGTAGGGTATAATAACAAAAACACGCCCCCAACTATAATTAAAGCAAAGCCAATCATTGGCAGTTTTTTCTTCATGTAAGCAGTCCTTTCAAAATATTAAGCACTATAGTATATTATGCTATTAATTTTTTTGTAAAAATCACAGCTAAGGTGTCGGTCATTAGATGTTATCCAATTTGAGATACACTATATGAAATCACTAATAAATCCAAGTACAAAACAGAGGAACAGGTAATACGCCTGTTCCTCTATTGTACTTATGTTTTCCAAATAACGTCTAATAATATTAGATTAATTATTCAGCTTTTTTAGCCTTTTTCTTATAAGCTACAAAGAAGAATGTACCAACACCAATTAGCATTAGACCGCCAAAGATGAACAGGTATGTACCCATGCCACCGGTTACCGGCAGTTCAAAGCCTTTGTTGTTTGTAACAGTCAAAAATGCTGTGCCATCTGTCATTGTATATTCAGGAGCTGAAGAAATAATTACTTCTCTATATTTAACAGCAACGTTTTCAGTCTGCTCAATATAGATTGTATCTGAACCAACGTTTAGATAATTCTTAGTTACTTCCTCATAACCACTGATGTTAGGGTTATATTCACTAGAAACCTCTTTAACAATTTGTGATTCTTCCCATGTTAGCTCAACGAATTTGCCATTAATTTTTTTGTAGTATCTTTCGCCATCTACAATTTGAATATAGCTGCCGTCGGCAACGTTTTCAGCAAAATGCTTTGTGCTTTTAATCTCAACAGTTACAGTTGTGGCTAATAGGTTGTAACCAGCTGGAGCAACTGTTTCTTTAAGTGTATATGTGCCAGCGTCTAAGCCACTGATAACAATATTGCTTGTAGCAGTAGAAACGATTGCGTCTGTACCTGTAGCTTTTACAACATAGTTATTAGCTGTAGTTTTAGCAACATTAATTTTCTCGCCCTTTGCATTGTACAGCTCAAAGGTTGCACCAGCAAGCTTTGCACCCTCACCATTGATTTTGTCAATGTTAATTGCATATGTGTAAACCAGTGGGTCTTTTGCTGGTACTTTCTTTGTATCATCGTTTGGCTCTGGAGGAGTAGTGCCATCGTCTATACCAGGAGTAGCTGTGTTAGAATACTCTAGGTCAGCGTGGTTAGGGTTACCCTTGTCACCAATAACAGCCTTGTCATTAAGTGTAGCTGTTAGCTCTATTCTAACAAATTTGCAGTCAGCAATAGCGGCTTTGTTATAGAAAGCAACTGTTACTTTTTGTCCGTCTGCTCTTACAACATAGTTTTTACCGTCGCTGCCAGCACCCTTTGAAAGGGCAACCTCTGAACCATCTTCCTTTATACCCTTTACAGATACTACATCCTTGTATGTAAGACCTGTGCTTAGTGTATCAACGATTTGGAATATCTTTAGGTCAGTAACATTTGCTGGAACCTCTGCATCAATCTGGAATGTTACATCATCACCAATGTTCACATCATCAGCTTTTGTTAGAGTACCGTCAGGCAATTTGATATTCTTGTCAATATGTCCAGCCTCTTTGGTTTCGTTTTTAGGTTTAGCTGTTACATCATAAACCCAATCTGTAGATGCTGTATTGTTTGCTGAATTGCCGTCTATGTCAAAACCGTCAGGCATTGGCAAAGAAACAACAAAAGGAGAACAAGGAGCAGTAACGTTTGAAGGATATGCTGTTTCTACTACTAGGTATAAGCCCTGACTTAGGTCAGTAGCCTTTGTAATACCTGTTGTATCATCAGTTACAGCCATATCTGTACCTGCGTTAGCTTTTATCCAAGACTTCATATCAGTTGCTTTATTTAAAGCACTCTGAATAGTAGTAGCCTTGTATGTACCGCTGTCTGTATAATCAGCAGCACCTAAACCTAGCTTTGCTTTAAAGCTGTCTGTTACTGAATATGCTACTGTATAACCTGCTGTAGTATCATTAATCTGCATTAGGCCAGCAACCTTTAGGTATGTAAATGTAACACCGCCTAGTGGCTTAGAGGTGTCACCTGCTTGACCGTCATACTTAACTAATGTCAAGCTTGTTTTTTTGCTAGTATCGATAGTTGGAGCTGCTGATACAGAAGGTATCATAGTAACCATCATCATAATAGCTAAAAGAACCGCAAAAATGCTTGTAGAAATTCTCTTACTCATGTTGTAATCCTCACTTTTTAATTTTATTTTTCGATACTGTTCCACAGTATCATAGTACCATCTTTATGCTTTTGTTGTTTTGTGACGTTTTTTCTTCCATATTATCATAGCTGTACCGGCTAATAGAACCATAGCACCACCTAGATAATAGAACAATGTGTATCCTCCACCACCTGCTGGAGGCATATCAAGAAGCTTAGCATTTGTAATTTCATACGTGAAATCGAATGCTGTTCCTGATGTATCCATTGCAACGCCATTAACAATATCGCCTTTGCTATATACCAGTGGTATTGTTACCTTAATTGGCTCAGCTAAAAGAGCGTTGCCCGCTGGGGACTCTACCTCTGTCAGTAAATAGTTACCAATCTCTAAATCCAAAAAGGAACATTCACCTTTGGCATCAGTTGTACCAGTATATGTTTTTCCACCTGTTACAACATTCCAATTATCATCGGCATATTCCAATTTAAATTTAGCACCGGCTAAATCAATACCGTTATCGTTCATTTTGTGAATCTTCACGTTACCCTTTTTTACCGTGTTATCAAACACTACCTTGTTAGCATCAAGTATGGTTGTACCATCTGCTTTATAATAGGTAACGGTAGGTGTTAATTTACCATTGACATTTGTAACAACTACTTTAGCCCTAAATATAGAGCTATCATAGTTAACCAGTGCATCTGTACCGATTACTTCTTTGATAACATAATACTTTGTACCTGTTGCTGCAAAATTAATTGAATCAAAGGTAACAGAACCATTAGCCAAGTTGTTTTTAGTAGCACCCGATTTAGTACCGCTGTCAGCAGTAGCTGTTAAGCTGTCCACCTCGTATAAATCAAACTGAAAATCAGTAAATTTAATTGTGCCTGCGGCTGTAATCACGTCGGATGTACCACCATTTAATGTCTTATTTGCCTTTAAAACAACGTTAGTAGCATCAGGTGGATTTTTCTTGTTTGTAATGGTTACTGATGAACCAGAGGCTGGTATAGTAACCCTACCACCGTTAGCCGTTGTATCTGTACCAGCTGTGGTAACATACTGATAACCACTAAGGCTGTCCTCGGTAATTCTAACCAAGGCATTTACTGGTAAGTTATTAAAGGTAATAGTTTTTCCACCCTGTAGCATAGCATTGGAATTCAGCTTACCATTATTGTCTAAATTATAAACCGTATCATCGCCAGAAATCTTGTACTGCAAAGGATAGGTTTTATAATTAGTACCACCGTCTAAGCTAACCTCAAAGGTTGCATTGAATTTTGTGTTGTCACTGCCGTCTAGGCTGGTAGTGCCATCGCTGTCCTTCAATGCTTTTGTAACTGATAAAGGTGCTACCTGTGGAGTGTTAACATAGTCTAGTCTTATCTTGGTTGAATCCAATGGTGATGCAGAAGTTGTCTTAAACTGAAAGCTAGAATCGGTTGTGTCACCAGTAGCTATTGTCTGCTCTGTCAAAATATCAGTAGCTGTCCAAGATGGTGTATAGGTCAAATAGGAATTTTCTGAAGCCGCCTCCACCACCTTAAACCAATCACCAGTATTAAACTGGTCTGTAAAATACGCTGTATCTCCATCACCTAAATCGTACTGTCCGGACGAATTGGTTGTTTTTTGTGATGAATTAGTACCATCAGAAAAAGTGTAATTCTTATTGCTGGCAGCTGAGTATGAGCCAGCCTGTGCTTCAGCTGTGGTGTGGGTCATCGTAAAATCATCTAGATTTTTAACGTCTTCCTGTAGACCAGCATTAACATCTGCAACATTAACTGTTTTATTAGCAATAAATTGGTTACCCACCGGTGACATAGAGAAACCAAATTTAAGGTTAGACTCTACCATACCACGTTCCATATAGTAAAGTGTTAATGTATGGGTTGTAACGTTATCGTTATTGTTAAACCATGTGAAGTTTGTGTTACGAGTAATACCATCTGTTTGACCCTCTAAGGCTCTAACACCTGTTGTAACGCTGGCTGTTAAATCCTTAAAATCAATGGTACCCTTAGCGTTTTTATGGTCACCGCCTAGGTCAAGAACTAGCTTGCCGTCAATATAAACCCAAACGTCGTCGTCACCCTCGAAATTAAATTCAATAGGATTACCGCTGGATGATATGCCACCCTTTGCTAAATTAAAGTCGATATCCAAACGCATACCAAAAGCAAAATCAGTTGCACGTCCATCAGAGCGGCCACCGTTGGTGGAGCTTATATCAAATGGGAAAAATCCTGGGTGCTGTGAACCAGCGCCACCACCATAGAAATCCTGTGCATCATATACTGCATAATTGCTGCCAGAACCATAATTTAATACAAGGTTACCACTGTCATATCCTGTAAAATATATGTTATCCTTTGGTGTTTTTGTCGCAAAATCATAGTTCCAAAACTCATAGTATGGGTCACCGTAGCTGTTAGTAGTAACACGCATTGGGAATTCGGTGTTAACCACCGTACCAAGCTGGGTGTTCAATGAGTTGCTTCCCGTTATCCAGTCAGTGTCAAAGTATGGAGCGTAAAAGCCCAAGCTGCTGCCAGAATTACTAGCCATTTTCAGCATATTGTCCGACAGGTTTACATCTGTAAGTCCTGTAACAGAGTTAGCGTAATCGGTACTGGCAGGAATACCAGCAGAGTTATTTGCCCAGTTACTAAAATTCTTTAAGTAACCGCCCTGTACGGTATCTCTGTTATAATAGTTGGTAGAGTTACTGCCTGTCCAACCATCAGCCTTTGACCAAAAGTTACCAAAATACAGTGGAAATTTAAAACCTGTGGTAGATGACAAATTAGCAATAGCAGTGTTAAGCTTATGATAAGGTTCCCAATCGCCATGTGAGTTATTGTAGCTAGCAGAACGCCAACCAGAATTAATCTCTGTATCAGTATAGTAGTCAAAGAATGACGCCTTAACCGTGTACAAATTTTCGTTATCTGTTATAGATGTACCAAGAGTAGCATTATACTCTTTCTGGGTAGGCACTTCTGTATAGCTACTCCATGAACCGCCATTATACCCGCTGTTTACTATATACTCGTTTTTGCCAGATTCCAAGGAAATATTGTGCTTCTCATTGTAATAACCAGCAGTATTGTGACGAGCAATAGACATTTCAGCATATGTACCAGCGTTGGGAACAACCTTATACACCGAGCCGCTTACCTTTGTACAGTCTGTATATGACATAGAACTGCCTGTATAAAATTTCATAGCAGGTACACAGTAGTCATCTAAGGCCCATGAACATCCACCAACATCAATGTAAACCGCAGTGCTGCCATCAAAGGTAATTGATGCCGCATAAACAGAAACCTGACCTACCGAAATGCCACATATTACCATAAGCATTGATAAAACGATAGCTAAAAGTCTTTTACCATATCTTTTACACTTTCCGTTTACCGACTGTTGTTTTTCTTTCATATAATTCTCCTTTCTTTAAAATGTTAGTAAATTTCTATACCCTCCAACGGAGTACAGCTTAGCACAGTATTAATTCACATAATAGAAATGCTCTAAAATTTACTATGTCTTAATTCTAATCTTAAATTAAATAAAAGTCAACAATGAAACTTTTGAATATCAAATTCTTTTTATATTATTTGTACCCTTTTGGGTGGTTTTTAAATATAATATTTTATATAGAATATGACATCGTAATTAACAAACAAATAAAAATCAAAAGACACAGCCTCAAGCTAAGCTTGAGGCTGTGTCTTTTATGTAGCTTATATTTATTAACGCTCTATTATTATTGTAGATGCAATCAAATTTAAAGCATCTACTGTATTTTGATATGTTTGTAAATCGCACTTTTTGGGAATATCAGCAACTAACACTGTATATTCACCAACACGCTCATCATTTGGGGTTTTATAAAATTTATATACTATACTATGAGAAGCACCATAATACCCATCATAGTCAAATTCAAGCTTTTCCCTTATTAAAGAGTTATTAACAACAGGCACAGCTGAGTAATTTCTAGATTTACTTAGTATGCCTTCACCCTGTTGAAAATCGTCTACACCAATATAAATTGATGGCTGCCCATCAGACCAATTTTCATTAAAAGTAACAATATTTCCAGAGTAATAATAGACTATGTCAATTTCCACAGCACTGTTATTCTCCTCCTGAATTGTACTAGGCTTTAAAAACATATAATAGCCCCTATTGTTTTCGCCATCACCAGCATTCAAATCTAAAAACTCAACTCTTTCCTTCTCACCTGTTAGATTTGGCATTGGTATTTGATATGAGGTGACGTTATCCCTGTTATTTTGACCTGTTACATTATCAAATGCTGTATCAACAGCCTTTCCAACAGCTTTATTTACTGCTGTATGTACTGCCGAATGAAAAATAGAATTTAATAGTCCCATATTACCCTCCAAAATATATAATGGTTACATTATATAACAAATAGCTATATTAATCAATACTTAATTGTTTTTTCTGATACAAAATAATTATGTGTATACAAACATGATATATTACACTACACGACTCTATCTGTATTCACAATACAATTATTTATAAGACCTGTTGTTACTAACAACTACATTTTTTGTATTTTTTCAAATAAAGGCTTGATTTTTTTTAGGTCATACTGTATAATACAAATTGTTGCCATGCCGGTGTGATGGAATTGGCAGACGTAGAGGACTCAAAATCCTCCGGTAGCGATACCGTGCCGGTTCGAGTCCGGCCACCGGCACCAAAAAACATCAATCAGAAAAGATTGGTGTTTTTTATTTTATATGATAGTATTATACTAAAAATATTTGTATTATTGGAGTGTGTAAATATGAGCGTTTTATTATTGAATGCAAGCCCGAAGAATAACGGTGCAACGCAGGAAATCATCAAAATTATACAATCTCAACTTCCATCTAACACAGTTTCCGAGATAGTTTGTCTTGGCGATTTAACAATTAACTAT
The DNA here is from genome assembly GCA_002391625.1 of Ruminococcaceae bacterium UBA3903. Lineage (GTDB taxonomy): Bacteria > Bacillota > Clostridia > Oscillospirales > Acutalibacteraceae > UBA3903. The sequence continues at coordinate 504 of DGFJ01000037.1, read as the reverse complement.
TGCGTTGGGGATAAATCTTGTTATGAAACTTGTACTTGCATACTTAATGATGATATGGCATCGCTGCTAAAGAAAATGAACGATGCAGATACACTTGTAATTGCTGCGCCGTCCTACTGGGCAGATGTTCCAGGGCAATTCAAGGTATTTATAGACAGGTGCACTGCTTATAGTAATACAAATCCTAATTTGGCTCATAAAAAGTTTAAATCAGGTAAAAAGTGCTATGCGATTGCTTTGAGAGCAGGAACTCGTCCTATTGAATGCGAACATATCATACAAACTATTGAGCATTGGTGTGATCACATGGAAATTGCTATGGCAGGCAGTATGTATTTTTGCTCTATTAATAATAAAAATGATATTGATAATCTAAAGGATTCTATATTGGAAAAATCAAGAGAGTGGTTTAAGTAAAATACATAAAATAAGCATAATCCGTGTGACAATTCAAATCTTGTAACAACAATATGCTTACATATTTGGCTCTCTGTCAATAGTTGG
>DGFJ01000044.1 GCA_002391625.1 Ruminococcaceae bacterium UBA3903 | reverse complement strand
GGGAAATTCATACCTAAAGGTAAATCTATGAGTAATTATTCAAAAGACGAAATCAGAGCTTTTTCAGACGAGATTAACTCTATGCCGAGAAAACGTTTGGGCTATCTTACTTCTGAAGAACTTTTTGATGAGCAACTGGATAAAATATACAATTCAAACAAGTAGTGACTTTATTTTAATAAATTGTGGTAAGTCGGGTGTTAGTGATAATTCACTAACACCCGACTTACCGTTTTTTGTTCTATATCAATAGTTGGATATTTGGACTGTATTGCTATTTGGAAAAAATATCAGATACAGTAGTAAAAAGAACCCAGAATATTATCAAGCTGTGTCCTCATATGGTTCATATCATTTGACAACACAGAAATACTTTTCTATTAATGGTAACCTATTATTGACATAGTAATGATATGTATGATATTATAAAATACGTTACTACTTTACTGTGATAGTGCAGTGAAGTTTATATAAAGTCAATTTATTTTGGAGGGTACATAACAGATGCAGAAACTATGGAAAAAAACACTGCCTGTAATAGCACTGACAATCAGTCTTACAATTTTGCTGAATATGGGTGTAACAGGTGGTGCAACGGCTTTGGTAAATTCCCAGTCTTTAGATGATTTTGAACCGTATAATATTATGGAAAAAATCAATGTCACGCTTTCCCAATCAACACAGTGGTTAAAGGATACACAGAAAGTGGATGGAAGCTGGGGCGATGAACAATTGATTAATGATACCTGCTTTAGCGTATGGTCACTTAATAATAATGGTGAAGATACAACAGCAGGTGTTAACTGGCTCAACAACATGACAACACAGGAAAACAGTGATACGTTGTCCCACAGACTTTTTGCCACGCAGGATAGCAGTGCATACAGCACTAAATTACTGCAAATGCAAAATACTGATGGCGGCTTTGGTGTGCAGAAAAAATATACATCTGAACCATATGATACAGTGCTTGCATTAGAGGCATTAGAAAATCTTGCTAAATCTGAATACAAGAATAATATAGAAAAAATGTTCTCGTATCTTATAAGTGTTCAAAATAGCGACGGTGGTTGGGGCTGTAACGAGTATAACGATTCTGACAAAGCACTGACAGGAAGAATAGCGTATGATATTGTAAAATATCTTAAAGATAGTTCGGTGACATCACAGCAGCTGCTGTCATCTGTTTCAAAGGCGTCCTCTTTTTTGTCAGGAACAGAAATATCTAAAATGACAGAAGACAGCTTTGATGATACCTTATACTATTGTTTGTTAAAACAACAGCAAGGGAATTATACGGATATATATGATGTGGTAGAAGCATTGTCCGCCTCTCAGAGTGAAAACGGAAGCTTTTTTAACAGCTATTATGATACTTATTTGGCAATAAAATATTTAAATGAAATAGATACGATAGATACAAGGTATACAATAGAAGGCTTTGCTGTACAGCAAAATAAAACTAATGTATATGTAAATACATCAGAAGAATTAACAGCCCAGTATTCCATAGAATATAATACGGCTGTAAACAGAAATCTTACAATGATGACCATTGTTTATGATAATGATAAATCTATTTATTCTCAGGAAACAGCATTAATATTAGATAGAGATAATAAAGCTGTAAAAGGTGACGCATTAAAGTATACGGTTAATCAAACGGAGGAAAAGGTACTGAAAATTGTATCAACCTTAATGGATGGCGAGAAAGAGGTAGACACATACACCTCCTTTGTATATGTGCAGGAAAAACCTATTGAGCCAAAAACTGAGGTTACAGGTGCAGGTGTAAAATTAAGCGATGAAAGTGGTTATATTGGGGAAGAAAAGAAAATTACCGCAGAATACTATTTGCTTTACTCTACCAATGTAAATTACACCCTTACGGTTAAAACATATGTTTATTGTGGGGACAAGATAATTACAGACGCAGTACAACAGGAAGTGCTTACGCCAAACAATGTAAGTGCCGAAAAAACCTTTGCGGAGTTAAACATAAAAGAAGAGAATAACGCTACATATAAATTTGTAGCAGAATTTTATGACGGTGACAGGCTGATGAATACATCCGTAAATTATTACAATGTATATAGTAAGCCAAAACAGGATGATACAAAACCTGTAGAAGAAAATAATGTAATAACACAGTTCAATGTGAATCTTGACAGCTATTGTTTGTACACAAGCAGTATTAAGCAGAATATCACAGCAAAGTGCAGTATGCTGTATAGCTTTGTACAGGATGCCGATATTACGGTAAAGGGAAGTGTCTTAGACGGAGAAAAGGTAATGGCTGAAAATTCACAGACAATTGCTATTTCAAAGGACGCTACAGCACTGGACTTTGACCTTGTAACAGCAAATGAGCTTGATATATCCGCAGAAAAGGAATATACATTTAAGGCGGAAATTTATGATTCACAGAATAATTTTATAGGCGAAAGAAAAACAACTCTAAAAATACAGATTCGTCCAAAGGCAACGCTTACGTTAACTGCTGATACCACAACAGGCAAAGATTATGGCATAAATCTTTCATGGAACGATATAAGCAGTACAGATGAACAGTATGGATATCGAGTGCTGAGAAGCGAAGATGACGGAAAAACTTGGGAAACACGTTCTACATGGGACGGCAGTGAAAAAGTTCGTGTATTAAATGTACACCCCACTCCTGAATCTGAACCATACCTCAAAAAATGGATGAATACCGTAGTTAACAGTCAGACAGGGGAAACAGCTGGTAAAGGATTATTTGATATAAGTACCGTGTATTTAGATTATTATAATAATGACCCCGAAAAATATTTGTTTGATAGCAATGGAAAGTATAAGTATGATGTTATTGTTATTGGTACAGCACAAGGAAATGGATATAAGGATTTTTCCCAAAAATCGCAAATTGCTACCCAGAAATTTATAGATACTGGCAGAGGTGTTTTATTCGGTCATGATTCTGTATGTAATTGTAATGAGTGTAAACATGAATATTTAGCAAGCTTTGCAGAACAGCTTGGCATAAAGGTAACAAGCAATGGTTCATATAGACGTGTAACAACAGTTAATGTAGTTAATCAGGGCTTTCTTACAAGCTACCCATGGGTTCTTTCGGGGACTCTAACAATACCAGCTACACACACATACGGTCAATATACAGGCGGGACACTTGAGGGAACGGTTTGGATGGAGCTTGTAAACGCTGCGACAAATGTGGATTCTGAAACTGGTGCTACAAACAATGCTTATCTTGTTACGAACAATCAATTGGCATTGATTATGACCGGTGACAGTCCTGGACAGGCTACATCAGATGAATGCAAAGTGTTTGCAAATACTTTGTTTTATTTAAAACAGCTTACCAGTAACACAACTGCACAGGATAATTCATTTTATGATAAGGCAATGCCACAGGCACCGCAGGTTGATGTGACCCTCACGCAATACAGCAGAGATTCATACAGTGTAAGCACAAGGCTTGCATCACAGGATATTGGCACACAGTATAAATACAGGGCAGAGGCTATTCCACGATCTCAAAATTCAGAAAATGTGATGTCTAACACAGCTGTTACAGAGGCCTTTTCGGATCTAAAGGGCTTTGTTGTGGTGAAAACAGATTCAGCAGATTCAGCTGCGGATAAAATAGAATACGAGGCTGATGGAGTTACGGTATCAAATGTTATATCTGCAAATAACGGTGCAGTAACATATGATATGGATAACCTAGAGAAAAACAAAAGGTATTATCTTCATATATTTGCAGTTGATAATGCAAATAATATTAGTGAAGAAACAATTAAGGAAATTTGTGACAGCGAGGAAATATTGTCACAAGCGGTTATTAACAGCAATCTCTCCTGCGACAAGCAGTCATACACAAGGGGTGACGATGTAAAGCTTACCGCTAGTGCATATACTACAGGCTCATCCTTGAATACGACAGCAGATATCCAGCTGTGCGACCTAAACGGAAACAGCATATATCCAGTAACCAACAATATAAATGCACAGCTTACATCATCTGCAAAATGGTCTGAAAACTATACATTTAATTCGGGTGATTTAGAAGTAGGCAGGTACATGGCAATAATTACATGGTACATAGCAGGTGCACCTGTTGCACAAGGTCAGTGTCTGGTTCGTATTGAGGACCAATCAGAGGCAACGGATGTTACGCTTACTGCAAATGTTAGGCAGGGTTCAGAATATTCCAATACCCTAAACTGGACGGACCTTAATACTGATGATGGGCAAGAGGGCTATACCCCAACGGATTTTGCTATAGTTGTGGACTGCTCTTATAGTATGCAAGGTGAACGTTTGAAAAATGCCAGAGATTCTGTAAACAATTTCATTGATGTAATGAATAAAGGTGATAGAGCAAGTATAATTAAATTCTGTTGGTGGGCGACTGTCTTGTGTGATTTTACTGATGATAAGCAAATATTACATAATTCAGTTTCAAATATAGTAGAGGACAACGGAACTACTGTATCTAGCGGTTTAAATGCTGCTGTTGATAAATTGATTAATGATAGTAATACGAGTGAAAAGGCAATTGTTCTTATTTGTGACGGTGATATAAATAATTGTGATTCAGCTATTAATATGGCAGTAGAAAACGATATTACTATTTACACATTAAATGTTGTAAATTCTGATAGTACGGTGTTGCAAAGCTTTGCTGACAAGACTGGTGGAAAATACTACTACACAGATGTTATTACAGATATGACCGAAATACTGCAATACATAAAGCTGATGAATGATAAGGGAGATTACTATTATCAGGTACAGCGTGACGGTAAGATAACAGATGCAGTTACAAAGGCTGAATATGTTGATAAGGACTTCTTGGATACTGCCTCTCCTATAGTATCATCTGCCGCACTTACAGCAGTAAGCCTTGATAATACAACATACAGCGGATATATTACCGTAAAGGCAGAGGATAAAGGTACGCAGTATGATTATTCAGTAAAAGCGGTAAATAAGCAGGACGAAGGTAAGGTAATTAACTCAAATACTGTCACAGCAGCTGCTGTGTCTGGGGTTAAAGGTTATTACTGTAAAATTGATGAAAATAGTGCAGCAACACCTGAAATTTTAACAGATGAAAATTGTTTTGTTTCAGGAAACGAGGAGCTGAAAATAGACGTAAGTAATTATCAGCGTGGCGTTATGTATTATATGCACACATACGTTGTAGATAATGCAGGTAATATCAGTGCAGAAAAAACATATCCGTTTGTAATTGGAACTTCCTTTTTCAACGGAACAAACCTAACCACAAAAATTTCTACAGATAAAGGCAGCTATAAAGCAGGCGAAACGGCAGTTATTAATGTGTCTGCAAAGGCGGACTTTTATAAAAAGTGTGCAAAAGGCGTTGTAGAAATTTATGATAAGGATGATAACCCTACAGATATAGTTGAGTCATGCTGTATTGCGGAGATTACATCATATGAGGATTTTGAAAAACAGTTTGTCTGGGATGTTAAGGATATGGCAGCAGGAAACTATAAGGCGACTGTAAAATGGTACGACGGGGATACAATACTTGCAATGGATAGCACTGGGTTTAGCATTGAGCCGAACGGAAAAATTACAGATAATGTTTCAACGGATAAACTGATTTATAAAACAAACGAAGACATAAATATTTGCGATAATATTCTTAACGGTACTACCAATACCTTCGCAGATAAGCTTGTTTTGGACGTTAATATCAGTAATGTAAAAGCACCGGATAAAACAATTACTAAGCTAACGGCTCCGGTTTCATCGTTTGCAGGTGGTATTTATAACTACAGCGATTATATACCGGCGTCAGACCTTGGAGCAGGTGAGTATATAGCGGTTTCTCAGGTAAAGGACGGCGACAGTGTGGTGGCATCCAGTTCTGCCAGTTTCACGGTGGTAGAAATCACACAGCTGAATGAAAAATATATAGGAGAATTAACGGTTACTCCAAGTAGTGATAAGGACAAGCTGTTTAATTTTAATGTAACAAATGTTAGTAATGGGGACGGAAAGGACTTGAAAATTAGGGCAAGCGTATATAATACGGACGGTGAATTTATGGGCTCGGTTGAAAGGTCAGCCGATATTGCAGAGGGTAAAACAGTTAACTACTCTGAATTGTTTAATACGGAAGCACTAAAAATAGGAAATTACCCTGTTATACTTACTGTGGTATCTATGGATGGCAAAGAGGCAGTCCTTGATTACAGCGGTTTTGAAATTAACGTAATAAACAAATATACCGTTACGTTTATGGATGATGACGGTAGCGTTCTGGATATACAGGAAATAGAGTATGGACAGCAAGCAGTAGCCCCAGAAAATCCATATAAGGATAAAACCCAGCAATATACATATACCTTTGATTGCTGGGATAGCGACTACTCTAATATTACCTCAGACATTACTGTAAGGGCTACATATAAGGCACAAGTGAACAGTTATAATGTAACATTTATGAATTTCGACGGTAATATTATCAATACGCAAAATGTAGAGTACGGACAAGCAGCGGCAGAACCAACTGAAGAACCTAAAAAACAGGCGGATGGTAAATATACCTATGAGTTTATAGGTTGGGATAAAAGCTTTAGCTGCATAACTGAGGATACAATATTAATGGCACAGTTTAATGCAGTAGAGATACCAACCGAATTAGCAACAGAGCCTAAAACAGAACCACAGACTCAGCCTGTTACGGAGTCACCTACACAGACGGTTACACAGATAAGTACATTGCCTGCAGCAGGTATAGCTACAGAGGGTACAACGCAGGCACCAACAAGTAAAATAACAGCTCCCGTGACACAGCCAACCCAAGAGGTTAGGGCTAATAATGAAAATGGAAAATCTGTTAAAACAGGTGCAGACGCAATAATGTGGATAGCCTTTGTGATGTTATTGGGGTTCATTGTGGCACTTATTTTGTCGAAGTTAAGAAAACGCAGTGATATTTAATGAAGTGATGTGGAAAATGACAGCACTGTATAATTTAATTTTATAAAATATATGTACATATAAAAAGCGGATAAGCATTATATAAAATTTGGAGGAAAAGAATGAAAGGGAAAAAATTACTTTTAAGGGTTACATCCCTAACTCTTGTTGTGGCAATGATGTCTGTTACCCTGTCTTCGTGTTTTGATAGTAACAGCATAAATAGAAATACTGTATTAGGGGACAGCAATACTGAAAGATTATTTAGAGATACATCATTAGAGGAAACAAGCAGTAATATAAACGTTATATACAATGAACTGAATGAAGCGTTATGTGGGTTATCGGTAGATGATATAAAGGATACTGCTTCAAAATTACAGCAGGCTGTAAGGAGTTATGCAGATAATGCCAAATCAGATAATGCTGAAAACAAAGAAAAAGTAAATAATCTGTCACAGGATATTCAGGAAAGACAAAACGATTATGAGGAGCAGACAGATAAAGCAGTCAATAAGGTTTTATCTGCTTTGGACACAATAATTAATAAAGCAGACAATCAAAATGATGAAGCCTTTAAACAGGCAGAGCAAGCTGTTTATGACTGCTTTGACAATAGCAACGCCTTAACCACCAGTGATGAGATTATACCAAATTATGTTGAAACACAGAAACCAAAGGTGCAACAGGTAGAAAGCTTAACTGCACTGCCTCATAGTGAAGAGGTTATTGTGGGTTCATCTGACGATGGCTCTTTGACACAGACTGATGAGACCGTTATGACAGATGAAATGAAAAAACTAGCGGATGAGCTAAAGACACCCTTAAATTTATATTTATATATTAAAAATAATATAAATTACGAATGCTATTATGGCTCTCGAAAAGGAGCAGTAGCAACCTTTGAAAGTAATTCTGGTAACGATGTTGACCAAGCAAGCTTACTTATTGCTATGCTCAGATACTTAGATTACCCCGCAAAATATGTAACAGGTACAGCCATAATAGATGCAGACCAAGCAAAAGAGCTGGTATCGGCTGATACCGTAGCAAACGCAGCCAATATACTAGCAGCTAGTGGCAAGCCTGTTACGACGCTTCTTTCCGGCGGTGAAATAAAGGCAATAAAAATGGAGCAAACATGGGTAGAAACGTATGTTCCATATACAGATTATAGAGGTGCGGGTAATAACAGCGGTGATGAAAAGTGGATTGCACTTGACCCATCTGTAAAAGCCTATACAAAGATTGATGGTATATACAATAAGCTGGACGATTTGGGTATCACACAGGATGAATATGATAAAGCTGTTTCACAAAACAATGTAAGGGATTTTATTAATAAAATTGAATCCTTGGACGAAGCTTCTATAAATTCGGATGAAATGGTTTTAAATACAAGACAGATAGTAAAGGAAGAGCTTGAATATCTGCCACTTACATTGCAATATTCTGTTAGCAGTATATCCAGTGCCTATAATGAAGTAAAAGACAGCAGTGTGGATAAAATCAAATTTACCATAGATGGACAGGTGGTAACGCAGAAAAAATCTCTTGACCTTTATGGTAAGCGACTGGTAATTGAATATACTCCAGAGAATGAACAGGATAAACAGGTAATAGACAAATATGGTTCAATATTTAATGCACCGTCGTATCTTGTGAAAATGGTTCCCCAAATAAAGCTTGATGGTGAAGTTGTTGGTACTGGTAATGCTATTACACTTGGTAGTGACCAGACGCTGACCATGACGGTGTATTCGGGCGGGGATCAAAAAAATGTAGTAAATAAAATAACCGCAGGGTCTGTATATCAGGTTACAGAGGATATGCAGACAATTACTGAAAAAGAATTAACTAAGGCATCAGATGAAGCGACAGGCATCAGAGAGTCAATAAATACCGACAACGTGTATTGTGACGAATATCTTGGTAAAATTCTTGACCTTGCTGGAAAAATGTACTTTGCACAGGTAGATATTGCAAACATGGTTACGGCAGAGCAGATGAATATGTCTGTAACACGGTCCTTAAGCGTGGGTATGACGGGATACTCTGTAGTAACTAGCTATATGTTTGGTATGCCTGTAGGCATAAATGAAGGTAACCTGTATATAGATGTTGACTTAAATGTACTGTCCGTGGTGAGCAGAAACGGTGAAAAGGACGCTCCAAAAAAATACCTTGAAGTCACAGGGGTAGTGTCGTCTAGCTATGAAAGCTTAATATGGGAGGAGCTAACAGGTGAACAAGGTGTATCATCTATTAATATTCTTAATGAAGCAAAGGGTGATAACCAAGAACTACTTATGCTGTCAAGGGCAAATTATGATGCAGAGAAAGGAAAGCTTCACCTATCTGCATCAGACAAGAGCAGTATAGAAACAGCCATTAACACTGGTAAAATTGTTACAATTCACACAGATGAAGTAACAATGGGCGACTGGAGCGGTTATGGCTATATAATTACAGATCCAGCAAGCGGCGCCGCTGCATATATGATATCAGGAGGTCTAAGCGGAGGTTCAACATCCTCTGAGGTTAGCTTGGCATATATAGTTGATATAGGCTTTGCAGTCGCAGACTTTATTGACGCCCTTAGAATGATTCCTCTCATGCTGACAGCCTTTGCGGCCGGTGGACCTGTAGGAATAATTATAGGTGTAGTTATTGCAGCCTTTATGGTAGCAGCTGTAATCAGCGCAGCAATGGATTATTGTGAGTCTATCCAATTAATGCAGGCTTATATGAACGGCGATATGGAGGCGGGAGAAGCGCTAAAGAGTAAGGCCATGTTTAATATTGGCTTTACAGCGGCGGCAGGCGTATTAGGTGCTGTGGGCAAGGCAGCAGTTAAGGCTGTGGCGAAAAACAAGATAGTAAAGGAATTTGGTGAGGAGCTGACAGAAAAACTGCTGAAGGCTACAGATTCCCCTACTAATATTACAAGAGCAACCAGCAAGCTGCAAAAAGCAGGCTTATCCAAGGACGCAATACATAGGATTGCCGATAACGCAGGAGAAGAAGGACTTGCTTGGTTTGAAAAGCAGACAAAGAATAAGGTATCCAAGGATGTACTTGAAAATATTGCAAATCATGCAGATGATTATGGTAAATACACAGACAATCTGTTAAATGCCATAAGCAAATCTGACGGCTATGCAGACGATATAATAAAATGCGTCAATAACTATGGTGACGATGCGTCAAGGGCAATAGAAAAATATGGTGACAACGCAGCCATTGCAATATCCAATTCAAGCTCCAAAAACATGGCAAAGGTTGTTTCCAATTCAAGCGATGAGCTGTTTGATCGAATAATGAAGTCTAACGGCTATGCAGATGATATTGCTGAAAGCGTTTCAAAGTATGGTGACGACGCGTCAAGCGCTATAATAAAATCTGGTGATGATGCAGCGGTACTAATTTCAGAGTATGGCAAGGACGCTGTTACAGCTATTAACAAGTATGGTGACGACGCTGTTAATGTTATTTATGACTATGGTAACGAAGCTATTACCTCATTAAATAAAGGAATAGAACCAAATTCTGTTAAAAAAATTTATAGGTGGTATTCAAAACCGACTGATGATTTATATATTAAATACAAAGGTGTATTCGATAATAATAAATACTATAATCAAGTAACTGGAGAAATTAGGTGGCCAGGACAGAACGGCGATATAAATATTGATGGCTTTTTAAATGGGCATTATGAAGATGTTAAATTGTACGAAGGCAAAGAACTTGATCGCTATGGTTCAAATTGGGGGACATTTTTTGGCGAAACCGGTACACCCGTTGAAAAAAGAGCAATGGCACCAACATCAGATTTTAGTACTTATAATCAATATGTTGTAAAAAAAGAACTTCCTGTCCGAAGAGGTGTAATTGCACCTTGGTTTGATGAACCCGGTTTAGGGGTACAGTTTATGCTTGATCCAACATTTGTAACGGATATTAAAAGTCAACTAAGGACTGATGAAGCACTCATAGATGGTTTAGTAAGATTAGGCTATTTATATAGAATTGGTATTGATTCATGATAAATAAAATATTAAATTATTATATATAGGAGATAAGTATGATTGATGAAGTATACTTTAATAAATTATCACAATATGTTGGGAGGGATATAAAATGGATTGTTAGAAATGATGAGATTAAAGTTATTTGTGATGTTGATTATAGTCTATCTATAAAACGTAATGGGGCATTATATTTTATGTATTTGAACCATCATGGACAAATTGAATTATTATCTGAATACAACGAGAATGATTTAAAATTTCATATGGCTCAGTTTATAAAAAATGCTTATACTGGTGATATAGACTACAGCCCCTCATCTAAGTTTGAAAATTTAAAAAATGTTAACGATGTAGAAAAATTACTTTTAACATATTGTAATTTAGACTTTTATTCTATTGATAATGCTCAGGTATTTAAAATCAATCTCATAAGTGAAAAAGATGGAAGATATAGTATATTTTTTATGGATTTAGACGGAAATAAACATTATATAGAAAAATATGGAATATCATCTTTTGTATTTCCTCGTTTTTATAATGAAATAGCATATTTTGCTGGTTCAATAAAGCAAATTAAAGAATACGCAAAAATCTTTAATGAAAATCTAACAAGTAAAGAAAATATGCAAAGAATAATTTATGGGTATTGATACATTTAAATTAATATAAAATATATATAACATTTTGTAATGAACTTAAACAGACACATAAAAGAATAAAAGTTTTACAGCAAAGACGTGGAATAAAAAATAGCAAGGCAGCCAATCAAGTTCTTAATTCAGAATTTACCGCAAAAAAAATATCCTCAATACAAAGCTTTACTGATACTTGTGAGGATGTTATACTTAAAAATGGGTTTGAATCATTTAAGGATTTCAACTCGGAGATAATGAAGTCCTACAAGGCAGTGGATGATGATATACTTGCAAGAATAACAAAAATCCGAAACTCGATTCCAGACCCGACGAACGAAACTGTTTTGCAGAAAGTAGTTGATTCCAGTAAGCTTGATAGTTATCTTAGTAGAA
>DGFJ01000020.1:46927-47080 GCA_002391625.1 Ruminococcaceae bacterium UBA3903 | reverse complement strand
GGCAGAGCCAAAAGCCACAGCAAAGAAGACTGCTAGAAAGACCACTGACACAAAGGCAAAGACGGCAGAGGAAGTAAAGGCGGAGGTAAAGGCAGAGCCAAAAGCTACAGCAAAGAAGACTGCTAAAAAAGCCACTGCCACAAAGGCAAAGAC
>DGFJ01000020.1:43500-46650 GCA_002391625.1 Ruminococcaceae bacterium UBA3903 | reverse complement strand
AAGGCAGAGCCAAAAGCCACAGCTAAGAAGACTGCTGAAAAAGCCACTGCCACAAAGGAAAAGACGGCAGAGGAAGTAAAAGTGGAGGTAAAGGCAGAGCCAAAAGCCACAACAAGGAAGACTGCTAGAAAGACCACTGCCACAAAGGCAAAGACGGCAGAGGAAGTAAATGCGGAGGTAAAGGCAGAGCCAAAAGCCACAGCAAAGAAGACTGCTGAAAAAGCTACTGCCGCAAAGGAAATAGGCGATAAGAAAAAATAGTAGCAATATGTAAGCGGATTAATATTAATTACTAAAATATAATATATAGAAATCTAATTCGGGAGGTTGAAAACCAAATGTATCCAAAGCAAAATACAGTCGCAATGATACTTGCCGGTGGTCAAGGCAGTAGACTTGGCGTACTAACAAGAAAAATTGCAAAACCCGCAGTGCCATTTGGCGGAAAATATAGAATAATAGATTTTCCTCTATCCAACTGCGTTAATTCAGGTATCGAAACAGTTGGTGTACTTACGCAATATCAGCCACTAGAGCTAAACGAGTACATAGGTAACGGTCAACCATGGGATTTGGACGGTATGCTGGACGGCGTACATTGTCTAAGCCCTTATCAGCAGGTGAACGGTGCATTTTGGTATTCTGGCACAGCAAATGCCATTTACCAAAATATCAACTTTATCGACCGTTACAGCCCAGAGTATGTTGTTATCCTGTCAGGTGACCATATTTACAAAATGGATTATTCCAATATGATTGCAGAGCATCAAAAAAATAAGGCGGATTGTACCATTGCGGTTATAGACGTACCATTAGAGGAGGCTTCTCGATTTGGTATTCTAAATACCAACCCTGACGGCTCTATATATGAGTTTGAGGAAAAGCCAGCACACCCCAAAAGCACCAATGCCTCTATGGGCATATATGTGTTTAACTGGGATAAGCTGAAAAAGTATTTGGAGGAGGACGCAGCGGACGAAAAATCCAGCAATGACTTTGGCAAGGATGTTTTGCCAACTATGTTAAACGCAGGGGAGCGACTGTTTGCATATAACTTTTCAGGCTACTGGAAGGATGTAGGAACAATCGAAAGCCTGTGGGAGGCTAATATGGATTTGCTTGACCCACATACTACCTTGGATTTAAGCGGTGAGAAAAATAAAATCTATTCAAAAAATCCTATTATGCCACCACATCACATTGGTGAAAACGCTAAAACACAGAACTCATTAATTTCTGACGGCTGTAACGTAAACGGAAGCCTAGAGTTTTCCATACTGTTCGCTGGTGTAACCGTTGGCAAGGGTGCAGTGGTTACAGATTCTATACTAATGCCTGGCGTAGTAGTAGAAGAGGGTGCAAGGGTGCAGTATGCTATTGTAGCTGAAAACTCTGTAATAGGTAAAAATGCAGTTATTGGTCAACGTCCAGAGGATACCCAGTGCAAGGATGACTGGGGCATTACCGTAATAGGTGACAACGTAAAAATTGGTGATAACGTTGTAGTACCACCTAAGTCTATGATAGATACAGATGTTCAGGAGGTGGAAGGGTAATGAAGGGAAATAACGTTTTAGGCGTAATATTTGCTAACAGTCATGATGACAGAGCGTCAGAGCTGACTGACAAGCGTACAATGTCGTCAGTACCATTTGGCGGTAAATACAGGTTAATAGATTTTACCCTGTCCAATATGGTGAACTCCGGTATTAACAGTGTGGGCGTTATTGTTCGTAAAAACTTCTTTTCACTAATGGACCATGTAGCCTCTGGCAAGGCATGGGATTTGTCCCGTAAGCGTGGCGGCTTAAAGATATTGCCGCCGTTTATTCAGGGGGATAACTCCAACAACACTCCTATAGAATGTCTGTACTCGGTAAGAGCTTTTTTAGAGGACTGTAAGGAGGATTATATGCTGCTGTGCGAATGTGACTGTGTGGCAAATATTGATTACAGCCAAATGCTGGAACAGCATATTAAGAACGAAGCCGATGTTACCATGATGTATGTAAGCGCCACTATACCTGAAGCCAGAAAAGAGCCTATGGTGTTAAAGCTGGGTACTGATAACAGGATAGAGGAATTGCTTATTTCTCCACAGGTTGAGGGCAGCTGTAACCTAGCGTGCAGCTCGGTGCTAATTAGTCGTCAGCTGCTGCTGGATTTGGTAAAGGACAGCGTTTCTAAAAATATGCTTAACTACAAAAGATGTATTTTCCAAAACAATATTAAAAACTATAAATTTTATGGTTATGAATATACGGGCTATAACGCATTGATAACCTCTATGAACTCATATTTCAGTGCTAATATGGCGTTAATGAACCCAGCAGTACGCAAGGAGCTGTTTAATGCTGACCGTCCAATATACACAAAGGTACGTGATGATATGCCTAGCCGTTATGGCTTAGGCTCCAGCGTGAAAAACTCCTTGATTGCACAGGGCTGTTTAATTGAAGGTCATGTGGAAAACTGTGTAATCTCAAAGGGTGTACATATAGGTAAGGGTACAACGGTGTCTAACTGTGTAATTATGCAGGATACCAAAATAGGAAAAAACGCCAACCTAAGCTATGTTATTTGTGATAAGGATGTAGTAATCAAGGATGACCGTTCCTTGTGCGGGTTTGAGTCATATCCTATATACATACAAAAGCAAAGCGTTGTCTAACATATCATAATACAATGATATAAATATAATGGTTGTTAAATAGCTTAAAATGTGATAATGTGTTATCATTGAATATATAGTAAATAAATAGCAAGCGGAGGTAAGAAAAATGAGAATTTTATATTGTACCAGCGAAGCAAACCCTTTTGCAGGTTCAGGCGGATTGGCAGATGTGGCAGGCTCATTGCCAAAGGCCCTGCGTCAAAGAGATATTGACTGTCGTGTGGTTATGCCCTTATACGGTGATATTCCGCAGGACTTAAGGGATAACCTACATTATATAACAAACTTTACTGTGCCTGTTGCGTGGCGTCGGCAGTATTGTGGTATTTTTTGGACACAGTACGATGGTGTTACGTTCTACTTTGTAGATAATGAGTTTTATTTTAAAAGAGCTGGTCTATACGGCTTTTTTGATGATGCAGAGCGTTTCGCCTTCTTCTCCCGAGCAGTGCTTGAAATGCTGCCGTATATAGATT
>DGFJ01000020.1:0-43484 GCA_002391625.1 Ruminococcaceae bacterium UBA3903 | reverse complement strand
TATAAGAGACAGCAGTACGATGGTGTTACGTTCTACTTTGTAGATAATGAGTTTTATTTTAAAAGAGCTGGTCTATACGGCTTTTTTGATGATGCAGAGCGTTTCGCCTTCTTCTCCCGAGCAGTGCTTGAAATGCTGCCGTATATAGATTTTCACCCAGATTTAATTCATACCAATGATTGGCAGACAGCCTTAGTACCTACTTATTATTATTTCTTTTACTCTCACAACCCATGGTACTATAACATTAAAAGTGTATATACTATACATAATATACAGTATCAAGGTATGTATGGCTGGGATGTAAACGAGGAGTGCGTTGGCATACCTGTTGAGGATACAAAAATGCTGGAGATGGACGGCAAGCTAAATATGGCTAAGGGTGCAATTGAAACCGCTACCCGTGTTACAACTGTTAGTCCGTCATATGCCAATGAGATATTAGACCCTTGGTTTGCCTGTGGATTAGAGAAAATTTTAAAATACCGCAGCTATAAGCTGTGTGGCATATTAAATGGTATTGATAATGACAGCTACAACCCTGCTACAGATATGCATATGTATGCTAATTACTCACCGGATCATATGGAGGGTAAGGCAGAGTGTAAGCGTAGGCTGCAGGAACGCTTAGGGCTGGAGCAGCGACCTGATATTCCAATAATCTCTATGGTTACCAGAATGGTAGGACATAAGGGCTTAGACCTAGTTAGAATGGGTTTGGAAGAAATCATGAACAATAATGATGTTCAGTTCGTAATTTTAGGTTCAGGCGAACAGGAGTACGAGGATTACTTTAGCTATATTCAAAGTAAATATCCGGGACGTGCCTGCTGTTGCCATGGATATATTCCAGAGCTTGCCAGAAAAATTTATGCTGGTTCTGATATTTTCTTAATGCCGTCCAAAAGCGAGCCATGTGGCTTGTCACAAATGATAGCGCTGCGTTACGGTACTATCCCTGTAGTTCGTGAGGTTGGCGGTCTGCGTGATTCTATACAGGACAGTCAGTACGGTGTAGGTAACGGCTTCCAGTTTGCTAATTATGATACATATGATATGGTATGTGCATTAAAACGTGCCATTGGTGGATATTGGGACCGTGACGGTTGGAAGTCCTTGGTGTACCGTGCCATGACCAGTGATAACTCATGGTCACGTTCGGCACAGGATTATATCAACGTGTACGCAGATACTATTGATAACTGGAATTAATTCTATTCCCCTTTTTCAGGGCATATGGCTGTTTGGCTGTATGCCCTGACTTTTTTTGTTTTGTGGTTAGGATGGCGGTTAATAGATGCGAATATATTAAAATTACATATTCATATTTATTTATGAAATGTTAAATATGAATTATATGTGTTCCTAAAATAAAGACTTGTAATTTATGAATTTTCTGGAAAATTATACAGACACTATATATAGATGGAACACATCTGGTGGTAGTTAAATTTGTAATATTTAAGGGAAAATCATATTTTTGGGAGGTGAACTAGACTACAAAGGTTACAATTTTATAAACAATAGGATAAAAATACAGAAAATTATTGTGGGTAGTGGCAGAAATTAGCTAAAAACAACTACAAAAGCTTTAAATTTGTAATATAATAATTTTTTTAGTTGATTTATAAGGCATATTTACTGTATGCTGTTTAAAAAAATGTAATAAAATTTATACAAAAAATAGTTTATGCAGGTTTAAAATTTGTGTAAACGGGCTTTATTGGGAAAAATCCTTGAAATTTAACTACCATTATGTTACACTGTAACTAAATTGTTACCAATTACAGGCTTTATGTATTTCCCTATGGGACATAATAGCTGTAATGACAATTTCTTTTTAAGCCCATGGTCGGCTTATGAAAAGTGTAACAAAATAAATTTTTATATTATCACAGGAGGTATCTTCCAATGCAGAACGAAGGACGCAAGAAGACCAGAACTGTAGTTTCAATACTGTTATCAGTATTAATGCTTTGCTCAGTTATTACGGTTGGCACTACAACAATGACTGCTGACTCAGCTACCAGTGAGGGCTTAACTGCCCATTGCCTTAGAGCCTACAACGAAGGCTGGGCATATGTGTGGGGCGGCATGAGCGAGGGCGCTGTGGATTGTACAGGTATGATTGCTATGTACAATGGTGTCGGCGGTGTTAGAACTGATATGGTAAGCAGTTCGCAAAGTGCTGGTTTAGACTGGGGCTATGTAGATTACAGCTCATATGATTATGGTATTCCTAGAATACACGGCTTAGGACTACACAAACCAGGTCACGTTGGCTTATATGTAGGCAGCGGTATGGAAATAGACGCTCGTGGTACTAACTGGGGCGTTTGCTACGGCGATATGGACGAGCTTCAATGGGTGGAGTGGTACAAAATAGTTGGTGTTGATTATCCAACAAACGGCTGGTTCTACTTTGATGGTGACTACTTCTATTATGAAAATGGTCAGTACATTGTAAACACAAGCAGAACAATCGGCGGTGTTGATTACAGCTTTGATTACAACGGCTATTCAAACAAAAAGCCTAATTCAACAGGTGATACAGATTATTCAGGAGATTCATCAAGCAGCTCCTCCAGCTACCTAAAGGTTGGTTCACAAGGCTCTAAGGTAGAGGAAATACAGAAAATGCTGAAAACCTTAGGTTACTTTGATGATGACATTTCAGGCTACTATGGCACATATACAGCAGCTTGTGTAAAGGAATTCCAGGAGGATTACGACATAGAGGTTGACGGTGTTGTTGGTCCGGAATTTTTAAGCACAATTAAAGCAGCAATCGACGCTAAGGACGATGCTGCCGATACATCAGATGATGACACTGATTCATCAGAGGAAGCAACGCAGGCTCCAACAGCAGCACCTACTCAGGAAGAAACTGACACTGTAACGGAGGAAGCTACAGAAGAAGCTACAGTGGAGGCTACAGAGGAAGCGACACAAGAGGATACAGAGGAAGCTACCGAAGCAGTAACAGAGGAAGCTACTGAAGCTCCAACAGAAGCTCCTACACCTGCTCCAACAGAGGCTGTAACCTTTGTACCAACAGAAGCACCAACAGAAGCTCCTACATCTGATGGTACTCTAAGATATGGTGACGCAGGTAGCGATATAACAGCTTTACAGAACAGACTGACTGAGCTTGGCTATTATAACAGCCAAATTACAGCAGTATTTGATGATAACACATTAAACGCTTTACACGCTTACTTTAACGCATCTGAGCTAAGACAGAATGATGAAATCACAAAGGCACAGCTGGAAACACTTTATTCTTCATTAGCAGTAGCTGCTCCAAAGACAATAACTGCATCAACAGCAGAGGGTGAGGATGTAGCTGATATTCAGGATAAGCTGGTAACTTTAGGTTATATGGATACAAAAACAGGTACATATGACGCTAACACAGAAACCGCTGTAAAGGTTGCACAGTCTAACTTTGCTATGGAGGTTACTGGTCAAGCAGATGACGAGTTTGTAGAGGCGTTGGATATGGAAGCTACACGTCAAAGCTCACAGGTTGTTGAAAACGCAACAGTAAAGACCAGCAACAGCAAGGATGTTGCCTTGGCAGCCCTAAGTGCTGATGATTTCAATACGGTTTCACATAACAGCGACAACGGTTCTGTTACAATGATATGGGTAGCAGGCATTATGTTTGCACTGGCAGGCGGTGCTATGATAGCATATCTAAAGCACAGAAAAACTAGAGCAAAGTCTAACCACGCTGAATAATTGCATAATAGCTTATAAAATTGGCTATTTGTCAATAGTTGGGGTAAACCCAAAATAAAAGAGATAAAAAGAAGCGACAGCATTAAGCTGTCGCTTCTTTTACGCTTTAGCGACTTTTTCAATTTTTCTCCTGTATTTTGGGGTGAAAACTATATGATACTTGCACATCCATTTTGAATGTGCTAAACTTTATGACATAAGATGTCATCCTTTCGCTTTATGATAAATTGGCTTGAACACCTTTATTATAGCACGGATGTCGTCTTTTTTGCTAAAGCATGAATCTCACCCGCACAGCGGGTGGTTTTTTATTTTCATAGCGGCAAGACGCTATGAAAAAGGGCTCTTTGTCAATAGCTGGGGTAACCCAAATAAAACAAAAGTGAAGCAAGGGATGGCGTTAAGCTGTCCCTTTTTTAAAACCTAAAAACAAAAGCAACGAAGGATGTTTAATAGGAAAGGTCAATAGGGTGTACCCCTTGTGTGGGGTACACCCTATCAGGAGGTAATATAAGCTTTTTATAGGATAATGCAGATTAAACCGTTACAGCCCTCGTTAATAATTTTTTCTATTGTTTCCTTCATTTTGTTTCTGGCGTCCTCTGGCATACGGTAAAGCTTGTTGTGTAACCCCTCGTTTACCAGCTCGTGCAAGGATTTGCCAAAGATGTTTGATTCCCATATCCTGCTTGGGTTTTCCTCGAACTCCTTTAGCATATACTCTACCAGCTCCTCTGACTGCTGTTCTGAACCAACCAGTGGTGTGATTTCTGTGGTGATGTTGGTTTTCATCATATGAACAGATGGGGCAGAGGCTCGCAGACGTATGCCGTATTTTCCACCCTGCTTAATAATTTCCGGCTCCTCTAGGGACAATTCGTCCATGGTAGGCATTACAATGCCATAGCCCTTTTCGGTTACATCATCATAGGCGGAGCGTATTTTATCAAAATCCTCCTTAACCTTGGCAAGCTCCATAACACAGTCCAGCATATCACCCTCGTCGGCAATGTTAAGACCAGTCTTTTCACCTAACACCTTGTAGAATAAATCATTGTTAAGGCTTATTTGCAGACGGCTTTTGCCACAGCCCAAATCTATGGCTGTTATGTTAGCGTTGGAAACATATTCACAGCGACTGACAGTATCTATTATGCCCTGCACCTGTCGAATTTTACTTGCCGTTCCAGCTGACTGCTCAATGGCATTATATATAGCACCCTTTAGCCAGTGGCTTTTTTCTAGGGAGGTAACCCACTTTGGCATATCTACCTTAATTTCCTTGATAGGAAATTCAAATAAAATCTGTGCCAGTATTTGCTTTATTTGGTTTTCATCCAGCTCCAAGCAGTTAACAGGAACAACAGGAACCATATATTGACGGCTTAGCTTGCCTGACATGGCGGTGGTTTCGGGAGAATCTGGGTACATACTGTTTAGCAAAATTACAAAGGGCTTGTTAATTTCCTTTAATTCGGCGATAACCCGTTGTTCTGCCTCCTGATACTCCTCACGGGGGATGTCGCTGATGCTGCCGTCGGTGGTTATGACCAAGCCAATGGTGGAATGGTCGGTTATTACTTTTTTAGTGCCTATTTCTGCCGCCATATTAAAGGGTATTTGCTCGTCATACCAAGGGGTTTTTACCATGCGTGGCTGTTCGTCCTCTATATAGCCTATGGCGCTGGGAACAATGTAGCCTACACAATCTATCATGCGAACATTAAGCTTTGCGTTGCCCTCAATAGTAACCTCCACGGCCTCCTCTGGGATAAACTTTGGCTCGGTGGTCATTATAGTTCTGCCAGCGGAAGATTGGGGCAGCTCATCAATAGCACGGTCACGTCGGCTGGAGTTTTCTATATTGGGTATAACTAAGGTGTCCATAAAACGCTTTATAAATGTAGATTTACCTGTACGAACAGGGCCTACTATACCAATGTAAATATCTCCGTTGGTACGCTGTGATATGTCTTGATAGATATTTCTTTCCTCCATAATTACATCCTCCCCTTTTATATATTAGGAATTAACAGCATTCTGCCCTGCAGAACAGTATCATCTGTTAAGTCATTTTCAGCCATTACCGCATCACAGCTAACGGCGTATTCACGGGCAATGCTCCACAGGCTTTCTCCATCACCTGCATAGTACAGCGTCAATGCTGACTGGTGGTCACGCTGTCGCAGATGCTCCTCGTTGGCTGTAGCCTGTGACACACACCTAATAACCTTGCTGTCAAAGACTGGTGCTGACAGCTTTATTTCTATACGTAAATCTAAATTGTCAGTGCCGTTAAGGCGATAGCTAATAGATGATACGGCGGCGGCTGTTTGTACAACAGGCTGGGCAATATCACAATGTCCCATAGGATAGGTGAAGTCAACTATACGCTCGGTGTAGAAGGGTGTACCCTCACGGTCCTCAGCTAAAACACACACATTAACCTTGCCCTTTGCCATCAGCTGACCTTCCTCAACCATGGCAGTGGCGGTGCATTGCTCGTTCCACAGGTCGATAACCTTTGTAATGCCCTCTGTGCCGATTTCCACTGTTGTTTTAGTAATGCAGGTTTCCTTTGGCTGGGAAGCTAGGCTGTTGACGGGTGTTTGGTTAAATACTAAATCTAAATCATACATGGTAGAGTAAGCGTCGGAAACGACGGTTATTTCCTCCTCGCTGTAGGCGACAGATGTGGCAACCATCTTTACCTCTACGTCAATGGATTGGTTTTTCTCCTGTGCATCACCACCGGTATGTATCTCATAGGTTAATATTTCGGCGGTGACATCACAGGCACAGCTGTCGGTTACCCCGTCTACGTCTAAAATTTGACTAAAGGGCATGGTGTATTCCAGCACCTCTGTGTTACCTGTATCTAGGTCTGTCATATAAAGCACCTTTACACCGATGTCACCCTTAATCATCAGCTTGTTGGTTATAGCCTTTATGTCGCTGACGATGGGCTGCATATCAGTGCGTAAAACAGCTTCAATAGGAGGCTTGCTGCTGCCTAGGACAATGCTGTCCTCTACGGTAAACTGCTGTTGTCCAAGGCCACACAGGGCAGATACTGGTATTTGCGTGGTTTTTACCTGTACATCGTCGCCGTCTATGCCTTCGGCAAACTCCTTTTCACATTTTGATATAACAGTAGCACATATGGAAAAAGCACCGTGAATGTCCAATCGGCGAGGGCTTAAGGCACGACAGTTTAAATATTCTGGTTTAACGGCAGATGTGGCTACGGCGTTTTGCGGTGTGGTTTTCATATTAAAGGACGAGGTAAATGGCACGCTGTGTTCGCTGGAGCGTACAGATTTTTTTATAGCATCTAGGTATAGTATCTTTACTATGGCAGTACCCTCTATATCCAACCTGTCACCGCTGATATTTCTGGTGTAGATTTTTGGATATACACGGCATTTTAATATACGCTGTATGTCGGGGCAATAGTCCGGCAAGCTGAAATCTAGGTCGATAGGCTGTTCAATACATCCTTCAAATACCGTTTCCCCAACAGACAACTCTTTTTTTGACAAAACATATTCCATTATATAATCTCTCCTTTTTATACCTGTCCGTTACAAGGGACGGTATTTGTTTCTACATTAAATCTATGTGCCGGTGTGTAGGAATATTACAAATGTGACGCTGTATTGGACTATATATAAAAAATTTTTAAAAAGTGTTTACCTGTGTGCATTTTTCCACTGCTTAAGAGGGAATAGTGGAGGGATGTTTTTATGAATGATAATTTTTTTAATCTTAATGACACACAAGCTGATACACATACATTTAAAAAATTGCCTAATGAGCTCTTTACTAATGAAAAATATATACCTATGTCACCGTTGTCAAAGCTGTTGTATGCACTGCTTTTAGACCGCATGGGCATATCTATTATGAATAATTGGTCAGACCATAATGGCAGGGTGTATATCTACTACACCGTAGGGGAAATTCAGGAACAGCTTGGCTGCTGCTTTAATAAGGTCAGTAAGCTGTTAAAGGAGCTGGAGGGTGCTGACCTGATTGTGCGTAAGCGACAGGGCTTGGGAAAGCCTAATTTGATATATGTAAAAAGGCTGTGCTATACATCAAATGGCAGTGTCAGGACATTAAAAAAGGACACTTCCAGAGCTTCACAAAATGAAGCTCCAAAGCTTTCAAAAACACAAGGTAATAATACTAAGGTTAATAAGAATGATAATAGTAACACTGACCCATCCATCAGGGACGTTTATGAGGAGATGATGGACATAATGGAGGACAATTCCTTTTCTGATAAAAGTATTGCTAATACGGGTGCAATGCTGGAGAGGGTAAAAGAAAATATAGATTATGACATTTTAGCTAAGGGTGACAACGGAGAGTTTGTAGAGGAGCTGGTAAGCATAATAGAAAACGTGTTTAACGGCTCTGCCAAAGCCCTGCGGATTGGCGGGGACAGCATACCACGCTGTCAGGTGCAAAGGCGTATGCTAAGCTTAAATGAGGCACATATAGAATATGTAGTAGAACGAATAATTAATAACACCTCACATATAAAAAATATACAGGCCTATATGCTTACAATGCTGTACAATGCACCCAGCACAATGAACAGCTACTATATGGCACAGGTGGGGTATGATATGAGGGATACAATATAAATAATTTGTAAATGTGCTTTTATGAGTATGGAAGTCTGTTCATTAAAAATTAAAATTGTATTAATAATTTAGATTTATTCATGGAAAATTAGCTAATATGACAATTTTTCCAAATAGAAAAATTAGAACTTTATAATTTGTTGAAATAAACAAGTCTGTGGGGTATAATAATAACTAATTTGATAAAATGGCGGAATGTGTTGGTTTTGCTACCGTTCGCCTTTGTATAATTATTAATAGGAGGAGAAAAATATGCCAGATTTAACCATTGCTTTTACAGTGCTTATTACAGGTTTTACCGTCGTTTTTGCGGTTTTGATTTTACTTATTTTTATAATCAAGATATATGGTACAATTGTTTTTAACGCACAACAAAAAAGTAAACAGAAAAAGGATGCAGCATTAGCTGCCAAAAAGGCAGCAGAGGAACAGGAAAAGGCACAGCAAGCGCCAAAGGTACAGGTGGACAGCACACCGGTATCGGAAGGAATATCTCCTCAAATTATTGCGGTTATAGCAGCTGCTGTTGATGCTATGTATGGTGAGGGTAACGTAAAGGTGAAAACCATTAAAAGGTTGCCACAATCACGTCCGGTATGGAGCACAGCCGGTCTTATGGATAATACCAGACCATTTTAATTAACAAAAATTATATATCGGAAAGGATTGTGTTTTAATGGAAATTTTGAACGGATTTCTAGAATCATTACAGGGCTTATATACTAACTCGGGTTTAAGCTCCCTAGTATGGCAAAACTTTGTAATGATTATTATTTCTATTTTCTTGATTTACTTGGCTATTAAAAAGCAGTACGAGCCACTGCTGCTGTTACCAATAGCATTTGGTATGTTATTGGTTAACCTTTTCCCAGCTATTATGGCAGCACCGGAAACCACCATGGTGTCTGTGTCTGACTATATGGCAAGCCACGGGGGGGAGGCGGGAAACTACGCCACCACAGTAATGGACGGTGTCCAATACTACAACGTACCTAGCAACGGCGGTTTGCTGTATTACCTGTATCAAGGTGTTAAGCTGGGTATATATCCACCACTAATCTTCCTGGGCATTGGTGCTATGACTGACTTTGGCCCACTAATTGCTAACCCAAAAAGCTTTATCCTAGGTGCGGCAGCACAGATTGGTATTTTTATCACCTTCTTTGGTGCTATCCTGTTAGGCTTTGATGCAGCACAGGCAGGTGCTATAGGTATTATTGGCGGTGCTGACGGTCCAACAGCTATATTCGTTACATCTAAGCTGGCACCTGAACTGCTGGGGCCTATTGCCGTGGCGGCATACTCCTATATGGCCTTAGTTCCTATTATTCAGCCACCTATTATGAAGCTTTTAACAACAAAGAAGGAACGCAGCGTTGTTATGGAACAGCTAAGACCTGTTTCAAAGCTGGAGAAAATCATGTTCCCTATTGTTGTTACGATTATTATCGCTATCTTCTTACCTGACGCAGCACCTCTAGTTGGTATGCTGATGCTTGGTAATATCTTTAAGGAAAGTGGTGTAGTAGACAGAATTTGCAAGGCCGCTCAAAATGAGCTGATGAATATTATCACTATCTTCCTAGGCGTTACAGTAGGTGCTACAGCAACAGGTACAGTGTTCCTACAGGGGAGTACAATTAAAATTATTTTGCTTGGTTTGCTTGCTTTCTGTATTGGTACAGCCTTTGGCGTACTGTTTGGTAAGCTAATGTACAAGCTTACAGGGGGTAAGGTTAATCCGCTAATTGGTAGCGCAGGTGTTTCAGCTGTTCCTATGGCTGCCCGTGTATCTCAAAAGGTTGGACAGGCTGAAAACCCATCTAACTTCCTGTTAATGCACGCTATGGGTCCAAACGTTGCCGGTGTTATCGGTTCAGCCGTAGCAGCTGGTGTTTTAATAAGCGTACTGGGCTAGGCTTAATTTAGTAATTAAAATTTATACTTTAAAGGCAATCGAAATGTGATGTTTCGGTTGCCTTTTATGATTGATTATAATAGAAGCTATTCAATTTGAAGTTGTAGATAATAGAATTCAGGTTGATTTTAATACCGATGTACACTTAAAAATGTTACTGTGATTTTTTGTAACGCTGGTAAAATGTAATACAAATAGTGACCGACACTTAATTATGCAATAATGCATAAAATCATATCTTTGATTAATGCTTTTGCAAGAAATAGTACACCTTTAATTCAAAGGGGATTTTAGTGTTTGAAAAGGATAGTTGATTTTTTATATAAAATGATTGAGATTAATAAAATTATGGCAAAATCATGTACATAAACATAGTATAAAAAAGGTTTGTATGTATTCAATTTAACAAAAATGCAAGAATGTTAAATTAAACTTGCATTTTAACCTCATAAGTATTAAAATACTAATTGGCTTTAAGATGTTTTGCGTATATTTGAGGAGTGTTAATCATGTCAAATTATTTATCAATGAATAATCAGCAGTTAATGGCTGAAAAAGAAAAGCTAGTAAAAGAATATGAGGCTTTCAAAGCTAAAAATCTAAAGTTGGATATGTCCAGAGGTAAGCCAGGCACAGAACAGCTGGATATTTCTGAAAAAATGCTTGATATTATTTCCAGTGAAACTGAGTGTAAAACTCGTGATGGCTTGGATTGCAGAAACTATGGCTTGTTAGATGGTATTCCATCAATGCGAGAGCTGTTTGCACAAATGCTAGAGGTAGACGCAAATGAGGTTCTGGTAGGTGGAAACTCTAGTCTAAATATGATGTTTGATACTATTTCATGTATGATGACAGCAGGGATAGGTGGCTGTACACCATGGGTGAAACAGGATAAGATAAAATTTTTATGCCCTGTACCGGGCTATGACAGACATTTTGGTATTACTGAATACTTTGGTATAGAGATGATAAATGTGCCAATGACAGCCACAGGCCCTGATATGGACGTTGTTGAAGGGCTGGTAGCTGCAGATGATACTATTAAGGGTATATGGTGTGTACCAAAATACTCAAACCCACAGGGTATTACCTATTCTGATGAAACTGTTAAGCGTTTTGCTAACCTAAAGCCAGCTGCTAAGGATTTTAGGATTATGTGGGATAATGCATATTGTGTACATGATGTTACGGATAACGGTGAAAAGCTGTTAAGTATTATGGATGAGTGTAAAAAATGTGGTAATGAGGATTTACCAATTTTATTTTGTTCAACATCTAAAATCACTTTCCCAGGCTCAGGTGTAGCTGCCATGGCTTCATCATTAAGCAATATGGCAGTATTTAAAAAGCGTTACACATATCAGACCATTGGTTACGATAAAATTAATATGCTGCGTCATATGAAATTCTTTAAGAATTTAGACGGAGTATTGTCACATATGGAAAAGCACAAGGCTATTCTAAAACCTCGTTTTGAGGCTGTGTTAACTCATCTGGATAATGAGCTGACAGATAAGGGCATAGCAAGCTGGAAAAAACCAAACGGTGGTTACTTTGTAAGTGTGGATGTAATGGACGGTTGTGCAGACAAGGTTGTTGCATTGTGTAAAGAAGCCGGTGTGGTGCTGACCGGTGCAGGTGCTACCTTCCCATATGGTAACGACCCTAAGAACAGCAATATTCGTATTGCACCATCCTTCCCACCCGTTGATGAGCTAAACGTTGCTATGGATTTGTTTTGCCTATGTGTTAAGCTGGCAGCTGTTGAAAAGCTATTAAAATAATTGTACCCAGCATAATGTGGTAAGCCAATTAGGAAATAATACTTTAGGATATATATGATAGTTTCATAAAACAGGGGCGAACAGCAATGTTTGCTCCTGTTTTATGTGTTTAAATAAGCTGTTTTTCTAAACCAAAACACAAAAGCAATAATAACCACTGTACATTAGGTTTAAAATATATCTAAAACCAAAGAACGCACAAGCTAACCCAGCAATAACAAACCAGCCCAATTACAACACCTTGGGTTCTAAGCATACCAATAAGCCGTTTTTAATGTGATGAAAAGCCTTAATAACCTTAATGTTCATTTGTGGTTATCCCTTTTTTGCTCTTGTCATAAAAAAAGCGTACACTCGTTTGAGTATACGCTATAAGCTATAAAATTTGGGTATAAAAAACCGCCCTGATTTCTCAAAGCGGTTTTCGAAGCAAATGGTTATTTGGCAGGCGTACAACTCTCCTGCATCTCTCGGGTTTCCCCTGTCAGTACCTTCGGCGTGTGGACTGTACGAAATTTTCCACCTCAAATAACCTTTCCTATCTTACTCATATTATATCACATTTATTCTGATTTATAAAGAGTTTTTTTGTTTTTTAATATTCTGTTCCATTCCTTATTATCTATCTTCATAAATGTAATTATTGAATTTTTATAATTTGGGCTATCACTTGATGTAGTAAGTCTAACAACTGTTTTGAACTTTTCATTATTCAATTTAATTTGTTTCAAAACTAAAGCCATATTTGGTCGATTGGCTTCAATGATA
This sequence comes from Ruminococcaceae bacterium UBA3903, assembly GCA_002391625.1. GTDB lineage: Bacteria > Bacillota > Clostridia > Oscillospirales > Acutalibacteraceae > UBA3903. The sequence continues at coordinate 30,612 of DGFJ01000020.1, read as the reverse complement.
TAATCAGGATTTTCTACAATTTCTTTAAAAAATGAACTAAAGCTTTCATAATCATTAGGATGACGTTCCTTTATATGTTCGACTTGCTTCTGGGTTATAACAACCTCGTTAGTCACTATATCTTCTGTAACGCACTTATATTTATCAATATCAAGCTTACCAATACTATACACATCTTTGACCGCCACTTCTATTTTCTCTTCTATTATACCATTTCTCACCGATTTATCAATAGACTTTTTATACTTCCCAACACACATATTCCACAGCTCGTCCGCAGTTATCGTCGCCCCATAAATTTTTTGCTTGTCCTCATCAAGACTGTATTTACTTAAATGAGCTGGCTTTTTCTGTGTGGTGCTGATACCTTCAAAATATGTTGTGTGTGCAATAACAAACCAGCCCAATTACAACACCTTTGGTTCTAAGGTGGCAGCCTACGAAATTAGGCGGAAAAGGTTAATAGGAAATATACAATTTATAGGAAGGTGGGGGGAAGGATAGCACAAATAAAGGATTAATTCTGTAATGCAAGGTATAATTTAAGAATATATCGTGACTATACACAAATTTTTACAATTTATAGTATAAAATTCACAAACAATAATGAATTCCATTGACTTTTTATTAAAAAAATCTTATAATTAACCCTGTTATGTCTGTAGTTTATAGGACTTGACAGATTTTTCTGTCATATTAGACACAGACCATTATTCAATATGGAGGATTTACGAATGAAAAGAGTTTCAAAACCAGTATTTTTCATCGTTGCCATCCTAATACTTGCTCTTAGCTACACTGCTATTTTTGGTGTACATACGCAGAACGGCGACATTAAAACAACCGTTATAAAAGGTATTAGTGACATTAGATGGGGAATCGATATCAAGGGTGGTGTGGAAGCTACCTTTAAACCGGCGGAGGGTGTGAATGCTACTGAGGACCAGCTAGACGCTGCCAAGGCAATCATCGAATCTCGTATGGTTTCAGGTAACATTACAGATTATGAGCTGTATGCTGACTACTCAAATCAAAGAATTATCGTACGTTTCCCTTGGAAAGAAACAGAAACAAACTACGACCCTAAAGAGGCTATTAACGAGATTTCATCTACTGCCAGCCTGACCTTCCGACCTGGTAACTCATATGCTAATACAGATGTGGATACCAACGGAAACCCCGTGTATAAAACACCAACAGGGGACACACAGACTGTTTTGATGGACGGCAGTAACGTTGAAAGTGCAAAGGCTGGAGTTGACCAGTCCAGTGGTGCTAACAAATATGTTGTTGACCTAACACTGAAAAATGCAGATACATTTAAAAACATTACTGAAGAATACAACGGTAAAACTGTATCAATATGGATGGATGACATTATGCTGTCTGCCCCTACTGTAAATGCAGTTATTGCTGATGGTAAGGCACAGATTAGCGGTAGCTTTACAGCTAAAGAGGCTACTGACCTGGCTACAAAGATTAACGCTGGTGCGTTGCCCTTTGCTTTGGAAACAGCTAGCTACAGTGCTATTAGCCCTACCTTGGGCGAGTCCTCATTGCTGGCTATGGCGTACGCAGGTATAATAGCCTTGATTTTGATTACCTTGTTCCTGTTAATAGCGTACAGACTGCCTGGCTTTATTGCGGTTTTATCCCTGCTAGGTCAGCTGGCATTGTCAGTAGCGTCTATTTCGGGCTACTTCCCATTATTTGCAAGCTTCACCATGACATTACCTGGTATAGCCGGTTTAATATTGTCTATTGGTATGGGTGCTGATGCTAACATTATTACTTCTGAGCGTATTCGTGAAGAGGTACGAAATGGCAGAACGCTGGATGGTGCTATCGACAAGGGTACAAAGGGAAGCTTTTGGGCTATCTTTGATGGTAACGTAACAGTTATCATAGTTGCTATTATCCTGCTGCTTGTATTTGGTCCTTCTAATATTCTGTCAATGATATTTGGACCATCAACAACTGGTACTATCTATTCATTCGGTTATACATTGCTAGTTGGCGTTATTTCCAACTTCATTATGGGCGTTGGTGCTTCCAGATTAATGCTTAGATCTATTTCCGGATATAAGCTTATGCGTAATAAATGGTTATTCGGAGGTGCTAGAAAATGAACAAAAAAACAATAGATATGATAGGCAAGAAAAAGATTTTCTTTGGCATCTCAATAGCTATATTTATAATTGGTATTATTTGTAACTTTATGTTTGGCACTACCTTGGATATTTCCTTTACTGGTGGTTCTATTGTTACGTACAGCTATACAGGAGAGGTTGACCAAGCACAGCTGAAGGACGTTTTGCAAACAGCCACAGAGGACAATGTATCCTTTACTATTAGTGAAAACCTAATGGCGTCTGAGGACGGTGTTGCAGGCGTTGAAAAGGGTTACCTAGTAGCTGTACAGTTCTCTGGTAACAAAACCATTGGTCCAGATGTACAGGATACAATGACGCAGGCACTGAACAAGGAGTTTCCAGACAGTAACTTTAAGGACAGCTCATCCAGCTCTGTAGAATCTACAATGGGTATGAAATTCTTCCTAAAGTGTATTGTTGCTGTTATTATTGCTTGTGTTCTGATGGTTCTGTATGTTGCTTTCAGATTTAAGAAAATTGGTGGCTTGTCAGCTGGTGTAATGGCGTTGGTTGCATTGTTCCATGACGTGCTGATGATTTACTTTACATTTGTAATTCTAAAAATGCCAATTGACAGTAACTTTATCGCAGTTGTACTGATGATTTTAGGTTACTCCCTAAATGATACAATTATTATTTACGACCGTGTTCGTGAAAACAGGGTTGTATTAGGCAGAAAAACAGACGAAGCTGTTTTGTTTAATACCAGTGTTACACAGGTTATCAGAAGAACAATTTGTACCTCTTTGACAACCTTAACAGCTGTTGGCTGTGTGTTTGCTGTTGGTATTATATTTAACCTAAGCTCCGTTGTTACCTTTGCGTTGCCAATGATGATTGGTGTTATTTCAGGTTGTTATTCTTCAATCTGTATCGCAGGTCCTTTGTGGGTTATGTGGCAGCACCACAAAAAAGAGAAAAAAGCTGCTGCTAAGGCAGGTTCAAAAAAAAGCTAAATAATTTACCGTTGGTGGGTTAGTATTATGTATAGGGGTGTACGCAGGGCTTAGGCTGTTTGTCAGCTTGTCATGCGTAACCCCTATATTCGTATTATTTTATAAAATTAGAGTTAGCCTATTAAATAATCCTTGAGAGTCAGATATTTAAAATAATAGAAATATTTTCATGATTAACTATAAATTTCATAAAAAATTATATATAATAAAAGTAAATGTAAATATGCACACAAGGGGACAAAATATTGCTCCCATTAAATAAAGTACCAAGGATAAACGGTATAACAAATTTAACCGTCAAATTAGGTACGGCAAGGTATACAAAGAAAGGATGGGTGATAAAAATGGCACTGTTAACCTGTAACAAAGCGACAATGAGTTATGATGGCAGGGTGGTTCTAAAGGATTTATCCTTTAAAGTGAACGCTGGTAACTACTTGTGTATAGTAGGGGAAAACGGCTCTGGTAAAAGCACATTAATGAAGGGTATATTGGGGCTGCTGCCACCTGCTGGCGGTTCATTTGATTTTTCTGACGGATTACAGCAAAAGGAAATAGGCTATCTGCCACAGCAAAGTGCCATACAGCGTGACTTTCCAGCTTCTGTGTGGGAGGTGGTTATGTCTGGTGTGCTGAACAAAAAAGGCTTTGGCGGGTTTTACAACAGAGCTGATAGGGAAAAGGCTGTTTCAAATATGGAAAAGCTTAACATCACAAAGCTGAAAAAACGGTGCTACGGCGAGCTGTCAGGTGGGCAGCAGCAGCGTGTGTTGTTGGCTCGTGCATTATGTGCCACTGGCAAGCTGATATTACTGGACGAGCCTGTGGCAGGCTTAGACCCTATTGCTACCAATGATATGTATGAAATTATTAACGACCTTAACAGAAAAGAGGGCATTACAGTTATTATGGTGTCCCATGACATAGTGTCAGCTGTGGACCATGCCGACCATATATTGCACCTTAGCAGTAGTGGAGAGGTATTCTTTGGCAGTACAAGCGACTATACCCATAGCGATTTAGGCAGCAGGTTTTTGTTTCATAATTGCAGCTGTAATGTGTGCAGGATGAAGGAGCATAACCACCACATCTATGCACAAAATCATAGGGAGGGGGAGGTATAAATGGAGGGTTTTTTTGAGATGTTTTCGTACTCCTTTATGATACGTGCCTTAGTTGTAGGCATACCTGTTGCTTTGTGTGCCGCATTGCTAGGCGTCAGTCTGGTGCTGAAACGCTATTCTATGATTGGTGACGGATTGTCCCATGTGGGCTTTGGTGCTTTGGCGATAGCGGCAGCTTTTAATCTGGCACCTTTACATGTGGCTGTACCTATTGTAGTGATAGCGGCATTTTTACTGCTGAGGTTAAGCGAAAACAGCAAGATAAACGGCGACTCTGCCATTGCCATTATTTCCAGCAGTGCCTTGGCAATTGGTGTAATCATAGCCACTATGGCTAACGGTATGAACACAGACATAAACAGCTATCTGTTCGGCAGTATTTTGGCAACCTCTGACAGCGACGCTGTGCTTAGCTTGATTTTATCAGCGGTGGTTATTGTACTGTTTATTTTCTGCTATAACAGAATTTTCGCTGTAACCTTTGACGAAACCTTTGCTCGTGCCACAGGAACTAAAACCAATGTTTACAATATGGTTATTGCACTGTTAACTGCATTAACTATTGTACTTGGTATGAGAATAATGGGAACGCTGCTGATTTCCAGCCTGATTATTTTCCCTGCCTTAACCTCAATGAGGGTGTGCAAAACCTTTAAAAAGGTTATTGTTTGTTCAGCTATATTGTCGGTTGTATGCTTTGTAGTTGGTGTGTCTGCTTCTTATATGCTGGAAACACCAACAGGCGCCAGCATAGTAGCTACCAATATCGTTGCCTTTGTTTTGTTTTGGATTGTGGGCAAGGTTAAAAATAGTAATTAAAAATTTATAGGCTGTATATAAAGCCGTTAGTGTGCCTAATTAGGGTTAGGTTAAGCCCTTTAAGGCTTACAGCTACAAAATCCAAACCTTTAAATGTGCTTAATTAGATTTAGGTTAAGACTTTTTAAAGGCTTACAGCTACAAAAGCTAAAGCTTTAAATGTGCTTAATTAGGTTTAGGTTAAGCCCTTTAAGGCTTACAGCTACAAAAGCTAAAGCCTTTAGTGTGCCTAATTAGGTTTTAGTTTAAGCCCATTAAGGCTTAGGACTACAAAAACTAAAGCTTTAAATGTGCCTAATTAGGTTTAGGTTAAGCCCTTTTAAAGGCTTACAGCTACAAAAGCTAAAGCCTTAAATGTGCCTAATTAGGTTTAGGTTAAGCCCTTTTAAAGGCTTACAGCTACAAAAGCTAAAGCTTTAAATGTGCCTAATTAGGTTTAGGTTAAGCCCTTTTAAAGGCTTACAGCTACAAAAGCTAAAGCCTTAAATGTGCCTAATTAGGTTTAGGTTAAGCCTTTTTAAAGGCTTACAGCTACAAAAGCTAAAGCTTTAAATGTGCTTAATTAGGTTTAGGTTAAGTTTTTTTAAAGGCTTAGGGCTACAAAAGCCAAAGCTTTAAATGTGCTTAATTAGGTTTAGGTTAAGCCTTTTTAAAGGCTTACGGTTTCAAAAGGCAGAGCCTTTGTGGGTTTTAAGGGCAAAGCCCTTAACTGTTTCAAAAGGCAGAGCCTTTGTGGGTTTTAAGGGCAAAGCCCTTAACTGTAAAAAAATGGGCGGTGAATACGTTAATTTGTATTCACCGCCCAAGGTATATTAAATTTAATGAATTTTTAGGGAAATATCAAAGGCTGTAACAGAGTGAGTTAATGCTCCTATTGATATAATATCTACTCCGCTTTCGGCTACTGCCCGTATGGTGTCACTGGTAATGCCACCAGATGCCTCCAGCAATGCCTTGCCGTCAGCTATTTTTACTGCCTGTGCCATTAGCTGTGGGGACATATTGTCCAGCATTATAACGTCAACATTGGCGTCTAATGCCTCACGCAGCTCATCAAGGTTACGAACCTCAACCTCTATTTTTGTCATATGACCAAGCTGTGCCTTTAGCCTTGCTACAGCCTTTGTAATGCCGCCGCCTGCGTCTATGTGGTTGTCCTTTAGCATAGCAGCGTCAGACAGATTGTAACGGTGGTTTCTGCCGCCGCCTACGGTAACGGCATACTTTTGTAAGGGTCTAAGCCCAGGCAGGGTCTTTCTTGTGTCTGTAATGCTTGCCCTTGTACCCTTAACCAGCTCTACACAGCGTGCTGTTTCAGTGGCTATACCGCTTAAATGCTGCAGCAGATTAAGGGCTGTACGCTCACCCTTTAATAATGTACGGGTTAGTCCTGTTACGGTGGCTATAACATCGCCCTTTTGTACGGTGTCACCGTCATTTTTAAAAACCTGTGAAATAAAGTCGGGCTGTAAAATCTGGAATACACGCAGTGCTATGTCTATGCCACATATTACACCGTCAGCCTTTGCCAAAAAAAGGGCAGTATCGGTCTGCTCCTTTGGTATTAGGTAGTCGGTGGTGGTGTCCAAATAGTTAATATCCTCTAGTAATGCAGTGTGGATTATGCTGTCTATGTATATTTGATTAACCATAATATGTATCCTTTCGGCGTTAAATTTCTTCCCCTGCGTTTTGCTTTGCTGTTACCTCTTCCAAAATTGTTAAGGCAACGGCAGCTAAGCTTTTAGCCTCTATATAGTCAGAGGTCAGCTCATAATTAGTGGCTTTCAAGTCCTTGTCTATTTCCTGTAAACGCTTTAGACTGTCTGGGAACAGCTCAGGCTTAGGTATAACAAAGTAACAGCTCTGTAAAATACTGCGTATTTCTGTACGAATGCCCTTGTGCAATGGAACACCCTGTGGGCTGGTCAGCTGTGGTGCATTGCCCAGCGTACCCTGTTCACCCCTTTGCATACGGCACATAATATCAGTGGCAGCACGGCGAGAGAACACCAACGCCTCTAACAGGGAGTTACTGGCAAGCCTGTTAGCACCATGTACACCAGTATGGGAGCATTCACCAGCGGCATACAGCCTGTCAATAGAGGTGCGTGCCATTAGGTCTACATCTATGCCACCCATTAGGTAGTGCTGACATGGAAATACGGGTATCCTGTCCCTGGTTATGTCTATGCCCTCGTCTAAACAACGCTCATAAATCATAGGGAAACGGTTGCGTAAAAAACTGGGCTGTTTATCTGTAATATCCAGATAAAAATCCTCACTGCTTGTTTTGGCACTTTCCAGCATTATAGCATTGGACACTACATCACGAGGAGCCAGCTCGCCACGCACATCATAATCAAAGGCGAAACGCTGGCCGTTACAGTTTAACAGCACAGCACCCTCTCCACGAACAGCCTCACTAATTAAAAAACGTTCACGGTTATGCTCTGCGGCAAAGGCGGTAGGGTGAAACTGGATACGGCTTAAATGTTTTATTGTAGCACCCATTTTTTTAGCTAAGGCTATACCGTCACCTGTTGCAATAGCGGAGTTTGTAGTGTACTTGTACACTCTGCCAATACCGCCTGTTGCTAAAATGCAGTAGCTACAGCCAACCTGAGATACCCTACCGTCCTTTAAAATACCTAGGTAAAAACCGTTGTCAGCCTTGTCAACTGAAAATACTAGGGCTTCCTCTACAAAGTCTATGTTTTTCTTTTTCTTAGCTGTGGCTATTAGAATATCGGTTATAGCCTTGCCTGTAAAGTCCTTGTGGTGGACTATTCTGTGACGGCTGTGACCTGCCTCTAGGGTGGACAGCATTTTTCCATTTTCGTCTGTGTCAAACTCTACACCCAGCTCACGAAGCTTTAGCACATCAGCTGGGCCCTCGGTTACCAGTACATCAATAGCCATTGGATTGTTTTTGTATTTACCGGCAATTAAGGTATCCTCCTTGTGCAGCCTTGGGTCGTCGTTGGAGCGGTCCAAAACAGCAGCAATACCGCCCTGTGCCAAGGAGCTGTTTGACAAGGGGGCGTTCCTTTTGGATATTACCAAGATGTTTGTATTATCGTCAAACTGTAACGCACCATACAAGCCCGCTACACCTGTTCCTACAATTACAACATCATATTGTTTATTCATGTTTTTACAACCTTTCGATATCCTTGTTTTTGATAACTAATAAAGTGTTGTTTTATTATTAATTTACATTTTATCATAAAAAAGCCCTAAATGAAATATATTTTTTAAAATACGTGGCAGTATAAATGTAATAAGTTAATAGAAATTTAAAATCATTTTTGTTGACATTTAAACCTTACCTGTTAGAATATGATTAAAACTATATCTTGGCAAATATATCAGGTGTGTGCTTTTTCTAAAAAAATTCTACGAAAAGGCTGTCAACATAAGGTTTTATTTTCTTATGAGTAAAAGGAGAAAAACTATATGGAGCTGCATGATAATGAAATAATACCAACCAGAGCAGTGCTGGTGTCGGTGGATACAGGTGAATATGATGCCAAGGCTTCCCTAGACGAGCTGTGGGAGCTGGCAAAAAGTGCAGGTGCAGAGCCAGTGGCTACACTTACACAGAAAAAAGAGCGACCTGAAACCGCCACATATGTAGGAACAGGCAGGTTAGAGGAAATAGCAGACTATTGTAAGGCAGAGGATATTGACCTGCTTGTGTTTGATTGTGAGCTGTCACCTACACAGATAAGGAACATTGAAAAGGTGACAGATGTACGAACCATAGACCGCACAATGCTTATACTGGATATTTTTGCCTTGCGTGCCAAAACAAAGGAGGGCAAGCTACAGGTGGAGCTGGCACAGCTGCACTATATGCTGCCACGTTTAACCGGTAAGGGTGTAGAGCTGTCACGCCTTGGAGGCGGTATAGGCACCCGTGGCCCTGGCGAGTCAAAGCTGGAAACAGACAAACGGCATATCCGCCGAAAAATGGAAACCCTAAAGGAACAGCTAAGGGACGTTGAAGCCCACCGTGAAATGCTAAAGAATCACAGAAAAAAGGACGGCGTAATAACGGTGGCTATTGTTGGCTATACCAACGCAGGCAAATCTACATTAATGAACTGCCTAACAGATGCAGGTGTGCTGGCAGAGGATAAGCTGTTTGCCACCCTTGACCCTACAGCTCGTGGGCTAAAGCTGCCAGATGGTGTAACGGTAATGCTCATTGATACGGTTGGCTTGGTTAGGCGTTTGCCACATCACCTTGTAGAAGCGTTTAAGTCAACTCTGGAGGAGGCAGCCACAGCTGATATTATATTAAATGTATGTGATGCCTCATCTGACGAGGCACAGCTGCACCTACAGGTTACAAAGGATTTATTGGAAAGTCTGGGGTGTCAGGGCAGCCCTATTATACCTGTTCTAAACAAGTGGGACTTAATTGAAAATGGCAGCGATATACCTATGATAGGCAACGCTGTTAGAATTAGTGCAAAAAATGCAATGGGAATAGATGAGCTGTTACAGGCGGTGGAGGATAATCTGCCTGTACGGGTTATGAAGGTTAAGGTGCTTATCCCCTTTGATAAGGGTGGCTTGCTGTCTGATATACGCACCCACGGTACTCTGCTTAGTGAGGAATATGTAGCACAGGGCATAATGGCAACAGGAATTGTAGATGAAATATTGTTTGCAAGGGTTAAGGATTACATTATATAAAGGCATTGGCTTTTTTGTTATGCTTGCCTTATGCTACAAAATCAAATCTTGTTAATTGCGTATAAAAATGGTATAATTTCTATTATTATATGGAAAAGAGGCAGTCACAATGGACGTAAGGGTTGGCGATATTTTAGAAATGAAAAAGCCACATCCATGCTCATCAAAACGCTTTCTTGTACTGCGTTCTGGTATGGATTTTAAGCTGAAATGTGAGGGCTGTGGTCATGAGATTATGGTGCCACGCTCTAAAATAGAAAAGAACATACGCAAAATTATTCGTGGAGAGTAGCCTTGCAGATATATTAAGGATTAATAGGACTTGGTTATACAAGGATAATATAAGAACAGCCCAACACATAAATTTGTTGGGCAAGGCTTTTCGTGGTATAACTAACTGCTAACGCAAAATACACTGTAAGGAGAATATAAAAAATGTTTGATAGATTAGAAGCCTTAGATAAACGCTATGACGAGCTTAACAATAAGCTGTATGACTCGGACATAGCCGCTGACCCTAACAAATATCAGGAAATAATGAAGGAGCTTAAGGAGCTGGAGCCTACGGTATTAAAATATCGGCAGTACAGGGGTGCTAAGGAAACCGCCGAGGAGGCTAAACAGCTTTTAAACGATGGTGGCTTGGACAAGGACTTTAGGTCTATGGTAGAGCAGGAGCTTTCAGACGCTAGGGCAGAAATGGAAGTATATGCAGGTGAAATTAAGATTTTGCTGTTGCCAAAGGACCCTAACGACCAGCGAAACACCATTGTGGAAATACGTGGTGGCGCTGGAGGTGAGGAGGCGGCTTTATTCTGTGGTGTGCTGTACAGAATGTACAGTATGTATGCGGAAAAACGTGGCTTTAAAACTGAACTGGTAAATGCCAATGAAACAGAGCTTGGTGGTTACAAGGAGGTCAGCTTCATGATAGTGGGTGAGGGTGCTTTTTCTCGCCTAAAATTTGAAAGCGGAGTTCACCGTGTACAGCGTGTACCAGAAACTGAAACTCAAGGAAGAATACACACCTCTACCGTTACCGTGGCAGTATTGCCAGAGGCGGAGGATGTAGAGCTTGAAATAAACCCAACAGACCTGCAAATAGACACCTTTCGCAGCAGCGGTGCAGGGGGTCAGCACATTAACAAAACAGAATCTGCCATACGAATAACACACCTGCCTACCGGTGTAGTGGTAGAGTGTCAGGACGAGCGCAGCCAGTACAAAAACAAGGATAAGGCGATGAAGGTGCTGAAATCACGCCTGCTGCAGGCAGAACAGCAAAGGCAGGCAGACGCCGTAGCACAGGAAAGACGTTCACAGGTAGGCACAGGCGACAGAAGCGAACGAATACGCACCTATAACTACCCTCAGGGCAGAGTAACCGACCACCGTATTGGTCTTACGCTATATAGACTAGACGATATTTTAAATGGCAATATAGATGAAATTATAGATGCGTTAATTACAGCTGACCGAGCAGAAAAGCTGCAGGAAGGCTTAGAAAAGTAAGGTAATAAAATGGACACTAAAATTTTACAGCCACAGGACATAGAAATAGGGGCAAGGCTTATTAAAAATGGCGAGCTGGTTGGTATGCCTACAGAAACCGTATATGGTTTAGGTGCAGACGCACTAAACGGTACAGCCGTTGCTAATATTTTTAAGGCAAAGGGCAGACCGATGGACAACCCCCTGATTGTTCATATTGCAAAAATTGAGGATGTGTACAGGCTGACCTCGGACTTTTCAGATAAGGCAAGGCTTTTGGCTGAGCATTTTTGGCCTGGCCCTTTAACTATTGTTATGCCAAAATCAGAGGTTATCCCAAATGAGGTTAGTGCAGGCTTGGACACGGTGGCTATACGCTACCCATCACACCCAGTGGCAGAGGCACTTATCTTAGCTGCAGACACTCCCATTGCTGCACCGTCCGCCAACCTTTCAGGCAGCCCAAGCCCCACCACTGCAAACCACGTTTTCAAGGATCTAAAGGGCAAAATACCGGCTATCATAGACGGAGGACAGTGTGAGGTGGGCTTAGAGTCCACTGTTATTACAGTGGCAGAGGGTGTGCCTAGATTATTGCGTCCCGGTGGAGTTACCCTAGAGGAAATTGAAGGTGTAATAGGGAAAATTCAAGTAGATAATGGCGTTATGAACAAGCTGGCAGAGGGTGCAAGGGTGTCAAGCCCTGGTATGAAGTACAAGCATTACGCACCAAAAGCACACGTTATGCTAATAAAAGCCAGCAGCTGTAAATATACTGATTATGTAAACAGCAATAAGGGCAATGGTGTAGGTGCGTTGTGCTTTGATGAGGATATAAAAGCCTTAAATGTTCCATATATTACACTGGGAAGGGCTGATGACTATATTTCACAGGCACATAACCTGTTTGACGCTTTAAGAAGCCTAGACAAAATGGGGTTAACTGCTGTGTATGCTCATTGTCCTAAACCAACAGGAGTAGGCTTGGCGGTTTATAACAGGGTTATACGCTCTGCGGGATTTGAGGTGACTACACTTGAATAGCTATGTGGTCGTAGGCTTAACAGGCCCTACAGGTGCTGGTAAAAGCACAGTAGCTGGTTTTTTTACTGACTGTGGCTGTGATGTAATAGATTGTGACAGCCTAGGTCACAGTATCCTAAAAAAGGGCAGTATTACCCTACAGCAATTAGCATATACCTTTGGTACAGATGTCTTGGACAGCACGGGAAACGTGAACCGTACCTTGTTGGCACAGCGTGCCTTTAGCAGCAGGGAAAGCACCCAAAGGCTTAATGAAATTTGCCACCCTCCAATTTGTTATAAATGCCTGCAGATGATAAATGATTTACGCACAAGCAAGGAAAATGCCGTTATAATTTTAGATGCCGCTGTACTGCTTGAAAGCAATATGGATATTTTATGTGATACGGTTATATGTGTAACTGCACCTAAGGCGGTGCGGGTACAACGAATAGTAAATCGTGATGGTATTACAGCTAAGCAGGCAGGCAGCAGAATATCAGCACAGCAGGACAACGATTTTTACATAGAACGTTCCGATTACTGCATAGATGGCAACAGCGGTATTAATAATATAAAGGAAAGTGTAAAAATTATTTACACACAAATAGCTGACAATTTTTTTTGTTAGCTGCAACCCTTATATGAGGTGATTAATATAAAAAAATATTATGGTGGAAGGGTGCTGTTAATAGTAACGTTAGCTATATTAGTAGGTATTTTTGCCTTTGCTATATATATGCTGGCTACTAGCAACAAAGGCTTAGATAAGGTTACATACCCCGAAAAATTTTCGGAATATGTTGAAAAATATGCTGATGAAAACGGCTTAGACACTGCCTTGGTGTATGCTGTAATAAAAACAGAGAGCAACTTTGACCCTGATGCACAGTCGGGAGTTGGTGCAATGGGTTTAATGCAGTTAATGCCCGAAACCTTTGAATGGATACAATATTATACAAATGGTGAGGTCACAATGGAAACAGAACAGCTGTTGGACCCAGAAACCAACATAAAATACGGCTGTGCCTGTTTAAAATATTTAACAGGGCATTACACCAACGAAAGCACAGCCATAGCTGCCTACAACGCAGGCTTTGGTGCTGTTGATGGTTGGCTGGAGGACAGCCAATATTCCCATGATGGCGAAACCCTGTATAATATTCCTTATCCTGAAACAGAATACTATGTAGAAAAGGTTGAAATCGCTAAAAAATCTTATGAGCAAAAATAGAAAGGAAGATTGTAATGACGAACACAGAGGAAAAATCACAGGCTGTTTTATTAAAGGAAAAGCTGCTTTTCAAAAAGGAATGCGGTATAAAAAAGTTAAGTGATGAGGAGATAGAAAAAGCAGATCAGTTTTGTGCTGACTATGTACAGTTTTTAAACAGCAGTAAAACAGAGCGTGAGGCGGTAGCCACAGCACTGGAAATGGCAAAGGCTGCCGGCTTTGCAGAGTTTGACCCACAGAAGAAATACAGTGCCGGTGACAAGATATATTGTATTAACAGGAAGAAAAACATTGTTTTGGCAGTTATTGGTACACAGGGTGCTAAGGATGGCGTGCGTTTTGCCATTGCCCATGTTGACTCACCACGTTTAGACCTAAAGCCATACCCGCTGTACGAAGCCAACGACCTAGCACTGTTTAAAACACACTACTACGGTGGTATAAAAAAATACCAGTGGACGGCTATTCCCTTGGCTTTACACGGCGTTGTCGCCTTAAAGGACAACACCACTGTACAGATTAATATTGGCGAGGGCGAGGCTGACCCTTGCTTCTGCGTTACTGACCTGCTGCCACATTTGGCACAGGAGCAGATGGCTAAAACAGGCTTAAAGGTGTTCACAGGTGAGGATCTAAACGTGCTTGTTGGCAGCCGACCATTTAAGGATGACAAGGAAGCTGAGCTTGTAAAGCTTAATATAATGAACATTATGTTTGAAAAGTATGGCATTACAGAGGAGGACTTTTTGTCGGCAGAGCTAGAGCTAGTACCCGCATTTAAGGCTAAGGATTTAGGCTTTGACAGAAGCATGATAGCAGGCTATGGTCATGATGACCGTGTGTGTGCTTATCCTGCGTTAATGGCGGCTATTAACGCTAAAGCTCCCACACACACTGTGGTTACAATTTTAGTAGATAAGGAAGAAATAGGCAGCGAGGGCAACACGGGTATGCAGTCTGATTTTATGCGTTTCTTCATTAACGATTTAGCAAAGACACAGGGCTTAGAGGGCTATCAGGTGCTGTCAAGGAGTAAGTGCCTGTCGGCTGACGTAAACGCAGCCTTTGACCCAACCTATGCCAGCGTGTACGAGTCAAACAACAGCTGTTTTATTAACAACGGAGTGTGCATAACCAAATACACAGGTCACGGCGGAAAATATGATACCTCTGACGCATCAGCAGAGTTTATGGCAGAAATTCGTCAGGTGCTGGAAAAGGACAATGTGCTGTGGCAGTCTGGAGAGCTGGGTAAGGTTGACGGCGGCGGCGGCGGTACTATTGCAAAATACGTTGCTAATATGAATGTGGATGTGGTTGACCTAGGTGTACCTGTGCTATCCATGCACGCACCTTTAGAGGTTGTATCAAAGGTTGACGTATATATGGCATACAAGGCCTTTTCTGCGTTTTTTAACTTTGATTAATTACTGCACAGCTTAATATTTTCAGGCAGGCAAATGTGTTCCCTGTGGTTAGGCTGTGTATGCTGTAATAATTAAATTACTACATCAGTAGGTATTATAGCTTGTGCTAAGCTATAAAATATTTTCCAAATAGGGCAGTTGTGCATCCTTTAAGGATGCCAACTGCTCTTTTGCTATTTGGCATTCAGTCGGAAAATCCTCGGGAGTGCTTTTTATGACCTGTTGTGCTTTGGTTAGGGTTATGCTAATGCTGTCTACTGTGTCATGGTACAAAAAAATGTCAATCCGTTTTTGTGCTGTATGCCAGCTTTGGCTTGCCTTTGTTATGGTAGACAAGGCGTTGTCTATATCGTCAGCATAGTATTGCTGGAGAGATAATTCTATGGCTTGGTCAACCCTGCTTGCGGTAGATATGGTAAAGGTTATTTCTATACAGCATAATGTGGTTACCAGTAAAGCAATAACTACTGCCCACCATATTTTTTTCATAAATTCCCCTCCCTTTACACTAAACCCTATTTTACATTATGGAATAACATAGAAATTATAGAGGGCTTTATCCCTGTTGTATGGGAAAAGCTCTCGCATATTTTATCAATGACTGTATTTGGGATTAGTTCTCCTTAAGAATTATATTGTACTCCTTTTGTCTGTTTACAGTCATTAAAAATACATCCCCTTGCAACAGGCTGTTTTCCTGTAGGGTGTTGTCCACCCATTGCTTGTTTATATCACACAGCTTGGCAGAATATGGGGCAAAGTCACCATCGCTTATGACCACAACCTCAAACTCATCATCAGGTACAGCAATGTCCAGCACCTGAGCAGAGGGTGGGTTCTTTTCCGGCTTTTTCATAAGACTCATTTTACCGTTTGTTTCTATTATGGCATATTCCACCTCGCTTAATGAAAACACGTCCAGCTGCCGCAGCTGTTCCATTAAGTCCTCGTTACTCATACGCAGACGCTTCATTTGCTTTTGGTCAAGCTTTCCGTTGCATATTACTATTTGTGGCTTACCACATATTAATTTGCGGAAGCCTGTGTGCTTCATCATGAGTATGGAAATTACAATTTCGCACATTACTAATATAATCATTGGTATAAAACCGCTTAACAGTGGCTGTGCAGTGTTTTGCATTGGGATAGATGCCACGTCAGACAGCAGTAGTGTTACCACCAGCTCACTGGTTTGCAGGTCGCTTATTTGTCGTTTGCCCATTATTCGCACAGCGATGATTATTATAATATATAAAATTATTGTCCTGATAACCGATATAATCATATTAATTTTCCTTAATCTGTAATGTGTGATATATGTGCGTGGCTTTGTCAGCTATGAATAAGGCTTAGATTAAAGGCATTGCCTTTACTAAGGGTGCTTCCTTAATTTTTAATACTAGGGTAAAATTGTCCCATAAATCATAGGAGGCTTGCCTTTTGTATGTGACTGTACTACTATTTTTTCCATTTACCGCTATATATGCGTATAAATTCGCAGATACAGTAAAAATTAATGTAAGATAACGCCTAAAAAAGGTTGGTGTGGATATGATTGAAAAGTTTATGAATGCTTTTGTGCCAGATAAGAAAAAGCCAGTGGAAAAGCTGCCGGAAAGAAAGCTGGAAAAATCCTTAGATAAAAACATAGAATATATGAAGCTGCTGTTTGACGGCAGCGCAGATTTTACCGTGAAATATGTAAACACAGCCAATGCCCGTTGTGCGGTGCTGACAATGGAGGGCATGGTGAACAAAGAAACCTTGGCTGTCAGCGTAATAAATCCCATTGTACAAAGCGTGTATCCTATAATATATGGCAGCGAGTTTTTACGATATTTAGAAAAGAATGTGTTGTCAGCATCTGAACAGGTAGAGATAGAAACAGTGGATAAGGTGCTGACCCTTATTATGTCTGGTTTTGCTGTGCTGTTGGTGGATAAATGCAGTGTGGGCCTAGCTGTTGGTGTACAGGGCTTTAGCTTTCGCAGCGTGTCCGAGCCTGAAACAGAGGTGGTACAAAAAGGCTCACGAGAGGGCTTTGTAGAGCCACTGCGTATTAATATGTCGTTGCTTCGCCGTCGTATAAAAAACCCAAGGATGAAGTTTGAAACCCTGACCATTGGCACGGTGAGTAAAACCGATATTTGTCTGTGCTATCTAAACGATATTGTTTCACAGGATATTTTACAGGAATTAAAAAAACGGTTGTCCTGTGTGGACATTGACACGGTGCTGGCATCGGGATATTTGGTGCCGTATTTACAGGAGGAAAACGACCATTCGCTGTTCTCCACGGTGGGCAGCTCTGAACGGCCAGACACGGTATGTGGAAAAATTAACGAGGGAAGAATAGCTATATTAATGGACGGTACACCCTTGGCATTAATAGTGCCGTATCTGTTTGTGGAAAGCTTTCAGACAATGGAGGATTACTCTAACAGACCGTATTTTGCCACGTTTACACGGTGGCTAAAGTACCTTGCCTTCGTAGTTTCTATGCTGGCACCGGGGATATATGTGGCGGTGGCTACATTTAACCCCGAGCTTTTTCCTGTACAGATATTAACCCGTGTTGTCACATCTATAGGTGATACTCCATTTTCTATTACTACCGAGGTGCTTTTAATACATTTTGTATATGAAATAATGCGTGAGGCTGGTCTGCGGCTGCCACGTCCCCTTGGTCATGCGGTTAGCATAATAGGAGGGCTGGTAATAGGTGAAACCGCAGTGAACGCAGGGCTTATAGGTGCACCAACCTTGATGGTGGTGGCGTTGACGGCCATTTCATCATATGTGATACCAAACCTGTATCCGCCTATTGCTATTTTAAGACTGCTGTTTATTGTTGCCGGCGGTTTCTTTGGTATATGGGGTATTGTGCTGTTGTTTTGCGTGGTGCTTGTTAATGTATGCAGTAAAAAGTCATTTAACGTTCCCTTTATGTCACCAATAGCACCCTTTAGTATGTTTGGTATGAGGGATGTCCTTATTCGTGCGGGGTGGCGTACTCTGGCGAAAAAACGGAATTTGGTTGGCAAACAAAAAAGCGACTGATGCTAAGCCTTAATAGAACAATGTTTAAGCTATTGAGAGCTTTTTTGCCATACCCCATTATCATATAGGGCGGGTGGCTGTTTAATGGCTGTACTCTGCCTGATATGAGAAAATCTCTCGCAAATTTTATCTACTGTCTTTTAGAGATTGGTATGACACAAAAAAGGGGTTTGATTACTTTTGAAAAAAACAATATCTGTTTCTGTGTCACAGCTGTTTATTATGTTGTTCCTAAGCAGAATAATTGCATACGTTACCTTTAGCACATATATTGCTGATGTGTCACAAATGTGGGGGAATATGGCCAGCCTGCCCCTGTCGTTAATAATAACACTGCTTATGACAGTGCCTGTGTATATGCTGTATAAACAGGACAAAAAACGCACCATAACCGATAATGGGTATGAGGTGCTTGGCAGGCTGGGCTTTGTGGTGGCTGTTGTGTATGGGCTGTATTTTTTATGGGTGCTGGTATATACGCTGACGCTGTTTAATCTGTTTGTTACCAATTTACTAAACCCTACTATTTCAGCCTTTGTGTTGTCCTTGGCTGTGGTAATAGCCGCTGTTTACGGTGCATACAAGGGTATAGAGGCTATATCCCGAGCATCTACAATAGTGCTGGTTATTGTGCTGGTAGCTGTGATTTTTATGGTTTGTACGCTGCTGCCAAGGGTGGACAGCCTAAACTATACCCCTGTGTTCCTAAGGAGCGGTGGTGATATATGGCAATCCACCCTGTTTATGATAGGCAGAAACTCTGCTATACCAGCTATGGGTATGCTGCTGCCCTTTGTAAACGGCAGGGTTAAAAAGGGAATATGCCTGTGGGCGTTTTTTTCATATTTGTGCATAGGCTTGTTGATTTTGCTGATTGTTGGTGTCCTTGGAGATTATATTTCTACACAGGTCTTTCCTATGTACACTGTTACATCTATTGCTGGTGTAGGTGTGCTGGAACGGTTGGACGGAGTATTCTTAGGTGTGTGGACTGCTGGAATGTTTATAAAAATATCTCTGTTTATTTACCTGCTGTCCATGTGTGTTAAAAGGATTTTTGGAGATTTAGCTTCTCGTGTTTCTATTTTATTGTGCGGTGCCTTGGTGTTAGGCGTCAGCACCTTAACCAGCGTACAGGACAGCTGGCTGGGTATTTTGTTTAACAGCAATGTTACGGTGTGGCTGACCCTTATAACAGGTGTGCTGCTGCCATTACTGCTGTTGTGCATAAGGCTGATAAAAAAGAAGGTAGGTGCTAGGCATGAAAAGGACATTTAAGCTGATGGCGGTGTTTATTTGTGTGGTGTCAATGCTAAGCTTCACAGGGTGTAAAAGCAATAAACAGCTAAATGAAAGACTGATAATACAAGGTGTGGGTATAGATTATACTGATAACCAATACAACGTAACCTTAATGTGTATGGATACAGTACAGGGAGATGAGCAAGCACCTGCTCACACTATACTTTCTGCTACAGGTGACACGGTGCTTGACGGGGTAACAAACGCTATCTCTAAAAAGGGTCAGGAACCACTGTACAGCCACAACCTGTTTATTTTGCTGGGTGATGCTATCGCCAAAAATGATGCCATCACCCCTCTGAATTTTTTTGTAGAGTATTACGAAACAAGGCCTACAGTATATGTCTTTGTAGGTGATACCTCTGCCAACGCTATTTTAACAGCTAAAACAGCCACACCACAGGGGATAGCCAATCTGGCACAAACACAGTACACCAGCGGACGCACCATAACAGCTCAGCTGTACAAGTTTATTGAGGATAGCATGAGTAAAACCCAAAGCCCTGTTACCACACAGCTGACGGTAAAGAACGATGAGGTGCAGGTGTCAGGTACAGTGGTTTTTAAGGATAAAAGGCTGGCGGTGACCTTGGACAATGAGGAAAGCTTGGGCGTGCTGTTGGCAACGGGTAAGGGGAATTTGTCCACCGCTGTTGTAGAATTAGAGGGACAAAGCCAAAGCTTTACCCTGTCTAATGTTAAAAGCAGTATAGAGGTAAGCTCAACAGATGACCAGCTTATCTATACAGTTAATGTTACAGGTAAGGCGGATTTATACGAGGGCAGAATAGGCGGCGGTGCAGGTAAGGGGGAGGTAGATAATAAAATACGCTGGCTTATACAAAAGGCTGTTACAAGAACAGTAAACCAGTACAAAACAGATGTGCTGTCCATGGGTAAGCTTTTACGTCAGAAAAATTATGAATTTTATAATAATATAACTGATTGGGACAAGCTGTTAAAAAACTCCAGAGCTAACGTAGTTGTGGATATTTCTGTGGAATAAGACAGGGTGTAACACCACCGACGGTTATGAGAAATGACTACGCTATAGTTGAATTTTCACATTTTTTAATATTAAGAATATATTTATGTTAATAAAAAAATCACAAAAAATCCTTTTATTATGTGATGATTTACTGTATAATTAGACTTGTATTAATTAAAATTAAGGGTGGGATAGAATATGAGTTCTAATTTTGAAGTTTCACTAGACAATATAATGGAAGAGCTTTCGCTGGAAGCCTTGTATATGCCACAACAGCCAAACGAGATTATGGTTACATCACGAGATGTTAACCGCCCTGGTTTGGAGCTAACGGGCTTCTTTGAGTTCTTTGACAAGGAACGTATAGTTATACTGGGCAATACAGAGATAGCATATCTTAATCATTTTGGCAGCGAACAGCGGTACCATGTTTTAGGAAAAATGTTTGAACGTAAGCCACCAGCAGTAATAATAGCCCGTAACCTAGCACCCTTAGATGAAATTACCAGAGCTGTAAAGGAAAATAAGGTGCCGTTGCTGCGTTCTGCTGACACAACGTCAGCGTTGTCAGCAGCACTTGTATCTCACCTTAATGTGGAGCTGGCACCTCGTATTACACGTCATGGCGTGCTGGTAGAGGTTTATGGTGAGGGAATATTGCTAACAGGGGACAGCGGTGTAGGTAAAAGCGAAACAGCCATAGAGCTTATTAAACGTGGACATCGGCTGATAGCTGATGATGCAGTGGAGATACGCAAGGTTTCCAGAAAATCACTGGTAGGCTCATCACCTGAAAATATTCGTCACTTTATTGAGCTGCGTGGTATTGGTATTATTAACGCCCGACGCATATTTGGTATGGGTGCTGTAAAGGTGACAGAAAAAATTGATATGGTTATTAATATGGAGGTTTGGGACAGCCAAAAGGTGTATGACCGTATGGGCATGGACAACGAGTTTACAGAAATATTAGGCATAGAAGTACCTGTGCTGACAATACCTGTAAAGCCAGGCAGAAACCTAGCCATTATTATAGAAGTAGCTGCAATGAACAACAGACAGAAAAAAATGGGCTATAATGCGGCACAGGAGCTATTGGCCAGCTTAGGTATGGAATATGCCGTGGACGAGGTTAGCGGTAAAAAGAAAATAGAATGGACACCATGATAATACAGCTCTAATCCATTTAAGAAAATATAAAAAGCAGGAAAGGAACAATATGAACATAATAGCTGATACCCACACCCACACAATATCATCTACCCATGCCTTTAGCACCGTACAGGAGATGGTAAAGGCGGCGGCTGATATGCACCTGTATGCCATAGCATTAACGGACCATGGCTATACCATGCCGGGGGCACCGGGAAGGTGGTTTTTTGAAAGCCTGTTTACTATACCGGAGGTTCTGTATGGTGTGCGTGTGCTAAAGGGCGTTGAGGCTAACGTAGCTGACTTTAAAGGCAGCTTGGATATGGAAAAATCTGTGCTGAAGAGTTTAGAATGGGTGGTAGCATCTATGCATGGTGTTACCCTAAAGGAAAAAAAGCCATCAATAGAAAAATGTACACAGGCATGGTTGAATATTGCGGAAAACCCTGACGTAAATGTTATAGGTCACAGCGGTACACCAGAGTACAAATACGATTATGAAAGGGTTATACCCATCCTTGCCAAAAACGGAAAGCTGATAGAAATTAACAACGGCTCCTTTCGTTTTAGAAAGGGTTCAATGGACAACTGTGTGCAGATAGCAAGGGTGTGCAAAAAATACGGCGCTAGGATAGTGGTAAACACAGACAGCCACTTTTCCACGGCGGTAGGACACGTTGAGGACGCTATGGCTATTTTAAAGGATATAGATTTTCCTCAAAAGCTTATTGTTAACAGCAGCTTGGACAGCTTTAAGGGGTATTTAAAGGAGCATAACATAAATTGTTAGCTTATTAACCTAGGTGTTTGCTGTTGTGCCTGTACCTAGGACGCTTTATCTCACCCATGCAAGGGTGTTCTTACCTATAAGGCTGTAGGACAAATTAACAAAATACCTTTTAGGTCAAAAGGTTGCTGTATAAAATAATTGTGGATAAAGCTTGGTAATATATAAAAATGCAGGGGGTAAAATCCTTCTAAATTTTACATGACCGTGGCATTATTGCGACAATAAGGGTATAATATAAAGCCTATAATAGTATTAAGAGTATGAGGAGCGTTGTTTATGTGGCTATGGATATGCATTTTTGCGGTGGTTTTAATTATTTGCGGTGTGGCATATGCCAGAAACGCTAACCATAATTATACCGCAGGCAGTGGTATGTTTAAAAACAGCGAGGACAACCTAAATGAAGAGGATAAGGAATTCAGCGACGTGAATTATTACAATAAGGACGATAAGCTAAGCTAAGGTGAGGTTCACAGATTACTAGATATAAATAATGGCTAAGGGCGTCACATAATTATACCGATTAAATAAATATTTGGAGGTACATATGAGTAAATTAGACAAGGTGAAAAAGGTTGCAATGGCAAAGGGCTTTGCTGTTAGAGAGAACGAGCCTCTAAAAAATTACACAAGCTTTAAAATTGGCGGTAAAGCAGAAATGATGATTATCGCCACCGACCCACAGGGCTTACAGGATGTACTTATCGTTTGTGATAACGAGTATATCCCAGTATTTGTTTTAGGCAGAGGCTCTAACGTTTTAGTAGCCGATAAGGGTATTGACGGCGTTGTAATAAAGCTGGAGGGGTCCTTTACCAATATGTCCTTGGTTGATAACGATGAAATATTCTGCGGTGCTGGTGTCAGCTTGGCAAAGCTGTGTAACTTTGCTTATGAAAACAGCCTAAGCGGTCTAGAGTTCGCATGGGGAATACCAGGCAGCGCAGGGGGTGCAGCGTATATGAACGCTGGTGCCTATGGCGGTGAGATGAAGGACGTGCTTGTGTCCTGTACCCATATTGACAACAACCAAAAACAAGGTACATTTATTCGTGATGATTTAAAGCTTAGCTATCGCCACAGCGTTTACGGTGAAAACAGCTTTATTATTACAGGTATGCTGTTAAAGCTGACAAAGGATTCTCCGGTGGAGATACGCAACCGTATGGACGAGTATATGGCAAAGCGTAAGGAAAAACAGCCCTTGGACTATCCTAGCGCGGGCAGTGTGTTTAAACGTCCGAGGGATAGCTACGCAGGTGCGTTAATAGAGCAGGCGGGCTTAAAGGGCAAGCAAATAGGTGATGCGGCAGTCAGCCAAAAGCACTGTGGATTTATTGTTAATAAGGGCAATGCCACTTGTAAAGATGTTCTAGAGCTAGTAAAATATATTCAGGATACCATAGAGGCGAAAAATGGTATAAGGCTTGAATGTGAAATAAAACCAGTAGGTAAGCTGTAAGCCTTATGGCTTCTGCCTACAAGGGTATTTTAGTTTTTTTAGAATACCCCTTAACCCCAATATAGCAAGGAGCAAAGGTCTATGAAATTCATAATTATTACTGGCGTGTCCGGTGCAGGTAAAACCAGTGCCTTACACGCCTTGGAGGATATATATTTCTACTGTGTGGATAATATTCCACCTGTGCTTATCTCCACCTTTTACGATTTGTGTAAAAACTCTACTGATTCAAAAATGCAGAACGTGGCGGTAGTAACCAACATCAGGGACAATAAGGATTTAACTGACCTTATACTGGCACTTGAAAAGCTGCAAAGTGATAAGGCTCAATATAAGATAGTGTTTTTAGATGCCAGAGAGGATGTGCTGTTAACCAGATATAAGCAGACCCGCAGAAAGCACCCCCTAAGCGACAGCTACAACGGCTCGGTGGTGTCTGCTATGCACACAGAACGAGAGCTGCTTACAAAGGTGCGTGAACGTGCTGATTACATAGTAGACAGCTCCTTGTCTACACCGTTACAGCTAAAGGAAAGAATATCTAGTCTGTTTTTAGATAACGATGAATCCTCCCTGTCCGTCACCTGTATGTCCTTTGGCTTTAAGTACGGCTTACCCACAGAGGCTGATTTGGTTTTTGACGTTAGGTGTCTGCCAAACCCTTTTTATATAGAGGATTTAAAGCACAAAACGGGCTTGGATCAGCCTGTGTATGATTATGTTATGAAATGGGACGAAACCCATGGCTATATTGAACGTATGCTGGCGTTGGTGGATTATACTCTGCCTTTATATGAAAAGGAGGGTAAAAGCCAGCTGGTAATAGGTATCGGATGTACAGGTGGAAAGCACCGTTCGGTAACGCTTACCCGTGTGCTGTTTACACATTTAATAGAGAACGGACAACGTGCGACTACCCATAACAGGGATATTCTTAAGGCATAAAGCGAGGATAAGAAAAATGTCATTCTCATCTGAAACTAAAAAAGAATTATGTAAAGCCCACAACATCTGCACCCATTATTTAAGGGCAGAGTGCTATGGGCTTTTGCTCTTTGCAAAGAAATTTAAATATAATGAAATAGTGTTAAGCACCGAAAGCCCCTTTGTTGCCAACCGTTTTATGGAGCTGTTAACGCAGGTGTGGCAGGTAATAGTGGAAAAAACCTCTGCATTAACAGGTAAGGTGGGGGGCACAAAGCTATTTACTATACGAGTGCCAGATACATATGACTGCAGCAGGATTTACTTAGATTTAGGGCATATGGAAAATGATGTGTCGTTGCGTATCAACCGTGGAAACCTAGAGGACGAGGACTGTACAGCGGCGTTTTTGCGTGGCGTTTTTCTGTGCTGTGGCTCAGTGATAGACCCAGTAAAGGATTATCATTTAGAGTTTTCTGTGTCCTATAAAAATTTGTGCAGTGACCTTGCAAAGCTAATTAGTGAGGTGGAGGAGCTGGGACCTGTACCCAAGGTAATATCTAGGAAAGGCTCATATATAGCATACTTTAAGGACAGCGAACAAATTGCCGATATGCTCACCTTTATAGGTGCGCCCTTAGCGGCTATGGAGATAATGAACCAAAAAATAGTCAAAGAAATTCGCAACGTGGCTAACCGTAAAACTAACTCAGAGATAGCTAACATTAAAAAGACTGTATCAGCATCTATGGAGCAGATAAAAACCATAGAAAAAATACAAAAAAGTGTTGGGCTGGAGGCTCTGCCACAGGATTTGAAGGAGGTGGCATTGCTGCGATTGGACAACCCCGAGCTGTCCCTGCGTGACCTAGGCACGATGCTTGAGCCACCTATAAGCCGCAGCGGTGTTAACCATCGCATTAAACGCATTACAGCCTTTGCAGAAAAAATTTAACTTAGATTAAAAGGGGTGATGATATGTCCTTTGTTCATTTACATGTACATAGCGAATACAGCCTGTTAGACGGTGCCTGTCGGTTAACAGATTTGGTGTCGGCTGTTAAGGCAAGCAACCAAAACGCTGTGGCTGTTACCGACCACGGTGTTATGTACGGTGCTGTGGATTTTTACAAAATAGCACAGGAGCAGGGCATACACCCTATAATAGGCTGTGAGGTATATGTAGCGCCACGTTCACGTCTGGACAAAATGTCAGACATGGACCGCAGCAGCTACCATATGGTGTTATTGTGTAAAAATAATACGGGGTACCAAAATTTAATTGAAATGGTTTCAAAGGGCTTTACAGAGGGCTTTTACAATAAACCTCGTATTGATGATGAATTGCTTAAGCACCACAGCGACGGATTGGTGTGCCTGTCTGCCTGCTTGGCAGGTGAGCTGCCACGGCTGATATTAATGGGTAACTACACAGGTGCTAAGGAAAAGGCTATGTACTATGATAAGCTGTTTGGCAGGGGTAACTATTATCTAGAGCTTCAGGACCATGGCATTACCGACCAAAAGGCTGTTAATAAACAGCTGATTAGGATTTCTAAGGAAACGGGTATTCCTTTGGTAGCCACCAATGATTGCCACTATATAAAAAAAGAGGACAGCAGTACACATGGTATCCTACTGTGCATACAGACAAACCATACTGTTTTAGATGATAACAAAATGGAGTTTCCTACTGATGAATTTTACCTAAAGTCAGAGGAGGAAATGCGGCAGCTTTTTAAGGACTGTCCACAGGCAATAGATAACACCCAAAAAATAGCTGATATGTGTGGCTTTGACTTTGAATTTGGCTCTACAAAGCTGCCGCATTTTGACGTGCCTGACAACCGTAATCATTACGAATATTTTCGGGAGCAATGCTATACAGGCTTATACAGGCATTATGGTGATAACCCAGACAAGGGCTTGATTAACCGTTTAGAATATGAGCTGGATATTGTAAACAAAATGGGCTATGTGGATTATTATCTCATTGTAAATGACTTTATACAGTATGCCAAATCTGTTGGTATCCCTGTAGGCCCAGGCAGAGGCTCTGGTGCAGGCAGCTTGGCGGCATATTGTATAGGTATTACAGGCATTGACCCTATAAAGTACAACCTTTTGTTTGAACGCTTCCTAAATCCAGAGCGTGTTAGTATGCCGGATTTTGATATAGACTTTTGCAAGGACAGACGGCAGGAGGTTATTGACTATGTAATAAGGAAATACGGCGATGACCATGTAGCACAAATAATTGCATTTGGCACCATGGCGGCACGAGGTGCAATACGAGATGTAGGACGTGCCTTATCCATACCCTACGGTGTTGTTGACGGTGTGGCAAAGCTGGTTCCCTTTGAAATTGGCATGACGATTGAAAAGGCAATGACACAGTCACCACAGCTAAAGGAGCAGTACGATACAGACGAAAGCATACATAACCTTATTAATGTAGCCATGAGTATAGAGGGTATGCCACGTCACGCTACTACCCATGCCGCTGGTGTGGTTATAACAGAAAAGCCTGTCAGCTTTTATGTGCCATTAGCCAAAAACGATGAAGCAACAGTTACCCAGTACACAATGACACGTTTAGAGGAGCTGGGTCTGTTAAAAATGGACTTTTTAGGACTGCGTAATTTAACGGTTATACATGATGCCGAGGCTGTAATAAGGACGGTAAACCCAAGCTACAGCAACGAGGACATAAGGGACGACGACAAGGCGGTATTTGATATGCTGTCCCAAGGTCTGTCAGAGGGTGTTTTTCAGTTTGAAAGTGCTGGTATGAAAAGCGTGCTGACACAGCTAAAGCCTGAAACAGTAGAGGACTTAATAGCTGTTATTTCCCTGTACCGACCAGGCCCAATGGACTCTATCCCAAGGTATATTGAAAACCGGCATCACCCACACCGTGTTACCTATAAGCATCCGCTGTTAAAGGATATTTTGGACGTAACCTATGGCTGTATAGTGTATCAGGAGCAGGTTATGCAGATTTTTAGAAGTCTGGCGGGATACTCCTTAGGTCGTGCGGATATTGTTAGACGTGCTATGTCAAAAAAGAAAAAGGATGTTATGGAGCGGGAGCATCAGATATTTATTAACGGCTTGACAGATGAAATGGGCAATGTAGAGGTTGAGGGCTGTCTTAGACGTGGTGTGCCAAGGGACGTGGCAGATTCAATATATAGCGAGATGGAAGGCTTTGCTTCCTATGCCTTTAACAAATCCCATGCGGCGGCGTATGCACACATATCCTACAAAACAGCATGGATGAAGTGTCACTATCCCAAGGAGTATATGGCGGCACTGCTTACCAGTGTGTTGGACAACACCAACAAGCTAGCCACTTATATGGCAGAGTGTCACCGTCTGGGCATTAATGTCCTGCCGCCGGATGTAAACATAAGCACAAATGGCTTTACAGTTAGCGGTAACGATATACGCTTTGGTTTAATGGCGGTAAAAAACCTAGGGAAGACGTTTATTGATAACGTGGTACAGTATCGTAAAAACGGCAGGTACAAGTCTTTTTATGATTTTTGCAAAAGACTGTACGGTAAAAATATGAACAGCCGTGGAGTAGAAAGTCTGATAAAGTGTGGTGCTTTAGATAACCTAGGCAATAACAGACGAGAAATGCTAAGCAGTATTAAGCCCTTAATGGACGGCTTAGACCATGACCGTAAAAAAAACATGGAGGGACAGCTAAGCTTCTTTGACAGCTCCGACGGTACTGCTCAGCCTGTGAATATTCCAACCATGTCGGATTTTACCATGGCGGAAAAATTGTACATGGAAAAGGAAATAGCAGGTATGTATTTGTCGGGACATCCTATGGCACAGTATGATGATATTGCCGTGGCAATAAAGGCCGATAGGATAGGGGATATAATAGACAGCGACAATACGGAGAAACGCTACCGTGACGGTGCTACCGTTAGGGTGCTTGCCATTGTCAGCAGCGTTAAGCTGAAAACTACCAAAAATAACACGTTAATGGCTTTTGTAACGGTGGAGGACAGATACGGCAGTATGGAGGTGCTGGTGTTTCCAAAAACTTTGTCAGATTACGGTACGCTGTTTATGGAGGGCAACGTGGTACAGCTGGTAGGTACGGTCAGCAAAAAAGAGGACGAGGAAACAAAGCTATTGTGTAACCACGTTGCCATTGCACCTAAAAGGGTGGAGGATGTTATCCTAAACAGCAGCAGCTCCACAGCGTCACAAGCTGTACCACAAACAGGACAGAGAAAAGCGCTGCCTGTGCTGTATCTGCGAGTACCTAATATGGAGTGTAAGGAATATAAAAAAGCTTTACAGCTGTTAGCTGTATTTGATGGCAGAAATCCTGTGGTGTTCTATTTATCGGACAGTAAAAGAAAACTAAAAGCACCTGCTAATTTGTGGGTAGATTTAAACCAAGTATTGGTAGATGAATTAAAGAGCCAATTAGGGGAGAAAAACGTAGCTGTAAAATAAAATCTTTGTAAAATAGTAAAAAAGCCTTGATTATTATGTCGCCATTGGCTATAATTGTAGGTAAGCAATTTTTACTATTTTATTTATAATATTACTTAATCGGAGGAATGAGTTATGGCAGCAAGAGCAATTGCAGTATTAACAAGTGGCGGTGATGCCCCTGGAATGAATGCGGCGGTTAGAGCCGTTGCGAGAACTGCTCTTTCCCAAGGATTGAGGGTTATCGGTGTGCATCGTGGATATAACGGTTTATTAAACGGTGATGTGTTTGAAATGAATTTGCGTTCTGTTTCTGACATTATCCACAGAGGCGGCACAATCCTATATACAGCTAGAAGTGAAGAATATAACACACCGGCAGGTGTTGAAAAAGCCGCACAAACCTGTCGTGATTTAGGTGTTGACGGTGTTGTTGTAATAGGCGGCGATGGTTCCTTTAGAGGTGCCAGAGATTTAACAGGACAGGGCATACCATGTGTAGGCATCCCTGGTACTATCGACAATGATATAGCGTGCAGTGATTACACCGTAGGCTTTGATACAGCCATGAACACAGCCATGGAAATGGTAGACCGTATCCGTGACACAGCACAGTCACATGACCGCTGCAGTGTTGTAGAGGTTATGGGCAGACGTTGCGGTGACATAGCCTTGGAAACAGGTATAGCAGTAGGTGCTACATCTATCCTAGTACCTGAAATACCATACGACCTTGACCGTGATGTTATTGAGCGTATGAGATTTACACAAAGCTCTGGTAAAAAGCATTTTATCGTTATTGTTGCTGAGGGTATCGGTGGTGTAGCAGATATAGCTAAATACATAGAGGAAAAGACAGGTATTGAAACCCGTGCCACAGTTTTAGGTCACGTTCAGCGTGGAGGTTCTCCAACACTAAGAGATAGGGTAGTGGCAAGTGCAATGGGACATCATGCAGTTGATTTAATAACAAAGGGTATCGGTAACCGTGTTGTGGCTATGCAGGGTGGAAAAATTGTTGACTTTGATATTACAGAGGCACTAAACATGAAGCGTCATTTTGATAAAGACCTGTATGAGGTTGCTTTAAATATCTCTATCTGATTTATATGAATTCGGATATAAATAACCGTGGTACACACGGGTCAGCCCGTTTAAGCTCAGCACAGTATTATTGTCAAAGTATAAGTTCTCAGCATCTATACGTCAGCGTAGGCGGCGGGGAGCATATCACTTAGACAGCCAAAAACCAAAATAATATTAATTTAGGACACGGTGGTTAACCGTGTCCTTTTTTTAGGTTTACCCTAAATGGGGGTACCTGGGGGTGAAGGTACGTTACAGGCTTTGTAGTAGGAGCTGTTAGCAAAGGGCAAGAGTGTTGTTCATCATGAGGTAAAATCTGAAGTAAGCCTAGGTCAAGCCCCTTTTATTTGCTTGGAATTTTGGGGTGCATAGCTTTTGTTAGCCTTAAAAGCAACCAATTGTAGGCTTTTCAGGGGATATAATAATAAATGGCAGGCTGTTTTACTG
>DGFJ01000024.1:329-6751 GCA_002391625.1 Ruminococcaceae bacterium UBA3903 | reverse complement strand
GATATAGTTAACAGCTTAATATCACGTTTTTTAAGCTCTGCACACAGCTCCTTGTGATGTGGAAATTTGTCCATATTCCAGTCTAAATCGCCCATTCTTTTATACCAGTGTAAATCAATAACAATAGCACTGACAGGCATTTTGTATTTATCAATTTGCTCCAGTAAATCATAGATTTCCTGTTCTGTTTGATAACCAAATTTGGATTGAATGTATCCAAACGTCCATTTTGGTAAAATTGAACAGGCATTAGAAAATTCATAAAAGCGGCCTACAACTTTTTTGGGTGTATTCTCGGTGTACATATAACAATCAAAGTATAGTTGCTTAGTATTGTACTGAACTGTTGCTGTGGAGGTGTTGTCTAAAAATTTAAATTCATCATTACCGTTAGCGTTGTAATATACGGCGTAGCCTGCATTCGTAAAGTAAAAGGGAATATACATTTTTTCTTGATTGCCCAAATCAGCTACATGGTACAGCTTGAACTGACTATTGTTTAGTAGTAGTGTATCACAGGCTTCACCCATTCCCAAAAACTTGTATTTACCGTGGTATGTGCGGATTTCACACAATTCCTGAACTAAACCTACCCTATCCCACTTTGTTTCAATAGGAACAAAAGTGCCGTTTTTATCCAGAATAACCTCTATTTTAGATGTATAAATCGGCACACTTTTTTTGTCTAAAAGGGTGTAGCCCTCTGATTCTTTAATAACAGTAAAGCTACCCACAACAAATTTTCTTCCATCTATTATGTTTATGTCCTTTGGTTCTTTATGAATCTTAAATTGATTTTGGCAGTAATTTTCATTTGCTACAGCACATTTAACCCTTAAGTAATTGTCTGTTGTTAAATATATTTCTATATTTATATTATTGTCTGTTATAAAATTTATTGTATTATTCATTTTAAAAAAATCCTCCTATATTAAACGGATAAATCGCTAACTAGGTTTTTTGCCCAATTGCCTTTTAACACCTTTATTAAGCCTAAGATTAACCGTACAACCTCTTCCATGGAAATCAATATATACACAGTATATATTGGCAGATGTAAAACAATAGCACCTAAAAATGCCAGCGGTACACCTATACACCATGGTCCAATAATATCCAAAATCAATATAAACTTTGTATCTCCGCCACTTTGTATTACACCCTGACACATTACCATATTAAGTACACGCACCGTTAAAAATACGGCGGACACTATTACTAATATTTGTGCATTAAATTGCACTTCCGCAGATACATTATAAAATGACACATATAGGTATGATACTCCACCTAAAATTACCGATATAATGATTGTTAATATTGTAGTGATTTTCAAAATTTGTCTTGAATAATCAATAGCAGTCTGATACTTTTGACAGCCTAACTGGTTACCTAAAATAATAGCAGTAGCAGTAGCCAATCCACTAAATAGCCCTATGGAAAAGCCTTGTATTGGAAACATTATGGAAGCTGCTGTTAAGCTTGCTGTACCCATTTGACCGTATATAGCAGAGTAGGATGTATCGGCTAAAATAAACAAAATATTGAGAGTCAGCAGTGGAATCATAGCTTTGTAATAGGCTCTTGTAAAATCCACATCCAGCTTACTTCTAAGTATCTTTATGATATTAAAGGATATGTTGTGTTTTTTTACATAAACATATAGTATTAGCAATGTAGCTTCTAAAAATCTAGCAATTAAGGTTGCTATGGCAGCTCCATACACACCCAATTTGGGTACAAAATAAAATCCAGAAATCAACACGTAATTTAATAATGTATTGATTACAACGCTAAAAATACCAATCAGCATGGGGATTTTTACATTATATGTGCTTCTAAGTAATGTTGAATATAAATTTGTAAGTAAAATAGGAATAGCACTTAATGCATATATTTTTTGCAATACAATACCAATTTCAACTACCTGTTGGTCATTAGAGAAAACTTCAACACTTTGCTGTGGCATTAAAAAAGCAACTATCAGATATAACGCCAAAGCTGCTAAACCAATTATAATGGGAATTTTAAAAGCTTTCGGTATGCTATCCTTTTTATTATTGCCCCAAAACTGTGTAACAAATATGGCTGTAGCACCGGAAAGTGCCAGCACAATATAATAGTAAATGTTGTATATACGATTACTGGCTGTCAATGCAGCTATTGATGTTTCCTGTAGCTGTCCTACCATTATTTCATCTATAACAGGCAGCAGGGACTGCATAATACACTGCAATGTTATAGGCAAGGCAACCACTAAAAGCAGCCTATATAAAGATTTGTTTTTACTCATTTTCAATTACCTACTTAAATAAGATTGTTTGCTTTTGCCCAATTAATTGTTTTTACCAGCCCTTCATCCAAGGATATAAAAGGTAATCTGCCAAAGCAATTTATCATTTTGCTATTGTCTAGGCATTTACGCATATAACCCTCTGGTTTTGTTGTATCCCATATTATTTCTTTGGTGTACCCTGTAATACCGGCTATATTTTCTGCTAAATCCTTTATAGAGGTTTCTACACCTGTTCCTATATTCATTGGTGTAGAGTCTGAATATAGGAACAGGGCTTTTGTAATACAGCTACACACATCATCTATGTACATAAACTCTCGCGTGGCCCTTCCGCTGCCCCACAATATAACGGCTTTATTTTCTTTGACCGCTGTACTAAACTTATTTATTAATGAGGGTATAACATGACCTGATTCATTATCAAAGTGGTCACCAATACCATAAGCATTTGTTGGAATTAAATATATAAAGTCCTGCCCGTACTGTTGCTTATAGGATACGCACTGCTGATAAAATGCTCGCTTTACCATCCCGTATGAGGCATTTGTTTTTTGTGGATAACCATTAAACAGATCCTCCTCTTTAAATGGGACATTAATATTTTCTGGATATGAGCAATTTGTTCCTATCGCCACAAATTTTTTAATTTTATATTTCTTACATTGATTAAGCAGCTGTGTACACATACATATATTTTCATAGTAGTAGTCAGCAGGATATTGATTTATATGGGCTATGCCGCCTACCTTAGCCGCCATATGAATTACAATGTCTGGCTGTACATCAGTAAAAAGCTTTTCAATTTGTGTGGTATCTAACAGATTATAGCTTTCGCTACCAACAGCCACCACCGATTTAAAGCCATTAAGCTTTAAACTGTTTACTAAGTGACTGCCAATAAAGCCTGTACCACCTGTTATAAGAACCTTGCTGTTTAACATATCCATAGGAACATCTCCGTTTTACTTTTCTAATTCTAAATCATTATCTATCATACATTTAACCAGTGATTGTAAGTTATATTTTGGATACCAATTTAAAAGCTTTTGAGCCTTTGTACTGTCACCCATTAATAATTCTACCTCTGCCGGTCTATATAGCTTGTTGTCAACCTTTACCAGAGTTTTTTTAGTTTCGGCATCTATACCGCACTCATTGGCACCTTTACCCTGCCAAACTATGTTTATTCCCACGCACAAAAATGCTGCCTCTACAAATTCTCGTACTGTGTAGGTTTTGCCGGTTGCTATAACAAAATCGTCTGGCTCTGTATGCTGCAGCATTTTCCACATGGCATATACATAATCCTTGGAATGTCCCCAATCTCGCTTTGAATCCAAGTTACCTAAATACAGACAATCAGTCTTTCCATATTTAATTTTTGCTACCGTATTTGTAATCTTTCTGGTTACAAATTCTTTTCCTCTGCGTTGTGATTCATGGTTAAACAAAATTCCGCAGGAAACAAACATATTGTAGCTTTCTCTGTAATTCTTTGCTATCCAGTGTGCGTACAGCTTGGATACTCCATATGGGCTGCGTGGATAAAATGGTGTAGTTTCACTTTGTGGTATCTGCTGTACTTTACCAAACATCTCACTGGTAGATGCCTGATACACCCTAGTGTCTGGCTTCACTAATTTTACTGCCTCTAATAATTTAGCTACGCCAGCTCCGTTTACATCGTTAGTAAACAATGGCTCTGCCCATGACACAGCTACGTATGATTGTGCCGCTAGGTTATATATCTCGTCTGGGTTGCTTTCTATTATTGCTGTTATTAACGACGACAGGTCACTCATATCTCCATAGATAAAATGTATTTTATCTGCCAAATGTGCTACATTGCCATATTCGCCAGTACTTCTGCGTCTAAAAAGTCCATATACATTGTAGCCTTTTTCCAATAATAGTTCTGTTAGATAACTGCCGTCCTGTCCTGATATACCTGTAATTAATGCGTTTTTCATAATTATTTTCCTTTCCTTTTACATATGTGAAATAAGTAATAAACATTGTCCGCTGACTGTAATTTGTCTGTTTCCTGCTGTTGCGAAAATTGTATCTCCCGGTTTAAATTTGATTGCCATGGTATTATCCTCTACTGTTCCAAAACCATCAACTATTGTAATTGCTACAAAGGAATCGTCGGTCACCTTTATATCTGCTGTTGTTGTCACATCATATTTTATTGTTGTAAAGTAATCACATTCCGCTAAAATCTGTGTATTGTAGCCATTATGCTTACGTACGTTGTGATGATAACAACCATTGTCTGCTTTGTCTACGTTGACAACATCCAGTGCCTTATTTAACTGCAATTCCCGTGTGTTTCCATCTTTATCTCTTCTGTCATAGTCATATAATCTGTAAGTGCTGTTGGAATTTTGTTGTATTTCACAAATTAAAATTCCCTTGCCAATAGCGTGTATAGTGCCTGCCTGTACAAAAAATGCATCGCCCTTATGAACATAGACCTTGTTTAGAATCTCCGTAATAGAGTTGTTTTTAACTCTTTCTGCTATTTCCTTTTTAGAGGTTTTTTCCTTTAGTCCATAATAGATAAAAGCATTTTCTTCACAATCAACAACATACCACATTTCAGTTTTTCCTTGACCATGCTCCACCTTTTCAGCATAAATATCATCTGGATGTATTTGTATTGACAGTGGCTGCTGTGCATCAATAAATTTGATTAGTAAAGGAAATTCTTGATGGTCACTATACTTTTTGCCCAATGCCTGTATGCCAACATCATTTATAAAATTGTCAAAGGTTTCACCAGAAAAACGTCCAGTAGCTATTCTGCATAGCCCATCTGGATGTGCTGACAGCTCCCAGCTTTCGGCCACCTTATTTAGTCTGCAATTCTTATCATACTTTTTCTTTAAGGTTGTGCCACCCCATAAATAATCCTTATAGGCTGGTTCTAGTTTAAATAAATCTTCTATTATCAAGTTTTTATTATGTTTTTCTCCTGTATATCCTGTTATCATAATAAACACCTCCCTTGGTTATTTAAACAGTGCATATATATCATTTTTAATATCTTGTAGCTTTTCATCTGCCCTTGTGGAGGATTTCTCCCTTACACCTAAATATATTTTTATTTTTGGCTCTGTACCCGATGGTCTTACACAGCAAAAGCTATCATTTTCCATTTCAAAGTACATAACATTTGACCTATTTGTTTTCAGTAGCTTTTTTGTATTTAAAGCAACATTTAGTTCTGTTTGTTCCTGATAATCTAAAATATTGCATACCTTGTATTCACCTATTTGCTGTGGTGGATTTTGTCTTAATACCATCATAATCGTTTTAATTTTTTCCTCACCCGCCACACCTTCCAATGCTATAGAAAACAATTGCTCTTTATAGTAGCCATAGCACTTATACATATCTTCCATCACCTGACACAGGTCAACACCTATGCTTTTATAGTAGGCTGCCATTTCACATAGCACGGCAACTGAACCAATAGCATCCTTATCTCTAACATATGTACCTGGCAGATAACCATAGCTTTCCTCAACACCCAAAATGTAATGGTAGGTTCTTAGCTCAAAAAATTCATTAATTTTAGCACCTATATATTTAAAACCTGTTAATACCTGAACCACTGACACACCATAACTTTCAGCAATAGCCTTTAGCATTTTAGTTGTCACAATTGTTTTTACAATAGCACCGTTAGTAGGTATAGAATTGGAAAATTTCATTTGGGATAAAATGTATTCAGCCATTATAGAGCCTATCATATTTCCGTTAAAACAAGTGTACCGACCTTTGTTGTCTTTAACATATACCCCTAGCCTGTCCGCATCAGGGTCTGTTGCCAAGACTATATCAGCATCCTTCTCTTTGGCTAGTAGCAACGCCATTTCAAAGGCTTTTATATCCTCTGGGTTAGGTGATTTCACTGTTGAAAAATCACCGTTTGGCTGTTCCTGTTCCTTTACTACGTAAACGTTTTTGTAACCGTTTTCTTTTAAAATCCTTTGTACTGGAACATTGCCTGCACCATGTAAAGGTGTGTAAACAATTTTTAGCTTTGATTTTTCCTTTGATAGGTCCTTTGCAGTAAAGGTGATTTTTTTTACACTATCTATAAAAGCGTTTTCAACCT
>DGFJ01000024.1:0-187 GCA_002391625.1 Ruminococcaceae bacterium UBA3903 | reverse complement strand
ATCTATAAAAGCGTTTTCAACCTCATTACCAATTACGTTAAATAATCCACTTTTCATTGCTTCCAGCTGGTTAGTCGTTTTAATTTTATTGTAGTCAACTATATTATTTACATATGATATTATATTTTTATCAAGTGGAGGTATTATTTGACCACCGTCTGACCAATATACCTTATAACCGTTATAC
>DGFJ01000043.1 GCA_002391625.1 Ruminococcaceae bacterium UBA3903 | reverse complement strand
TCCAATTGGATATGGGGTGTTACGCTAAAACTATTGAACTATCGTGTACCCAACGGTACGCAAGGTGGTGTGAGAGGTAGGGTCTACCCCCATCCGACACAATTAACTATATACCATTAATTAAAAGTAACATTATCATTTACATTTCATTAACTATTATATTATTTATACAAGCCGTCTACACCACAAGGACTTGTCCTTAAATTATCCATTTCAACAATTGAGAAATGTTTTTATATTTTACTATGTTATTAATGTATATATAACAATATATGAGGGGCGTCTTCAAAGACACCCCTCATATATAAATATTAAAATTTAAACAGTTTTTTACGAAAACAAAAAACAGCCTACGTAAATGCTACAGCTATAATAAAATAACTTTAAGCCAGTGTTACTAAACAATGACTTATTTTACCATACTAGCAACTTCATCTGCAAAATTGTCCTCACGTTTTTCCAAGCCCTCGCCCTTTTCAAAGCGAACAAAGCCTGTGATTGCAATTTTACCGCCAAGCTCCTTAGCCACATTAGCTGTGTACTTTGTAACAGATAAATCAGGGTCTTTAACAAATGGTTGATCTACCAAGCAGTTTTCTTTATAGTATTTACCTATTTTGCCCATAACAATTTTATCAATAATAGCGGCTGGTTTACCCTCATTGGCTACCTGCTCAGCTAAAATCTTTTTCTCATGCTCAATGACATCAGCTGGCACAGCTGCCTCATTTAAGAACAATGGATTTGCTGCTGCGATCTGCATTGCAATATCTTTGGCATATGCTGCGAACCCATCATTAGCAGCAACATCAGTATCAAAGTTTACTAAAACACCAATTCTACCAGCAGCATGAATATAAGCAGCTACGCTGCCCTCATAACGAGCAAAACGACGAATTTTAATGTTCTCGCCTATTGTCAAAACCTTTTCCTGTAGCATATCAGCAATTGTTGTGTCAGCACCAGATGCATTTAAAGCTAATAACGCATCTACATCAGCAGGATTATTATCCATAACTGTCTGAGCACAAGTGTCAACAAAGGCTTGGAAGTCAGCATTTTTGGCAACAAAATCAGTTTCTGCATTAACCTCGATAACTACACCAACTGTACCATCAGCATTAGTTTTTGCATAAGCAACACCCTCAGCTGCAATTCTGCCACTCTTCTTAGCTTGTTTAGCCAAGCCTTGTTCTCTTAAAAAGTCTAAAGCTACGTCCATATCGCCATTAGCCTCTGTTAGTGCTTTTTTACAATCCATCATACCGCAACCGGTTTTTTCTCTTAGAGCCTTAACGTCTTTTGCTGTAAAAGCCATTTAAAACATCCCTCTCATATTTAAATTGTATTATACAGTAATACAGGGCAGGAAAACCCACCCTGATAATTTCACATTAAAACAACTTTATTCTGCTGCTTCAGCAGTTTTTTCTGCTTCGTTGTCCTTTGCAGCCGCACCCATCTGACCCTCGTTACCTTCGATAATAGCATTTGCCATTGTGCCAGCAATTAGCTTAACAGCACGGATAGCATCGTCATTACCAGGAATAACGTAATCAATTTCATCAGGGTCACAGTTTGTATCAACAATAGCTACAATAGGAATACCTAGATTTTTAGCCTCTGCTACTGCAATTCTTTCCTTGCGTGGGTCAACGATGAACAAAGCACCAGGTGCGTCCTTCATCTCTTTAATGCCGCCCATAAATTTCTCAAGCTTTTCAATCTCATGATTTAACTTGATAACTTCCTTCTTTGGTAGAAGCTCAAATGTACCGTCTTCCTCCATTTTACGAAGCTGCTTTAAACGAGCTATTCTTCTTTTTATTGTTGTAAAGTTAGTTAGCATACCGCCTAACCATCTAGCGTTTACATAATAAGCACCTGCACGCTCAGCCTCTTCTTTAACAGAATCTTGAGCCTGTTTTTTTGTGCCTACGAATAGTACACTTTTACCCTCAACTGAAAGATCACGAACAAAAGCATATGCTTCCTCTAATTTCTTAACAGTTTTCTGTAGGTCGATGATATAGATACCGTTACGCTCTGTGAAGATGTATTCTGCCATCTTAGGGTTCCATCTTCTTGTTTGGTGACCAAAATGTACACCGGCCTCCAAAAGTTGTTTCATTGATACTACTGCCATTTTAATTTCCTCCTTGGTTAAATCCTCCGTTGCACTTATAATTTATCAAAACAACTGTTTATGGCTAAACAGCACCCTTTTGACAAGTGTCAACGTGCGTATTGCCTAAGTATTCTACCATATAAAACGTGGGAATGCAAGTGTTTTTTAGCTTTTCTGCATATTAAAAAGAAAAAGGTAATCTAATTTTCTTTTTTCTCTTTGGTTGACAGCAATGGTTTACTAAAATTGTATCCTCGCCTATAAGCTCTATTGATTTCCAGCTTATGACAATGTCGTCACACCTGCCAAGTAAGCCAAAACATTTTAAACGACCATATATAACAATAGATACTAAACAAGCTGTACAGGTATCTACCTCTACATCGTCAACAAAGCCGAGGCGTGCACCATCCTTTGCATTGATAACCTCTTTATGACGCAAATCTACAATTCTACAATTCATTATACCACTCTTTCCATAAAAAATAGACAAAGTTTATATAACAGTACTTTAGATACTATTCTATAGATATGCGAATTTATTTTTTTCAGAATTCCATTTTATTTGCAGGGTGAAAAAAACTGTATTTTTAAGCTAATCACCTGATAATATTATTGGGGGTTGCAAGATTTATGGTTCAAAATTTTGTTTAACACAACTGTTGACAAAGAATCCCTCTGGATATATAATCTTTATATTATATAATTCATATATGTTTACTATGATATTATTGCGTATGAAAGGAGCGTACATTATGAAAAACATACTTTGCTTTGGAGATTCTAATACATATGGATATAAACCAGATGGTAGTGGTCGTTTTGATTATAACATACGTTACACAGGCGTATTGCAAGGACTACTAGGTGATAACTACCACATAATAGAAGAAGGCTGTCCTGGCAGAACAACAGTGTTCAACGATACCAAACGACCTTATAAAAACGGTTATGACTATATAATACCCTGCGTGCAATCCCACACGCCACTGGATTATTTAATAATTATGTTAGGTACTAATGATTGCAAACAAGCTTTTAATGCCTCTGCCACTGATATAGCTAATGGTTTGGAAGCGATTATAAAAGCTGTTAAATCGGTTATAAACAGCAACAGTAACATACTGATTATTTCCCCTATACATTTAGGTAAGCATATGGGTATAACAGGTTATGACCCGGACTTTAACAAAAAATCCATATTCAACAGCTACGCTCTAGGCAGAGAGTACAAAAAAATAGCGGTTAACAACGGTTGTATGTTTTTAGACGGTGCAGTATTAGCAAGCCCTAGCACAATAGATGATGAGCATTTGGACGAGATTGGTCATCTGGCACTAGGCACTGCGGTAGCCAATATTATTATAAAAAATGAGCAACATATCTAAAGGACAGGGTGACAGCATTTATTATATTACAAATCAGTACCGCTAGATATAACTAGATGTTTGTCGGTTTCGCATTGAAATTCTAAAAAACATAATATACCTTTTAGCATATATGTTATTGAATACATCCTCGTGCTTCACCAAATAGAGCTTGCTCTAAAAAGCCTAATTTTTTTATAAATACTCTAGCAATAATGCCTACTATAAAAGCGGCTACTATTGTACCCTCCCGTACACCCTCAAGCTGATGAAACAACACAAAGGCTATTATACCAGCAGAGATAGTCATCGTTGCATCAAAGATAACCTTTGTAATACCGAATTCAGTATTGTATGTACATGAAATAGCCTTTACAAAAGCCTCACCAGGCAACATTACCACATTAGCCAAAACCTCAATGTATACACCAAAACCTAAAATTAAACAACCACACAGCAGCGAAACCACCTTCAGTAAATAATTACTAGGGTTTATAAACCACAATATTTCCATTGTAAAATCTATGAATACACCAAAAAGAATTGACACTGGAATTTGTAATAATTGCTGTAATTTAAATCTTTTTCTAAGGATAATTACCTGTAGAATAATCAGTAGTACGCTAAAAGCAATAGTAAACTGACCCAATGTAGGTGTAAATCTTAGGCTAAGTGTATATGGAATACTGGAAATTGGACTAGTGCCTAAGCTTGCCTTTGTAACAAAGCTAACACCCAAGGCATTAACAAAGAGTCCAATCAAAAATATTAAGTATCGCTTTATTAATTCTTTTTTTCTCATAGTTCTTCCCCTTGCAAATTTTTATAAACTTTCCCCAACAATCTAATAAATTCTTTTTTCTCCCCATCTGTAAAATCGGTAAACACCCTATTCTCCTGTGCTGAAAAGGTCGTCTGCACTACTTTTGACATTTCCCTGCCTTTTTCAGTCATAAAGACATATAAAGAACGTCTGTTACCGTTTAACTGTGTTCGTGTAATTAAGCCACTTTTTTCCATACGTCCCATAACCCCTGTAACCGTAGCTGGTTCTAAACAACAGCCCTTCGCTATCTCCTTTTGTTCACAACCATCATTATCCTTTAAAAAGTCTAAAACCTTTGGCTGCCCCGGAAGCAATCCATGTTTACCTGTTACTTCTAAGATTTTTTTTTGAAAAACGGATTGTGTTGCCATCATCATATAATGAAAACTTTTCATCGATATCTCCTCACCCAATGTATTTAATTAGTTTGTTAATAGTTAGCAAGCTAACTATTGTATTATAGCTTTATATTTGCACTTTGTTAATGTTTTCACAATATTAAGTATACATTATAGAATATCAAGCTCTTATAAAATAATTAATATAAATTCCAACAAAAAATTAGACAGTAAACAAATTTTGCAGAAACAGCCCGTTGTAACTATTTGTTTGTATTTCTAAAATCAAAAATGGACTGCTACGAAAATTTCATTTCGTCACAGCCCCTCCATTTTTTTGTAGTGTCTTTCGTAAACGGCTAAGGGAAACAGGTGTTATACCTAAATAGGAAGCAATATATTTTTGTCTGATACGTTTTTCCAGCTCTGGATAGTCAACCAAAAAATCCATGTATCGCTGTGCTGCATTTTTCATTAACAGACTATTTTCTCGTTTAATCTTATACGCTAACGCACCCTCCAAGGCTTTTACCCACATATCCTTAAACTGCTCATATTTTGATATTATATATCTAAAATCCTCACCGGTTATGGTAAGCAGTACACAATCCTCTAATGCCTGTGTACAGGTAAAAGAGCTACTGCCTATGAACAAGCTATCCTCACCACACATTGAACCTTCAGATATGAAAAAACGTGTTCTATCCTTCCCGTCGCTATCTATATAATAATCACGCAATATCCCAGATACAACAAAATATATGTTGCTATTCTCCGAGCCTAAATATATCAGGTTATCGTACTTATTAATCCTCACCTCTTTAAACAGCCTAGCCAGCATACCTATTGAAGGTCTGTCTATATTCACATCAAAATATTTCTCCAGTAATTCAACGAGTTTTTCAAAATTGTCCATCATACACTATCACTCATTTTCCATATAGTTTTCCCATGATGCCTTTATGCTAACACCTGTTTTTGTAGCAACAGCTTCTAATGCTTCTATCTCTTTCGCTGTAAGCGTTATGCTGTCAACATCAGATAATTTTTCCACCTGACACACCTTGGTAATACCAACAATAGGGATAACCCCTTTGGCTATTGCCCATGCAACAGCTATTTGGGGAACATCAGCAAAATATTTATATCCTATGTTTTTCATTTCTGCAATAAGTGGTGCTATCAGTGATAGTTTATTTTTTGTAAAAGTTAAACCACGTCTGGAAAGCAGTGGCAAACCACGGCTACAGTTATATTTCTCTGTTAAAGCACCCTGCTCTAACACCATATATCCAAAAAATGCAACTTCATTTCGTAAACACCAATCTAAAATACCTGATTTTTCGCTTTGTCTATAAAGTAAGCTGAAATGATTTTGAACCCCAAATAATTTCGTATTAGATTTTTTTAATATATCATTTGCAATCTTTATCTCTCTTAAATTAAAATTAGACACACCAATATTTCTAATTTTACCACTGTGTACTAAGGATATAAGCATTTTAATATTTTCCTCAATATTTATAGGCATATGTAACCAGTATATGTCCACATAATCTCTGCGTAATCTAATTAAGCTATTATCTAAGGTATCAGCAATTTTATTGGTGTTATGTTTATTTGGAGTAAATTTAGTAGAAATAATGGCGTCATCACACTTATTAGCGTACTCGCCTAATATCTTTTCAGCAGTGCCGTTTCCATAAACTGCTGCTGTGTCCCACATTGTCAAACCATTTTTGTATGCTGAACCATAAACACATTTTAATTGTTCTGTGTCTGTTGATGTACCAAAAATCATTTTACCACCGTTTACGCCACGTCCCCATGCCCATGTACCAATAACACACATAGGTATCTTCATATCATTAATAATTTTATACTTCATATCATCACCTCTTGGATAAGTGTACCATTATAAGCAGTCCAAAA
Organism: Ruminococcaceae bacterium UBA3903; assembly: GCA_002391625.1. GTDB lineage: Bacteria > Bacillota > Clostridia > Oscillospirales > Acutalibacteraceae > UBA3903. The sequence continues at coordinate 8,522 of DGFJ01000043.1, read as the reverse complement.
TCATTAACATATGATAATAAAGCTTAAAAATCATAAAACAAATTATACCAGAATTACACTAGCTCTGCTAGGTCAATTAAATTATCTATAACTGGTACATTGGCGGTTTGTAGGTCTGCTTTACCTTGATGCCCCCTTGACAATAAGACGCAGTCAACACCAAGGTGCTGTGCCATTTGAAAATCATGCAGGGTATCCCCTATTACTAGTGTTTTATCCCATGAACTGTTAAATGATTTTATAATATTTTTCGCCCTATGTATCTTACTTTCTGCATTTATATTATCAGCACCTGACACACAGGCAAAATATTCATATAAGCCGTATGCCTTTGCAGCTGCATCAATTTTTTCTTGATTAGAGGCTGATATAATCAACTGACTAATAGATTGTTCCTTGAAAAAGCCTAGCATTTCTCTTGCGTTATCCATGACAGGATTTTCTGGTATATGCTTGTCATAGCCTATGGCAAATTCCTTTGCAATGGTATCAAAGGTAACTATATTCAAATCAAACAGGTGTTCATAAAATCTAATTATTGGAGTATCAATATAGTTATAATAATCCTGTATATCAATAGTTTTCATATTGCGTTTTATCAGCATATCATTAACAGAGCTTAACGCAACGCTAACATCATCTATTAAGGTGCCATTCCAATCCCATATTATACAATCGTATCTTTTACTCATTATTTCGCCCCTCATTTCTCCCCTGCTGCAACACTTTCATTCTAATATGAATTAATGTTTCCAAGGCCTTTTTTTGTCCAGCCACCCATTATTTTGCCAATAGATTTTATCTAAGGGACTAATACCTATTTTCTTTTGAAAAATACGCATAACTTTAAATAAGATTTTTGTCTTTAAGCAAGCCGTAACATTGTTTTCACGTTTTTTTATTTTACTGCATAATTTGTCCATGCTATGGCTTATTTTCTCTTTTTTCGTGTCGCTGACACCTTTCCAGCTAGTGGCTTGTACTGCAATACCATACTTATATACACGCCCAACCCCCCAAAAGTACAGGCTGTCTGTTACATCCTTGTTTGTAGGCCTCATCCCTGCACCAGCAGCTGTAGAGATAACCACAGCCTGCTTATTAAACATACTTTTTTCTGGACGATGCACCATCCATCTGTAAGCAAAATGGTCTAAAAATGTTTTCATTTGTCCTGTTGTGTGAAATACATAAACAGGTGTTGTAAAGATAAGTAAATCAGCCTCATTCATTAATTTAGCAGCTGGTAAGGTGTACTCATTATGTGGGCATAATTGTTCATCCTGTAATATACATTTAGTACAACCCACACAAAAATTTGGCATATCACGGGGCAGAAAAAGCTGGGATACAGTATCATTTTCTGTTGCAATTTTCTCCACCAATATTTTTCCAATAGTATATGTACTGCCCTTGTGCATTTGACCGTTAATAACTAAAATTTTAATTTTGACCACCCCTAAATAATGTTAGAACGCTTTACATTTTACAGAAGAATATGATTTTATTACCCTGTGAAGAGTAAAGTGTTTTACCTTCCACCACGGAAATTTAAACGCATCACATATAATTTTTATGCTTAAAAGCTGCGTATTAGTTTATGTAATATAAATTGGGGTGGAAAAATCCACCCCAATCAGTATCCAAATTAATATTCCATACCTAACTTAATAGCCTGTATATTAGATGCGCATAGATGCTGTTTTCTAGGAGGTACACATTTAGCAATAGCCTTTTCCAGTGACGCCCATGAACAGAAGCCTGTTTCCTTAAACAGCTTGCCAATAAGTATAATATTAGCCAAGCCCTTTAGACCCTTTTCCTCTGCTAGCTGTGTAGCTGGTACATAAAAAGTCTTTACATCAGTACGTTCAACCTTTTTATTAATCAAAAAGCTGTCAACAATTACAGTACCGCCAGCTTCCACACTGTCAATAAACTTATCAAAGGATGGCAGGTTCATTGCAATGAATACGTTAGGTGATAATACAAGTGGAGAGCCAATTGGTGTATCTGAAACACAGATGCTGCAATTGGCTGTACCGCCACGCATTTCTGGTCCATACGATGGCAGCCAAGAAATTTCCTTACCCTCCATTAATCCACCATAAGCTATAACCTTACCTGCGAACAATATACCCTGTCCGCCAAAGCCTGCAAGAAGCATATTATAATTGTCACTCATTTTATTCTAGCTCCTTTCTCCTCATCCTTGTAAACGCCTAAAGGATAATATGGCATCATATTATCACGCAGCCAGTCAAGTGAAGAAATTGGGTCTAAGCCCCAGTTTGTAGGACAAGTGGAAAGAACCTCTATTATAGAAAAGCCCTTTTTATCTATTTGATTTTGGAAGCCTTTTTTAATAGCTTTTTTAGCCGCCATAACGTTTTTAACATTGTCTACTGCCACACGCTGTGCCAAGGCAACGCCGTCCAGTGTTGACAGCATTTCACATACTCTAACTGGGTAACCAGCCGAGTTCACATCTCTGCCATATGGTGTTGTTTGTGTAATCTGCCCTGGCAATGATGTAGGTGCCATTTGACCTCCTGTCATACCATAAATAGTGTTATTTACAAATATAACCGTAATGTTTTCACCACGAGTAGCGCTGTGTACTGTTTCCGCTGTACCAATAGCAGCTAGGTCACCGTCGCCCTGATATGTGAAAACAATGTTTTCTGGAATTGCTCTTTTTAAGCCTGTTGCCACTGCAGGTGCCCTGCCATGCGGTGCCTCTACCATATCACAACCAAAATAGTCATAGTTCATAACTGCACAACCAACAGGTGATACACCTACCGTATTACCCTCTATGCCTAATTCATCAATTACCTCTGCTACTAATCTATGGATAATGCCATGTGTGCAGCCTGGGCAATAATGAAAAGGTACATCTGTAAGTGCCTTTGGCTTTTCAAATACTACTGCCATTACTTAGTACCTCCTAGCTTTTTAATTTCGTTTAGCACCTCGGCAGGCGTTGGTATAATACCACCTGTTCTGCCGAAAAATTCTACAGGACGTTTGCATTCAATTGCTAACCTAACGTCATCTACCATTTGTCCCATGTTCATCTCTACACATAAAAACTTTTGTGCTGTTTCTGCCAGCTTTTTAAGGGGTTTTGTTGGGAACGGGAACAGCGTAATAGGACGCAGCAAGCCAACCCTTATACCCTGCTCTCTAGCTGTATCAACAGCACTCATAGCAACACGTGAGGACGCACCAAAGGCTACTACAACATAGTCAGCATCTTCTGTGCGATATTCCTGCCACATTTGTTCATTTTCCTTTATAACCTCATAGCGTTTAAATCTTTCCACTACCAATTCTTCTAATGCCTGTGGTGTTAGATACAGAGAATTAATAACGTTATGCTTTCTAGCATTTTTATGACCACAGGTAGCCCATGGCTTTTCTGGCAGCTGTTGTTCCATTGTGTCTGGCAATTCAACAGGCTCCATCATCTGACCTAGCATACCATCAGCTAAAATCATAGCCGGCATACGGTACTTGTCACCCAAGTCAAAAGCCTTACCGACTAAATTCACCATTTCCTGTACTGTTGCTGGGGCAAATACAAGGATATGTAAATCGCCATGACCAGGTGCTTTTGTAGCCTGCCAATAATCTGACTGTGATGGCTGTATACCACCTAGGCCTGGACCACCACGCTGTACATTTATAATTAAAGCAGGTACATCGCTGCCTGCCATATAAGATATAGCCTCTGTTTTTAGGCTGATACCAGGTGAGCTAGAGGATGTCATTGCACGCACACCAGCGCTGGTAGCACCCAGCACCATATTGGCGGCTGCAAGCTCGCTTTCTGCCTGTAGGTATGTTCCGCCAATCTTTGGCAGGCGCTTGGACATATATGCAGCAAGCTCTGTTTGTGGCGTAATAGGGTAACCAAAGAAATGCTTACAGCCGGCTTGAATAGCGGCTTCAGCTAAGGCTTCGTTACCTTTCATTAAAAATCTTTCTGCCATTTCTTCATTTCCTTTCTGAAAATAAATCTTCACACTAATTATCTGCTAACTGTAATTGCAACATCAGGACACATAATAGCACATGAGGTACAACCAGTACATTTTTCTGCATCTATTAATTTTGCAGGATGGTAGCCTTTGGCATTAATTTTGTCTGTATCCAAAGCGATAATCTTTTTGGGGCAGGCGTTTACACACATACCACAACCTTTACAAAGATTTTCGTTTACTTCTATCTTTGCCATAATTGTCGTTCCTTTCCTTTGTATATTATATTGTTAATCAGCCCTTATGGGCAGGATAACTTATTAAGCTATTAATTACGTTTACGGCAAATGTATTGCAGAATTTGCTGTCCGTTCACAATTAATGGAGTAAAAAATTCTGCAAAACAAATGCCAGCTAAGCCGTATTAAGGAATTTACTATCAATTAAAATGGCGGCTTAACTATAATATCTACTGGAAAAATATTATCACCCACAACGCTGTCAGCTATATTTTTAGGTGCTGTTGTTGCCGTTAATGGTACACCTAAAAGCTTAGCTGTTTCCTCACCATAGGAATAGGCCTTTTGTACATCATCCACTGTTGTTAAGCTCTGTAAATGAGAATTGTTAATGACCCCTGTGGGAGTTATGCCACAGGCAGAAACAATCTCACTACAAATTTGTTCAGCATCAGCTGGAGTAGTAGTGAAGTTACGATATTTATTTATGATATAATAAGCGGAGTAGTCACCATAATCCTGAATATTTTTTCTAAAACGCCCTAATGCGTAAGCACCAGCATCATCACCGCCAACATCTAATATAATATGGCTGTCCTTATTTTCAAAAGCACTGTATATTCTAGGTGATAAGGCAGGTGTATCCAAATTAGTCCCTGCAAAGCTAGGACAAATAACATCTATCCCCTTCTCTGCCAGCTGCGTTTTATAGTCAGAGCTACGAAAATATGGATTTACTATATCTAAATCTACAATTGTAACCCTATTCCCTTGCTTTGCACAGTCTAGGGCTAAATTAAGAGATAGGTTTGTTTTCCCACAACCGTAATGACCATATATAATTGTAAGCTGTTTTAAATTCATAATCAAATCTTCTCTAGGGCTTGTTTAAAGTCTGCTATAATGTCCTCTGAATTTTCTATACCTACCGACAATCTAATCATATTTGGGCTTATACCTGCATCATCCAGCTGTTTGTCTGAAAGCTGACGATGAGTAGTGCTGGCTGGGTGCAGCACACAGGTACGCACATCTGCCACGTGTATTACGATAGCTGCCAGATGCAGTGCCTCCATTACCTTGGCAGCATTTTCTCTGCCGCCCTTTACGCCAAATGAGATAACCCCGCAGCTGCCATTTGGCATATACTTCTTTGCTATATCATAATATTTATTACTTTTTAATCCTGGATAATTTACCCACTCTACATTTTTGTTATCCTCTAAGAACTCTGCAACCTTTTGTGCATTGGAACAATGACGCTCCATTCTTAACGCTAATGTATCCAAACCTAAGTCAAGTAAAAATGCATTTTGCGGAGAAGCCTGAGGTCCAAGGTCACGCATTAGGTGAACCCTTGCCTTTGCCATATAAGCAGCTTTACCAAATTGTTTAGTGTATATAACGCCATGATATGTTTCATCAGGTGTGGTTAGCATTGGATAATTACCATTATCCCAGTTAAAGTTACCACTATCAACAACCACACCGCCTAAAGCTACAGCGTGTCCATCCATATATTTTGAAGTAGAATGAACGATAATATCAGCACCAAATTCAAAGGGGCGGCAGTTAATAGGTGTTGGAAAGGTATTATCAATAATCAAAGGAACCTTATGGCTATGTGCTGCGTTAGCATACATTTCAATATCTGTAACATCCAAGGATGGGTTTGACAGGCTTTCAGTAAATACTGCACGAGTATTATCCTTAAAAGCAGCGTTTAGCTCCTCTGCTGTTGCTGACGGCAATACAAACGTAAAGTCAATACCTAAATCACGAAGAGTTTTATTAAACAGATTAAATGTACCGCCGTAAACAGCCGCCGCACAAACAACATGGTCACCAGCTTTGCAAATATTAGTAACAGCAATCAAGGATGCTGACATACCAGAGGCTGTCAGCATAGCACCCACGCCACCTTCCAGATCAGCTATTTTCATTTCTACTGCGTTCAATGTTGGATTACCTAGACGGGTATAAAAGAACCCATCCTCCTCCAAATCAAAAAGCTTACCCATTGTTTCAGCACTATCGTATTTGTATGTTGTGCTTTGAACGATAGGCACAACCCTAGCTTCTCCATTCTTTGGCTGATAGCCTGACTGCACGCATTTTGTATCTAACTTATACATCAATATACATTCCTTTCAAAGTAAATTTATAATTATAATAGCATTTGTAATTATGATTAAGATTAACACTAAATATAACAAAGCAAATGCTTTAATAGCTTCATGAGTGAAATCTATTTAATTTTAGTGTACCCATTAAATAAACAAACCCTTAACCAGAGCCATAACATAATCCACCCCAACTACAACGCCCCATACAACTACTATAAATAAAATAGCTGATAAAATGCGAACGATGATTCTTTTTCGGGTACTCATTTCCTCAAACTCTTCCTCACCTGGACGGACACTTTTTTTGACAGGCTGCTTCTCGTCAACCTCATCTATAATTTCCTCGCCATCTAGCTTTATAGCACCTATGCCAACAAGTAAATCATATGTTTTTTCATAATCCTTATAGTTCACAATAATATCAACGCTGGCAGAGTTTACACCAGTAACCACATTTGCCGACGCTTGTTTACGTGCAAAGCGTTCAGAAAATGGAATTTTGCTGTCCTGTAACGCCGCAGTTATACGTTCATGCTCAATACCTGCTGTGCGAATGGCAATAACAGGGGCATCATTTTCTGGTGCTTCCTTAACCATGTACTGCTTACAATTAGGACATCTGTCTATATCATCTTTTGAAAAGTAGTTGCATTTTTTACAGTAGCTCATTTTTTGTCCCTTCCCTTATATCAAAGAATACCAAAGGTAATTTTAACGCATACTAGGAAAACAATTTTTTGTATATTTAACTACTTAAGTGTATCACATTCAGCGACCACATTCAACAAAATAAGGTAACATAAAACCACATTAAACAAAATAAATTTACTTTTCTAAAATTATTTTAAAAAAAGTCTTGACATCTGGTTAAAATCCTATATAATAAATATTGCTGATTGTGTCAGCAGAAATATTGCGGAATTGTGTAATGGTAGCACGGCAGACTCTGACTCTGTTTGTCTGGGTTCGAATCCTTGTTCCGCAGCCACTGAAACAAGCTTCGATTTTTCGGAGCTTGTTTTTAACATTATAACATTTTTAGTACCCGTAAAATAACGAGGCGTAGCTCAGTTTGGTAGAGTGCTACGTTCGGGACGTAGATGCCGCAGGTTCAAATCCTGTCGCCTCGGCCAAAAATCATATTTAAAAAACCGCATTGTAAAGCCATTTGTGGCTATGCAGTGCGGTTTTTGTTTTTGCTGTTTGTTCGTAAAAATGTGCAAAAATACACAATAATACATTAAGAATACTCGTCAAATACTCGTCAAAAAACTTTTTTCAAAAAAACGAAAAACAGCCCTCAACTACTCAATATGAGCGGCTGGGGGCTAATTATATGCAGTTATTCTTGTATTTCTGGCAGACCTGCAATCGAAGTCAGCACTGACAGTACACCAGCAAGTAAACTTGCCGAGCCTACAGCAATCCAATTTACATCAGACATTACAGCGGATACGCCTATTGTTGCCACTGCTGTTTGTGCAACGGTTTTAATTGCTCTTATGCCCGCAGCTTTTAGCCACGCTCTTGTTTTTTCGCTCATTGTTATTCCTCACTTTCGATTTTTTCTATACGGTCAATGCGGTGGTGGGCAGACTTGCAAGACTGCTCCACCGCTGTTACTCTGTTTTCAATGTTCCCAACTTTACTATTAAGTGCTTTTATCTCGCTGGCTGTATCGTCCACCTGTAGCTTAATATGTTTAACATCGTTTTTTAGCTCTGCGTCATCCGCTGCCTTGTTTCGACCTCGGCTTGATATTGTTACAATAGATACAACTATTGACAGCACCATACCAAATACTGATAACAGGGCAACCCAGTCTGTTGGTGTCATTTTATCCATATAGGTTTAGCCTCCTTTTTATATTAGCTACATAGCTTTGCAAAGGTGTTAGGACCTGCTATGCCATCCACTGATAAATTATTAGTCTTTTGATATGCACATACAGCGTTGTAGGTTTCAGTGCCAAATTCACCATCGAAAGCAAGCTTATATCCGTTGCATATTAATAAGCCCTGTAGTACATATACAATGTCGCCAGCTGCACCCTTGGCAACGTTTGGACACCTAGACCTTGTAACAGGTCCAAAGATGCCGTCTGCGGCACATCCGATTATACATTGTAATGCTCCTACTAAGCAGGCCTTTGTTTGGCTGCCGTATATACC
>DGFJ01000023.1 GCA_002391625.1 Ruminococcaceae bacterium UBA3903 | reverse complement strand
TCCCATACCACCTGCACCGTTTGTCTGTGGATACTGTGATATAGGATTTTGCTGTATGCTCATCTGCTGATACTGGTTATTGTCAACATTGCCTATATTATTTACCTGTGATTGTTGAGAATAATACTGTAGCTGTTCAACGGTTTGCTGGTTGCCTGTACCTGCATCAATTTTAAAAGCATCCTCATCAATTACCGCTGTTGCTTGCTGATTATTTTCGTTATCATTACTGTCCGATTTATCTGTTAACATCTCATATGCTGATTCATTGTCCACTGTCTTTCCGTACTTTTTCTCCATAGCTCCCTCATTAATAATGCTTTGTCGCACATCATCTGCTATAGCCCCCATATAGCTTTGAGGCGGCAAAATATATGCACGCTGCACCATAGCTGGACTTCCGTCTGGCTGTAACAGAGATATCAAAGCTTCACCTGTTGAAAGCTCAGATATAGCCTGCAGTGTATCAATATCTGGGTTAGGGCGAAATGTTTCTGCCGCTGTTCTAACTGCTTTTTGTTCCTTTGGAGTGTACGCACGCAGGGCATGCTGAATGCGATTGCTAAGCTGTGCCAACACTTCATCTGGTATATCAGATGGACTTTGTGATATAAAGTACACTCCAATAGCCTTTGAGCGGATTAGCTTAACTACCTGAATTACTTTTTGTAATAAAACCCTTGGCATTTCAGCAAACAGTAGGTGTGCTTCATCAAAAAAGAACACAAGCTTTGGCTTTGAACAGTCCCCTACCTCTGGCATTTTTTCATACAATTCTGTTAACATCCATAGCATAAAAAAGGCATACAGTGTAGGTGATTGTATCAGCTTTACGCTTTCCAATATATTAATGTAGCCACGACCCTCTTTGTCCAAATTTATCCAATCGTTTATATCAAAAGCTGGTTCGCCGAAAAATCTTTCCCCGCCTTGATTCTCTAATTCTATTAGTCCACGCAAAATAGCACCCACGCTTTGTGGTGCTACGTTACCATATGTAGTTATTATATCATCCTTACTGTCACCAACATAGCTAAGCATTGCACGCAAATCCTTAATATCAATTAATGGCATTTCCTTGTCCTGTGCTATGCGAAAAACTATATTAAGAACGCCCTCCTGTACATCTGTCAACCCTAGCAGTCTGGCTAACAGCATAGGTCCCATCTCCGAAATTGTGGTACGCAATGGATGCCCTTTTTCACCAAATATATCCCAAAAAACAGTTGGAAAATACTTATACTGCCAATCATTTATACCAAAAGCTGAAACACGCTTTTTCATATTTTCGCTGTCTGCTCCCTGCATACTGACGCCGCTAAGGTCGCCCTTAACATCTGCCATAAACACCGGCACACCTGCATCAGAAAAGCCTTCTGCCAGCACCTTCAGGGTAACAGTTTTACCTGTACCGCTGGCACCAGCTATTAAACCGTGTCGGTTTGCCATATTAAGCTGTAAAGAAATATTGTTACCGTTACCAGCAACCCAGATATTATTGTTAATATACATTGTACTGCTCCATTCATATTTAAGTAATGCCTAAATATTATACCATGTAAATAATCATTTTTCCATAATTTTGTATAATTTTTAATAGTGTTTAACAAAATTTCCTAATTTATATATTCTATTACTGCCACATTTATAGGTTATTGAACCTTTTAAAAAAAGATACTTTCTTGTTTGACTTTAAGAATGATTAATGTTATATTAAAAATAAATGATATATTTATTTTTGGTGCATTTTATATTTTATTAGATACAGCTATACACAAGTACGAAGGAATAAACACACATATAAAAACAAAAAAGGTGGTTAATATGCAATGCCTATCAAATCCTCAAACGGCGAGTTCACAGGCTGGGACGTTATAAATATAGTCCTTTCTATTTTTAAAAGATACATTCTTACTTTTATTGCCTTTATAATGCTGATATGGTTTGTCTTCCCTTTGTTTATAGGAGTCTGCGATATTGGTAACATAATAGGAATTATTGTTTGTACTGCATACATTATTTGGTCCAGAAATTTATTTTTAATTTCAGCACTGCATTATTATATACAGCAGAAAAAGGTGGGGAAAATCATATTGGGCATTTTACATATATTTATAACAGTTTTTATTATATATGCTATTGTCGTATCTATATTTATGGGCTTTGCCGCCGCTAAGCAGCCACCAAATACCGACACCACCTTGATATTGTTAGGCTGCAAGGTTAATGGTGACCACCCAAGCAAGAGCCTAAGGCGACGTTTAGAGGCTGCATATGATTATTTATATGCTAACCCGGCTGTACCATGTATTGTGACAGGTGGACAGGGCAGCGACGAAACAATGACCGAGGCACAGTGTATGTACCAGTATTTAATTGAAAATGGTATAGATAAAGAACGAATATTTATGGAGAATAAGGCAAAAAACACAAAGGAAAATATTTTGTTTTCTTTAGAAATTATAAAAGATAGGGGATTAAGCAGCAACATAACAATAGCCACAGATGGATATCACCAGCTGCGTTCCAATATTGTAGCACTAAAAAACAAGGTTACCGTTATAGGTGCAGTATCTGCCAACACGCCCCTAGAGGTTGCCCCCACCTACTGGGTACGAGAGTGGGCAGCAATACCGGTAGAGATTATAAGAAATCAGTAACAAACTGTTTTATAACAAAATTTAAAATTCAAAATCACCAACCAAGAAATTTCATGGTTGGTGATTTCTATATCATTAATATGGCAAGGGAAAGCTAACCTAATGTATCATACTATTCTAATTACACTTTTTTCGTTTCAGCTGAATTAACAGCTGTTTGTCATCGGCTGTTACACGGTAGGACTCTCTGCATTTTTGCAATGTCTTATTAAATGTAAAGTCATCTAAATTATTATCCAAAAATAGTGCTAATGCCTTGTCACGCTGTTTAATAAAGCAAACCGACAATGCCCATGCCACTGCCATCTGCACATAATATCCGCTATGCTTAATTTTATTTAAAACCTGTAACGTATTTTCTATGTATTCATCCCCCGTGTAATAGCTCATAAGCATTACAACGCCAAAACGTATAAAAAATTCCTCATCAGAATTTAAATACTCATTTAAAAAGTCACGAAATTTCCGTGGTTCTTTTTTCACAGCTTTTAGACCAGTACAAAACACATCACACACTGCCCAATTTTTAATTTTTGGTACAAAAGCTTTAATAAGCTTTTGCCTTGTTTCTACGTCACATTTACACAAGCCTATAACCATACCCTGTACCATTATTTCTTCATATGAATTATCCTGTGCCACTGATAGAAAGCCGTTATAATCAGCCTTTGCAATTTGCTTTGCGATTAATCGTAAATTAGGCACTGTCACACCATAAACATTTGTTATGCCAGGCACCAGTCCCCTGTGAAAATCTTTATATTTCTCATGGGACAGTGCCTTAATTTCTTCTACTGTTTTTTCATAATCATTCTGTGTATATCTCATAAATCCAACACCCTCTTAGCTGTATCAACGCTTTCCTTCGCATCCTTACAATAGTAGTCAGCTCCTATTTTTTCAGCATAATCTGGTGTTAAAACTGCGCCTCCTACCATTATTTTACAGCTTGGATATTCACGTTTAAGCAACGCTATTGTTTCCTCCATAGATTTTAATGTTGTTGTCATTAAAGCTGACAATCCAACTAAATGCACATCATTTTCTTTGGCAGCATTTAGGACAGCCTCGTACTCTACATCTCTGCCTAAATCTATAACCGTATAACCGTAATTTTCCAACAGCACCTTAACAATGTTTTTACCTATATCATGTATGTCACCCTTTACCGTTGCCAATACAATTTTCCCCTTGCTGACTGGAGATGAATTAGTTAGTATAAGCTGTTTTTTTATAACCTCAAAACAGGCCTGAGCAACGGTTGCCGACTGAATAAGCTGTGGTAGGAAAATTTTACCCTGTTCAAACTGCGTACCCGCCTTGTCCAGTGCTGGTATTAGATAGCTGTTGATAACCTCCATAGCGTCTATACTTTTCAACATTTCCTCTACGATTTTAGCGCCATCATTTTTTAAGCCATTTTCAACCGCATACATTAAATCAATATCCTGTACCTGTTGTTGCGTAGCCCTTGGCTTGTCCTGCTGATTGTAGGCGGCTATAAAATCCACCGAATTTTTATCTATATTAGTTAATAATTTATATGCCCGTACTGCACCTGTCATGGCATCTACATTTGGGTTAATAATTGGCAAATCCAAACCATTTTGTAACGCCATCGTTAGGAACGTTTGTGTTATAAGCTCTCTGTTTGGTAAACCAAAGGAAATATTTGACACACCCAAAACAGTCCTTACACCCAATTCTTCTTTTACACGCTTTAAAGCTGACAGCGTTTCCATAACGCCCTCTTGTTCGGCAGAGGCTGTAAGGGTCAGGCAGTCTATATATATATCCTTATTTTCTATACCTAAAGCATTGGCACGCTGTACAATACGCTTAGCCACATCAAATCTGCCCTGTGCCGTTTTTGGTATGCCATCCTTATCCAACGTTAGACCCACAACTGCCGCACCATATTTCTTTACTAACGGCAGTACCGTTTCTAAAGATTTTTCCTCACCATTTACAGAGTTCACAATAGGCTTACCGCTGTATATACGCAGCGCCCCTTCCAGCACCTGTGGTATGGTAGAATCTATTTGTAATGGTACGTCAAGAACACCCTGCAAGCCCTTTACTGCGGTTATCATCATTTCCTTTTCATCTATTTCCGGCAAACCGACGTTAACGTCCAGTATATCTGCACCAGCCTGTACCTGTGCTATACCCTGTGCCAAAATGTAGTCAATATCATTGTTTTTTAAAGCCTCTTTAAACAGCTTTTTACCTGTTGGATTTATACGCTCACCAATAATTCTGGGCTGGTTGATGATAACAGTATTTCCAGGACTGCATACCGCTGACGGCACATTAACATTACGCTTAATAAATTTTACACAGCTTAGCCCCTGTGACAGCGCGTAAATATACTGGGGAGTTGTACCACAGCAACCGCCAAAAATCTTTACACCTAATGGTGCCATACGTTCCACCATGCTATGTGTAAATTCCTGTGGTGTCACATCGTAGGTATTGCTGTTAGGGTCTGGTAAACCGGCATTAGGCTTAACCACCAAGGGTAAGGTTGTCCAGCGTGACATTTCCTCTACTATCGGATACAGCTGGTCTGGCCCTAACGAGCAGTTAACACCTATTGCATCAGCACCTAGACCCTCTAGGGTTATTGCCATAGATGACACGCTGCAGCCTGTAAATGTCCTTTTGTTTTCCTCAAAGGTCATAGTACACATAACAGGCAGACTGCTGTTTTCTTTAGCTGCCAACAGCCCTGCTTTTATTTCACACAAATCTGTCATTGTTTCAAAAACAATAAGATCTGCCCCTGTTCCAGCTAAAATAATTTCCTTAAATATATCGTAAGCTATGTCAAAGGACATAGAACCCGTTGGTTCCATTAGCTGTCCGATTGGACCTATATCCAATGCAACAAGGGCGTTTGTCCCCTCACAAGCCTTTTTAGCATTGCCTACGGAGGCTTCTATAATTTGTTGAACAGTGTAGCCACAGCCCTCCAGCTTATATCTGTTGCCGCCAAAGGTGTTGGTGTATACCACCATAGCACCTGCGTCAACATAGGAGCGATGTATATCCTGTATCAGCTGTGGGTGAGTAATGCTTAAAGCCTCTGGCACATCCCCTAGCCTTAACCCCTTTGCCTGTAGCTGAGTACCCATTGCACCGTCTAATATAATAAATTTATTACCTTCCAGCCATTCCTTAAACACAGCGATTACCTGCCTTTCTAAATTGACAACTTCCCTTTAGGTTACAGCTTACACAGCCACGTTTCTTTTTGCCTATGGTATTGTTGGATAAGCCTATTATTGCTGTAACTGACTTTATAGGTGTCAGCATACGGGTAGCACCTGTACACAAGCCTATTTTTTTAGGAGCATCCAAAACTGTTAAAAAATCTTTTTGTATATCTATGGGCAAGTCACCATAGCCTGGACTAAACCTAAAGGTTTTGTAACAATTATTATACTGCATATCAATAAGCTTTTCCACCCTGTCACACACCTGCTCAACAGCCACACTAGCCAAGGCATTTGCCACAACTGCCCGTGCCATATCAGTAATTTGTAGGGTTCGTATAAGGTTATCAATACCGCCAGATAACGTGGCACACATAATAACCACACCATAACAGCCCTCTAAATGAGCTACTATATCTCTACCACCTAACACTAAGCTGCAGCCCTTTAGGGTCACACTACTTGTAATTGTGTCAATATCAAAATATTTGTACAAATATTTTGGCTGACAAGCAGACAAAACCTTAAGCTCACATTCATCTAATAAGGCTTTTGTATTATCATCAGGCGGTGTGCTACCACATCCTAGGTAACGCATTGCTTCAATTCTATTTAAGCTTTCTAATGTAATCATGGTAACCCTCCCCCCGATTTTTTCATAAATTTACATATCAAACTAATATCTTAATTATTATTAACCTCTATCTGCTAAAATATAGTTAGCTTATTAGATGACATTATTAATCCCTATAAAAGCTTCTCAATACTTTTAGCAATAGTCTTTGCTACATATGGATTATTCATTGTATATAGATGAATACCATCAACACCATTTGCAATTAAATCTACTATTTGGTCAACTGCATATGCTATGCCTGCATCCCTCAAAGCCTGTGGGTTGTCACCATAACGTTGTATCACTCGTGAAAACTTACTAGGGAAGCTGGCACCACACATAGACACCATTCGTTCAATTTGCTTTTTATTTGTCACAGGCATTATTCCCGCTTGAATAGGAACATTAATTCCAGCTATCTTTGCACGCTCAATAAAACGATAGAATACCTCATTGTCAAAGAAAAGCTGAGAAACTAAATTATCAGCACCTGCATCCACCTTTTTCTTTAGGTTAAATATATCATCTACCTCGTTTTTAGCTTCCATGTGAACCTCTGGATAGCAAGCACCTGCCACACCAAAGGATTTATCATAAGTCTTAACAAAGGACACTAAATCGCTGGCATACACAAAATCTGTTTTTCTTGGAATATCAGGATTAATATCACCACGCAGTGCCAAAAGGTTTTGTATCCCTTTTGTCTTGAAATCCGCCAGCACCTTTATAATTTCATCCTTTGTATTGTTTACACATGTTAAATGGGATACAGGTTCAATACCATATTTTAGCTTTATGTTAGCAGCAATTTCACAGGATTGCTGTACCCCGCCATTACCACCTGCACCATAGGTCACGCTAATATAATCTGGTTTAATGTCACTTAGCTGTTCCAATGTGTTATATATGGTTTCTACACCACTTTCCTTTTTGGGTGGAAACACCTCTAGAGAAAAAACAACCCTTCCCTTATTAAATTTATCTGCAATCCTCATAGTTCACCATTCCTTAGTTAATAGTATAATCTGCCAACTGATATATAAGCCACATACATGAATATTACTAATTTTTATATTCTATTGTATGTTTATACACCAAAAGGCTATTAATTGTCAATAAAACAGCCCATACATATATACTATGTACATCCATAAAAAGTTACTATGTAGTAAATACAATCAAAAACATAAACCAGTGCTGTTACAGCAATATTTTTTTATAATTAACAACCTTGGTTAAAATGCCATATTATTTTGAAAAAATTAAGATAACTTGAAAAATGTTCACAATATGTTTTGTAAAATAAATACTTTATTTGTAATAAAAGAAAAATAAAAAAGAATCATTGTGATTTTACAACATAATTAGGAATAAAAATGCACAAAATAATCAAATTTTACATATTTGGAAAAAAATGCTAAGTGTAATATACTATACACGCTTTCATTTTTAAGCTAAATTTAAATGAAAAGTAAAATTATTTTATAGGAGTGTAAAAAATGAAAAAGACATTAAAAAGAATGTGTGCTTCCATCCTTTCTGTGCTTATGCTAGCAGCAACAATATCAAGTACAAGTGCATTTGCAGCACAAGAAGATGACAGCAGCACACAGCCAGCTGTAGGCAATTTGTTTACCGCTGAAGAAAACACTGATACCGTTTACAGCGGTGCAACAGGTGATAATACCTTAAATGAGGAAAATCCATCTGGCTCAGCAGATATTATTAGTTCTGTAGATGAATACTACAACATAATAGGCGATGACAACAACGGAGGTCTGCTAAAATCAAGTGCCAGCTCATATCCTGTAAATGTGGATAACAGCACAAGCCCATACTTTCCTGTAATTGATAGCCAAGGTCAAATCGGCTCATGTACATGCTGGGCTGAAACATACTATCAATTTACCTATGCCATGAACAAATCTATGGGGCGTACCACAACACCAAGCAACACCTTTTCCCCAAAGTGGACATACGCTCTCATAAATGACGGCGTTGACCGTGGCTCAAATTCTACGGATTGCTTTGAAATTATGAAGACTCAAGGAACAGCTACAATGGGTCAGGTACCATATGATAACGACTACCTAAGCTGGAGTCCCGTGGAAAGCATCTGGCAGTCAGCTGGAGATTATCGAATAAGTAATTATCAGTATATAGATATGAACAGTGAGGACACACCCATCACAGCTCCGGATGACAGCGACCTAGATGTGCTGAAGGCTGCATTAAGTCAAGGTGAAATTCTTACATATTCAACGTATATATCCAGCTGGCAATACAAGGACATTGTCGCAAACTCCAGTGTACCTGAAAACAACAGCCATGCTGGTGACCGTATAGCCATAGCTATGAATGGCAGTAGTGGTGGTCACAGAATGACAATTGTTGGTTATAACGATAATATTTGGGTTGATATTAACGGTGACGGACAAGTGCAGAATCAGGAAAAGGGTGCATTTAAAATTGCTAACTCTTGGGGAACAGATTATTGCAATGATGGATTTTCTTGGGTTTCTTACGATGCACTAAACAGAGTTTCCAGTGTTGCTGGTGTTGCACCAAAGTCAAACAGAGCTTCAATTTTTCAATACATTGCGCGAATTGATGTTGAACCATACAACACAGACTCTAACATTGTATTAAAATACACCTTAAATTCAAAAACAAGAAATTACACAAGAGTATTTGTTGAAGCTGAAAAGTATGGTAATAAATACACCGCCAAGGTTACACCATATGGCAATGGCTATTATGACTTCTATGGCTATGACAACTATTCTTTTAATGGCACAGCAAATTATAATGATGGTTCTATGTGTTTTGACTTAGATAGAATTTTCCCTAATATTTCGTCAGATACCTTAAGTGAATACAACTGGAACATACGTTTTCAGGACACAGAAGATGATGGCAATACATTAACTGTAAAAGATGTAAAAATTGTCAACGAGAACAATGGAAGGGTTTACAACAGAGCTGATTCAACCCCAATAACATTGGATGGAAGTGAGCAAACAGTTAACCTATCACAATCAAGCACAAAGGAAGCTGTTATTTATTACAGAGGCTATCTAAATCCAAATATTCATTATCAAGTAGGTAACGGTTCTTGGACAACTGTTCCAGGTGTTGCAATGGAAAAATCCACTGAGAAGGATGGGTACACCCATAAATACATCATCCCTCTTGGCAATGCTGAAACAGCAAAGCTGTGCTTCAACGACGGAAACGGAAATTGGGATAATAACAACGGTAATGACTATACCGTATCAGAGGGCATAAACACATTTATTACACAAAATGCAAATGTACCACAATTAAAAATTAATTCGTTCACATCTGATTGTGAAAATGGTATTACAAATATTAATGTAGGTAACTTCTTTGTTGTAGATGTCCAAGGTGGGTATGAAGCGTATCAATATGAATTTATCTACAAAAATCTAGGAACCAATGAAACCGAAACAGAGAATTACAAATTTTACAATAAAGCCGGACATTGGTTTAGAACTGCGGGTAATTACATGGTTACAGTAAATGTTAAGGATGTTGCTGGCACTATTGTATCGGAATCTCTCTACCTAACTGTTGAAGATAATAATGTTGAATTTTCATCATTTAACGTTACCCCTAACTCTGATATTTATACAGGAACCGCACTAACCTTTTCTGCATCTACAAAATATGAAAATGTACTTCCTTATATGGCAGATGAATTTTCACTAACTATCAAAAAGGACGGACAAATCTATGCTACACCAAGCATTGTTTGTAATGACTGGAATGTAAATAAATTAACAAGCTTTGTAAGCACTACTTGGACACCCACCGAAGCAGGCGAATACACCGCAACTATTGCAGTTATAGATTCGAAAAATAAAACTGCTCAAAAAACGATTAGTTTTACTGTAGAACCAAAGGTATTTAAGCTTGTATCCTTTGATATTACCCCATCTGATGGATATATTACAGCTGGAGAAAGCATTTGTATGACAGCAAACGCTATAAATGCTGGTTTATCAGGATACCTAACAAGATTTGACTGCACAAGAGAGGACGGCAGTGCATATGCTTCATATAATTACTCCTACGCTAACTCTGTAAACTTCCAGATTACAAAAGCAGGAACATACAATGTAGTAGCTACTGTTAAAGAAACCCCGTACAGTGAACCAATAACATCAGAGGTAAAAACAATCCATGTTGCAGAAAAAACAAACGCTGTAACTATTTATTACAATGGATATTCAACACCTAACATTCACTATCAGATTGGCAGCGGTGCATGGACAAATGTTCCTGGCTTCCCAATGGTTGAAACCAATGAGCTAAGTGGATATACACATAAATATACAATTAATCTGGGAACGTCAACATATGCTAATGTATGCTTTAATGATGGAAACGGCAACTGGGACAGCAAAAATGGTGAGAACTACCAATTCCAGTCAGGTGTATATACATATTCCAATGGAACAATAACCTCCATAGGATAACATAGCTGTTATAAAATCCACTTACAATTGTTGACCGAGTAGACAAATCGTTAAATATAAAATATTAAATAGCCAATTTAAAATGCCTCGTATTTTTTGAATATTTCATTATATTCAAAATTTGCGAGGTATTTGTTATTGCAATTTAAGCAAACGAAAATTTGTATCAATCTGTGTATGAAGTTTAGATTGTGGAATCTATTACTTCAACCCCCTGTGATAATATCACGCAGACGAACCCCATCAATTAGATATTCTACCACCGTGTTTTGCGACCTGTCTTTTATCACAGTAAGACAATTAAGGTATTCTAGGGACAATGGAAAGCTCTTGTAGTTTTTAAGTGACATTTTAATGACTCCTTTCTTTGTTCTAACACGGAAATCAATTTTGAAAAAAGGAGAGAAATGAAGTATAATAAAGATATGAAAAACAACGGAATAACAGCTGTCTCTTATACACATCT
>DGFJ01000009.1 GCA_002391625.1 Ruminococcaceae bacterium UBA3903 | reverse complement strand
ATGACAACAAAAATATTTTTGGCACAAAGGCCAGCTCTCACCACTATGGCTACGGGTATGGATATAACTATGACTATGGCTACGGCTACGGAAAACGCAAATAACATTAATGTTATTACTTTTAAAAATCGGTAATTATCAAGGAGTAAAATATGGCAACTAATGAAACAGCACTAGATGAGAACACAAAAAATGACGGCTCTCTATATAATATTTTCCTTAAAATACTGGTATCAATGAAGAAAATGGGCTGGTTAATAATAGTACTGGCCTGTGTCGGTATGGTTATCCTTGGCGGCAAGGCTTATCTGTCATATACACCACAATATTCAGCCACAGCCACCTTAACAGTTTCAACTAATTTAGCAAAAGACACAACCTCCTATAATAACACAACAGCATCTTCTCTAGCTAAAACCTTTCCATACATTTTAACCAGTGGCACTCTAAAAAAAATTGTTGCTAAGGACCTCGGCTTAGGATATATGCCAGGTTCGGTAAAAGCAACAGCCCTAGAGGGTACAAACCTGTTTACCATAACTGTTACCTCCTCTGACTATGAGATGGCATATAAGGTTTTAAAATCTGTTATTAATAATTATCCAGAGGTTAGCAAATACGTTATCGGTGATACTGACCTAACTATCATCTCACCACCAACAGCCTCGTCCATTCCAATTAATGGTCAAACATATCAAAAAAGTGCCTTAATTGGTGGTTTAATAGGTGTTGTGATAGCTATTATTATTATCTTTTTAATGCAGATGTTCAATGCCACTATGTATCATCCTGGTGAAATTTCAACTATCTTAAACTGCAAAAAGCTTGGAGTTATTTCAAAAGTAAAATTCAAAAAATCCACCAAGAACAAAAAATCGGTTATTTCTATTACAGATTCTCACATTGATAATCGCTTTGTAGAATCTATTATTTCCATTAGAAACACAATGACACGGAAATGTAAAGACAAGGGTTTTAAATCTATTATGATAACCAGTACCGCATCCGGTGAGGGTAAAACAACTATTGCCTGTAACATAGCTTACTCGTTAGCTATGAAACACTTTAGGACAATCATTATTGATTGTGATTTACGTAACCCATCAGTCAGAAAACAATTAGAAATTAAAAACGACTGTAAAACAATTGGTGATATCCTGTCGGGTAAGGCTAACCTATCCGAGGCCATTATTAAAGTACCAAAGACCAATTTATATGCCTTGTTAGGTTCTGAGTATGCAGAAAACGCTTCTGAGCTTATTAGCAGCGATGCTATGAAAGAATTATTAAAAACGTTAAATAACGCCTTTGATTATATTATCATTGACGCACCCCCTGTTGGTTTAGTATCTGACGCTATAGCACTACAGGATGAAATTGATTCTTTTGCTTTTGTGGTTAGACACGATTATGAAAAAGTAAAACAAATACAGGATGCATTAGAAAGCTTTGACACCAGCAGAATATATATGCTGGGCTGTATATATAACAGAGCTTCCAGCATTTTGGGTGCAGTAGAAAACAACCGCTACGGATATAAAACCTATGGGTATGGTAACTACGGTTACGAGATATACAACAGCTATAGAGCTACCGCACCCTATTTAGATTTCAATTATAAGGACATAGATAAGGACGAACAGGAAAATACAGACATACAAAAGGACAATGATACTAAAAATTCAAATACTAACAAATAGTATTTAAGGTAGTGTTTTTATGCAAAGGAAGTCTAAAATAATTATCACCGCTATAACAGCTTTATCTTTGATTATCATAATATTTTTAATTTTAGATTTGACTGGATTATGGTCAAGGGATGTACTTGATACAACCTACACTGGTGAAGCTGACGCCCATACGGTTGTAATAACTGTTGACAGCCAGCCGTTAATATACGACGGAACAAGCACATTTAATCCTATGATGAATGTAAAGGCTGTGGATGATGCTGGAAACGATGTAACTAATTTAGTATCGTATTCAATTACATCAACGCCATCATCCATTAAAAAGGTTATTAACTATAGTATAAATCAAAAAGACTATAGTTTTGCAACAGCTCAGAGAAATTTAGAGCTTGAAAACTATTCTGCCCCTTCCATTAGCTTTAATTGTGATCCTCGGTGGACAATTGGAGAGGAACAGCTGAACACGTTTATTGATGATTTAATCACTAATGATGATATTTTAGCCGACGATGGATATGGCAATGATATCTCTGAAAATATTTATAGTGAAAATATAAATAATATAACCTCACCAGGTGAATATAACGTAAAATTTTCTGTGGTAAACTTTTTAGGTGATAAATCAACAGTTTCTGGTACTTTAATTATAGATGGAAAAACAAGAACAGACGAGGTAAACATAACACTTACCCAGTCTAGCGTCATTATTCCTTTAAATTCACCCTTTAACCCATATGACTATATAGAATCAGCAACAGATATAGATGGCAATGACGTATCACATGATTTATCCGTCAGCTGTGATGTAGATACATCACAACAGGGACAATACACTGTTATATATTATATACAAGGGCTTGACCAAATTTCCAAAAAGCTTACGGTAGTTGTTTCATAAGCTTTATTTCAAATTATTATTTTAGTGTTAGAAAAAAAGGTGGTGGTGTTCACACAGAACACCACCACCTTTTTTAGGTTACCACCATATTATAGCTCTTTTTTCTTATGCTTCATGGGTAAAACCCTAGATGTAGAAAAATCCAGAAATAATGATACCAGCACTGCACCCAAAACTGTAACTATAGCTTCGGGTATCATATAGGAGGCATTATATACCAATGAATACAACCAAACCGGCATATCCTCTGCATACATACTCCATACCGTGCAGCCCGAAATAAAATGACAGCCGAAACGCAAAGCACACGCGGCTAAAGCACCTAAGCCCATTGCCAACCCTTGGTTTGAAATTCTCTTCTTAAAAGCACCGCCAATACCCATTACTCCAAATGCCAGCAGATAGTCAAATAGGATTATTATAACCACCGCTAAAAATGAGGTTGCATAGCTTAGATTTTTTAATCCTAAAATCATCTGCACTAATCCATATATCACACCTGTAAACAGTCCCCATTTAGTTCCATAACGGTAGGCTATTACTATTAATGGCAGCATACTAAATGGTGTTACACTGCCTCCAAAGGGCAGGTTTGCTATTGTTAATAAGCTTAACACCGTTGACAACGCTATCATAACCGCACTTTCTGTTAACTTTAAATATCTATTCTTATCCCTCATTACTGCAATACCTCGCTCTCTAAATTTTGCTTAAAATATATTTATGTTATGTCCTATCCCATTTGTCATTTTTTAGCCTTTAAAGCTATTATGTGTCATTATTTATCTTTATAAGTTTTTATGATATAATTGTTTTAATATTGAAGTTGGAGGAAACCACATATGGCTGATTGTATCTTGAAACCACCCCATAAAAAATCTATTACCACAAAAATTTCTGATATCTGCGGTAATATAATTTTTATTATCTTATTAATAGTTTTTGCACTGCTGACCAGTATTAGCTTCTTATCCACAACACATTTATCAAACATAGATTTATCAAAGGAATTGGTTAACTACATACAAGACAATTTTTTCGCTAATATAGTAATTACCGCATTGTTTTTATGTGCTGTCATTGCACTGGGACGCTATACCAGCATACTAAAAAAAATAAATATTAGAATTGCAACTGCCGTCCTGCTTATATTTACTACGGTAATGTCCTTGTGGTGGATTATGTCTGTAACCTCTGTACCCTCGGCTGATTCTGGTATTATTATTGATGCAGCTAAATCAATTGCTCTTGGGGACTATACCCCCTTTAAGTCTAGCTACGCATACTATAATAATTGGTCTTACTTTTTATATTATCCATTTCAGCTGGGTTATGTTTTTTTATGTGAAATTATCTTTAATATTTTTGGAACGAAAAACTGGTTTGTTTTACAGCTTTTAAACATCGTAGGATTAAACGTCGCTTTTGCGGGCTTAGTTAAGCTAACACATATGATGTTTAAAAACAAGGCTATTACCGTCATGACCATCTTTGCACTAGGCGGCTGCTTTCAAGCCATATTCTTCACTACATTTTCATATGGCAACCTACTTGGCTTAGGTGCCGGAATTTGGTCTGTTGTCTTTGTTGCTCTGTATATGGAAAAAGATAATAAGTTATTTATAATACCTTCAGCTATTTTTCTGTCTTTATCCATCATATTAAAGTATAATAACATGATTTTTTTATTGGCTATTGCATTTATATTGATATTACACACTATTAAGCAGCGAAAAACCTATAGCTTGATTGCGTTATTGTTAGTGTGTGTTGTTGGCATAGGTGGCAGTAAGGCTATAATATACTCCTATGAGGTACGCTCTGGTGTCGATTTATCAGGTGGCGTATCACAGCTGCTATACCTGTCCATGGGATTAAACACCTCTGACAGAGCACCAGGATGGTACAACGGTGAAGCCATGGAAATGTACAGGGACAGCGGTTTAGATATAACGAAAGCGGAAGACACAGCCAAAAAACGTATTACCCAGCGATTAGACTATTTTGTGAAAAGCCCCGCCTTTGCAGGCAATTTCATATATGAAAAGCTGGTTAGCCAATGGAACGAACCAACCTTTGAAAGTGTGTGGATAAGTGAGGTTAAAACCCATTACAAGCCTATTGGTGAGCTTGGAACATTTATATATTCTGATACTGGTGAAAATATTTATGACAACTATTTTAACTGCTACCAGCAGATAATTTTTCTAGGCTTTACTGTGTGTATGTTCTGCCTACTAAAAAGCAAAAACAAAAATTTGATAATCATAATTTTACCGCTAGTAATACTTGGTGGTTTAATGTATCATATGTTATTTGAAGCCAAATCGCAATATATCTTAACCTACTTTATTATGATGATACCCTTTGCAAGCTATGGTATTTATCGATTATCTAAGTTAAAAATTTTAAATAAATTTTTACCAAATAAGCATATCATCAAAGCTAATAATGACACTACTATTGATTAAGACCTTATCTAGTAAAAAATTTAATAACAGCTCTGTCTTTTTAAAACCCGACAGCCTTAAACCTGTGACATTATCCTAGGGCAGGCTTTAGCCTGCCTTCGCCATCTACCTGATATAAGCTTTTTACAATATTATTGTAGGTTAGTATGGTTAGGCTCTATATTGACAGCTGGGGTAATAAAAAAATTCCTACTGACTTCATATTGAAATCAGTAGGGATTAATTATTGTAAATTAGTCGATTTCTACCATAATCTTTGTGTTGTTTCTAACCGCATAGGATCTGGCAATAGTGCGTATAGCCTTAGCTATACGACCTTGTTTGCCTATAATTCTGCCCATATCGTCTTCTGCAACATGGATATGGTATACGATGATGCCCTCTTCATTAGGCTCATCAACGTCAACCTTTACACTTTCAGGGCTTTCAACAAGACCCTGAGCAATAGTTACAAGTAATTCTTGCATTGTTAGTTGCTCCTTTGCTCCTGATACAATTAGTCTAATACGTTATGCTTTTTGAACAAAGCCTTTACTGTATCTGTAGGCTGAGCACCGTTAGCAATCCATTTTTTAGCTTTTTCTGCATCAACCTTAACCAAAGAAGGATTTTCTAGTGGGTTGTAAAAACCAATTTCCTCGATAAATCTACCATCTCTAGGGAATCTGGAATCTGCAACAACTATACGATAGAATGGAGCTTTTTTAGCACCCATACGACGTAGTCTGATTTTAACTGCCATTTTATTTCACCTCCGAAATATATTCTGAATATATATTCACCAAACTAATTTAGTATTGGATGAATGTTGTATTTTGGGGTGGTTTACATACCACCCATTGGTCCCATTGGTGGTCCACCAAGTCCTGGCAAATTACGCATTTTGCGTTTTTTCTTTGTGCCACTCTTACCACTCATTTTTTTCATCATTTTTTGCATTTGCTCAAATTGCTTTATAAGGCGATTAACATCCTCTACCTTCATACCGCTGCCTGCTGCAATTCTCTTTTTGCGTGATGGGTTCATAAGCTCAGGATTTTCTCTTTCTTCCTGTGTCATTGACAAAATAATAGCCGCATTACGATCCATTATTCTGTCATCTATGTCAACCTCGTCTAGCTTATTACCCTCCAAGCCTGGCAGCTTGGCTAAAACATTTTTTAGTGGTCCCATCTTTTTAATCTGGTTAAACTGCTCCAACAAATCATTTAAATCAAATTTGTTCTTAGCCAGTTTTTTAGCCATTTCTTCGGCTTTTTTCTTGTCTAGCTTATCCTCTGCCTCCTCAATAAGAGTTAGCATATCACCCATGCCAAGAATACGGCTGGCCATTCTGTCAGGGTGAAATATTTCTAAATCCTGTAGCTTTTCACCAACACCAGCGTATTTAATAGGCTTTCCTGTTACTGCCTTTACCGATAATGCTGCACCACCTCTAGTATCACCGTCCAGCTTTGTTATGATAACACCTGTAATATCCAACAAATCGTTAAAGGATTTAGCTACATTTACGGCATCCTGTCCAGTCATAGAGTCTACTACTAATAAAATCTCCTGTGGCTGTACAGCTTCCTTAATTGTTTTCAGCTCTCCCATTAGCTCCTCGTCAATATGCAGACGACCAGCTGTATCTAAAATTACTATATCATTACCATAATCCTTAGCGTGTTTTATGGCATTTTCTGCGATTGTAACAGGGCTTATGTTACCCTGCTCAAACACCGTTACACCCGCTTGACCACCCACAACCTTTAGCTGTTCAATAGCTGCTGGTCTGTAAACGTCACAGGCAGCCACCAGCGGTCTGTGACCTTGTTTTTTCAACATTAACGACAGCTTACCGGCGTGTGTTGTCTTACCTGAGCCCTGCAAACCACACAGCATCACTACTGTTGGTGGCTTAGACGCCCAATTTATGTTAACCTGTTCGCCGCCCATTAGCTCCGTTAGCTCTTCATTAACTATTTTAATAACCATTTGTGCTGGTGTCAGACTTTCCATAACGTCTGAGCCTACTGCACGGTCAGTAACTTTTTTTGTAAAGTCCTTAGCTACCTTATAGTTTACATCGGCTTCCAATAAAGCCAAACGAACCTCACGCATAGCCTCTTTTACGTCACTTTCGCTTAGCTTACCTTTTGAACGCAGTCGTTTAAACGCTGCACTCAATTTATCTGATAAACCCTCAAATGCCAAAGCTAATCACCCTTTCAAGGAATTTTATTATCTTAGCTTATGAATAATGTCAATAATTTTACTAACATTATTATGTATGCTTGCATCTTTATAGCTTGCTTCATTTGTTTTTTCTATATTTTGAGATAAATTTTCAATAGCTGACAACTGCT
Organism: Ruminococcaceae bacterium UBA3903; assembly: GCA_002391625.1. Lineage (GTDB taxonomy): Bacteria > Bacillota > Clostridia > Oscillospirales > Acutalibacteraceae > UBA3903. The sequence continues at coordinate 164,960 of DGFJ01000009.1, read as the reverse complement.
TTTCAACCAATTCAAAGCGTTTGTACAAGCCTAACTTTTCTTCCATTTCATACAATGCTGTTTCTGTACGCTTAACAGTGTCATGGACGCCCTGACGGGTTATACCAATGTTATCTGCTACCTCGCTTAAGGATAGGTCATCATTGTAATAAAAATCCATAATTTCACGTTGCTTTTGTGACAGCAAAGAGCCATAAAAATCCAACAGCAGTGAAACCATTAATTTTTTATCCAAGGTTATCACTCCTAACGGATATTATGTAAAGTTATTTTCTTTACACTGCTACTTATTATACTGTTAGCCAGCTGTAATGTCAAGTTTTTTTATTGACAGTTAAATTGTTTTTTTATAATTAACCAAATATAATATGTAGTTAATTCCAATAAATTACATTTTTATAAGCACAATAAATAATAATTTTAAAAAAACTTTAATCTTATTGTAATATCATACAAATCTGTCAAACTATATTTAGAGTTTCTCACAAATCTTATAGTTTTCACATAATATTTATAATTTTTTGGTGACTTTGCTATTTTCCTGTGTTATAATTATAGTAATTTTAAAAATAGTATATTTATATTGTATATTTCATCCAGTTTTTTTGCAATAAACTAAGGATAAACAATGATATAAAGTGCTAAAATGAAGGTGATTTTATTCTGGAACAAATTGTAAATATAGACAGAATGGAACATGCCGTAGCTTTGTTCGGCAGCTTTGACGAAAACATAAAGCTAATAGAAAACCAATACGCTGTCAGCGTTATAGGCAGGGGCTCCGAGCTAAAGATTTCTGGTGACCCAGAAGCGGTATCCAAGGCTGCAAAGGTTATTCACAGCCTGCTAAATCTGCTAAGTCGTGGTGAAACACTTAGCGAGCAAAACGTTCGTTACTGTATGTCACTGGTTGACGATGGCAGTGAAGAAAAAATTGAGCAGCTGGCTGGGGACTGTATCTGCATAACCTCAAAGGGTAAACCCCTTAAGCCTAAAACCTTAGGTCAAAAAAGGTATTGCAATGCCATAAAGGATAACACCGTAACTATTGGCGTGGGTCCTGCGGGTACAGGTAAAACCTACCTTGCTGTGGCAATGGCAGTTACAGCTTTTAGGTCTAGACAGGTTAACAGAATAATTTTAACACGCCCCGCTGTGGAAGCAGGTGAAAAGCTGGGCTTTTTGCCTGGTGATTTACAAAGCAAGGTGGACCCTTATCTGCGACCGCTATATGACGCCCTATTTGATATGTTAGGTGCAGAAACCTACCAAAAATATGTTGAACGTGGCAACATAGAGGTGGCACCGTTAGCATATATGAGGGGCAGAACCTTAGATGATAGCTTTATTATTTTGGATGAAGCACAAAACACCACCGGTGAACAGATGAAAATGTTTCTTACCAGATTAGGATTTAACTCTAAAATGGTAATAAATGGCGATGTTACCCAAATAGACCTGCCAAATGGAAATAAATCAGGTTTAAAGGAATGTATCAGGGTTCTTAAAAATATTGACGATATAACAACAGTTACCTTTACCGAGAAGGACGTTGTCCGTCACAAGCTAGTTCAAGATATTATTAGAGCGTACGAAAAAAATAGTGAGGAGGCAAAACACAAGCATGGATAAAATTAGAGTAATTATTACAAACAAGCAAAAGGAAGTAAAGATACCAACAGGATTAAGGATGCTAGTACGCCGATGCTGTAATGCTGTATTAAAATTGGAGGAATTTAAGGGTTCTGCTGAAATAAGCGTAACCTTTGTTGACAACCAAGAAATTAAAACATTAAACAAGCAGTACCGTGAAAAAGACTCTGTTACTGATGTTCTGTCATTTGTAATGGGTGAAAACGGAAGCTATGATATTGACCCTGAAACAGGTGCCCAAATACTTGGTGATATTGTAATTTCAATGGAAAAAGCGCAGGAACAGGCTGACCGTTTTGACCATTCCCTACAAAGAGAGGTGGGCTACCTAACCGCACACAGCGTTCTGCACCTGCTGGGCTATGACCATGAGGATAACATGGAAAGGGTTAGAATGAGAGAAAAGGAGGAGCTTGTTATGGAGCAGTTAGGCTTACCCGCTTCATCAAGCTATATTGCCCCCGAGGAATGATAAAGTTCTTTAAAAGCTTTAAATATGCGTTGCGTGGAATTCTATACACTATAATAAATGAAAGAAATATGCGTGTACATTTGGTAGTAGCTACATATGTACTGATATTTGCAAGCTTTTTTTCTCTAAGCCCACAAAGCCTAGGAATTTTAGTATTGACTATTTCTGCTGTGATAGCTTTGGAAATGGTCAATACTGCTATTGAACGTGTATGTAATATATATACTACCAGCTACCACCCTATGATAAAGGTGGCTAAGGATGTAGCCGCTGGAGCTGTGTTAGTAGCAGCTATAGGTGCAGTAGCAGTAGGTGTAATTATTTTTTGGCAGCCTAATACCATTATTGGTATATTCAGCTATCTGTGGGCTAACCCCCCAGCTTTAGCCGCCCTAATACTTTCTTTGGCGCTTAGTGTGTTGTTTATTATTTTTGGTGGTAAATGGTTTACACCAAAGAAATAAACCAGCAATCGCCTGTTTAACCTCAACATAATACAAAATCAGTAATCAATCACCTAATATTTACAGTATGGCTATGTCATTTTATTTATAGATATGGTATAATTCTACTGTTACAAATATGAGGTGATTTTTTTAATTTTAGACCCTATACAAATGTTACGGCACAAAATTTTTCAAAACAGCACAAGGACATTGTCCTTTTAAACCCAAGGTCCTTTAAAGGGCTTAACATGAACCCACTTTTTCAATAATAAAATAGAAGCTCCACGGAGGTAAACAATGGCAGAACTTAATAAAAACGATAAAACCGCATTTATTGCTATAGTAGGACGACCAAACGTAGGTAAATCATCATTGCTTAATTGTATGCTAGGGCAAAAGATAGCTATCGTTTCCAACAAACCTCAAACCACCCGTAACAGAATTATGGGAGTAATGACAGAGGGTGACACACAGCTGGTGTTCATAGACACGCCCGGTATGCACAAGCCTAGAACAGAGCTAGGAAAATACATGGTACGCTCTATAAGCGAGTCTGTAGCTGGTGTAGATGCTTGTTTGTTAGTCACAGAAGCAGGCAGAGAAATTACACAGACAGAGGAAAATCTAATGGAACGCTTTAAAGCCATGGATATACCTGCTGTATTAGCAATAAATAAAACAGATACACTAAAAGAAAAACCAGAGCTGATGAAACAAATTTTGACATACAGCAGTAAATTCGATTTCAACGCTGTAGTGCCTGTATCTGCACAAAATGGCAATGGAATAGACGACCTTAAGGCGGAGCTAAAAGCCTTGGCACAGGAGGGCGGACACTTTTTTGAGGACGACACTCTAACTGACCAGCCCGAGCGTGTGTTGGCGGCTGAAATGATAAGAGAAAAAATCCTTCGGCTTTTAGATAAGGAAATTCCCCACGGTACAGCTGTAGTTGTTGAACGTATGAAAACACGCAGCGACAATAACATTATAGACCTAGATGCCACCATCTATTGTGAAAAAGAAAGTCACAAGGGTATTATCATCGGCAAAAAGGGTGCAATGCTAAAAAAAATAGGCACATTTGCACGACAGGATATGGAAAACTTTTTTGATTGTAAAATCAATTTGACGTTATGGGTAAAGGTAAAGGAAGATTGGCGTAACCGTGCAGGTTTACTGCGTTCTATGGGTTATGATAAAAGTGATTTTGACAGCTGATTTTTCATTGGTAAAATATCACTATTTATTTTTCTACAATTTACACCCTATATCACATTCTTATTGAGTTATACTGTTAACAGGAGCATTCTTACTGCATATAGATGTAGTAGCTATGTTCTACTTTTTCAGATAAGGGTGTGTCACTATGGATGAGATGAATGCGTGGTCAAACTTTTTAACCACTGGCAGTGTGCTGGATTATTTACGATATACTACACTTCGCAATGCAGAGAAACTGGAAGGCACACAGGAGGATGAAAATGAGAATCAGCACGGACGGACTGATTATCAAGGAACAGAATATAGGTGAACAGGACCGTTTGGTAACTGTGCTGACAAGAAGCAATGGAATTATCAGAGCCTTCGTAAAAAATGGCAGAAGCATAAAAAGTACAAAAGGCTCTGCTACTAGATTATTATGCTATTCCCGATTGGTATTATATATCAATCGGGATACATACATAATAGATGAAGCACAATCTGAAGAAATGTTTATAAAGCTTAGAACAGACATTGTAAAAATGTCTTTGGCTCAGTATTTTTGTGAGCTGGCGGCTGTGTTAGCCCCACTGGAACAGCCTGCTGAGGATTATCTAAGATTAATGCTAAACGCCTTATATTTGCTGTGCAGGAACACACAGCCACAACAGGTTATCAAGGCAGCCGTAGAGCTGCGTATGATGTCCTTTTACGGTTATATGCCTGACCTTGTATGCTGTAACCAGTGCAAATGCTACGAAGCAGCGGAAATGTACTTTTTACCACGTTCAGGTATTTTGCTGTGCGGTGCTTGCAAAGGTGACATATCAGAATATTCCATCTCACTTGGTATGGGTGTGGTTACAGCAATGCGTCATTGCATTTATGCAGATTTTAACAAGCTTTTTAGCTTTACCCTGTCAGACCAAGGACTAAACATATTAGAACGTGCCAGCGAAGAATACCTAATTATTCATATGGAGCGTTCTTTTCAAACACTGGATTTTTATAAAACCATGAGAACATAAAAATGGAGAAATATAAATGGATAGAAATTTCAAAGCGTTGGAGCTAGATAAGGTTTTAAATATGCTGGCAAAGGAAACCACCTGTGCAGATGCATATGAACAGGCTCTGACCATTACACCCTCCTACGGTTTGTATGAGGTTAATTTATTACTAAAGGAAACACAGGACGCTCATATGCTGTCTGGTCGTTTTGGCTCACCTTCATTTGGCGGTATAAAAAATGTTACAAACTCCCTAAGACGTGCTGAGGCTGGCGGTTGTTTAACAATGCTGGAGCTGTTACGTATTAGCGAGGCGTTGCGGGTAATACGCTCCTTAAAACAATGGCGACAAAAGTCAGCAGGTATAGAAACCTCGCTGGATACACGTTTCAACTGCCTAATCCCAAATAAGTTTTTAGAGGAAAAAATCAACAGCTGTATATTGTCAGAGGAGGAGATGGCAGATAACGCCTCACCAGCCTTGGCGTCTATAAGAAAAAAAATCAAACAAACCTCAGCTAAAGCCAGAGAGGTTTTGGATAAAATGATACGCTCCGCCACATATCAGAAATATCTACAGGATGCTATTGTGACTATTCGTGATGGCAGATTTGTAGTGCCTGTAAAGTCTGAATGCCGTAGTGAAATAGCAGGCTTAGTACATGACACCTCCTCTAGCGGAGCTACAGTATTTATAGAACCTATGGGAGCTGTAGACGCTAACAACGAAATAAAAGTATTGCTTTCAAAGGAACAGGCAGAGATAGAAAAAATATTATATGACCTATCCATACAGGCTGGAACCCTTGGTGACGAAATAATTAATGGCTACAACACAATTATTGATTTAAACGTCATCTTTGCCAAAGCCAGTCTGGCATACAATATGAAAGCCAGTATGCCCATTATGAACGATAAAGGAAATATAGATTTGCATAAGGCACGTCACCCCTTAATAGATAAAAATAAAGTCGTCCCAACATCTATTAGTCTAGGGGTAGATTTTGACAGCTTAGTTATCACTGGACCTAACACAGGCGGTAAAACCGTTTCCTTAAAAACCCTAGGACTGCTGACCTTAATGGCAATGTGCGGTATGATGATACCTGCCGGCGACAACAGCCAGCTGTCAGTGTTTCATCAGATTTTAGTAGATATTGGTGACGAACAAAGCATAGAGCAGTCACTGTCAACCTTTTCCTCACATATGACTAACATAATACAAATTCTAAAATGTGCCGACCAAAATAGCTTAGTGCTGATTGATGAATTAGGTGCCGGAACTGATCCTGTTGAGGGTGCAGCGTTGGCTATTGCTATATTAGAACAGCTGCGTTCACAGGGCAGCTTAATAGCCTCTACCACACACTATGCAGAGCTAAAAGAATATGCCCTGCAAAGCAGTCGTGTAGAAAACGGTTGCTGTGAGTTTGACGTAGCCACTCTGCGGCCTACATATAAGCTTTTGATTGGTGTTCCCGGACGTTCAAACGCCTTTGCAATATCTGAGCATTTAGGTATGGAAGCATCATTGGTTGATAAAGCCAGAGCCTTGGTATCCTCAGAAAACAGACGCTTTGAGGACGTTGTTCAAACCTTGGAGGAGCAACGTCAGGGCTTGGAGGAACAGCTGCGTAATGCCGAAAGCATTTCAACCGCTGCTAAAAAAGCAAAAGCTGACGCCTTGGCAGAGCTGGATAGAATTAAGGCTCTCTCTGCACAGGAGCTGAAAAAAGCACACGAAGAGGCACAGCGTATCACCGCTAAAGCCCGTAGCCAGGCCTACGCCCTAATGGACGAAATGGACGCTGCAAAAAAGAAAAATAAGATGTCAGCTGAGGATAAAGCTAAGCTAAAAGCAGGCATACGAAGCATGGAAAACAGCGCTGACCCTGTACAGCAAATAAATCAGGACAACTACACTCTGCCACGAAAATTAAGGGTTGGCGATAACGTGCTTATCTTTGACATTGACAAAAAGGCCACTGTACTGGAGGAAGAAAAGGGCGGTAATGTTTTGGTACAGGCTGGTATTATAAAAACTAGAGTTCCTGTGAAAAATTTACGCTTACTGAAAGGCACCGTACAAAACCCAATTAAACGCAGCACTACCAGAAACGTGAAAAGCAAGCTGAATATGCGTGGTGTAACCGAGGTGGATTTACGTGGACAAACAGCCTTAGAAGCCACTATGGAGCTGGATCGTGCCATTGACTCGGCTATTCTGTCGGGTATTACACAAATAACAGTTATCCACGGTAAGGGTACAGGTGTATTAAGAACAGAGGTACAAAAATTCTTAAAATCACATAAATCAGTAAAAGCCTATCGTTTAGGTACCTTTGGTGAGGGTGATGCCGGTGTAACAATAGTAGAGTTAAAATAACAGAATTTTTATGCTATCTTATTACTTAGGTAAAAGCACAGCGACGCTGTATGAGCAATGATAATGAACTGCTCACCATGTTCTAATATAACAGCACATAGCCTATGTGTAGGTTTTTCTTGTACTGTGTTAAGGATTGGCATTACACCTAATTTTATTAAAACGTTCTCAAAAGGAGAGGAGGTTCTCTATGGAAAAAGCAAAAAAGTCCAAAGCCCCAATAATAATACTTGTAATAATTTTGGTATTATTGATTATTTTAGGTTCAATTACATATGTTATATATGGTATGGTAACAAATACCGATAACAAGGATAAGCTGGGCGCTGTCCCATCAATGGATATTTTAAACCCTATGCTTATGTCAATTATTTTCGGCAGCGAGCAAAACGTAACAGATGAGCAGATAAACGGTATGCTTGCCAACGTGATTCAGATAAACAATGAAAACAACAGCGAGCTTGCCAATCAAGATATTATCGTAAATGATGTGGCTATTTATTGCAGCAGCGACAACACCTGTGACGTTTATGTAGGTGTAAAATACAGAAATATTGATTTAATTGTCTGGGCAAAAGCACAAATACAGCTAAATGATGACAAAACCTTTACCCTTACAATGGAAACCGCTAGGCTTGGAACCTTAGATATACCAGCCGATTGGGTTCTAAGCAAGCTACAGGATACAGATGCCTTTGCCAGTATCAGCGACAGCATAAGCGTTAGTGGCAATTCCATTGTTGTGCCAGCCTCATATTCCATGAATATAATGGACACGGACTTTACAATAGACATAACAAGGTTTACTTTAAACGATGGCACAGTAACTCTTCAAACTACCAGTGCAATGGATACTATTGCACAGCTATTACAGCAATACTTAACTACCAGCTTAACTTATTAACAAAGGGAGAAGGATAAATGAGTTTAAAGGTTACAGATTTAACAAAGGTCTTTGGAGATAAAATAGTAGTTGACAATCTATCATTTCAGATGGATTCTCCAGGGGTTTTGGGATTAATTGGCACTAATGGTGCTGGTAAAACAACTACTATTCGTATGATATTAGGTATTATGAGCAGCGACCACGGCAACGCCACATGGAACGGTAAGCCTATCACAAGGGAAACCCTGCCCTTTGGCTATATGCCAGAGGAACGTGGAATTTACACCAAAAGCAAGGTTTTAGAACAGCTGGTATATTTTGGTACACTGCGTGGTATGACAAAGTCAGATGCCAAATCATCTGCACTGTGCCTAATGGACAGACTTGGGGTTACCCAATACAAGGATATGTACGCTGAAAAGCTGTCAAAGGGCAATCAACAAAAAATACAGCTGATAGCTACCTTGGTCCATGACCCTGAACTAATAGTCCTAGATGAGCCATTTAGCGGTTTAGACCCTGTAAATACAGAGATTTTAAACAACCTTATAGATGAACTGGTCTGTGAAAAAAAATACATCGTTATGAGCAGTCACCAAATGAGTACTGTTGAGGATTACTGTGAGAACTTAATCTTATTAAACGGTGGAAAAACACTGTTACAGGGTAATTTGCGTGATATAAAGGCTTCCTACGGTCATACTAATTTGGTAATGCGTTGTGTAGAGGATATTTCTGGGCTGGCTGAAAGCAGTGGCTTACAGTTGATTGAAAAACGTGCGGATGAATGTGAATATAAAATAACAGGTGACGAAATGGCACAATTATTTTTAGTAAAGCTCATTGCCAATAATATATATCCTTTAAAATACGAAATTAAAGAACCGTCACTACATGAAATATTTATAGAAAAGGTTGGTGACGTACAATGAAGCAGATTTTTACGGTTTTCGCCTATACCTTTAAGGACGCTATTAGAAAAAAAGCTTTTATAATATCCACTATCATAATATTATTTCTAATAGCTGTTATCTGTGCTGTGCCACAGGCCATTAACATATTAAACCCCACTGAAGATGATGTGAAGGATGTTATTTCTGTAAATGTTGTTACAGACACCTGTTACTATATAGATGACAACCACTTAATTCCCAGTGCAGAGGCTACCCTTACAAGCAGCTTTACGGACACCGCCTTTTTGATAGGTTCTGAAAAGGATATAGACAGCTACAAGGCACAGGCAAAGAATGACGAAACAATATCCATTATTGAAGTTACTAAGGATGGCAAAACGCCTAATATTACAGTTACAACAAAGGACTTTATGACAGGAATTAATGCTGATAAGGTTACAGATATTTTAAGTCAGGCATACATTGCTGATACTTTGGAAAATGAAGGTGTTAGCAAAGAAACAATAGCTTTTACCAAAACCACCCTGCCATGCACTACAGAAACCGCAGGTAATATGGATATTAGCGGTTATGCCATAGGTATGCTTTTAATTGTAATGATGTTCTTTGCTATTTACTACTATGGCTATGGTGTTTCTATGTCTATAGCTACGGAAAAAACCTCACGAGTTATGGAAACACTAGTTGTATCTGCCAAGCCTTCACGCATATTAATAGGTAAATGCTTAGCTATGGGAGCAGTAGGGCTTTTACAATTTATTGTAATACTGAGTTTTGGAGCTTTATGCTACTCCGCCTTTATACCGTCAGGCTTTACCCTAATGGGCATGCCACTAAGCTTATCTGCGTTCACCTTCCAATCAGCTATTTTGGTAATACTATACTTTATATTAGGATACGCCCTGTATGCTGTTATGAACGCCGTATGTGGTGCTATGGTTAGCAAGGTTGAGGACGTAAACTCCGCTATTATGCCCGTTATGCTTATTGCTATGATTTCGTTCTACTTTGGATGCTTTTCAGCTATATCACCTAACGGTGGATTTACTACAGGGTTTGCAATGTATATACCCTTTAGTTCACCGTTTATAATGCCATTTAAGCTACTTAACGGTGATGTGGCAACTACAGATTTGCTAATTTCTATTGGTGCTTTAGTTGTAACAATACTAATAATAACAGCCCTATCAATAAAAATATATTCCGCTTCTGTATTGCATTATGGCAAAAGATTAAAGCTAAAGGATTTGTATAGAACTAAACTATAATTCCTTTATACTCATATTAAAGCAACCCCCACTAAGGTATATTGGCTACAGCCTATACTTAGCGGGGGTTATCCATATTTATTTTAAGATTAGTATTAATAAAATCCTTGGTTAAAATAGCAAGAGACTTTGCAGGGTATATAACCCGTGACGTTCTACTGTTGTTTAGTGTTACATATTACATCATGCACAGCTGTTACCGCCGTTATCCCTGGGGTTAACTGTGCATTATAAAAATCAACGGTATTAATCAGCTGGTCAATTACAGATAAAATTTTGTTAAGATCCTGCTGCTCGTATTTACGTTTACTTTGTTCAATAAGCTTATACACCTTATCTACTGTATTAGTAATTAGCTGAACTGTATTATTATCCGCCTTATCCAAAAACACAACGGCCCTTAATGGTGCAGAATCATTTGTATTAACGTACGAATCTCCACACCAAGGTGTACCATAAACATAAGGCTTACCCTTTATTACCCGTATAGCAGGCTTATCGTCATTAAGCACCGTGACAGCATCGTCACCAAAATACCGCTGCCATAGCTGTGTATGGGTTGATTTTCCAATACCGCTGTTCCCAGAAAAGATATATCCGTTACCATTATAAACAATTGCTGAGCCATGTAGAACAATTCCGTTAAAACCTGCCAGTTGTGCGGAAAATTGTGATAAAGAGTATATATTTTCTATATCGCTTAAAGATAAATATGACAGCTCCATACACGCATTATAAAAGAACTGCTTTGATAGTGTTATATTAATATCTGCCTTTTCCATAAGTTGTACTTCATACTTATTCATAAGCTGGCACATCTTTTCATATTGTGGTGTCATGCTGACTATTAGGTCAGCTATTTTGTATAACGGCATATGTTTGCTCCCTATATTTTTCAATAATCATATTATTTTGATGCTACTATTATACATCTGTTTTATAGAATAGTCACTAATTCATGTTGTAAAAAGCTCTTAATAAACTCTGCTGATACGAATTTTTTCCTAAACCATATTAGGTTTTACACAGCAGAACGCCCGTGTATTGCAAAGCACCGTTGGAAGTAGGAACAGAAGCCTTATCTTTAGAGAGGACCACGGAATATTTTATTTCCGAAAACAAGCTATTTATGAAATTTAAGGATAATTGACGTACATAGAAAAACGACCGCACAAAACTATGTGCAGTCGTTTATCAGCATCTCATTTTAGATATTTGCCCTGTCCCCTTGACATTGGGCATAAATCTGGGTGAAGTATGATTTCTATGATTTAATACAATGAAAAATTTATTGTATCACTTCACCACGATAAATTTGTGTACTGCCTACTGGATATTTTATAGTTATACCCGCCTTATGCTGTTGAATATAAACAGCGTCACGCAGGGTAACGGACAAGTTTCCGTCAATATCAGCAGCGGCGGCATAAATATCAGTAAGAATATTTATCTTTGCAATATGACGCTGAATTGATATAGCGTCCTTCAGTGTTACATCACCGTCAAAGTTAGCATCACCTAAAACATAAAAGCTGACTGGTACAACTGTAGGAGGCTCTGTAGGTGGTACAGTAGGAGGCTCAACGCCACCGTTATATACATAAATAATGTTTTGTACATTTGTTGACCACGTGCCTGAGGCATTGCCTATTACTGCCACTGGTTCACCATAGCCACTAATGCCCTGTGTAGTATATGTGGATGAAGCTGTAACCATTTTTCCATCTACTGTTACATCATCTGCTAGCTTTTGACCCTGCTGATTAATGTAGCTTACAACAACTCTGGAACTAAATGAAGTAGCTGAGTTTTTTATCCAGACTTCACCAGTTACCGAATATCCTGGTTGGCTGGCACCGGGTTCCTGTTGTGAGCCACCATCTGTAAACATAACCTTACCAGATTTAGTGGATATTGCTGGATATGTCCACCAGCCCGCACCAGACGCTGTGTCAGCTGTCATGGCTGTGCCTGGCCATTTGCCTGATAATAGAACTGTAGAGCTGCCAGAATCGTCATAAGCGTACAAGCATGGCTTAGACCAGTTGTTGGCATTATAATAATGCACTGTTAGGTTTTGTGCTGTTACTGCTTTATAAACAAAGTTAACCGTTGTATCTGCTGTTAAAATACCTCCAGCATTAGCCGGCAGCTTTTCTGTATCCAGCTCATAGCCATCTATATCGTCCACCGTTGCCGTATAGCTTTTTCCTGATTTTATTTTGCTTGTTTTTGTTGCAGCTACTACAGCACCGCTGTTATCCACATAATTTACAGTTAATGTATAGCTAGGTGTGGAATCCTTCTCATAAAAATATGTAACGGTGGTATCCTCTGAAACTGTACCTGATGTAACACCGTCTGTACCCACCAACAGATAATCAGCCAATAAATCTGTATCTGCACTGGTTGAATAGGTTGTGCCTGCCTTACTCTTTGAGGTGGTGGTTTTCAAAATAGTACCTGTTGATTTTTCAATATGCTTCACTGTAATTGTTTTATAGTCCGCATCTGGAGCTAATCTGCCAAATGTAGAGGAATCCACCAAAACCATTGCACTTCTGGCTGGCACATTTACTGATGTACCCGACACTGTTCCCAGACTTTCAACACCTGATTTATCACCGTTAGCTACTACTACCCAGCTTGTAGGCAGCGTACCGCTGGATTTTAGGGCAACTGATTTGTCAGAGCTGGAGTTGTTTGTTAAAACAGCTACTGTACCCCATTCTTTAGAAGCGTTGGATGTGGTATTTTGAATAGTATATCCTATTGCACTGCCATTTTCTGTAAAATATGTGGTGTTAATTGCTGATGAATCAGCGGCTCTAAAAGGAGAGTAGGAGCTTCTAATCTTCATTAAGCCTTTGTAATAATCAACTAGGTTTTTGTACTTACTAACTCTTGTCCAATCCAGCTGATTAACAGAATCTGAGGATTTATAGCTGTTGTGGTCACCATTCTTTGTTCTGGCAAACTCCTCCCCTGCTAGGTAAAAAGGAATACCCTGAGATGTAAGAACTATCGCAGCTGACAGCTTATTCTGTGCCAAAAAAGTAGAATTTGTACCGTTATAGTCTGTGCTGCCATTAGATTTTAAAATTTTGTCCCACAGTGTCAGGTTGTCATGGGCCGAGTCATATGTAACGCATTGGGATGGCTGTAATGCCCATTTACCAAAGGTCGTGCTGCTGCCACCCATCATACCAGCTTTTATATTGTTGGTAACAGTTGTTGAGCCTTGAATATATCCCTGTGTGCTGTCATCTGTACCGCCCTTTAAGGCATTTCTTACTTTATCGCTAAACATTGCTACACGGTTATTAACCTTTGAGGCATTATCTAATATACAAGCGTCAGATGTAGCAATACCGTTTTGGTTCCAATCAGCCATCCATGGCTCGCCATAGGTTAATATCCTCTTATCAATGGTATCCAGTGACGCTCTTAGCTGATTCATTGTTGTTATATCGTGACAGCCCATCAGGTCAAAACGAAAACCATCTATATGGTATTCATTGGCCCAGTACATAACGGAATCTATCATATATTTTCTGTACATTGCCTTATCAGATGCCGTTACGTTACCACAGCCGCTGCCATCATAAAAGGCAGATGAGCTTTTCATTCTGTAGTAATAGCCTGGCACAGTTTTTTCAAAAGCCGAGCTTGTAGAATAGGTGTGGTTATAAACAACATCCATTACTACGCCGATGCCCCTGTTATGCAGTGCCTGTACCATTTCCTTAAACTCTTTTATTCTAACTTCACCATTGTATGGATTGGTAGAGAACGAACCCTCTGGGACATTGTAATTTACAGGGTCGTAGCCCCAGTTATACTGTGGTGTGGATAAATTAGTTTCATCAATTGAACCAAAATCATATACAGGATTTAGATGAACATAATTAACACCCTGTTCTACCAAATAATCAACACAGGTTGACACATCATCTGAACCGTTAACCTTTGTTCCTGATTCAGTAAATGCTAAGTATTTGCCTTTGTTGTTAGCGCTGACGCCAGAGGAGGAGCTAATGGAGAAGTCACGCACCTGCACCTCCCAAATAGTGGCATCTGTCTGCTTGTCCACTAACATATGACTGTCACTTGACCAGCCACTTGGATCGGTAGTATCTAAATCCACAACCATAGACCTTGTTCCGTTTACGCCTGTAGCAGTAGAATATACGTCCTGTGTTTCATTTGTTGTGCCGTTTACAGTAATACTGTATGTGTAGTAAATTTTATTTTGGTCACCGTTAACCTTTAATGACCACACTCCGTTTGAATTGTCCTTGGACATATCAACAGATGAAATTTTGCCGGCACCGGCCTCACTGTCAGAGCCTGTTTTATATAAATTCAGCACAACCTTTGATGCACTGGGTGCCCACACCTTAAATGTGGTAGAAGCCTTTGAATATGTAGCACCTAAATCAGAGCCGTTGTAGGTGGCATAGCTTTCCCCCTGATTGTAATACCCCACCCCCTGAGTATTATCTGTAACCGCCTGTACTGGCAACGCCGCTACTGTGGCCACCATGATTACTGACAACCCCCACGAAAGAAGCTTGCGTGTTTTGCTTAATATCATCTTTTTCTCTCCTTTAATACTTTTCTGCTTTGGCAGCTGATAACAACCTGCCTCTATTTATCTACATTATAACTTATATACAAGGAAAAATCCTTGCATTTTATTAACAATATTTTAACAGAAAAACTGTTATTAATCACAAAAAACAAACACCTCTCTAACAAAAAACAAATAGCTATTGCACAATTGCAAATAAAAACGTATAATTTTAATGTTTTAAAGCTTAAACAGACAAAAGCTTTAAATGATTAAAGTAGAATTTAGCAATTTGAGGAGGAATAGCAATGACAGTTATGTGGATTACCCTAATAGCCTATGTTTTGCTAATGCTAGGCATTGGGTTTTATTGCAGAAAAAAAACATCTAGTGTATCGGATTTTGTTCTGGGTGGCAGAAGTATTGGGCCGTGGATGACAGCGTTCGCCTATGGTTCATCTTACTTTTCAGCGGTTGTATTTATAGGCTATGCGGGACAATTCGGTTGGGACTATGGCATATCCGCTACATGGATAGGTATAGGTAATGCTTTAATAGGCAGTATGCTGGCGTGGATTATTTTAGGTAACAGGACACGCATAATGACAAAGCATTTAAATGTTTCTACTATGCCAGAATTTTTTGAAAAACGCTATTTTTCAAAGGGGCTGAAAATAGCCTCAGCACTAATTGTATTTGTATTTTTAATTCCATATACTGCATCAGTATATAACGGGTTATCACGTTTATTTGAACAGGCATTTCATATTGATTATTCTGTGTGCATTATAGCTATGGCAGTACTGACCGCAGCATATGTTATTCTGGGCGGCTACAAGGCCACTGCTATAAACGACTTTATTCAGGGCATTATTATGCTGTTTGGCATAGCTGCTGTGGTTATTTGTACTGTGGAAAACAAAGGCGGTTTAACCAACGCTTTACTAGGCTTAGGTGCTGTACCAGATGTTAACGGCAACACCAATGTTTTCAACTCCTTGTTTGGACCTGACCCAATCAACCTGTTGGGGGTTGTTATTTTAACCTCATTAGGCACATGGGGTTTACCACAAATGGTACAAAAGTTTTACGCCGTTAAGGATACTAAATCTATAAGACGTGGTACAGTTATATCAACATTGTTTGCAGTTATAATTTCTGCTGGTTCTTACTTCTTAGGCGGGTTTGGCAGGCTGTTTGCTACTACAGAGTCTATTACAAGCCCAGAAACAGGAAAGCCAGTATATGATATGATAGTACCTAATATGCTTAACAGTGCCATACCTGAGCTTTTATTTGGTTTGGTTGTCGTGCTGGTGCTGTCTGCTTCTATGTCAACATTGTCCTCCTTGGTTTTAACCTCCAGCTCTACCTTAACCATAGATATGATAAAGCCTTTTATAAAAAAAGAAATGACAGAGAAAAAGCAGGTTTTTATTATGAGAATTTTTATAGCTGTATTTATCGTATTGTCAGTTATCATTGCTCTAAACAAAAACACCTACATAACAACGTTAATGTCTATTTCTTGGGGTGCTTTAGCTGGTGCTTTCTTAGCTCCGTTTATGTATGGTCTGTTCTCAAAAAAGATCACAAAAGCGTCTGTATGGGTAAGCTTGATAACCGGTGTAGGCATAACTGTTATATCTATGCTTATATTTAATCTTGGTTTCTTCCCAGAGCTTACAAAAGCCGCTGCTGCTCTGCCGTTAAACCTAGCATCACCTATTAACTGGGGTGCCATAGCTATGCTGGCTGGTTTAGTGCTAGTACCTATTGTCAGCCTATTTACAAGGAACAAAAAGCAGGTAGAAATAGATAAAATATTTGACTGCTACAAAAAAGAAAAGGCTTGAATCCTTTAAAATTAGACATTTTCGCTAATAATGCAACAAATGTTTTGTACAACATTAAAAAGCAAAATATGATATAATATTAGCCGTGTAGATTTTTTCTGCACGGCGTTAATATTGGGTGAATATACATTCAATAAATCCGAGGAGTGTTAATTTTGTATTTTCAAAAAAATATTGAAACAATGAAACGTAGTGAATTAAATGCACTACAGCTAACAAAGCTAAAAAAAATGGTAAGCTACTGCTACAACAATGTACCTTTTTATCACGAAAAGCTAACTGAAGCTAACGTGTTTGATGGCAGCAAAATAAAGGATTTATCCGATTTACAATACATACCATTTACAACCAAGGACGACATTAGGGAAAACTACCCGTTTAATATGATGGCACGTCCTATGAAGGATATTGTACGAGTACACGCAAGCTCTGGAACTACAGGTAAACCCACCGTAGGCGTGTACACAAAAGAGGATTTGGACATTTGGTCTGACTGTGTTGCCAGGGTAGCCACAGCGGGGGGTGCTACTGCTGATGATATTATTCAAATAAGCTTTGGCTACGGACTGTTCACTGGTGCGTTAGGATTACATTACGGTTTGGAAAAGCTAGGTGCTACAGTTATACCTGCGTCATCAGGCAACACAAAAAAACAGCTTATGATGTTTCGTGATTTTGGTGTAACAGGCTTGGTTGCTACACCATCGTATGCTTTATATTTAAGCGAGGCGGTGAAGGATGCTGGTTTTCCTTTGTCTGATTACAGGCTACGCTTAGGAATATTAGGCTCAGAGCCTTGTACCCCTGAAATGAGAGAAGAAATAGAGAAAAATTTAAATATAACAGTTTCTGATAACTATGGTATGACAGAGCTTGGCGGTCCTGGCGTATCTGGTGACTGTCCCGTACGTAAGGGTATGCACTTTGCAGAGGATCATTTTTTACCAGAAATTATAAACAAGGACTGTCAGGTACAGCCTGAGGGTACAGTAGGTGAGCTGGTTGTAACAACCTTATCACGTCAGGGTATGCCTGTGCTGCGTTACCGTACAAAGGATATTACAAGGCTTGACTACTCACCCTGCGAATGTGGCAGAACCCATGTGCGTATGTCAAAAACCTTGGGCAGAACAGATGATATGCTTATTATCAAGGGTGTTAACGTCTTCCCATCCCAAATAGAAAGCGTTCTTATTGGTACACCACATATAGGTCCACATTACCAGCTGATTGTCCGCCGAAAGAACTTTAGGGACTCCTTAGAGGTTAAGGTAGAGCTAATTGACGGTTCACTGTTAGTTAACTTTAGCGGACTAGAGGCACTGCAGCGTGATATACATGACAAGCTAAAAAGCGTTCTAGGTTTGGAAACAAAGGTTACTTTAGTAGAACCTAAATCCTTAGAGCGTTTTCAAGGCAAGGCAAAGAGGGTATTAGATTTAAGGAACGAAAGCTAATAATCTCCTTTAAGCATTGCCAAACTATACGTTAGCCAGTATAATAAAATAAACTTAGAACCCCTTATGAAAGGATATGAAAAAGATGAAAAAGCTAATGCTAGGTAACGAAGCCGTCGCCAGAGGTCTGTACGAAGCAGGTGTAAAGGTAGTATCCAGCTACCCCGGTACACCAAGTACAGAAATTACAGAAAATGCTGCAAAATATGATGAGATTGATTGTGAGTGGGCACCAAACGAAAAGGTAGCCACCGAGGTTGCTGCTGGTGCTTGTTTCGCTGGTGCCAGAGCTTTTTGTGCTATGAAGCACGTTGGATTAAACGTTGCTGCCGACCCATTTTTCACCATGAGCTACATAGGTGTCAACGGCGGTATGGTGCTGGGTGTAGCAGATGACCCTGGTATGCACTCATCACAAAACGAGCAGGACTCTCGCCATTATGCCATAGGTGCTAAGGTGCCAATGCTAGAGCCAGCTGACTCAAAGGAATGTAAGGAATATACAAAGCTAGCCTATGAGCTAAGCGAACAATTTGATACCATGCTTGTTATTCGTTTAACAACCAGAATTGCTCATTCCAGAAGCCTAGTAGAGCTGGAGGACAGAACAGAGCTTGAGCTAAAGCCATATGAAAAAAATCCTTCTAAAAATGTAATGCTGCCAGCCTTTGCAAAGAAAAAGCATATAGTAGTAGAGGAACGCACAAAGAAGCTAACAGAATATGCAGAAAGCTCGGGCGTTAACCAAGCTCAAATGAACAATAGTAAAATTGGTGTTATCTGTGCAGGTATCTGTTATCAATATGCTAAAGAAGCACTGGGCGATACTGTAAATTATCTAAAATTAGGTATGGTTAATCCTTTGCCTGTGAACCTGATAAAGGACTTTGCGGAAAAATGTGATACAGTGTATGTTATAGAGGAGCTTGACCCTGTTATTGAAAACCATTGCAAGCAAATAGGTGTAAAGGTAATAGGCAAAGAGCTGTTCCCAATGTGCGGAGAGTTCTCCCAAAAGCTTGTGGCTCAGCTTGTACTAAACAAAACTGTAGACAGTAAAAAGCTTGATATTGATATTCCAGTGCGTCCTCCGGTTATGTGCTGTGGCTGTCCTCACAGAGGCTTATTCTATGCATTGAAAAAGCAAAAGGTATATGTAAGTGGTGACATCGGCTGTTATACGTTAGGTGCATCTGCTCCTTTGGGTATGATGGACACCTGTGTATGTATGGGTGGCTCTGTTTCTGCTTTACACGGCTTTAATAAAGCCCGTAAGGCAGACAGTGAAAAGTCATCAGTAGCTGTTATAGGCGATAGCACATTCATCCACAGCGGTATTACTGGACTTATTGACATTGCCTACAACGCAACTAATTCCGTAGTAATAATTTTAGATAACTCCATTACTGGTATGACAGGTCATCAGCAAAACCCTACAACAGGATATAATATTAAAGGTGACCCAGCATCAAAGGTTAGCCTTGAAGCCCTGTGTAAGGCTGTGGGAATTAACCGTGTAACTGTTTGTGACCCATATGATTTAAAGGGTACGATGGCGGTTATTAAGGAAGAGCTGGCTGTAGATGAACCTAGCGTTATTATTTCTCGTCGTCCCTGTGCGTTATTAAAGTATGTAAAGCATAAACCATCCTTAAAGGTGAACACAGACAAATGTATAGGCTGTAAAATGTGCTTAAATATCGGTTGTCCTGCCATCAGCATAAAGGATAAAAAGGCTGTTATTGACCATACACAGTGCGTCGGCTGCGGTGTATGTACAAGTCTGTGTGCAAAGGGTGCTATCACAGAGTAATAAAAGTATAGGCGAAAGGAATAATATAATATGAATAACATAAAATCTGTTTTAATTGTTGGTGTAGGCGGACAAGGTACATTGCTTGCCAGCCGCCTGCTAGGCAACGCAATGGTTAGCAAGGGTTATGACGTAAAGGTTTCAGAGGTTCATGGCATGAGCCAACGTGGTGGCTCTGTTGTAACATATGTACGCTATGGTGACTGTGTATCCTCCCCTGTTATAGAGGAGGGCGAGGCTGACCTTATACTATCCTTTGAACAGTTAGAGGCTGCACGTTTCCTTCCTTTCCTAAAAAAGGACGGTGTAATAGTGGTAAACACACAAGCTATTGACCCAATGCCGGTTATTACCGGAGCGGCTGTTTACCCTAACAGCATAATTGATGAGCTAAGAGCAAAGGATGTTAAGGTTGTAACAGCTGATGCGTTGTCGCTGGCTGAGGAAGCTGGTTCTGTAAAGGCGGTAAACGTCGTATTAATTGGTGTTATGGCAAAACAGCTTGATATACCAAAGGAAGTATGGATAGAAACAATAATCGAAACTGTGCCACCTAAGTTTGTTGAGCTTAATAAAAAAGCTTTTGAGCTAGGCTACAGCCTATAATTAAATAATTTTATATTTACAAAACCGTCATAACGCAGTTTATCTAATTGCGTTATGACGGTTTTATTAGTTGGTTTTTGTCAATAAGGTGGATAATCCTAAAATATTTAGTACAGCTCCACTATAAAGCAAGACATATCCCATATTATTTTAATGTGCTCATGGTTATATCTTCACCATCGCTAGACGCTACTATGGTGCCTTGTTCATCCGTACGGTACACCTCCACCTGTTCATCATTTAACCGCTGTACTATTTTATCTGATGGGTGACCATAGTCGTTATCCTTACCCACACTAATAACGGCGAATTGCGGATTTACTGCCTGTAAAAACTTTTTTGTTGTACTGGTGTTGCTACCATGGTGTCCAACCTTTAAAACATCTGATGATAATATATACCCATTTTTTAGTATTTCCTTTTCTGAAACGGCCTCAGCGTCCCCTGTCAGTAGAAAGGAGTTGTTACCATATACTGCTCTAAGAACCACCGAGTAGTTATTTAAGCTATCATATTTATTGTTGTTTGGTGCTATAGCTGTTATTATACCGCTACCCAGAGTATATGTGTCCCCTACCCTAGGCTGAGTAACATTAATATTTTTATCAGATATATAATCCAACAGAGTTTCCCACGTCCTTGTGGTTTGCACCGCATCAGGCATTACTATTTTATTAGGGGTAAAATCACTAAGTACCGCCTTCATTCCGCCGTAGTGATCTGCGTGTGGGTGGGTTATAACTACATAATCTAACGCAGTAACACCAACACTATGTAAAAAGCTTACAACATTTTCGCCTTCGGTGGTGTCACCCGCATCCACCAGCATATATTTTTTGTCACATTCCAGCAGTATGCTGTCCCCCTGTCCCACATCTATAACATACATTTTAAATGGTACATCTGGTGTATCAGCTGAATATGTGTTAATCTCTGTTTGAATAAATGAACACCCACCACTAAACAGCACTGTAAAAATTATTATACACCAGCACGTCAGTTGCCTAAATATTATATTTTTCAAGTTTAAACCTCCATTATTATTTATATACATTTTATACCATTTACCTAAGCTATGCAATTATTAGCTTGCTATCAGGTGGGAAAGAGAATATAATTATGTCAAATACACCTGCATTCCCCCTGATATTTTACCATAATAAAACCCGTTGCATAAGGAGAATAAAATGAATAAAAGCATTGATATGATATGCCCTATTTGTGGTGACACATTAAATATATATGATAGAAATTTAAGCTGTTTATCCAACCACACCTATGACATTGCTAAGCAGGGCTACGTTAACCTGCTGCCTGTACAAAACAAGCACTCGTTAAACCCTGGTGACACCAAGGAAATGCTGTTGGCTCGCAGGAGCTTTTTAAACACTGACACATATTTACCTATATCACAAGAGGTGATTAAAACCGCCAAAATATTGTTACAATCAACCCCTTGTAGAAAAATAGCGGATATTGGTTGTGGGGAGGGATATTATCTAGAGGCATTAAAGCACTCTATTGATAATTGCGACTGCATCGGTGTTGACATTTCAAAGGAAGGGGTAAGGATGGCGTGTTCCCGTGACAAGGATATATCATGGGTAGTATCCACAGCCACCTGCTTACCTATTGAAACTAATACCATTGACCTAATCACCGCTATGTTTTCCCTTGTAGCTGAAAATGAATTTGCCAGAATATTAAAAACCGGCGGACACATTATAGAAGTAACCGCTGGCAGTAATCATTTAATAGAATTAAAGCAAATTATCTATGATAACGTATTTCACCAAAGTAAGAAGCCAGCTTCAATAGGTGATGCTTTTACCGAAATTAGCTGTGACAACCACACCTTTACCTTTACACTAAACAACACCGACCTTGTAAACCTGTTAAAGATGACTCCTCATTACTGGAGGATAAAAAAAGAGCATCGTGAGGAACTGGAAAAAACGCCACAGCTTACTCTTACCGCTGATTATTGGATACGGGTACTACGACGAAAATAAAGGAGTATTTTATGATACCAATAGGCAATATAATAATGAAAATGACAGAATATTATACAGGCGATACCAAGCGAATAAATCACTTTTTAAAAGTATATGCTTTTGGCAAGGCAATAGGTGACGGTGAAAACCTAGATGAAGATACTAAATATATACTGGATGCAGCTACGGTAGTACATGATATTGGCATAAAAATAAGTGAAGAAAAGTATCACAGCACAGCTGGAAAATATCAGGAGCTTTTTGGTGCAATGCAATCTAAGGAGCTATTGACAAAGCTAGGTGTAGAGGAAGCTGTTGTTAACCGAGTGAGCTATTTGGTTGGACACCACCACACCTATAGCAAGGTTGATGGAATAGATTACAGAATATTAATAGAAGCAGATTTTTTAGTAAATGCCCATGAGGACAATTTATCAATAGAGGCTGTGAGGTCTGCTAAGGAAAAAATATTTAGGACAAAAACAGGTATTGCGTTATTACATAATTTATACAACGCTTGAAAAGCTAACAGACAAAAACAGGCATAACCACTATATGGTGGTTATGCCTGTTTTGTACAGCTTATTAATTTTGTATCAGGGCGGTGGTGCTGTCAACCTGATAAGAGTTGCTGGCTGACATAACACCGTTTAGGAAAAGCACCTCTGTTATACCATTTTGTGTACAGTAATCCTTTATATTCCCTGAATAGTAACGAAAATCAATAGCATGTACTTCGTCATAATTATTAACAAGGAACGGCACAAAAGCATTGCCATAGGATTCTTTAACTACTAAAATTTTTCTGTTGTTAGCAGGTGTTGTATGCTTTATAACTGTTAGAGGATTGTCCCCCCATAGGTACACACCATATGAATTCCCACCTGAACCCGCTGCACCATAATTTAGGTCACCAACCTCTACCAGCTCGTCGCTGCCGTCGTTCATAATCTGTGTTGTATAGTCACCTGGAATGTCATAGTAAACAACAATATCTGGATTTTGCTGTAGTACCTCCTCCTCTGTCGCCGTGTAAAGCGAGCCTACAAAGTCATTAATGGTATGTGATGTTAACGTATTAATATCAGTAGGTGTAAAACCAGCCACCTCCGCAAATTTTGTATATGCATAATACGCACCCAAACCTGTCCAGTGATGGTCAGTGTTAAAATATAGATACTCATTAGCGTGTGCTGCTAACGTATCATATATATCCACCTTTTTTATATCCGCTTTTAACGCATTGTAGGCAGTGGTTGTTATATCACGCTGTGACACAGTACCTATTTCGTCCTTTAATCTATTAGGCAAACCAAACTCCACATGGCTGGGAGCTATCATATCATATACAGTGATACCGCTGCCTAATGTGTTTTTATATGAGGTCATGGCAGATGCATAATACTTTGCCATATCATCTGAACCATAGAACATTTCAAATGCTTTATTGTCCCATAAATACACACCCGAATCGGTCATTACGCCATCCTCACCGTTGTCAGCTATAGCTGACACAGCAGCAGTAGGGGGCAATGTAGGCGCTTGAGTTGCTAACTGAGCGGTTGGAGCAGTAGTGGCTGCGGAACCAGTCACACTGCTATTTGCAACGGGGATATTGACAGAGTTAGCACAGCTGCCAAATATAGCGGATATAGCCCATATAAGCAAAGCCAAAAGTGCCACCGCAGATACTATCATAATAATTCTATTTCGTTTTCTACGCTTAGCCTGTTCACGACGTCTGTTTTCCCCACGACGTTCTGGATTATAGCTATTTTTATTTTCACTCATAGAATATCTCCTGTAACAAATTTATTATTTATATGTAATTATACCCTATTACTTCTTTCTTTTCAAGAATTTTGCTTTATTATGGCTACCATATCCTTAGCGGCCTGCTGTATGTTAATTTTATCGTTGTCATTAGGTACAAAATTAACCTTTATTGGTTTACTCATAACATCAAATTTTAACTGCTGTAAGCGTTGTGCTGCCATATCAGGTGCTTCACCAGACCAGCCATAGGAACCAAACACTACAGCTGGTTTACCCTTCACATTTACAGCATCAACCATAGCCAGTGTGTTCCACACAATAGACGGAGCATCTCTGTTTATGGTACAGGTGCCTATCATAACACCATCAGCCATAGCTATGGCAGCGGCCGCATTATCAACGCCGCCTGTAACCATATCTACCAAGGCTGCTTCTACACCAGCTTCGTTAATTGCTGTCATTGCCTGCTGTGCCAACTCCTTTGTACATCCATATGCAGAGGCATATAAAACAGCAATGGATTTAGCCTGCCCTGTAACAGGCTGGCTCCATCTTCTATAATCGTCCATTCTGTCCTCTATACCCTCTACCAACACCGGTCCATGACTAGGTGCTACGATATCCAGCTGAAAATCCTTTATTTTATCCAAACCATTTAGAACATAGATTTTAAATGGTGAAAAAATCCCTTGGTAATAATACTTAAACTCCTGCAAATACTTATCGTAATAATGTATTTTATCGTCAGTAACCTCTGGCTCACAAAAATGGCAGCCCAAAAAATCACAGGAAAACAGAACATTGTCCTCTGGTAAATAGGTCATCATACTGTCGGGCCAATGCAGCATAGGTGCTACCACAAATTTAATGGTGCTTCTGCCTAAGCACAGCTGATCACCATCCTTAACCACCTGACATTTAAACTCACTGTTTAATATAGCGGATAGGTATTTCTTAGCCGCTGCGGTACAAACAATAGTAATATTAGGGTTAATTTCCAATAGCTTTTTTATGCTGCCAGAGTGGTCAAGCTCGGTATGATTCATAATTAAATAATCAATGTCCCCTACATCAGCCAGCTGTCCTACATTGTATATATACTCCTCAAAGTAATCGCTATGCACAGTTTCCACTAAAGCGGTTTTCCTATCATCTATTAGGTAAGCATTATAGCTTGTGCCGTACCTTGCCTCCATTACTATATCAAAAACACGCAAGGATGGGTTCATAACACCTACAGAGTACACTCTGTTTGATATTTTTGCTACTGCCATATTTTTCACACTCCAACTTTCTACCGTTAAGTATATATCTTTACTTTAATGCTATGCCTAACCACTTGGATTTTAGCACAACAACTATTTGTTCATTAATCAAAAAAGGTATGTACGGTTATTATACCGTACATACCTTTAAGATAGCAAGCTATATTAATCCACTTTTGAAAAAGAATCTTTATCTACACCACATAGCGGGCAAACAAAATCATCTGGCAGATCCTCAAAAGCTGTACCTGGTGCTATACCATTATCAGGATCTCCTGCCTGTGGGTCATACTCCCATCCACATACATCACATACATATTTACTCATTAAAATTCGCTCCTTTTTGTTTAAATTTTCGTGCTTTTCTTTAATGACTATATATTACCAGTTTTTATTGTAAATATCTGTTGTATTTGCAACAGATATAATATATTTACCTGTTATTTACATTACCAGCGTTCCACCGTCACTTTGAAGTAAAATAAATATCTGCTCCTCCAGTCCTGTATCACAATTAACATACACTATTACCCTGTCATTGTTTTCACCTGTGCAGGTAAACTCATAACACAGCACCTCTCTGCTGCCCCCTGTAGGTATCATAGCAACTCCAGCAGTATTCACGGTCAGGCGGCTGCTTAAGGATTGCTGTGCTTTGGTTTGTGTTAGGGCAGGCTCTGGAAACTCTCTGTCATAATGGTTCATTATATATCCCTCAGCATTAAAGGAAACCACCTGACCTGTTTTTGTTGAAATGCCAACTTTTATTAGGTCACTGTAACAGATTGTATTAGTTTTTTCATCCTTATAGGCATAATTTATTGTACATACATCATCAGCAATAACATAGTAGCTTTCCGTCATATTATAAATTTTTCTTTGCTTTAAAAAATCACGAGCCTTTTGTGACGCTTCGCTAAACCCCATTGTATGATTACCAGCTTGGCTTTTATTGTTATACATCTCTCCTATATAGCCACCCTTGATTGTTACTGTTGCAAACAAACTTTCCCCCTGAAAAACATATGCAGGAATATTACCCTTGCGTGCTTGGGTATATTCTATCTCATTTACAGAAATATTCAGGAACTCACAAACCCTTTCTTTGGCATTTTCCACTGAATATCCGTCGCTGTCCTTTGTTAATCGTGGCGTCTTCTGCTGAATTTGGTCAGCAAAGGGACCGTCATACAATAAGGTGGGGTAATCGGTAAAGCTTTCGTTCATACCAGAAAAGGTATTTTCAAATGACATCTCATCAACGGTCTGCTGTTCACCTCTATCCAAATTTCCCCGGACATCCAACGCTTTACTAATATTTTCACCGCCGTCACCATATCTGGCAGACAGCTCCTCAATTTGGGGGCTTACCCTGTCAGCATATTTTGCTAGCTCCTCCATAGCTGACATATTATCCTTGGTTAAGCTCTCATTTCGTGACAATATCCCTATCATGTATGAGGAAAAATCCCCTACCTGAGCCAAATACTTTTGTAATGCCTCCCCCTCACCGTCAGATAGCGGCAGCTGGCTTAATGCGTTTTTTGCCCCCTCTGACTCTACCATTAGCTTGCTTGCCAGTCCATACTGTTGTGACGAGGTATTAGCATATATTCCTTTTGTCAAAGTAGTTTGTAATGTAGAAAAATAATCGGACAGCTGGCTTAATGACCTTTGATATGTGTATTCAATGGTCGTTTTGTATCTGGATACCAAGGCAAAGCCTGACACACCAGCACCCACTATAACCAACGCTATGGCTACACCAAAGCTTATCGCCCTTACAACCCCACGTCTAGTCCCTAATATGTGCATAAAAAATATCTTCCTTTCCCTGTGGTTTCCACATTATTTTTTCCAGGACAAAGGAAGATATACTAATATTATTTTATTTTCCGCTAAAGCATCTGCCATTTTTTCGCTTTTTACAGTCCGTACCTATTTCTCCAGTTTCGCATTGATAACATATTTCATTATCAAGCTCACCATCGCTGAAAAAAGCTCTGATATTTTCAACGGTAGTATCAGCAATATTTTTTAATGCCTCGTTTGTTAAGAAAGCTTGGTGAGAGGTTACCACCACATTTGGCATAGATACTAATAATGACAGCACATCATCGTTAATAATTTCCTGTGAAAAGTCCTCAAAAAACAGATTGCTCTCCTCCTCGTACACGTCTAACCCTGCTCCGCCAATTTTCTTTTCCTTCAAGCCTCGCAGCAGAGCCTCACTTTCAATGATAGCACCACGGGAGGTATTAATAATTACTACCCCTTGACGCAGCTTTGCTATGCTGTCATTATTAATGATGTGATGTGTTTCCTTGGTCAAGGGACAGTGCAGGGATATAATATGACTTTCTTTAAAAAGTGTTTCAAGGTCAACATAGTTTATATCGCTATCCTTTGCCGGATACACATCATAGGCAATAACATTCATTTTAAAGCCCCTGCAAATATCTATAAACTCTCTGCCTATTCTGCCTGTGCCTATGACCCCTACTGTTTTTCCTTTTAAATCAAAGCCTGTCAATCCGCTTAAGGTAAAGTTATAATCTCTTGTTCTGTTATATGCCTTGTGAACCTTTCTGTTTATAGTTAACAGCAACGCCATTGCGTACTCTGCTACAGCGTTTGGTGAGTAGCTGGGTACTCGCAATACTGCAATCTCCTTGTTATACGCTTCCTTAAAGTCTATGTTGTTATAGCCTGCACAACGCATTGCCAAAACCTTTACACCTTGGTTGCTAAGCTCATCTACAGTGGCAGTATCAATATTATCATTAACAAAAGCCACCGCACCGCTGCAACCCTTTGCCAGTCTGGCAGTATCCTGATTAAGCTTATTTTCAAAATACTTAAATTTTATCCCCTGATGTTCCACCCTTTCAAACCAAAACTTATCATATGGCTTTGTATCGAAGAAAGCAATTTGATGTTCCATAGTATTTCTCCTATCGTTTTAATAATTATCCTTTGGTTGTATTATGCCCCATATATATGTCTTTCAGTACAATTTCACTAAATCTAATCACACATGAGTTACATTCAAAAGAATCCAATGTTAAAATAAATGTCAATGCTAATCTTTCTTTTACACGTTTGAAAAAACAAATGACCACCTTAGCCCCTAAACATTTTTTCACGTTCCTTGTAATCTGGCAACACTGTCCTTACAACAGCATAAAAGTTTTTTCCATGATTTTTTTCCTTTATATGTGCCAGCTCATGCACCACCACATACTCTATGGCAGCCTCAGGATATAGCATAACCCTAAAGGAAAAACAAAGACTGTTTTTGCCACTGCAGCTGCCAAAACGCTTTTTGGCACTGGTTATTTTCACCGCTGTTGGAGCAACACCCATAATCTCACTATAATATTTAACCTTGGCTGGTATAACCCTCAACGCCTGCTGAATTAATAGATTTTGCTGGTCAAGGGACAGCTTCCTCCTCATCTCCCCATCATTTCGATTCTTAGCCAAAGCCAAATGTTTTTCTATCCAATTACTATGGTTACTAACAAACTCGTCAATTTTATCTACTGGTAATTTTAGGGGACTACGCACAAGAACAGATAAATCCTCTGTAATCTCCAAGCCAAGTGTTTTTCTGTTAGAGCGAATTAATTTATAGTTTACCATACGGTTTTCCTTTCAATCATTACAAATTGACCATATTATACCCCATTGGAATAATATTGCATAGCTTTTGTGGTGATTTCTGTCCTAAAAACTAAATTTTAGAACTGGTAAGAAAATTTACGTAAAAATCTAAAAAAACATTTGAATTTTTATAAGGTTTATGATATTATACTATAAGTGATTTACAATCTACATTTTCATATCCGCTGGTATAGCTCAGGCGGCAGAGCGCATCCTTGGTAAGGATGAGGTCAGCAGTTCGAATCTGCTTATCAGCTCCACAAAGAACAAACCCATTAACAATCCAGTTGTTAGTGGGTTTGTTTTTTGTTTTTATTGTGAATAAAAACAGCCACCATACACACCTTGTAGCTTCGTATAAGAACAATATTAATTAAACGGCATTTTCATCTATCCTCCTATAGCTTACATACTGTTTAATTTTATTATTTTGAGATTCCTCCTTAAATTTAATTCGTATTTCACCCTTAAATAAGCACACACCCCTTAGCAAGCAAACCCTGCTGCGGATTTTTATTATCTGCTTTTTGTTTATTGTCAGCAACATAAAAATTGTCTATTGCACCATAAGGTTTTAATATACGGTGATATTTTCCGCAAAAAGCTCCCAAAATAGATTTTTTAACTAAAAAACCTTGCTTATTCTCCTTTTATTGCTTATAATTAAAAAATGTACGAAGCAAATACTTTTTACATTATCACAAAGTGAAAGGAGAAGTACTTATATGAAATGCTCTAAAGAAGTAGAAAATATGTGTACTGTCGCAAAAGGACCACATCACGGTCCAGCACCTATTCCTGAAGAGGGTAAATGGGTTAAATCTTATGAAATTAAGGACATTGCTGGTCTTTCCCACGGTATTGGCTGGTGTGCACCACAACAGGGTGCCTGCAAGCTAACACTAAACGTAAAAGAGGGTATTGTTGAAGAAGCTTTAGTAGAAACCATTGGTTGTTCAGGTATGACTCACTCTGCAGCTATGGCAGCAGAAATTCTACCAGGCAAAACACTGCTAGAGTGCTTAAACACTGACTTGGTTTGTGATGCTATTAACACAGCTATGAAGAACATCTTCGAGCAGTTAGTATACGGCAGAAGCCAAACAGCTTTTTCAGAGGACGGTTTGCCAATCGGCGCTGGTCTTGAGGATCTGGGTAAGGGTCTGCGTTCACAGGTTGGTACAATGTTCAGCACAAAGGCTAAGGGCGTTCGTTTTATGGAGATGGCTGAGGGCTATGTACTAAAAACAGCTTTAGACGAAAATAACGAGGTTATCGGTTATCAGTTCGTTAAGCTTGGCAAAATGATGGAGGACATCCGTCATGGTGCAACACCTGATGAGGCATATAAAAACAACATCGGTCAATACGGTCGTTTTGATAACGCCGCTAAATACATTGACCCTCGTGAAGAATAAGGTAAGGAGGAACTTAATTTTATGGCTAACGATGTAATTTTTGAAAGTAAAGAACGCAGAATTGTTAAAATTGAGAAGTGCCTTGCCGACAACGGTATTGCAAGTCTTGAAGAAGCTAGAGAGTTATGTTTAAACAAAGGCTTTGACCCTGATGCAATAGTTAAGGGTGTACAGCCAATCGCTTTTGAAAACGCTTCTTGGGCATACACACTAGGTTGTGCTATTGCTATCAAGAAAAACGTTAAAAGTGCTGCACAGGCAGCTGAGGCTATCGGTGAAGGTCTAGAGGCTTTCTGTATCCCTGGCTCTGTTGCAGAACAAAGAAAAGTTGGTCTAGGTCATGGTAATCTAGGTGCTATGCTGCTTAGAGATGAAACAAAATGTTTCGCCTTCCTAGCAGGACACGAAAGCTTTGCAGCTGCTGAGGGTGCTATTGGTATCGCTCGTTCGGCTAACAAGGCCAGAAAAGAACCACTAAGAATTATTCTTAATGGTTTAGGTAAGGATGCAGCTTACATCATTTCTAGAATCAACGGCTTTACATATGTTGAAACCGACTTTGATTTCTTCTCTGATGAGCTATCTATCGTAAGAGAGGTTCCTTTTTCTGACGGTGAAAGAGCTGCTGTTCGCTGCTACGGTGCTAACGACGTTCGTGAGGGCGTTGCTATTATGGCTAGCGAGGGTGTAGACGTATCTATCACTGGTAACTCTACTAACCCAACTCGTTTCCAGCATCTGGTTGCAGGCACATACAAGAAATGGTGTCTAGAGAACGGTAAAAAATACTTCTCCGTTGCTAGTGGCGGCGGTACAGGCAGAACACTACATCCAGATAACATGGGTGCAGGTCCTGCTTCTTATGGTCTGACAGACTCAATGGGTCGTATGCATGGTGATGCTCAGTTCGCTGGTTCTTCATCTGTACCTGCCCACGTTGAGATGATGGGTCTAATCGGCATGGGTAACAACCCAATGGTTGGTGCTACAGTTGCTTGTGCAGTTGCAGTATATGAGGGTTTAAATAAGTAATCCCCTTACCTAACAGATTTTATAGAATTAACCGCTCTTAGTTTTTGACTAAGGGCGGTTTTTTTATAACATTTTTGATAGTCAGCCTGTATTTAAATATTTAATGCAATACAGAAATAAAAAGGGTATCCAGAGGGAGGGTATTAAGCTCCACCCCCCTTTAATGTGCTAAGTCATATATTTTTTGCCCCAGCATTTTGTATAGAACCTACAAAAATTTAACCAGACCCATACTGTTATAATTAACGGTCAGCTTATTCATCGGTTATTTCCATTTGATGTTTAACAAATGAGCTATTCCGGGGATAGACTGCCCCTGCTCTGTAGATGTTGGGGACATCAAAGCACCTGTTGCTATAAAAAGAATATTTTTTAGGTTTCCTGAGTTAATATTATTTAATATATATGAGCATAGTACACTGCCACTGCATCCACAGCCTGAACCACCAGCGTGTGCATCCTGTTCTTCTAAATCGTATATAAGCAATCCGCAATCCTTATGATTATTGCGAATGTTTATATTATCCTTTTCCAATATCTCATATAACAGCTCTGAACCAACCTTTCCCAAATCGCCTGTGACGATTATATCGTAGTCGGAGGGCTTTGTGTTTGTGTCGTTAAGGAAATTTTTTATTGTATCGGCCGCTGCTGGGGACATGGCAGCCCCCATATTGTTAATATCTGTTATCCCTAAATCTGTAATTTTCCCAATAGTAACATGATGAATTACTGCACCAGCCCCATTTTTTGATACAATCGCTGCGCCAGCACCTGTAACGGTCCACTGTGAGGTTGGTGTACGCTGACCACCATATTCCAAAGGGAAACGAAACTGTCGCTCTGCAGAACAAAAATGTGATGATGTTACTGCCAAAGCTCTGCTGGCACAACCACCCTCAACCAACAGTGACGATACCAACAGAGTTTGAGCCATTGTAGAGCAAGCACCATATTGCCCTAAAAACGGTATATTGTAATCACGCAGTCCGTAGCTAGAGGATATACACTGGTTTAATAAATCTCCAGCTAACGCTACGTCTATATCCCGTGCCTTGCACCCCGCCTTCTCCAAAGCAAACTCTACAGCCTCCTGTTGAAATTTGCTTTCTGCCTGCTCCCAAGTGTCACAGCCAGCCAATGTATCATAAAATATCTTATCAAAGCCCTTGCCCAAGGGACCTTCTGCTTCTTTTTTTCCTGCTACAGCACCATAACCGATTATTACAGGCTTATTTGTTAGCTGTAAAGTGTATCTGCCTATCCTGTTTATCATACAAAATCCCACCTAATTAACCAAAATTAAATGCAAAACACGTTTGGTTATCTGCACACTATAATTTGTAAAGTGTTTTGCCACTAATCCAGTCCACAGCTATACCATAAAATAAACGAAATTAAATATGTCGTTTACACAGCTAGGGGGGGTATAAAGCTATTATTGCTAGAAAAAATGACAAAGTAACTTTTGTACATTAATAATAATCTGTGCATTAACGCAGTTAGTGTTCATTGCCGTGCAATGTATTTACTGCTAGTATATTATCATTTGTTGTATCTAAAAGTTATTTTGCCATTAGTTTTTAATTTTATGCTAAGTATATTACATCTGTGTTAAGTTGTATTTCATCAGTTCATTTTTATATCTATACAATATATTGGCTGCTTCATAGGGTTTTCAATATGTTTTGCAGGTTACTGTCTAAATATGTCATAGCAGTTTCTCTCATATCCTGAGGTATTTCAAAATACGCTTCTGCCAAGCTGCCTGTTATGGCTGCTAAGGTATCGCTGTCACCACCAATAGATATAGCATTACGCACAGCATCCTCAAAATCAGTGGCTTCTAAAAAAGCTACAATAGCCTGTGGTACAGTACCCTGACAGGTTTCATTAAAGCTATATGCTTCACGTATGTCTGACAGAG
Organism: Ruminococcaceae bacterium UBA3903; assembly: GCA_002391625.1. Taxonomy (GTDB): domain Bacteria; phylum Bacillota; class Clostridia; order Oscillospirales; family Acutalibacteraceae; genus UBA3903. Next base: position 131,339 of record DGFJ01000009.1, on the reverse strand, counting down.
TAAAATCCAAATCATAATATTGTGACAAGTGCATTTTTATTTGTTCCATAGCTACGCCTAGGCGTGCTAAGAAAATACCCTGTGCCACAGCTATGGCACCTTTTATCCCCTGTGGATGGTTGTGTGTAACCTCAGCAGAAAAAGTAGCAAAATCTGTTACCTCCTCCATAGATTCTCCCAGCCAGCCAGCAGCTGATACTCGCATAGCACAACCGTTACCAAAGCTATTATACGGCTGTGGATTATCCTCTTGAATCCATTTGTTAAACATATCACCGTACCCACAATTAGGATACATCCTGCCAAGCTGCTGCATATTTTCTACTAACAATTTGTGTGCATTACCAGTGCCATTGCTTTGTTTATATTCTGTTATTGCCTTATACACCGCACAGGTCATAACGGTATCGTCAGTAAATCTACAATTTTGTCCCCAAAATTTAAATGCTTTAGTTTTTATGTTATTAAATTCATAAACAGAACCAACTATATCTCCTATTATCGCACCTAACATTTTTGCCTCCTAAAATATATAAATTTATAATACATATTATATATTACATCATACGATATTTCAACATAATAATTGTAATAGTAACAATTTTATATATTATTATATATTTATTGCTCCGTAAATAGTTTGGAGGGTGTGGTAAGATTGCCCGCTAAAGGCGTATAGGTGCTATAAAAAATGTACCGACCCACAAAAGTTAGACGTAAAAACCTAACAAATGGAGATCGGTATTTTCATGGTAAAATATAGTTATGAATTTAAGAAAAAAGCTGTTTAACCATTATGTACCCAAGGATACAGACGCCGTAGGACGTATGAAACAAATGCCATGCATATCAGATTAAATCAAACAGGCTGTTAACAACTGCGATAGAATTGTTTGCTGCTAAAATCTTAAATGATTCAAAGTCCATACCCTCGTTGTTTTCCATATTGTCAGAAATAGAACGTAATATGCCAAAGGCTACACCACTGCGATAGCATACCTGACCAATAGCGCCGCCCTCCATTTCACAGGCCAACCCACCAAACAATAGGTTTAGACGAATTCTGCTTTCCTTAGCGGAAATAAACTGGTCACCAGTAGCAATAGTTCCCTTAAATACTTTAACGTCATTTAGACCTTTACATGCCTGTTCTAATTTACTTACAATTGCTTCATCGGCAGGTATGTAAATTAGCTTTTCATCGGTGAACCATATTTCTCCTAATGGGTCACCCAATGCTGTGCCATCCATATCATGCTGTACTACGTTAGTTGCCAGTACAATATCTCCTATGTCAATCTTACTGTCCAAACCACCTGCTATACCAATGTTTATAATAGTATCAGGACTATATTTTAGTATCATTGTCTGGGCACATACAGCGGCATTAACCTTGCCAATACCACATTGTGCTACCACACACGCTTTACCTTTTAAAAGGCCCTTGGTATATATAATTTTAGAAACGGTTTCCTCTGTTTTATCAGTCATTAGGTTTTTTATACCGTTTACCTCTATGTCTAAAGCACCTATTAATCCTATCATATTTGGCAATCCCCTTTATTAATCAAAGTTTTGTGTTACATACATTATAACAGATAACGCCGCCAACGGTGCTGTTTCAGCACGCAGAATTCTTTTACCTAAGGTAGCGGTTTTTCCTCCATTGCTGGTTATCTGGTTTATTTCGACTTCTTCAAAGCCCCCCTCACTGCCAATAAACATGGACAGGGAACGGCATTTAGGGGGAACGACCTTTCCAATTGGCTGTCCGCCACACTCGTAAAACACTATGGTACATTCATTTTTTTTGCTATTCGATACAGCGTTATTAAATGATAGCATGGGTTTTACTATGGGTACTATTCCACGGCGTGACTGCTGTGCGGCTTGCAGTGCAATTTTTTGCCAACGGAGTATCTTCTTTTTTATAGATTTTTCATCAGGCCGTGACACACATCTAGCGGATAATACAGGCACTATTTCTGTAACACCTAGCTCCACCGCCTTTTGTACGATAGTATCCATTTTGTCACCCTTGGGTATGGCTTGATACAAAGTGACTGTCACTGTTGGTTCGTTTTCGCAGGGAAAACGCTGAAGAACCCTTACTGTAACACATTTGGGCGAAATACCTTCAATAACACAGTTGTACTGCATTTTATTACAGTCGCATAGTGTTAGGGCTTCACCCACCTTCATACGCAAGGATTTTTCTATATGGTTAGCTGTTTCACCTTCTAAAGTGTGAAAATCGCCAGATATGCGGTCTGTAAAAAACCACGCCATAATATCACCTAAATCTACTTTAATTTTGTATTTTAAATATAGCAGAAACTGTTGACAATTGCAAATATTCTAAAAACATTCCTTTTATTAAAAGGTCAAAGGGGTTATAATAATTATACTATTATTAGTAATAAAGATAACAAGGATGGAGCATTATGGATACTTTGACAGCACAAGAGTTTATAGATGTTTTGAAAAAAGAAAATATTAGCAGAACGCACCTTACACAGCTGGTTGTGGATGTGTTACAGGATAGGGGATTAAAGATAGCCACAGCGGAAAGCTGTACAGGTGGTATGGTCAGCGAAAAGCTGACACAGGTATCCGGTGTGTCCTCTGTATTTGAGCTAGGGGTTTGTTCATATGCTAACCGTATAAAGGAAAAGGTTCTGGGTGTTAATCATAGGGTTTTAGATACGGTAGGTGCAGTGTCCGAGGAAACAGCCAAGGAGATGGCACGTGGTGTGCGTGAGCTTGGCAACAGCAGTATTGGCGTATCTACAACAGGTATAGCAGGGCCAACCGGCGGCAGCGACCAAAAGCCTGTTGGTTTGGTGTATATTGGGTGCAGCACAGGTGAAAAAACCTATGCCTATAAAACTCTATTAGGCAATGATGGTGAAAACGACAGAGATGCTATACGTGATTTAGCCTCTGATATAGCGTTATATATTGTATTAAAGGAATTAAAAACTAAAGTGTAATGTAAAAAAATTGTAAACAACATCTAAAGCCTGTTAAATATGAAAAAATACTGTAATTTATACAGTGAAAATGTTGGTAAAATGTATTGCCTATTTCAAAATTTTATGTTAGACTGTCTATTGAACCGTGTAATGAGATTATGCGGTTTTTTAACTATTAACGCATTTTTAAAATTTTATATTTCTTAGAATGGAGATGACATTATGGCAAGATGTGCAGGTGTTTTAATGCCTATTACCTCACTCCCTTCTCCCTACGGCATTGGTACCATAGGAAAGGCAGCATATGACTTTGCTGACTTTCTGAAATCTGCTGGTCAGAAAATTTGGCAAATACTTCCGGTTGGACCTACAAGCTATGGTGACTCACCATATCAGTCCTTCTCTACCTATGCAGGCAATCCATATATGATTGACTTGGATATGCTGTTAGAGGACGGCTTACTGATAGAGGACGACATCAAAGACAGAAACTGGGGTAGCGATGATAGCTCTGTCGACTATGCACAAATTTATCAGGTTCGTTTTGACGTGCTGTATTTGGCATATAAACGTTTCGCTGACGCAGACCAGAGTAAGTTTGAGTTGTTTATAAAAAACAATGAAAGCTGGCTTAACAACTATGCCCTTTACATGGCAGTTAAGAAGAAATTTGGTATGAAGGCTTGGACCTTGTGGGAGGATGAGGGTATCCGTTTACGCAAGCCAGAGTCTATAAAGGAATACGAAAAGCTTCTGGAGTTTGATGTTCGTTTTTGGAAGTTTGTTCAATATCTTTTCTATAGCCAATGGGAAAAGTTCAGAGGCTACGTTAACAGCCTGGGCATACAGATTATGGGCGATATGCCTATATATGTAGCCATGGACAGCGCAGACACATGGGCTAATCCAGAAATATTTTGGTTGGACAAGGACCGTAATCCTGTTAGGGTAGCTGGTTGTCCTCCTGATTATTTTTCAGCCACCGGTCAGCTGTGGGGCAACCCATTGTATGATTGGGAATACCTAAAATCTACAAATTATGAATGGTGGTTTAACAGAATAGCAAGTGCTGCTAAGCTGTTTGATATTACCAGAATAGACCATTTTAGAGCATTCGATTCTTATTATGCAATTCCATATCCAGCTGAAAACGCCATAAACGGTGACTGGATGGAGGGACCGGGCATACAATTTTTTGAAAAAATGAAGGAGTCTATTGGCGATTTCCCTATTATTGCTGAGGATCTTGGATTTTTAACTGATGGTGTCAGAAGGCTCTTAAAGGACTCTGGATATCCGGGTATGAAGGTTTTAGAGTTTGCATTTGACAGCTCAGAGGACAATGACTACTTGCCACATAACTACACACCAAACAGTGTTGTTTATTCTGGTACTCACGATAACGACACTATCATGGGCTGGTTTAATGATGCCAAACCGTCAGATGTAGATTTTGCAACAAAATATTGTCACTTAAACGAGTCAGAGGGCTTAAACTGGGGTATTATCCGCACAGCCTATTCTAGTGTTAGTGACTACGCAATTATACAAATGCAGGATATATTAGGCTTAGGTAGCAAGGCTAGAATGAACATTCCTTCAACATTAGGTGGAAACTGGTGCTGGAGAATAAAAGCTAATGCTACTACTAAAGAGCTTGCATATAAATTAAAAAAGATGTCTAAAACATACGGTAGACTGGAGGACAATGAGTCAATGAGTGAAAACAATATCATGAAAAACTTGACAGAAATCGCTAAGGGTGCATACTGTAAAAAGATAGAGGAGCTATCACCTGCAGAACTACATTTGGCACTTGGTAAGGCTATGATGGCTGAAATCAGTGACAGATGGGAAAAGTCAAAGGAAACTCATTCTAAAGCACGCAGAGCATATTACCTGTCAGCAGAATTTCTAATGGGACGTATGATGTACAATAACCTTTATTGCATGGGTATCCTAGAGGAAACAAAGCAATTATTGGCAGATAAGGGTATTGACATTAACGTATTCGAGGAAATTGACGATGCAGCATTAGGTAACGGCGGATTAGGCCGTTTGGCAGCTTGTTTCCTAGACAGCGCAGCTACACAGGATGTACCACTGGACGGCTATGGCATTCGTTACAAATATGGCCTGTTCAAGCAGCAGATTGTTGACGGTTTTCAGGTAGAGGTTGCTGATGATTGGCAGCGTTTCAGAGATCCATGGAGCATCCGCAGAGAAGAAGACACAGTTCTTGTAAAGTTTGCCGACCAAACCGTAAAGGCTGTTCCTTATGATATGGCTGTTATCGGTTATGGCACAGAAAACATTAACACACTTCGTCTATGGCAGGCTGAGCCTGAAAATGGTTTTGACTTCTTAGAGTTTAACGACTGTAAATACGACGAGGCAGTTAAGGAGAAAAACGACGCAGAAAATATTTCTAAGGTTCTTTATCCAAACGACAACAGCTACGAGGGCAAGGTTTTGCGTCTAAAGCAGCAGTACTTCTTTAGCAGTGCATCCCTGCAAAACATCGTAAAGAGATACAAGGCTATCCATGGCAGTGATTACAGCCAGTTCTCACAGCACTGTGCTATCCAGCTAAATGATACACATCCAGTTATTGCTATCCCAGAGTTAATCAGACTGCTGGTAGATGATGGCCTATCATTTGACGAGTCATTTAAAATTGCACAGCAGACATTTAACTATACAAATCACACCGTTATGGCTGAGGCTCTGGAAAAATGGAGTATCGACCTAATGAAAAGTGTTATCCCAGAGGTTTACGCTTTTATAGAGAAAATTGAAAAGCATTTAGAGGCTGATTTAACAGCTAAGGGCTTAAATGTTCCTGTAGAAAATGCTAAGAAGGATTCAAAAGAAGCTCCAAAAACAAAGCTGGACGGTATGAAAATTATAGACGACGGCGTTGTTCACATGGCTAGATTAGCTATCTATGTATCAAGCCATACAAATGGTGTTGCTTGGATCCATACAGAAATTCTAAAGAACGACGTGTTAGCTGATTGGTATGGAATATATCCTGAACGTTTCCAGAATAAGACAAACGGTATAACACAGCGTCGTTGGTTAGGTCTATGTAACCCAGAGCTGTCTAAGTTTATCACAGACAGAGTAGGAGATGGCTGGTTAAGAAACCTTGATGACCTAAATAAGCTTGACGATATGATCGATGATGATATGATTGTAGAGTTTAACAAGATTAAAGAGCAGAAGAAGGCAGAGCTTTCTAACTTTATTGAGCATCATGACGGTGTATATATTGACCCTAGCTTTATCTTTGATGTACAGGTTAAACGTCTGCACGAGTACAAAAGACAGCTGTTAAATGCTTTCTCTATCATGGATATTTACTTTAAGCTAAAGAACGGCGAGCTAAAGAACTGGAACCCAACAGCATTTATTTTTGGTGCTAAGGCTGCCCCTGGCTACGCTCGTGCTAAAGCTATTATTAAATACATTAACGAAATTGGCAAGCTGGTTAACAACGACCCTGACGTTAACGACAAGCTAAGAGTTATGTTTGTATCTAACTACAACGTGTCCTACGGTGAGAAAATGTACCCAGCAGCTGATATTTCAGAGCAAATTTCTACAGCTGGTACAGAGGCATCCGGTACAGGTAATATGAAGTTCATGTTAAACGGTGCAGTTACTTTAGGTACATTTGACGGTGCTAACGTTGAGATCACACAACAGGCTGGCGAGGAAAACGAGTATATCTTCGGTGCTAGAGTAGAGGATATAACAGAGCTAGAGAAAAACGCTTCTTATGACCCTAAGAAAATATACAACTCTAATCCAGAAATCAAAAAGGTTATTGATACACTAATTGATGGTACCTTTGATGATGGTGGAAAAACAGGTGAAGGTAGCTTTGCTGAGCTGCACAAATCACTAATTGATGGTGCTAGCTGGCATAAGGCTGACCATTATTACATTCTTCTTGATTTACCATCATATGTTGATGCTAAAATCAAATGTAATAATGATTACAGCGACAGAATGGCATTTGGTAAGAAATGTCTAAAGAACACTGCTAAGGCAGGCAAGTTCTCATCAGACAGAACAATTCTACAGTATGCTCATGAGCTGTGGAACCTATAATTTAAGGTAATATAACAATATTAGGCAGTGAAGATTAATATCTTCACTGCCTTTTTTCAATAAAATCGCCTTTGTAGTATAACGGTACAATTAGAAAGTAGCCTTTTCTTGTTTTTCTCCGCTGCCAAGCCTTTTATGTAGATGTTCCCAGCAATTTTAAATTCTTAAATTTAGCACTTATCTTTTTCCACTGTTTCCATATATATTGCCTTACTGCCTTCTTAGCAACCCATAATACCAAGCCTAACCGCCGAGTTATCGCCCCCATTTAGGGCAAACCAACAAAAGGCAGCCCCGAGGTTATCGGGACTGCCTTAAAAAAGTTTTAGTAGAAAACCTTCGTATTAACTTTATTAGTCCTCTTTAGCTTGTTCAGCTAGGAACTCTAGGTGAGCTCTCTTCTTAGCGGCTAATTCCTCAGCGTTTTCGAACAGCTTTTCTGCTCTTTCTGGGAATGCACGAGTTAGAGAATTGTAACGAACCTCACCCATGATGAAGTCACGATACTTCAGTGTTGGAGCCTTGCTGTCTAGTGTGAATGGGTTTTTACCCTCTTCAGCTAGACGTGGGTCAAAGCGGAACATATGCCAGTAACCAGAAGCGACAGCCTTTTTCTCTTCAGCCTGTGCTATTGTCATACCGCCCTTGATACCATGGTTGATACATGGAGCATACGCAATAATAATTGAAGGACCATCATAGCTCTCAGCCTCTACAAATGCTTTAATACATTGGTTGTAGTCAGCACCCATAGCAACCTGTGCTACATATACGTTGTTGTAGCTCATTGCAATAGCAGCCAAGTCTTTTTTGTTAGTAGCCTTACCAGAAGCTGCGAACTGAGCAACAGAGCCTTCTGGAGTTGATTTAGAAGCCTGTCCACCTGTGTTAGAGTAAACCTCTGTATCAAATACTAAAATGTTAACGTTTTTGCCTGATGCGATAACGTGGTCAAGACCACCGAAACCGATATCATAAGCCCAACCGTCACCACCGAATATCCACATTGACTTTTTAGCCAAGATGTCTTTGTCGATTAGTGTTTTAGCAGCTAGCTTACCAGCTTCACAATCACAAGCTTTGATTTCTTCTAGCTTTTCAATTAAAGCAGCAGCAGCCTTTTGGTTAGCTCCTGAGTTTGTAATTGTATCCAGATAGTTCTGACAAGCAGCCTTTACGTCATCCTTAGTAACCTTCTCAGCGATTTCCTTAACATAATCAGCTAATCTGTCACGTAGAGCGTTCTGACCTAAAGCCATACCCAGACCAAACTCTGCGTTATCCTCAAACAATGAGTTGTGCCAAGCTGGGCCGTGACCCTTCTTGTTTACTGTATAAGGTGTTGATGGAGCACTAGCACCCCAAATTGAAGAACATCCTGTAGCATTTGCAATGAACATTCTGTCACCAAACAGCTGTGTTGTTAGCTTAGCATATGGTGTTTCACCACAACCTGCACAAGCTCCAGAGAATTCTAGTAGAGGTTGTTTAAACTGGCTGCCCTTTACTGATGATTCTTTGAATTTCTCGTTTACGTCTTCCTTAGCATCTAAGCTGAAGCCATAGTCGAATACCTTTTGACCATCTCTTTGTGTGTCGATAGGCTGCATAACAAGAGCCTTGTTGCCCTTTTTACCAGGACATACCTGTGCACAAGAGCCACAACCTGTACAGTCAAGAGTTGAAACTGTCATTGTGAATGTGTACTGTGGCATACCTGTCATAGGAGCTGATTTTGTTCCCTCTGGAGCAGCTGCCAGCTCTTCCTTTGTCATAGCTACTGGACGAATAACAGCGTGTGGGCAAACATAAGAACAGAAGTTACACTGAATACAGTTCTCTGGGTTCCACTCTGGTACGTCAATAGCAATACCACGTTTTTCGTATGCTGCTGAACCGTTTGGTACAGTACCATCAATGTGGTTCTTAAATGTAGAAACAGGCAGCTGGTTACCCTTGTAAACGTTAACTGGATGTAAAATGCCGTTAACATACTCTAGAGTATCTGCGTCACCATTTGTAGATACAGTGGTAGCAAGCTCACCCTCTGCATTTTTCCAGCTTTCAGGAACATCAACCTTTACAAAGCCGTTAGCACCACGCTCAATAGCTGTGTGGTTCATATCAACGATAGCTTGACCTTTTTTGCTGTAAGATTTTGTAGCTGCTGCCTTTAGGTAATTAACAGCATCCTCAGCAGGGATAATGTTTGCAATTGTAAAGAATGCAGATTGCAGGATAGTGTTAATACGTCCACCCAATCCAATTTCCTTACCAATTTTGATACCATCTATTGTGTAGAAATTAATCTTCTTTTCAGCGATTATTCTCTTCATTTTAGCAGGTAGTCTGTCTTCTAACTCTTTACCGCTCCATGCGCAGTTAAGCAGGAAGCTCCCGCCCTCTTTTAAATCATCAACCATATCATACTTATCAACATATGATGGGTTGTGACAAGCTACAAAGTCAGCCTTGCTGATGTAGTAAGTAGACTTAATAGGTTGTTTACCAAAACGCAGGTGAGATACTGTTAAGCCACCAGACTTCTTAGAATCATATGCAAAGTAACCCTGTGCGTACATATCAGTATGGTCACCAATGATTTTGATTGAGTTTTTATTAGCACCAACTGTACCATCGGCACCTAAGCCCCAGAATTTACATGAGCTTGTACCAACAGGAGTTGTGTCAGGATTTTCTTTAACCTCTAGTGATAGGTTTGTAACATCATCAACAATACCTATTGTGAAACGCTTCTTTGGAGCATCAGCGTCCATGTTGCGATAAACAGCAATGATATCGCCAGGTGTTGTATCCTTAGAGGACAGACCGTAACGACCTGTAAATACGCTAACGTTGTTAAATCTTGTACCGTTAATAGCAGCCAAAACATCTAGGTATAAAGGCTCGCCAATTGAACCCGGCTCTTTTGTTCTATCTAGAACAGTAATGCTCTTAACTGTTTCAGGCAGCTCGCTTAGAAGATAATCAGCAACAAATGGTCTGTATAGTCTAACCTTTAGCACGCCAACCTTTTCGCCAGCAGCATTTAGGTAATCGATAACCTCTTCGATACAGTCATTAACAGAACCCATGGCAATGATAACCTTGTCTGCATCAGGAGCACCGTAGTAGTTGAATGGTTTGTAATCTGTACCAAGCTTTTCATTGACCTTGTTCATATAGTCAACAACAATCTCTGGAACAGCGTCATAATATACGTTACAAGCCTCACGTGCCTGGAAGAAAATATCATCATTCTGAGCAGTACCACGAGTTACAGGATGCTCAGGGTTTAGGCTACGGCGATGGAAGGCCTCAACAGCATCCCAATCAAGCATATCTGCTAAATCATCATAATCCCATGTTTCAATCTTCTGTATTTCGTGAGAAGTACGGAAACCATCGAAGAAATGTAGGAAAGGTACTCTGCCCTTAATAGCAGCTAGATGAGCAACAGCAGCTAGGTCCATAACCTCTTGTGGGTTAGTAGAGCATAGCATTGCATAACCAGTCTGACGACAGGCATAGATATCTGAATGGTCACCAAAAATTGATAGTGCATGAGATGTTAATGCACGAGCTGATACATGAATAACGCTAGGCAACAATTCACCAGCCATTTTGTACATATTTGGAATCATTAGCAAAAGACCTTGAGAAGCTGTGAAGGTTGTAGTCAAGGCACCAGCAGCCAAAGAACCGTGAACTGCACCAGCAGCGCCACCCTCAGATTGCATTTCAGTTACCTGAACTTCTCTGCCAAATAGGTTTTTCCTACCTGTAGCAGAATATTTGTCTACCTCGTCAGCCATAACTGAAGAAGGTGTGATTGGGTAGATAGCAGCAACGTCTGTAAAGGCGTAGGAAACGTGAGCAGCAGCGTTGTTACCATCCATGGTTTTCATTTTTCTTGCCATTGGAATTTTCCTCCTTAAATATACCTACACAAAGTGCAGGCAAAGAATTAACATAGTTAATGTGTACATAATTACACCAAAGTAAATTTTATCACTTTTTTCGCAAGGTGTAAAGTAAAAAAGCTGTGAATTTTCTATAAATAATGTTTTATTGTATTTATAAATTCATACATAGATTAAAATATGCTGAATGTTTAAATTTATATAGCATATTTCACAATATTAATAAAAAACTTTACGCTAATCCGGCAATTACCTTTCCACAACACTTACCGAAGACGAAGGAAACACAGTAGACATTTATGACCTATTAATGGTACACCACTTTTATTTTACTGGCATACCTTGTAGTAGAGGTGGTTATATGTGGAGTATATTATTGGCGTTCGCCCTTAGTGTAGATGCTTTGGGGATAGGTATATCCTATGGACTCAGAAAAATAAGGACACCATTTGTAGCTAGGCTGGTGGTCAGCCTGGTGTCACTTGTGTTTACTGCATTGGCGATTATGTGCGGAAACATAATAACTATGTTCGTTTCACAGGATATGGCAAAATGGTTTGGAGTATCTCTGTTAGTTTTACTGGGGCTATATATAATATTTAGTAATCTGCTAAAAAAGCCAGAAGAATATGATGCTAATGCCTCAAAGGTTATAGATGTAAAAGAGGCATTACTACTGGGTGTTGCGTTGTCGGTGGATTCCTTTGGTGCTGGTGTAGGCTGTGCAACAGTTGGCATTAATTCATTTATTGTTCCCATATTAGTTGCACTGGGACAAATGATATTTTTGCATTGGGGCAGTATGCTAGGGGGGAAAATTAGCCAGCTGCGGTGGATACCAAACTATGCTTTTGTAGTGGTATCAGGCACACTTCTAATTGTCATTGCTGTTATTCGGCTAGTGGTAAAATAATTTTGTTGAAATTAGGGCTATGCAAATGCAATATTTAGTGTTATAATGCTTGATACATGAGAATGTGAAAAAAAGTTAAGAAATTTGAAGAAAATGCTTGCTTTTTTGAAATTATAATGTTAATATTATTTGTACACGATTATGAGCAAAAGGAGGTGGGACAATGCCAAACATCAAATCAGCAAAAAAACGTGTAAAAGTTATAGCTACTAAAACCGCTAGAAACAAGTCTTTTAAGTCTGCTTTGAGAACAACGGTTAAAAATGCTTACATTGCTGTTGACACAAACTCAGCCGACAAGACAGAGGCAGTACGTCTTGCAATCAAGAAAATTGACCAAGCGGCCGCAAAAGGAATAATGCACAAGAATACCGCTGCAAGAAGTAAGTCCGCACTTGCCCGCAAGCTCAACGCTACAGCGTAAGAGATGAAAGCAAACCTAAAAGCAGAGCGAAAGCCCTGCTTTTTTTGTTATCTAAAAATACAGGCTGTCAGTCTTACTGTAATGTCATGGGCATAACCATGGAACAGTTAAAAATATTCAGCAACAACTTTATTGATGGAGCTTGGATACCATTTCGAAGCTCTGCCCGTGGGAAGGATATATCACCGCAGCTCACGATAACAAGGCTTAGCCTATGGAAAGCACTGCTGCAACGAACCAAACCCATCCTTTAAGACAATTCATACGTATGTTTTTACTGTTTGTGTTTTGGATTGTATGTGTAAATTATCACAGAACAATCAAAAGGCGGATTTGATAAGATACATGGATGGTCATGTATTGCAGCGGGCGACATTATCGGGAAAATTTCAGAGTCATATGAAATAGATATGTTTTTGTGCAGTGTGTTTTAGACAAACACCGTGTGTATTTATGAACAAGTGATAAATAATAATCCATAAAGCCTAGCCTTGTGTGTGTGTGCTGTTAATTATTTTTTAAGAATATCTATAAAATATTGACTTTTCATAAAATAATGGTTATTATAATGACATAGATTAGATATTCATTACAGTTTATTTTGTTAGGAGGTTAACCCTATGAAACATAATAAGTTAGCTATGATGATTGCTATTATTGCATCTGTGGCAGCCATTACTGCTGCTGTTACCGCTTTTCTAGTAGTAAGAGAGAAGAAAAAGAAAGACGATGACGAGCTGGAGCGTTATTTGGACTGCTCTATTCAGTAATTGTATTTAAAGGTTTTATTAGAATTAGGCGGTGTGACATTGGTCACACCGCTTTTTTTAACAAAATTTTGCCATAATTTATTGACTATAGTCCAAATAATCAAAAAAGAAAATGCACTAGAAAACAAAACATAGCCAGTCTAAACTCAAGACTGGCTTAATAAATTATGTATCTATATTTATATTTAATTTTAATATTAAATTACAATAATAAATTCAACATTCAATAAAATATGTTATTCATCAGTGTCATCTAGTGCATAGATAACCTCCAATCATTCATCAAACAAATCTTCAGGTGTAAGCCTAGTCAGGACACTTTCGTAGTAAAGCCAGCAGACCACATGGCAAAAAATACTTGAAAATTTATTGAACCCCTATGAACACAATAATACTAGAATAAAAAACAAACCAAATACCTTTGAAAAAGCAGAAAGTATTTGGTCTAAAATTTTGTGTTTTTTATATCCTTCAATTGTTTTTCACAGTCTATATGTGGTCTGTAAAGCGTATAAACGACACATCGCTGAAAACGGCTTATATATTTATAATTTTTAAAAAAATAAATGGCTTAAATATTATATTTAAGCCATTCTTTGTGGTTGCGGGGGCCAGACTTGAACTGACGACCTTCGGGTTATGAGCCCGACGAGCTACCAACTGCTCCACCCCGCGATATTTTGTTTGTGTTCCCGTATGAGAACTCACTTATAATAACACGTTAGCACAGTATTGTCAACCGTTTTGCAAAAAAACATTAATGTTTTTTTAGTTGTACACCATATTCGTATTACACCTTGATTATTGCCATAATACCGCCCATTTATCCCCTTAGCCTAAAGCATATAAATAGTGGGCTTTGTAATAGAATTATAATAAGCTCTCAGATGGTTCTTGCGAAATATAGCTTATCCCACAATGCAGTAAGGCAAACTATCCCCGTAATTCATCTATGGTGCTATACATGAATTAATGTATTTTAGCCACGCATTTCTCAGTAATAAAATATATTATACTGAGAAATGCGTTAAAATAATTTAATCTAAAGAATTTTAGCCCTTGAAGCAGTCACAGCCTTTACCACAGCTGGCGGTAAAGTCTTCTGTCGTTGCAGTTATCTTGTATGCTATTGGAATTTGAACCTTTAGTTTCTGAGTAACGGTCAGCTTTATTGACTTTGAGTATTTATCTATTTTACATTCCACAACAGGATCATCGCAGCACTTTATTTCTATACTACCTACTGTTACTGTAGGTTTCAGCTCTATAGGCGTTGTCATGTCTATTACTTGACTTACTTCTTTGGGACAGTCACATGGATTTGTAGGTTTACAGGATGGATAAGATTTGTCCAGTGGAGAAAAGTCCTCCTTCATATTGTATCGCTCCCTTCATTATAAAGCTATATTGGTGGATACAATATATATTATGTACAATCTAATAAAATGGTACAAAGCATTGGAAAGGTTTTAAAATGTGTTGCACTCCACCCTATCGTGTTAAAACTGTGTTTTTTCTATATTAATAACACCTTTAGTTGTACAAATTTTATAAAACAATATGCTTGTGGCGGTTAATAATATTATTAGCGACGCACTCAAAAAAGTTACATCAACGCTAACAAAGACAAATAAAATGTAAAAAATCCCGCAAACTAATAAAGATATTATCATGGATAACGCCATGTTAAAAAACACATTATAGTTGCCTCTTAACGCATTTATTTCGTCCTCCCATATAAGCTTAGGGTTAATTGTGTCCATAAACAGACCCATATACGACATGAAAACTACGGATAACAAGGAAATAAGCATATAGCTTACAATAGATAAAAAATTGGCATTAAGATATATACAGCCTACAAAAATAAAAACTAATAATCCAATACTGCTAATAATTATGCTAGTTAATGCTTTAGCATTTAATTGAGCTTTTATATCTAACGGTATGTACTTCATAAAAGCAAAATGCTTACCCTCCCTGGTAATGCTGCTGCTTGCTATGGTGTTAACCGCAGTTAACAGCAATGACAGCACCACAATACCTATTGTTATAATAAAATGCGTTGTGCTGTCGCCCCTTTGGTAATTCTGTATCCACGGATTAAACAGTCCTGTTTCCTGTTGTAAAACGATTATCACTGTTAATGCTATAGGAAATAGGAGGTTAATTGATACACAGTTAAGAAAGAAGGCTGGAGTTTTAAAAAGCATAATAAACTCTTTTTTTATATAGCTTTTTAAAGGAGAATTTACCTTTATACCTGCAATAAGCTTTTTATGGCTTATTTGCTTTCCACATGATGTTGATGTTACACCAGCTACACCTTTAAAATACATTATCTTTGCCAGTAACAGAAAAACAGATACAAATACACCGTTAATTAATAAATAGCCTAAGAGAGATAAAATATCGTTGTTTGATACACCCCTTGCAAGCAATTGGATGTGTGGCAATATTGTGTTCATAACGGTGAAAAATCCTCCGTCACCAGCAAACAAATCATTAATAACGGCAGTTATATCAAATCCTCTAATACAGCCACTTCCAAATATAAGAAAGGCAAGTATAATAAACGCAGTCGCTATTGTTACCCTACTGACGTTGTTCTTGCTTTTGATAAATTTTGTGCAATACATAACTATTAGACATATAATAGCACAGTAGGATAAAGGTACAATGGGTAATGTTATCACACCAATAAAGGCTGATATTACAGTAACAAAGCCTAATTTAGTTGCAAATACATATCCTGCAAAAGCACCTGCTACTAAAATAAATTGCATTATATTTTCACTAAGTAAGGCATATGTGAACTTAGCACCCACCAATACACTTGGTTTTATAGGCAACGGCATAAGATGCTGTAAATCCTCTGAAAAGTAAAATACATTAAATATAACATTTAACCCAAACACAAAAGTAAACAGGGATATAATATGTAATACCAGCTGTAAGCCTTGGTTGTCACCACCCATTGATACCATTGCGGTTGTTAACGCATATGTTATTGCCCCTACGATTATGGCAGCGGGTATCATAATACAACAGACAGCCACAACCCCCAATATAATATAAAATACCTTTGAACGTTTCTTTTCTTCAGTGGTTAACTCTGTGGTCTTTATTAAAATCTTAACCAGCTTGAAAAAATTATTCATCGCAAGTCAACTCCAAAAAAATTTTTTCCAGTTCTTTATTAGGATGAGAAGCTTTTAGATTGTCCAGCGTGCCATCATAAAGGCTTTGTCCTTTTTGTATAATAATAACCTTGTGACATAGCTTTTCTGCTACCTCTAATACATGTGTGGAAAAGAACACACAGTTCCCCCTGTTGGCGTGTTCCACCATCATACGCTTCAGCTGATATGCACTTTTGGGGTCTAATCCCGTTAGCGGTTCGTCTAATATCCATACTGCTGGATTGTGTATCAATGCAGCTATGACCATCATTTTTTGACGCATTCCATGTGAATAAGACATCATTTGACTGTTTAAAAAATCTGTGAGTCCAAAAACACCGGCAAGCCTCTCAATTTGTTTTATCCGCTCCTGTTGATTTACATGATAAATATCAGCTATGAAGGACAAAAACTCTATTCCCTTTAAACGTAGGAACATATCTGGGTTGTCTGCTATGTATCCTATGCTCATTTTAGCATTCAAGCTATCTGCTGCCATATTGTATCCGTTGATATTTATAGTACCACTATCTGGTGACAAAATGCCTGTAAGCATCTTTATAGTTGTGGTTTTTCCCGAACCATTAGGTCCAATAAAACCAACTATTTCTCCTTTTTTAGCGGTGAAGGATAAGCTGTTCACTGCTGTAACTGTATCAAATTTTTTTATAACCTTATCAAATGTAATCATTAAATCACCTTTTGTAAATATTTTATGTTAATTATATCATTTTAATAAGCTAAATGTAACCCTTTATAAAACCCTAAAGCAAAATACCAAACTAACACATGGTTATGGTAATTTTAATCCCATCTGTAACCACGTTTTACATATGTTTTCTCATGAAAAGTTTAGCACATTAAAACAAGTGACAGCTTAATGCTGCCCCTAAATATCTTTTTCATTTTTGGGTTACCCCTGCTATCCACCGAGAGCCTTTATAAAGCCAATTTACAGACATGCCTTCCATTTCTGCTAAAACAATAGCCTACAGCTTTCACTGTAGGCTACATTTCGTCAAACAGTCAATTTATTACGCCTAACAGTAAGCGTATTCAAAGAACATCGTTTCACATTTTTAGGAACAGCTCCACAGCCACATACATCCACAAAGCTTATCTTATCTTATCTTATATTATACTATAATTATATAACTGATTTTTATTATTTTAATACTTTTGCTTTTATTTTATCGGGCAGCCTCTCCAGCTTACAACACAGTGTATCCAGCCAACGGCTTTTATTAATAGGAGAAAACATTTTTTGCCGTACAAAATCTATTACAGAGCAAACCACAAAAACGCCTAAAATTTCAACAAACAGCAGCGGGATAAAATACCACTCCCACAGATACGCTGGCAGGTTTAGTGTTTTCCACAGCCACCCTCTTACATATGGGTTATCGTGTATTAGATACACACCCAGTGTACAGGGTGCAAAAAACATAATAATTTTATTTATAATCCTGTTCTGTATTTTTATGTTAATAAACAAAACAAAAAACGCTACTGATGACAGGAACACAAGGCAGGAATCATAATGATACATTGCGTTGTGACCATTAGCAAAAAAATCATCACTTAAAAAATTAGCTGACGGAGTTTTAGACCACAGGCCCATTGCCACATCCCATACAGGGGTTAACAATGCCAGCACCAAATATATAATTAAGGGTTTTTTTATATGGTAATTTGGCTTGTAGTGCAGTCTAATATAGGCGGCCACTATGTATAAATATATAAACCATGTAAATCCATAGCCTCCCCCTGTGTTCAATGTTTTAGAGGTAAACATGATGTTGCTCCACGCTGACAACAACAAAAACATCACCACCACACAGCCCAAATGCTGTGCCTTTGACATTGCCTTTATTCCTATATTTAAGAACGGAGATATAGCATACAAGCCCACATAGGTGGTTATAAACCAATATTCTCTCATTAATGTTGGTAAAAACACATTGGTTAATGTTTTTATATCCATTACCGTATCACCCTTTATGGAAAAAACCACATAAGCCAATACAGAGTAGAAAAACACCTCTGCCAACAAAATCAGAAGTTTTTTTATACGAAATTTAGAATTAATTAGAAAATACCCACTAATTAAAACATAACAGTTTACTGCAATTTGTGCCACACTTAGCACCACTTCTGAAAAATAGTACTTCATAGAAAATTCTGGTATAGCGTCACTTAATCCGCCGTGTAAAAATGCGTGCAGACAAATTATCATTACCATTGATATTATCCTAATCAGCTCTAGATTTGCTTGTCGCTGACCCCTTGCTTTTACTAGAGAATCTGAAACCTGTGTACCCAATTTACATACTTCCTCACTAAATTAAAAATATTACCGCTGCTGTATTTATCTTTCTATCGCCATATAATAAATACCCCATTTTTCGTCATTAAATGGGA
Organism: Ruminococcaceae bacterium UBA3903; assembly: GCA_002391625.1. Classification (GTDB taxonomy): domain Bacteria; phylum Bacillota; class Clostridia; order Oscillospirales; family Acutalibacteraceae; genus UBA3903. Next base: position 112,612 of record DGFJ01000009.1, on the reverse strand, counting down.
AAACCCCCTCGTCATATTTTTCATCTGTCAGTCCAGCCGCCTTATAACAATAATGAGCATTAGGGTTATTATCAAATACACCTAATGTAACACGCCTAACCAACAATATATCAAAAGCGTATTTTACGGCCAGTGATACCATTTCTTTACCGTAGCCCTTACCTCGCAGGGTACTGTCCACTATTATAAAGCCTAAATGCACGCTATTGCTTTGATAATTTGCCCTACGCATTAACAGATGACCTACAGGCGTGCCCTTTTGGTCTAGGGCTGTCATTAGCCATCCCTTATTGTCCTTTTCATAGCTGTGGTAATAGCTATGAAGCTGTTCTGCCGTCAACGGATATGTAAATTTATCAGCACACCACTGTGCAAAGGTATATTCATCTGCAGTCCATTTACAAATATATTCTGCATCTGTCTGTTTATACGGTCTAAGTCTTATCACGCCCTTCGCCCCTTTCATTTTTAAACACAATGTACGTTTATACACTACTATTCAATAGATTTTAAAGAATCCACCATACTGATAACCTTCATTTTAAAGTACATAAATCCATTTACCAGTAAAGCAAACAACGCTGTTAAGCCTATAGCATACAGATATGTCGTAACGCCTATATCTCTGCCAAACATAACCCTGTCTACCTCAGCGGTTTGTACTATAAAGCCCGACAAAGCAGTACCTATTACTAAGCCTGCCACTATACCCACTACTGTTAAGACAATATTTTCCCTATATACATAGGCACTAACCTCTCGGTTGTAAAAGCCCAGCACCTTTATGGTTGCTATCTCTCGTGTACGCTCCGCTATATTAATGTTAGTCAAATTATACAGCACCACAAATGCCAATGCACCAGCACAGAATATCATAACATAAACTATAATATTTAAGCTGTTCATCATATCCTTAACAGCAGTAATGCTCTTACCAATAAAGGAAGCTGCCATTACATCATCACGCTCCAGCAATGCGTTGGCAAAGGCATCCTGTTCATCGTCCGTCATAGCCTTTGATGCTTCCATAATCAGGTTAAACTGTAAGCTGTCACCATATAGCTGTTCATAATAATCGGGTGTCATAAAGATACAGTTACCAATATAATTTTCACATATACCAGTAACAGTCGCCGTATAATCCCCATTGTCCTGTGTATAGGTTATGGCGTCACCAACAGACAGCTTTAGCAGGTTAGATAACTTCTCTGATATAACCACACCCTTATCTGTTAAAGGAACGACCTCCTTTGTGGTACGTGTATGCAGGTCAATGGTTTTTTTCATAGCGCTGGCACTTTCAGGGACGTAAACATCAAGCTCCACCTTATTACCGTTGCTATCCTTTGTTTCATTTATAGAGTAGTTGAACAGCACCGTATTTTCTACACCCTTGTAATCTGCCACAAAGCTTAACAGCTCCTCTAGCTGTGATGCGTCACCCTTTGTTTGAGGTACTATCATACCGTCATATTTAAAAACATCAGTAAACTGCTTGTCGATAACTGTATTAATAGAATCCTTTAGACCAAAGGCTGCCACAATCAAGGCTGTACAACCAGCTACGCCCAAAACAGTCATTAAAAATCTAGCCTTATATCTAAACAGATTTCTGGCTGTCACCTTAGATGTAAAGCCTAAATGACTCCAAATAAATGGTATGCGTTCTAATAATATACGCTTACCTGGTTTAGGTGATTTTGGACGCATAAGCTTTGCGGGGAATGCCCTAAGGCTTTTTCGGCATACAAACAAAACAACACCGCCTGTACACACAACAGCTGACAGCATACCTATTAATATGTAGTCCCATGGTATTACCACTTTTAGCGTTGGTGTGGTGTACATCATTCTGTAAGCGTTGTAAATAACATTAGGCAATATAGGTACGCCAACGCACACACCAACCACACAGCCCAGCAAGCCGGCAGTCACGGCATACACCATAAACTTAGCCGTAATAGAGGCTGGTGAATAGCCCAACGCTTTTAATGTGCCTATCTCTGTTCTGCGTTCCTCCAACAGTCTGGTCATAGTGGTTAAGCACACCAGCACCGCTACCAACAGAAAAAATAGTGGAAACACCATTGCTACTGCATCTACACGCTGTGTATCGTCATAAAACGAGCCAAATCCTGACACATCGTTTCTGTCACTAACAATCCATTGTGGGTTGGACAAAGCGTCCAGCTTAGCCTGTGCAGAGTTTATCTGTTCCTTAGCGTTGTCAAGCTCCGTTTTAGCCCTTTCACGAGCCGCCTCCAGCTGCTTTTGCCCGTCATCAAGCTGCTGCTGTCCCTGCTCCTTGCTTTGCTCCAGCGTTATCCTGCCCTGCTCCAGCTGTACCTTACCCTGCGACAGCTGTACCTGAGCATCATCTATCTGTTGTCTGCCCTTGGCTTTTGCCGTTTCAAACTGTTCCTTACCCTCATCTAGAGCTGTTTGAGCTGTATCTATCTTGTTTTGTGCATCCGCTAACTGCTGTTGTCCATCAGCCTTTTTCTGCTCCAGCTGTATTTCACCCTGTTCCAACTGCTGTTTCGCCTGTGCTAGCTTTTCTTCACCATCTGCCAGCTGTTGTCTGCCCTGCTCCAGCTGTTGGTAATACCCCTGCAGCATAAGCTTTGTATCGTCAAGCTGTTTTAACAAGTACTCACTTAACTCACCACCTACGTCCTTTAACCGCTCCTCTATTTGAGTAATAGCAACCGTCGCCTTGTTAACCAAATTCTCATATGTGTTAATCTTGTATTCTGATTGTGGCTTAGTATATGTATAAAACTCGTAATACTGCTGGTCATATGCAGTTTGTGCTGTTGTCAGCTGTGCCTGTGCCTGTGCTACCTGTGTATCATATTGGTTTTGTGCGGTTTGTAGCTGAGATTTTCCAAGGGTCAGCTGTGTTTCGCTATCGCTAATCTTTTTCTGTGCCTGTAAAATCTCCTCATAATATGTGGTCATGGAGTACGGCAGCAAGCCTTCACCTTGTTCTATCTGCTTTTGTGCGTCATCTAAGGCTTGCTGTGCCTCCTTTATTTTATTTTCATATTCAAGCTTACCATCTGCCAGCTGCTTTTCGGCATCATTTAGCTGTTGCTCTGCCTGTAACTTTTTAGAGTTATACTCCTTTATCCCCTCCTCTAGCTTTTCCCTTGACGGCTGCAATATTTCACTGTCAAATATATTTATTCTATCTGCTCCCAAGTCCTTAAGCTGGTTTTTTACCTGTGCTATACCATCCTCATACTGGTCGCTAAAGGGAGAAATACCCTTGTCACTGTATTTTGTTGCTACATACACCTCTGTATATCGTTCATAGGAAAAGTCGGTGCGTAACGCATAGGCAAAGTAGGACACCTTACCAGAACCAATTGTAGCGGTACCCCTGTCCATTCCCACATACATAGGCGATTCCACTTTGCCCACCACAGTATATTCCAGTGTGCCAAGCATGGTGGAGGCATCAGCATCACCAGCTTTTTCGTTCACCTTTATGGTATCACCAACAGAAAAATCCTTATCCCTGTCGTCTATAACAATTTCACCTGTTTTCTCAGGCAAACGACCATCTGTAACAACCAGCCTATTAATTGTGCTGTTATCCTGTGCCATTGAATGTATACGGTATACCTTCGCACCGCTGTCAGCACCAACCATAACATCCGCCACATAACCAGCGTTTACTGTTTGTATATCTGGCATATTCTGTATTGCTTTAATATCCTCATCATCAAAGCCCACACTGGAAAGCAGCTGAACATCCATTAGGGCTTGATCCATAGCGTACTGTTCTGCTGTGGCAACCATTGCGGGGCTTGTACCCTTTACCCCTGCGAAAAAGCCAACTCCCAAGGCAATAATAGCCATAATAGACAAAAACCTTGCCTTGGTATTCCATATTTCCCGTAAGGTGTTTTTCCATAAAGAGCTTGTCATACAGCCACCCGCTTTCTAAGTTCTTCTATTACCACTCTATATCATCCACAGACATAGGTCTTTCACACACCGTGTTGCTGATAACCTTACCACTTTTCATGGAAATAACTCTGTTTGCCATAGGTGTAATAGCTTGGTTATGGGTAATAAGCACTACTGTCATACCGTCACGCTGACAGGTTGTCTGCAGCAGCTTTAAAATTGATTTTCCTGTATTATAGTCCAAGGCCCCTGTAGGCTCATCACACAGCAGCAGCTTTGGCTTTTTGGCTAAAGCACGAGCTATGGACACACGTTGCTGCTCACCACCGCTTAGCTGTGAAGGAAAGTTGTTCATTCTGTCCTCCAAGCCAACGCTTTTTAGGACAACCTCCGGACTGATGGTATCCTTACATATTTGTGATGCCAGCTCTATATTTTCCTTGGCAGTAAGGTTTGGTATAAGGTTATAAAACTGAAAAACAAAGCCAATATCGTAACGCCGATATGTTGCCAGATCACGACTTTTAAGCAAGCTTATATCCTTGCCACTAACGGTTATTGAACCCTCTGTGCAATAATCCATACCACCTAAAATATTAAGCACTGTTGTTTTACCCGCACCGGAAGAACCAACTATAACACAAAATTCACCTTTTTCTATATTAAAGGAAATACCGTCCACAGCCACTATTGTGACCTCGCCCATATTATAACGCTTATAAACATCCTTAAATTCTACAAAGCTACCCATCAAAAGGCCCCTTTTCTCAATATTTTCCTGTTGCAAAATCCCTATTAAATGTTAATATAATAACATAATTATATTTTTATGTAAATGTTGCCACCCGATTATTTTGTTAATATTTACATTTACCTGTAGATTAATTTTTCATCAGTAGCTAGAAGTAATCCTTTTATAATAGCTGTGACAATTTTTCTATTTAAATAATTTTATGAAATTGATTAAAACAAAAACAGTTGGCAATAATATATGCGAATGTAACCATGTTTAAATATGCTAAAAATTGTTTTTTGTGTAAATTTCACAATAACCCTGCATCAACTTTATGAATAATTATATGTTTACAAAGGCTTTTAAAAGTGTTATAACTATACCTAGGGATTGTTAAAACTTTAACGTTAAAGTGTTAACAATTAATTAACAAATACATTATATTAACTTAATTGGAGGACTTCATTATGTCAAGATTTACATTACCAAGAGATTTGTACCACGGCAAAGGCTCTTTATCAGAACTAAAGAACCTAGACGGTAAAAAAGCATTCGTTGTAGTGGGCGGTGGCTCTATGAAACGTTTTGGCTTTTTAGATAAAGTAGAAGGCTACCTAAAGGACGCCGGCATGGAGGTACAGCTGTTTGAAGGTGTTGAGCCTGACCCTAGCGTTACAACCGTTATGAAGGGTGCTAAGGCTATGGAGGAGTTCCAGCCTGACTGGATTGTATCTATCGGCGGTGGTTCTCCAATAGATGCAGCAAAAGCTATGTGGGCATTTTACGAATACCCTAACACTACCTTTGACGACCTATGCATTCCATTTAACTTTCCTAAGCTGCGCACAAAGGCAAAATTCTGTGCTATTCCATCTACATCTGGTACTGCTACGGAGGTTACAGCCTTCAGCGTTATCACAAACTATGACAACGGCGTAAAATACCCATTGGCTGACTTTAATATAACTCCTGATGTTGCTATCGTAGACCCAGACCTAGCAGAAACAATGCCTAAAAAGCTAACAGCTAACACAGGCATGGACGCTATGACTCATGCTATTGAGGCATATGTATCTACATTGAACAGCGATTACACAGATCCCCTTGCACTACACGCTATTAAAATGATTCACACCTTCCTTATCCCATCATTTAACGGTGTCATGGATGCTCGTGACAGAATGCACAACGCACAATGCCTAGCTGGCATGGCCTTCTCAAACGCACTGCTTGGCATTACACATTCTATGGCACACAAAACAGGTGCTGCATACAGCGGCGGACATATTGTTCATGGTGCTGCCAACGCTATTTACCTGCCAAAGGTAATCAAGTTTAATGCTAAAAACGAAACAGCTGCTGAAAGATATGCAGATATTGCCCGTTTCCTTGGCTTACAGGGTAGCACAACAGCTGAACTGGTTGATGCATTAATTGCAGAGCTGCGTAATATGAACAAGCAGCTTGACATTGTAACCAGCATAAAGGATTATGAGGGCGGTATAATAGACGAAAACGAGTTCCTACAAAAATTGCCACAGGTTGCAAAGCTGGCTGTTGGCGACGCTTGTACAGGCTCTAACCCTCGTGAGATTTCACCAGAGCAAATGGAAAAGCTGCTAAAATGCTGTTTCTATGACACTGATGTGGATTTTTGATTTACTGATAACGTAAAATAAGCTGACATGATAAAAGCTAACCCCCATATTCACCGTCACAGTGAGTATGGGGGTTATTAATTTAGGCTCTATACTAAATGTTTTGTGGAACAAAATAAAGCCCACAAAAATATAAGGTTTGTCATATTAAGCAAGGAAGGGATTTTCATGCTACCTCCTGCTTATCCTTTTAATTTTGGTTTTACCCAAACTATTGTCAAAAAGCCTAATTTACAATAGTTCACTATATTCCATAAGCTTAGCTTGCGGTGTATATGATATGCCTTAAATGATTTTCATAAAATCGCTGAAACATATTTTATATACAGCTGTGTATTTTATCTGACAAAGTAATTATCATAGGTCATATACTTTTCGTTTATTGGTGCATAACCGTTTTTCTTTAAACAGGCTACACGAACCTCCGCCTTGGGTATAGCTTTTGTGATAATATGCTCAACATCAAAGGCTGACAAAAGGTTTTCTGTCACCATACTAAGAATATCATTAATAACTCTGGTGGTTTCATAGTCACTTCTAAGGTCAATTCTAAGCAAGCCATAGCTGTCTACAACTGTTTTTTCAGTACCCTTAAACATTTCTAACGTGCCAACACATTCCCCGCTTACCTTGTCAATAACAGTTAAACGCACAAAGTACCGTTCCTGATATGAGTACTCCCAAAAATCTATCGCCTGTGCCATACGCTGGGGTGTGGTATAGTAAAAGGTATCACCATTACAGTTATCGCTGTTAAACAGTGATACTGCCAACGTATCGCTGTAACATTTTAGCAGATCCTCCAGATGGTTTTTGTTAGTCTTTTCTAAGGCTACCACTTTACCCGTGTATGTAGGACATTGTTCATATATGCTCATTGCAGAAACTCCTTTGTTGTCAACCCTTTGACAAAGCTAAAAATATGCCTTGATTGCTGTCATATTAATATCTAGGAGCAGACGGACTATGCCTGCCCAATAAAATTTTATACGTTGTAAACGTCCTTTGCTGTCAGCATCTTTATACCATTTTTCTCTAAAACCTCTATGGCTCTGTCCTCATCATCTACACGCAGAATAATACACGCCTTGCCTATTTGTCTGCTGTTATAATCATATAGGTACTCTATACCAATGTTAGCCTCTGATAAAATCTTTACAGCTCGTGCAAACGCACCTGGCTCGTCGCTGATACCGATACCGATAACGCTGGTAAGTGACAATGTCATACCGTGGCTTCTGAAGCTGTCAACTGCTTTTTCGGGGTTATCAACAATCAAACGCAAAATGCCAAAGTCGCTGGTATCTGCCACTGACATAGCTCTGATATTAATTTTCTCCTCCTCTAGGGCCTGTGTTATCTCCTGTAATCTTCCACACTTGTTCTCAACAAAAATAGATAATTGCTGTATTTTCATAATCATCATTCCTTTCAATATATTGTTATATATTTATTTACCCTTACGTTTATCTATTACTCTAACCGCTTTACCCTCTGAACGAGGTAAGCTTTTTGGCTCTACCAAACGAACCTTGGCGGCTATATTTAGTATAGAGTGTAGCTCTCCCGCTATTCTACGTTCAATATTTTCTAGGTTTTTAACAGTATCAGAGAATATTTCCGGGGTCATCTCTACCTGTACTTCCATTGTATCCAAATTGTTGTTTCTGTCAACTACAATCAAGTAGTTTGGCGTCATGCCTACTGACAGCAATACATGCTCAACCTGTGAAGGGAACACATTTATGCCTCTGATAATAAGCATATCGTCAGTTCTGCCATGTGGCTTAGCCATTTTTATTAGGGTTCTGCCACAGGAGCATTTTTTTCTGGTCAACATACAAACATCTCTGGTTCTATAACGAACCAAAGGCAGTGCCTCCTTACCTATACAGGTGAATACCAGCTCGCCATACTCACCGTCAGCCATCTGCTCACCTGTTTCTGGGTTGATTATCTCTGGGTAGAACATATCCTCGTTAACGTGCATACCTGTTTGTTCACTGCATTCAAAGGCAACACCGGGGCCTGCTATTTCTGATAAGCCATAAATATCATATGCCTTAATATCTAACAGCTCCTCTATCTGCTTGCGCATTTCCTCTGTCCATGCCTCTGCACCAAAGATACCAGCACGCAGCTTTAGGCTTTTGGGGTCTACGCCCATCTCCTTCATTGTTTCACCGATAAACAACGCATAGGAGGGTGTGCAGCACAGGATGTCTGACCCATAGTCACGCAAAATATCCACCTGTCTTTTTGTATTGCCTGACGACACAGGTATAGCTGTAGCACCCAGCTTTTCTGTACCGTAGTGTAAGCCTAAGCCACCTGTAAATAAACCATAGCCGTATGATATATGTACAAAGTCATTTTTACTACCGCCTGCGGCTACTATGGCACGGGCAGCACCCTGACTCCAAATATCAATATCGTTTTTAGTATATGCAACAACGGTCTGCTTACCTGTTGTACCAGAGCTTGCGTGTACTCGGTATAGCTGTTCTCTAGGTACAGCTACCAAGCCAAATGGATAGTTATCCCTTAAATCTGTTTTATATGTAAATGGCAGTTTTTTTATATCGTCAATAGACTGAATATCCTCTGGCTTAAGACCAATATCATCAAACTTTTTTTTATAGAAAGGTATATTTTCGTAACAGTTTTTAACCATTTTCTTTAATTTTTGTGACTGTATCCAGTGCAGCACTTCTCTAGGTGCACACTCGATATCCTCGTTGAAATAACTTTGGCTCATTGGAAACACTCCTTGAATATTTAAACTTTACAAATTACTTTTAAAAATTACGAAATTATTATACAACATTCCATCAAAATATTCAATGATTTTTTTGTGTAAAAAATGGCAAACCAACATAATAGTTAGCCTGCCATGAAATATATACCCTATTTTACGCTTTTATATCTATCTCTGGAAACCCCACACCAAAATATGTACCCAGAGTAACGCACACCGAATTTTGGTAGTCGGAAAAATGCATAGCAACAGCTGTACCGTCGTGTACCAGCTTTACTATCATTTGACGCTTTAATGCACCTGACAGCTCCTCTGTTATACATTCGGCATAATTTTTACAAATTTGTGTTAGCTTTGAATAACCACCACGTTTATCGTTTAAACAACCGTCTACTGTATAGCTGGCAATACTAATAATTATTTCGTCACCAACATCACCTATATGCTGTGCATACCTGTATGTATCCACAATAGTATGTATCAAATACCTGTGTAACGCTATTGCCTCCCGCAGCTTTTCATCATGGTTATCCATATCCCAATTCATAAACTTTGAAGGGACAGATGTTAGGTTGATAACGTCGCATATTTCCCCATCAATACGGCGTACAATACTGCGTTTAATACTGGTTTGCCCAAAGTCAAGGACAATATTAATCCCACTGCTGGCTTTAATTAACTTAGCACAGCCCATTACCCCAACGTGTGACGCATTCTCAAAAGCAATTATGTTATATGGCTTAACCCTTGCCCTTGCAAAAACCTCCATGGCATATTTTAGGTGTTGTTGACCAAGCAAGCCACTTGCCAAGCCACCCACAATGATTACATTTTCCACCCCTGCCCAATAGTCCCAATGGGCATCGTCCCAATCTGGGCGAGCCTGTCGGTTTTCCACATCACCAAGCTTTAATGTTAATAACACCAAGCCTAATCGTGTACCAAATTTTTTTGCTATAGCAGTAGCACACATTTTTTTGTTAGCATCAGGGCTTTGCAAACGGTATTCCAGCTGTAATGGCAGCTGGTCAACGGGGTTCTTTTCCATGTCTATTGACAATACGTCAGAATATTTTTCTATCTCTGAAGCTATTATCCTTCTGCTAAATATGTCGCTGGCTTGCTTACCCTCAATATCGTCCTCCAAGCCATAAACAGGCAACTTTTTTAACACCAATTTATTTATTGAGCATTGGTCTGTAACATACTGAGTGCTATTATCAGGTGAAATTTTAATAAAAGGATTCGTCATAATATGCATCCCCCAAGCTAAAATTAGCCAGCCATACGGCTAAGCATTATTTATTCTTCTGCTTTTGTACCGACAACATCGTGCTAAGCAAAATAGTAATAGTTGTTATGCTTGTTGACAATGTAGCAATAGATATTACCTTATTATACACCGTTTGCGGAGAAATGTCACCATATCCAACAGTGGCAAAGGTTATACAGGTGTAATAAAAAGTATCAAAATATGACATCTCACTTTGACTAAAGCCTGTACCATAGTGCAGAACACCAATATATGATAATGCTGTTAACGTAAGCATGAACAACGCTATTATTAAAAATGTCGCCTTCCACAGATTCTTAAAGGTCAAGCTTCGTTTGTCGCTGTTAGCATCATTTAACAGCATAACTAACAGGAAAATCACCAAGAAATAACAAAAAGCAAGATTATAAACTCCCAAAAAAAATGTAACGTTACTTTTATAGCTATTTCCGCCTAAAATAATGCTTATATGTACCATAAGCAAATTTATTATACTAATAGAGAAAAAAATATTAAATCGCGGGCAGTCCATTGCCACTATTTTTCTAACAATTCTGTACAGCAGCCATATTATCTGTCCTATTATAAACGGCAGCAAAACACCACATGGTATGCACAGCACCGCACCCCATACATAGCCCATAATTGATGATAACCAGAAAAAAAGCACAGTAAACAAGGCTAACAATATAAAAACTATTATCAGCTTTTGTAAGCTTAATTTTTTTCTCATGGTCAGCTTAAATTCCTGTATAGGTGTTCTTAAATTACCGCTGTTGGCGAAAACCCGCTCTCCATCTATTCTAATGGTCTTTACCACTCTAGCAAAAACCGCAACAAACAGTATAGATAACACACCACAAACAATTAATATAACATTTTCCACAATAACGTTACTGAACATATTTTGTTTCCTCTCAAGACATAAACTTATGCTAATCTAAAACAAGACGGTAAGTGAATTTTGCAGGAGGTTTTGCCATACAATCAACTGGAGGACAACCTAGTATGGCAAAAGCTCTCTGTATTTTATCTATGATTATATTAGAGCTTAGTATTAGCTGCCAGCGCTTTCATAGGCACTGACGCCTTTATTCCACACAAAAACCGCCACTGTAAACAGCACAACGGATATTACAACAGTACCGCCAATATTAAACCACGGATTTTCTCCTGTTAAAAAATAGCTGGCAGGATAAAATGCCGTAAAGGCAAACGGTATTATATATGTAATAACAGTTTTAATAAAGCTGTTGTAAATGTTTGTAGGATATTTGGCAAAGTCGTTAACCATATAGAACATATGCGTTATATGTCCACTACGCTTTGTCCAGAAGGCTATTGCCGCTGTTATAGTTTTTACACCTGTATAAATTAACGTTGCAAAGGGCAGTACAATTAAAAACAGGATAACATTTAACACGCTCCAATGTATGGAAACCTGACCTATTGTAGAGCCAATAAGCAGCAGCCCTACTATCAGCTCTCCTAGTGCGTCTACTTGAAACAGCTCCACTATAACGCTAAACAGTGGGTTTATAGGACGTGTCAAATACTTGTCAAAATCGCCCTTGTCAACTATAAAGTAGCCCACACGCCACAGGTTATCACAAAACAAATGGTCCAGCGCCTTTGGCAGCAGTGAAAAGCCATATATAAACACTATCTCCTCAAAGGTCCAGCCTATCAGCGTTGGAATCTGGCTAAATATAATTGCTAAGAAAATAATATTTATTGCCTGACCTAACAAAAAGCTGAAGGCTCCTGTTAAAAAGTCTATTTTGTACTCCATCATTCTCTTTAAATCCTGTGCTATGAAAATTCTATGCATTTTCATCATTCTTCGTAAATTTGCAAACATACTAATCAACCTCCTTGTACGCATAGGCGTTTAGTAGCTGCATTCCATATAAGCTTACTGCCACCCCAAAAAGCGAACAACCAAAAAATTTGTAGTGCCAGCGACCATAAAATTGCCGTTGTATCGTACATACCCATATAAATCATAACAGGTGTGTAGCTAAGTGAGGCAAAGGGCAAAAACGTTAATATGCTTTGCATTAGTGGTGGCATAAACGCCAAAGGTATTTTAGCACCTGACAAAAAGCTAATTACTACCTCCTTCAAAATATTAGAGCCCCACAAATTCTTTAGGAAAAACGCCATAAATCCATAGCATACATTAAAATAAAACGAAATAAGATAAGCTATTATTACACTTACCAAAAACAGTAAAAAGTTTACTACATTAAACATAACAGCACCTGTTGCAATATAACGATATATTTCCACACCAGCAATAATAGGCACAAAAACTAAAATAATTACCATTATTTTGTTGCCGATTTCCTGAAACAAAAAGGTCATATCAAAGCTAACAGGCTTTATCATACGCATGGCGATACTGCCGTCACGTATCTCCTCACCTACAGCATAGGCACCGTCGCTATAGGTGAGGTAGCTGGTTAAAAAGGTGATAAACAAAAACACCGTCATATCAACCATAGAAAAGCCCATAAAGGTGTCGCTGTTAGATGAGTTAAACACGGCTACCCATACAAAGTACATTATAAAGCAGGACAGCACCTCTCCCAGCAAAAAGCATATAAAGTTAAACCTATATGTCATTGCATCTAACATACCCGCACGGGTAAAGGGCTTATACATTCTTAAAAATTTACGCATTAACATCAACCTCCTGTTTATACAGTCGGCGGATAATCTCCTCTATATCTGCATCCTTTACATTAATATCGTTAACAGACACCTGAGATAATGTATAGCCCAGCATATCTGCTACAGGTATAAGGTCGCTATTAAAGCGTACGTTTACGCTGCAGCCATTGTTGTTAACCACTACATCATCATCTGTAACCCTAAAGTGAGCCTTGTAGTCAAGCTTTTGCAATAATCCATCAACGCTTTTCGCCTCAAAGCACAGCTCTCGCATTTGACCAAATTTTGCCTTTAGGTCATGCAGATTGCCATCAAACACGTTTCTGCCCTTATCTATCATAACAATTCTTTTACACAAAAGCTCTATGTCGCTTAAATCATGAGTTGTTAAAATAACCGTAGTTTGCTCCTCAGCATTAATTTTAGCTATCGCCTTTCGTATATTGTCCTTTACTACTACGTCTAAGCCAATGGTAGGCTCATCTAAAAATAAAACCTTTGGGCTATGTAATAAGGAGGCAGCTATGTCAGCACGCATACGTTGTCCTAACGATAGTGTACGAACAGGACTTTTTATAAAGGGCTGCAGGTCCAGCACCTCGTTCAAAAAATCCATACGTTTTTTAAAACGGTCCTCTGGAACCTCGTAAATTTCCTTTAAAACAGAGTATGTTTCCGTTAATGGCAGATCCCACCACAGCTGTGTTCTTTGTCCAAAAACTACGCCTATTTCCTTTACATACTGTTTTCTGTTTTTTTGAGGTATCTGACCGTTTATTGTACATTGACCGCTAGTTGGCGTTAATATACCCGTTAGCATTTTGATAACAGTAGATTTACCTGCACCGTTAGGCCCTATAAAGCCCATTACCTCACCCTTTGCCACATGGAAGCTAATGTCATCTACCGCTGTTATCTTTTCTGTTTTTGGGTTAAACAAAGACTTAAAGCTACCGGCCAAGCCAGGCTGTTTTATTGTCTTTTTAAATTCTTTTTTTAAATTTTCTGCATATATCATATCTCTTTTGTTCTCCCTCTTTCATCTGTAACATAATAATTTTTTGCTATTTTAAATGGTGTCTGTATATTCTTTTTATACACTACATATCTCCCTTCACGCTGACATTTCATACAAAGCATCAGCAGCTTTTTTGGCATTAAATAATATTAATAGAGAGTTTTACACTTTAACTTGTGTACTGATATATATTTAGCTGACCTGTGTGTAAACGCATCCTGTTTCAGTGGAAAATAAAGGTGCCGTCAGTAAATGTCATCAGCATTTTTAAGGGCTGAGCCAAAAACCCTTATCCCACATAATATTTTACATATTTTCAACCCATTTACGCAAGTAATACTAAAACAAAAGGCACAACACCCCAAAGCGGAAATGTTGTGCCTATAAGCATAGCAAGTAAAAATATGCTGTACCTCACGGTGATACAGCTATAATACATATAAAATATAAAAAAGCTATGTTATGAACAAATCCGTCTGGTAGGGTATAAACCCTAAAAAGGCACAGTAAACCACAAGCCACAGCGTAAAACACCCTGAAGCCACATAGATAACTATTAGTTAAACCTAAGCCTTGTCAACAATATTAGTTGAACTTCACCATTCCGAAATTAATCATAATAATAACTTCTTTCTATATAAATTTGTGTTGATTATAGCACCATCTTTTACCATTGTCAACAATTTATTCACATATTTTTAATATTTTCCCAAGCCATGTGTGCTAACGCCACTTGACAGCGGCATTTTTTGTTGTAAACTATGATTAACATTAAAAAAAGGACAGATAACATATGGATACTGATAATTGTACACTATGCCCTAGAAATTGTAAGGCTAATCGCACCAACACCACCGGCAACGGCTATTGCCATATGGGTTTAAACCCAAAGGTTGCCCGTGTTGCCCCACATATGTGGGAAGAGCCATGTATAAGCGGTACCAAGGGCAGCGGAGCTGTATTCTTTAGCGGCTGCGTTATGGGCTGTGTATTCTGCCAAAATTATGATATTTCTGCTAAAGCACAGGGTACAATTATTTCTCCTAAAAGATTGTCCGAGTATTATAAGGAGCTTGAGAGTAAAGGTGTACACAATATTAATTTGGTAAACCCAACCCATTTTGTGGATGCTGTTATGGAAAGCTTAAATATATATAAGCCGTCAATCCCAATAGTTTATAACTGTGGGGGCTATGAAAATACAGAAACCCTGCATCGGCTAAAGGGTTATGTTGACATTTATCTACCAGATTTTAAGTACGCATTTGATGATTTGGCAATAAAATATTCTTCAGCACCACATTACAGGGCAACTGCTTTAAAGGCTGTTGAAGAAATGGTACTACAGCAGCCAAGGGCTGTCTTTGACAACAATGGCATAATGCAAAAGGGTGTAATTGTACGCCATTTAGTTCTACCTTTAAACAGAAAAAACAGTATTGCTGTGTTACACACCCTAAAGGAAGGCTTTGACCAAGATATATATGTAAGCCTGATGGCTCAATATATACCCTGTGGAAACGCCGAAAAATACAAGGAGCTAACACGAAAAATAACTAAACGAGAATACCAAAAGGTGTTAAATGTATTACTTGAATTGGGATTAAAGGGCTTCACACAGGAACTCAGCTCGGCTGCTAAGGACTACATCCCCACCTTTAATCTAACATAAGCCCTGTGCCACAGTGGACTAAAACGCTATATTTAAAACACCTTACGTTGACAGCCACAATTTTAATCTAATAATTCAATAGGAGCCTTGACAGCTATATTTTCAATAGTGGAATATACCACATTGTAAATATAGCTTTTATCATTTTCCTGTAAAACAGCTGTTTCACTTATTATATTTTTATCCCACATATAAAACACATCTGTCAATGCAGTGCGGGTATGACAAATTTTTTCTGCCGTTTGGCTATCACAGGAAATGGTCTGCATTTCGTATGCGTAGTTTTTATGAGTAACTACATCAATGGGCAGTGTGTTGCCGTTAATCACCATACTTTCCATCCATATCTGCCTGTTATAGGTACCCTGTGGTACTGCAGCCAGCCCTAAAGGCACTCCAAAGTTAAACAGCCTCAGCTGACTTTGCTGTATCATAGCACCGGTAGGCAGGTTACATTGTTTAACCTTATTCACAGCTATCTGCTTTTCTTCGTGTACAGCTGCCAACACCTTGCCACTGCTGTGTACAAAATACGCCATTTTACTGTCTGCGTCAGACATTATTCCGCTGACTAACAGCTGACCCTTTGCTACTCCATCACCTATTTTTACCTTTTTATCCCCGTTTGCCACCTCTAGCTTTACTATCTGTCCACCCTTTACCGCCTTTAAATTACACGGTTTATCCAAGGGTAAAATCTCCGGTACCTTTACAGATTCACTAAGCTCTACATAAGCATCTGTTCCTATTAGGTTGATTGACATCCAACCCACCTGACCTAGGTCCAAAGTGATTTTTCGTTCAGTTTCCTGTACATTTATGCTGCCCTTATAAGCACCCACCCTTACACCATTGCTTTCCAAGGACTGACGTATTCTGGTGGTACTTACAGTATCCTGTCCTACAATCTCCACAGACCATATAAACATAGACAATATTTGAACGATAACAATAAACAACACTGCTCCAGCTAACAAACCACTACGGTTTTTATTTTTATGTATAACAAATGGCAGCCCGTGTTTTTTTTGTATATGTAATTTTACTCCTGATTTGCGTGCCACTTGTCGCAAGTCCCGATAATCGGACACAAAAGTAGTAGAGCTAAGCTTTCCCTTTTCCCCTATAGGGTTTATTAGGGCTATGTCCTCCCGCAGTGCAAGGTTAATAAAGCGTTCAGGAAATTTTCCTGTAGCTGTAAAGTCTACCGTTCCTCTTAGCCAACGTAAAATATTCATTACAACCACTTAACTTCACCACCTACAGAAAAATAAAACACATAATATCTATATAAAAGCTTTTTATGTGTAATTATATATCAGCACACAAACTCCACAGCCGTAATAAAGCCCTCTATTACTACACTGCTAATTGTCAAGCACTTAATATTTAGTCCTCTGCCCTTAAAGGAAATTACCATTCCCCCTGTGTTTATGCGTATTATCTCCTTATCGTATTCCAATATTCCCTTACATCCCTCTACAGTTACCTCACGATTACTTTTCATCTCCAAAAAAGGTAGAATCGCCAATGATGCTGGTGAAAAAAAGGATTGCCTTTTACCTTGACTGCCGTCGTTTTTACCATTTTTTACACTCATATAAACACCACCTGCTACCTGTTTTGTTATAACCAATCCCATATTTCCATATAACTGTTTTAGAGCATCCCAATATATTTTTTTGTTTTCTCACTTCTAAAACTATGCTAGGCAGGTGCTACTTATGACACAAGGCGCTGTTAACGGATTGCTTTTTTGCAGCAATGTTCTAATTCCATCCCTGTTTCCCTTTATGGTATTATCTTCTTTCATTGTAAAGTCCAATTTATCGGACAGCTTGTCTACTCTTTTTAAGCCGATAACAAAATACTGCTTTAACCTACCGACCTGTTGCGGTATAACCATACTGCTAAGCGTGATTGGTGGCTATCCTGTAGGGGCAAAAGGAACAGTAGCCCTATGGAAGCAGGGGAAAATTACAGAAGCACAAGCGAAATTTATGGTTTTGTTCGCCGTAGGCAGCGGCCCTGCCTTTGTTGTTTTTGTTGTAGGTGAAAACCTGTTGCACAGCACCCAAGTTGGCATAATACTATGCTTATCTCAAGTTTTGGCACAAATAATTATTGGTGTTGTTATGTCACTATTTCATCGTGAAAAGCTGGTTCAATATGGCTGTACACACTCACACCCCATAGAAATTACAAATGCGTTAGTTAGCTCATGCAGTGACAGCGTTATGAGTATGCTGAATTTATGTGGTTTAGTTGTAATATTTTCCAGTATAATGGGCATAATAAAAAGCACTGGTGCAGACCAGTGGCTTTCCAAGGCTATTTCCGCCACTGGCATTGGCAGCAGCACCGCTGACAGCATTTTGCCCGCCTTGTGGGAGGTAACCGACGGCTGCAGCACCGCCATATCAAACAATGCCCCTATTTCCATTTTAGCCTTTGCAATAGGCTTTGGTGGTGTTTGTGTGCATTTTCAAATATACTCAATTATTGGTAATCTGCCTGTTTCTAAGGTAAAATTTTTAGCAATACGTTTTTGTCAAGGTGTATTGTCAGCATTAATAACCGTTATTGTTCTAAGCCTTTTTCCACAGTCAGAAAATGTATTTTCAAACGTATCCAGCCCCACCATAACAACAGGCAGCGCCACATATATAGGTAGCATAGCGTTGGTTATAATGAGCGTTATGTTTTTGCTGACCGTTAAACCGTACAGTAAAAACTCAAGCATTATTAACAAATAATTAGTAGCAAAGACATTAATATAGCATATGATACTTATACTAAAGAAAAGGTGGTTATTTTATGTGTGGTATAGCTGGATTAATCGACAGATATGAGGATATTAGTCAAAAACAAGGCATAATAGCCAATATGTCCAGTCAGCTAGGCAAGCGTGGCCCTGATCAGGACGGTGTGTACATTAATCAACAGCAGGGTGTATGCCTAATACACCGTCGATTAATAGTTATAGACCCAGCAGGTGGCATACAGCCTATGAGTAAAAAAGGTCGTGACCTGTGTACCATTGTATACAATGGAGAGCTATACAACACCGAGGATTTGCGTGGCGAGCTGTTATCTGTCGGCTACACCTTTAGCGGTCACAGCGACACAGAGGTATTATTAACTGCCTATCTTCACTGGGGCGAAAAATGTGTGGATAAATTAAACGGAATTTTCGCCTTTGCCATATGGGACGAGGAGAACAGAAGGCTGTTTATTGCCCGTGATAAAATAGGGGTAAAGCCTCTGTTTTACTATGAGTACAAGGGAGGATTAATTTTTGCCTCTGAGATAAAAGCCATACTGGCTAACCCCATTGTAAAGCCACAGATTGACGAAAACGGACTAAATGAAATATTCTTTATCGGTCCTGGACGCACAGGTGGTATGGGTATATTTAAAGGGATAAGGGAGCTGCTGCCTGGCGAGTGTGGCACATATAAAAACGGGGCTTTAGTATGCCATAAATATTTTTCCGTCACCGCCAAGCCACATACCGATAGTCAGGAACAAACAATAGAAAAAACCCGTTTTTTGTTAACGGACGCTATTAAAAGACAGCTGGTTGCAGATGTTCCGCTGTGCTGTTTTTTATCTGGCGGGCTGGATTCCAGCATAATTAGTAAGGTAGCGTCAGATTACTACAAGGAAAACAATAAGGGACAGCTAACCACCTATTCAGTAGACTACGTTGATAACGCTAAATACTTTGTAAAAAGTCTGTTTCAGCCTAATTCTGACAACCATTATATAAAGCTCATGAGCGAATTTATTGGCTCTGACCATCGAGAGGTTATACTGGATAATAACGCATTATATGAAGCCCTGCTGCCATCTGTAGCCGCTAGAGATTTACCTGCAATGGTGGATGTAGACTCATCACTATTGCTATTTTGTGAGGCGGTAAAAAGGGATTATACCGTTGCTCTGTCAGGGGAATGTGCCGACGAATTATTTGGTGGTTATCCATGGTATCACAACAAGGATATTCTATTTGAACAATGCTTTCCATGGTCACGCAGCTTAGATATAAGAAGAAGTGTCCTAAAAGCAGGACTGCTGCCAAGGGGTGAGGATTATGTTCTGCAGCGTTACAGTGACACTGTTAACAAAACTGAAAAGCTGTCCACCGACACGCCATTAGAAGCTCGTATGAGAGAAATGTTTATGCTAAACTTCAATTGGTTTATGCAGGGCTTGTTAGACAGAAAAGACCGTATGTCAATGTATAACGGGCTAGAGGTGCGTGTACCATTTTGTGATTATCGTCTGGTGGAGTATGCCTACAATATGCCTTGGTCATTAAAGGCACTGGACGGCAGAGAAAAAGGTATTATCCGCACCGCAATGGATGGCATATTGCCAGACGAAATAGTATGGCGAAAGAAAAGTCCTTATCCTAAAACTCACAACCCTATTTACTTCAATCTGGTATGCCAAGGTGCTAAAAGGGTTTTACAGGATAAAGACAGCGTTTTAGGAAATATGCTAAGCGAAAAAGGTGTAATGGATATTATAGAAAATCCAGAGGGAATATCCTCACCATGGTATGGTCAGCTTATGAGAGCCCCACAAATTTTAGCCTATATTATACAGATGGATTACTGGTTTAAAAAATACAATGTACAGGTAATTGGAATGTAGCTATACGTCAGCTCACGGGCTGTGGCTACACAATTCCATAATATTCTAAAAAGCAAACCACCAACAGAGCTTTCACTCTGTTGGTGGTTTTGATTGTTACGAAACATTTTCAAACTGCGAATTATACAGATTACAGTAGAACCCACCCGAGGCTATTAAAGCATCATGTGTACCCTGTTCAATAATATCGCCGTCCTTCATAACAAGGATTAGATCTGCATTTTTAATGGTAGACAGCCTATGAGCTATTACAAAGCTGGTTCTGCCACGCATTAGGTTATCCATTGCCTTTTGTATGCGTACCTCTGTTCTAGTATCTACCGAGCTTGTTGCTTCGTCTAAAATAAGAATTTTAGGGTCTGCCAAAATTGTTCTGGCAATAGTCAACAGCTGTTTTTGTCCCTGTGAAATGTTGCTGGCTTCCTCATTTAGTACCATATTGTATCCGTCAGGCAATGTTCTAACAAAGTTGTCAACGTGTGCCGCCTTTGCGGCTGCTATAACCTCATCATCTGTGGCATCCAGCTTACCATAACGAATATTTTCCATAATAGTACCTGAGAACAGCCATGTATCCTGTAGAACCATACCAAACACTTCTCTTAGCTCTTGTCTGTCAAAGTCCTTAATATTGTAGTTGTCAATTAAAATTTCGCCTGAGTTAATGTCATAAAAACGCATTAACAGCTTAACCATCGTTGTTTTACCTGCACCAGTAGGTCCAACAATAGCAATTTTTTGTCCCTGCTTAACCTGTGCAGAAAAATCGTTAATAATGATTTTATCAGGATTATAACCAAAGTGTACATCCTTAAATTCAACACTTCCTATAATGTCCTGTGGCACAGCCTTGCGTTCTTTCTTACCATCTATTATCATAGCGTGCTTGACAGCTGTTTGGTCTTCCTCTGCCTCGTCTAAAAAGTTAAACACACGTTCAGCCGATGCCGCCATAGACTGAAGCATATTGGATACCTGTGCCACCTGTGAAATAGGCTGTGTAAAGCTACGCACATACTGGATAAAGGACTGTATATCACCAACGGCGATAGAACCGTTTATTACTAAATATCCACCCAGTACAGCAATAGCAACATATGCCAGATTACCAACAAACTGCATAACAGGCATCATTAAACCTGACAAAAACTGGGACATACAGCCCGATTTAAACAGTGTGTTATTATCTTTATCAAACTTTTTAACAGTTTCCTCTTGATTGTTAAAGGCCTGCACAATGTTAATACCGCCAAAGGTTTCCTCTACTTGACCGTTAACGTGACCCAAATAGTCCTGTTGGTCTCTAAAATACTTCTGTGATTTCTTAACAATTATTGATATAAAAACCATGGATATTGGCAGCACCAGCAGGGCAACCAAGGTCATAATCCAGTTAATGGAAAACATCATAATCAATATACCAATTATAGTGGCTATAGATGATATAATCTGTGTAGCACTTTGGTTTAGGTTCATTGACAGGGTATCAATATCATTGGTGATTATTGACAACACCTCACCTGTCAACTTTGTATCAAAGTAGTTCATAGGTAAAACGTTGATTTTCTCTGAAATTTGCTTACGCATACGGTAGCTGATTTTCTGTGCTATATTGGTCATTATCAAGCCTTGTAGCACACCAAAGAATGCGGCTATCACATAAATACTAATTAGCATTATTAGTATTTGGGCGATGTTTTCAAAGTTTATGCCCTCGCCGCCGGATATTTTACCCATAATACCAGTGTATATCTCGGTTGTGGCATTACCCAAAATCTTAGGACCTACAATGTTAAATACCGTGCTGCCGATAGCAAACAAAATAACAAAAGCAACACCTATTTTATATTTACCTAGGTAGCTCAACAGCTTACCCATGGTACCTTTAAAATCCTTTGGCTTTTCACCTGGCACACCTATAGCCCCTGGTCCGTGGCCGCCACCAGGACCTCTCATTCTCTTTTTTGGCATTTGTACATTTTCACTCATTGTCCAAGCTCCTCCTTTGACAGCTGTGATTGTGCTATCTGCTGATACACCTCACAGGTTTTCAACAGCTGTGCGTGGCTGCCCATGCCAGCTATTTCGCCATCATCTAAAACAATGATTTTTTCTGCATTTAATACAGTAGATATACGCTGTGCAACAATAATAATTGTGCTGTTTTCTGTAGCGTCCTTTAGGGCTTTTCTTAATACTGCATCCGTTTTGTAGTCCAACGCAGAAAAGCTATCATCAAACAAGTATACCTGTGGATTTTTGGCTATAGCTCTGGCTATTGACAAGCGTTGACGCTGTCCTCCAGATACATTAGTACCACCCTGTGAAATATCACTGTCGTATTTATTTGGCATAGCGTCTATAAACTCGGCAGCCTGTGCAATAGTAGCGGCACGCACCACCTGATTATGGTCAGCCTCTTTCATACCATAGGCTATATTACTTTCAATAGTACCAGAGAACAGCATACCCTTTTGCGGAACATAGCCCAGACGGTCACGCAAAGCCTCTTTAGATATGTTGCGTATATCCTCACCATCTATTAAAATTTCACCCTGTGTTACATCGTAAAATCTTGGTATTAAATTTAACAAGGTAGATTTACCGCAGCCTGTACTGCCAATAATAGCTGTGGTTTCACCTGGCTTTGATGTAAACGAAATGTTCTTAATAACTTCTTTTTCTGCCCCTGGGTAAGTAAAGGATACGTTTTTAAACTCTACATAGCCCTTTTTGTCTGTTGCATTTAATTGCTTTGGATTGTCAAGGTCATTAACAGTTATCTTTGTTTCTAAAACCTCCTGTATGCGGTTAGCAGAAACAACTGCCCTTGGTAGCATTACGCTCATCATGGACAACATTAGGAAAGACATAATAATCTGCATTGTGTACTGAATAAACGCCATTAGGTTACCAACCTGCATATTGCCGGTATCAATTTGACCTGCACCTACCCATACAATTAGTACACATGTACCGTTCATTACAAGCATCATAAACGGCATCATAAAGGACATTATCTTATTTACAAACAAATTAACCTTCATTAGGTCTGTGTTTGCACCATCAAAACGTTTTTCCTCGTGCTTTTCACGGCTAAATGCTCGTATAACCGGCAAGCCCGTTAATATTTCACGAGAAACTAGGTTAAGCTTATCAACCAGCTTTTGCAGTATAGTAAACTTTGGCATTGCTACAATATATAGGAAGATTACAAAAGCCAATATGCAGGACACGCTGACGCCTATTACCCATGTCATATCCTGACCTGTTTTAAATACCTTTGTTACAGCACCTATACCCAAAATTGGTGCATATATAACCATTCGCAGCACCATAATAATAAGCATCTGAACCTGCTGTATATCATTGGTACAACGTGTTATTAATGACGCCGATGAAAATTTGTTGTACTCTGCGTTAGAAAAAGCAACAACCTTTTTAAACACATCTCCACGCATATCTCGTGAAACCCTTGAGCCTACAACAGAGGCTAACAGAGATACCAAAATAGTGCATACCACAATACCAAATGCCAAGCCTATCATCTGCATACCCATATTAAAGATGTAGTCACTTTGCATTTTGTCAGTATCAATGCCAATTTGCTGATACTCTGCCTTAACAAATGGTACTGCCATTTGTTGTATAATGCTGTCGTCCAAGTCCTTTAGCTGTGCCATACCTTCGTTAACAGCAGCTATAATACTTGTCTGCATTTCAGGTGGCATTTTGTCAAGCAGGTCAAAAAATGACGTATCCTCTGTCACCATGCCCTGCGGCATATTTTCCATTAGCTTAGACATAACCTCTTTGCCCTGTTCAGAATCTGACTGCAGCATATTAACAGTTGCCATGGGGATACCTAATGCTTTTGTTACAGCCTCATTATCAATATCAGCCTTTGCTGCATACACATCCCCATCCATGTCAAAGCTTTCGTCAATTAAAGCCCTTTCATCGTCGGTCATAAACAGCTTTAGCTTATCCATTTCGCTAACTCTTATTTTTTGTGGCACTATGCTGTCAATACCGTTTTGCTGAATACCAATGTTAACGATATTTGAAATGTACGTGGGCAATGCCAAATCACAGTTAGCCTGTATTATTAGCAAAACAAGAATTACCAATATGGCTGGCAATGAACGACTTAAATACTTAAATGTTTTTTTCATTTGTCACCTTTCTCCTTTTTATCATTGTCTGTCTGCATTTCCTCTGTTATTTTTCTAAATTTATTTAATAGCTCAATGAATTTTATGGTATCTTCATCTCCCATTCGCCGTACAAATTCGGCCATCTTGTCGTCTATATTACGCTTTTCCTTCTCAAATAACAGTTTACCTTTATTGGTAAATTGTACGTATGTAGCACGTCTGTCGCTACGTAATGTAACCCTTTGTACCAAGCCCTTATCCTCCAGCTTGTTTATGTTCTGGGTAATGGCTGGCTTAGAAAGGCTTAGATGCTTTACTAAATCGCCAATCGCTACCTGTTCTGTTTGTGGGTTTTGGCACATAATACCATGCATAGTCCAAAAAACCGTCATATCCGCCAAGGTTAGCTTGTCGAAGGTGTTTGATGTCCTTAATGCAGTGCGTTTAAAATCTATTATGGACTTGCGAAGCATATCTGCTAAATTATCCATTTAATCTCTCCCTCATCTAAACTAAATATATATTTAATATTTATACTATCATCCGCAAAAAGCTATGAAATAGTGCAAACAAAATTTTTGTTAACGTGGTTAACTGTTATGCTGGTTAACAGTTATTATAATTAACCACTCCCAAAAAGTCAACAGAAATAATGTAAAAAATTATATTTGTTGTAAATATGGCAACACTGTGCTATATTAAGTTTTGTCAGAATAAAAAATAGTAATTATGCTATACATTTTACCAGTGCATTTTAACAGCAATTACATTTTTGACAGCTGCACAAGCATCTATACTAAGGAGAAAAAATATGAAAAAGACTTTATCACTACTTATTATTGCTACACTATTACTGGGTTTATGTGGTTGTAACAATAATCCTAACGGCACACAAAACGACAAAATCAATATCGTAGCTACTATATTTCCACAATATGATTTTGCCAGACAGATAACAAATGGCGAAGCAAGCATTAACCTTCTGCTGACCCCAGGTTCTGAGAGCCACACCTACGAACCAACACCAAAGGATATAATAAGGATACAGGACAGTGACGTATTTATATATATAGGAGGGGAGTCTGACCAATGGGTTGATAACATACTACAGGGCATTGACACCTCACGAACCACCATAGTGAAGCTTATGGACTATGTAGATATTACTCCAGAGGAGCAAATAGGCACTGATGATGACCATCACCCTGAAACAGGTGATGATATAGAGTACGATGAGCATATTTGGACATCACCAAAAAATGCAATAAAGCTAACAAGGGCAATTAGCGATGCTATTTGTAAGGCGGACGGTAAAAACGCTGACACCTATAAAACCAATACTGACAATTATATTAAAGAATTAACGAATTTAGACAACGAATTTACGGAGATTGTAAAAAACGGAACAAGGGATACTGTGGTATTTGGTGACAGATTTCCTTTCCTTTACTTTACCAAGGAGTACAACCTAAAGCATTATGCAGCATTTCCCGGGTGTAGCTCTGAAACCGAGCCTAGTGCCTCTACTATGGCAACACTAATAGACGAGGTTACAAACAACAGTATACCTGTTATTTTCTACGTTGAGCTTTCTAACCAAAAGGTAGCAGACACCCTGTGTGAAAGCACAGGTGCTGCAAAGCTTTTGTTTCATTCCTGTCACAACGTATCAAAGGATGAGTTTAACAGCGGTGCAACCTATATCTCATTAATGAGAGCAAATGCAGAAAATCTAAAAACAGCATTAAGCTAAGGGCGTAATATAACGCCAAGCTTTGATCTAATAATAGAATAGGGTAGTGGGGTGACTAACCGCCACCCCACTCACAACACCGTAAGCGTCGTTGGGTATAGGGCGTTTCGGTTGTTTAAAGATGTGCCCATGGACACCCTTGTTTTTAGCTGTGCATTTCTCACTATCATAACAAAGCACGGTCTTTCACGACATAACCTCCTGTGTATATTATTGTGGTTGCCAAACCACCTCAATTTTATCACAGGAGATTATTCTTTTTACTATAAGTTACTTTTTCCATTCCTAGTTTAATTTGAGCGGGTGGTCTTGCCTATTGGACTACAACCAAAAACAGCCACCATGGTTTATACCACGGTGGCTATTGCTTTTTATACCATAGTTTCCTTGCTATACACAACTTTGAACTAGCAAAAGGACTGTACCCAATGTGGATACAGTCCCGTTTTATCCTGCGTTAAATCAAAACATGCTAAAATTATTCAGCGTATTTATCCTCGTCGCTCCAAGAATACATTTTTCTTAGCTCTGCGCCTACAGCCTCTAGAGGATGCTCAGACTCAATGCGTTTGCAAGAGTTGAAATGTGCTCTGCCGTTCTTGTTTTCAGCAATCCATTTAGTAGCAAATGTACCGTCTTGAATTTCTGTTAGAACCTTTTTCATTTCTTTCTTTGTTTCGTCAGTAACCAGACGCTTACCTGTTTCATAGTCACCATACTCAGCTGTATCAGAGATAGAGTATCTCATTAGGCTAAAGCCGCCCTTATAGATAAGGTCAACAATTAGCTTCATTTCGTGGATACACTCAAAATATGCGTTCTCTGGTGCATAGCCTGCTTCTACTAGAGTTTCAAAGCCAGCCTTCATTAGAGCTGTTACACCGCCACACAGAACAGCCTGCTCACCAAATAGGTCTGTTTCTGTTTCGATTTTAAATGTTGTTTCCAAAACACCTGCACGGCTGCCGCCAATACCAGCAGCATAAGCCAAACCGATGTCATGAGCCTTACCGGTAGCATCCTGCTCTACAGCAATTAGACAAGGAACACCCTTACCCTCTACATATTCGCTGCGAACTGTGTGACCTGGACCCTTAGGTGCGATCATAAATACGTCAACGTCCTTAGGAGGAACGATTTGCTTATAGTGAATGTTAAAGCCATGTGCAAAAGCTAATGCCTTGCCCTCTGTTAGGTTTGGCTCAATATCATTTTTGTACATATCAGCTTGTCTTTCATCGTTAATTAGAATCATAATAATATCAGCATTTTTAGCGGCATCAGCAGCTGTCATAACCTTTAGACCAGCTTTTTCTGCTCTAGCCCAGCTCTTACTGCCGTTGTACAAACCAACGATAACGTTAATACCGCTCTCGTGTAGGTTTAGTGCATGGGCATGACCCTGACTGCCATAACCGATAATAGCAACTGTTTTGTCCTTTAGTAGACTTAGGTTACAGTCTTGTTGATAATAAATTTTTGGCATAGAAATTTCCTCCTTGCCGTTTAACGGCATATAATAGAATTTATGTTATGTAACCTGTCAAACCGTTATTTACTGTTTAGTGCTGTACCTTTTTCAATGGCAACAGTACCTGTTCTGACGATTTCACGGATACCATAAGGCTTTAGTAAATTGATTAGTGTTTCTAGCTTTTCAACAGTTTCAGCATACTCCAAGGTAATACTGTTTACTGCTACGTCCACAATCCTTGCGTTCATAAGCTCAGCAACCTTCATTAGCTCTGTGCGGTTAGACGCATTGCAATGAACCTTTACCAGTAACAGCTCACGGCTGATAAACGTACCCTCATCTAAGGATTTTACCTTGATAACAGGTATCACCTTATTCAGCTGTTTTTCTAGCTGCTCTGTCACGTATTCATCGCCCTGTGCAACTATTGTTATACGTGATATTTTGGGATCAGAGGTTATACCCACAGCCAAGCTGTCAATATTAAAACCTCGTCTGGAGAAAAGTCCCGATATTTTACTTAAAACACCAGCATGATTTTCCACCAGAATATATAAAGTGTGTTTCATATAATTAAAACCCTTTCAGGATAATAGGTTAAATGGACGGGGTGTCGGGGTTAACATAGCAAACCAACAAAAACGAGCTGTCCTTTTGCAGCATTTCTGCCGCAATCCTTTCAGCCTCTTCATTGGAATATGCCTTAGCTGACGGTATATTATAGGCATCTGCTATTTTCATAAAATCAGGTGTATTTTCGTCCAAAAATGTAGCTGTATAATGCTCATGATAGTTCTTTTTTTGTAGCTCACGAACCATACCTAATCGGTCGTTACGCATAATGATAATTTTAATGTTAAGATGGTTTTGTGCCATAGTACCCAGCTCGTTCATGCCCATTTGGAATGAACCATCACCACATACCACTACCACCTCTCGGTCTGGTCTGGCAAATTTTGCTCCCACTGCGGCTGGTACTGAATAACCCATGGTACCCATACCGCCTGTGGTTAAAAATCTGCCCTCTTTTATGCGGAAGTTGTTGGCACACCATATTTGGTTTTGACCAACGTCAGCTACTAAAATAGCCTTGCTAGGCAGCATTTCTGACAGCTTTGCCACAAACGCCCTAGGTTCTACAAAGCCCTCAAATTTAGGCGGCGTACGGAATAAATCTGTTTTCCAACGCTCAACAGTGTCTGCCCACAGGGCTGGCACATGGTAGTCACCGATAGAATCTAACAGATGGTTCATTACATTTTTCATATCGCCAACTATTGGAATAGTGGTTTTAATGTTTTTGCCTATTTCTGCGGGGTCTATATCTATATGTATAATCTTAGATGTTTTAGTTATTTGGTCTGGGGCGGCCACTGCCCTGTCACCTAACCTGGCACCACACACAATTATTAGGTCTGCTTCGTGCATAGCACGATTTGCTACACCTTTGCCATGAGTTCCAAGCATACCCAAATACAGGTCGTGGTCAGATGGCATTACGCCTATACCCATCATTGTAGATACTACTGGGATACCAGTTTTGTTGGCAAACTCAACCAGCTTTAGCTTTGTCCCAGACGTTAACACACCGCCACCTGCACATATTACAGGACGTGAGGAGGTTTGTATTAGGTCTATTGCACGTTTTATTTGTACAGTGTGACCCTTTGTGTTGGGTTTATAGCCCGGTATATTAACATTTTGAGGATATTCAAATTCATCTATAGTATTATCCTGAATATCTATTGGCACATCAATAAGTACGGGGCCAGGTCTGCCTGTTGAAGCAATGTGAAAAGCTTCCTTGAATATTCGTGGCAGGTCGGCTGTATCATTCACCAAATAGCTGTGCTTGACAAAAGGCTCACAGGCACCGGTAATATCGGCCTCCTGAAAAACATCACGACCTAACAGGTCACTTCTTACCTGTCCTGTTATGGCAACTATAGGGATAGAGTCTGTGTAGGCTGTTGCTATACCTGTAATAAGGTTGGTAGCACCTGGACCTGAGGTTGCCACACAAACACCTGGTTTACCAATACTTCTTGCATAACCGCTGGCTGCGTGTACAGAGTTCTGCTCCTGTCTAACTAATATGTGCTTTACTGATGAATCTATTAATGCATCGTAAAATGGACAAATGGCCGCACCGGGATAGCCAAATATAATGGAGACGTTTTCCTTCTCCAAACACTTTACCATAATCTGGGCACCGCTAATCATTATGCCGCCACTCTCCTGTTCACTAATATAATGCTTATAGATTATTATAGTATTATTGTCGGATAAGGTCAAGTAAATTTCCGTATTTCAATGTATTTACTATTGCAGCCTTGTTTTTTAGGGGACTACATAGGTTATATTTTACACATCTGCAACACATGATGCCTGCTAAATCAAGGTGCTGTAATGAAATAGCGAAAAAAAGCAAGCCAAACGACTACGTTAGCAGTACAAAAGGCTCGCTTTTTAGTATAATTTAATTGATGAAAAACAACCCAGTATCCATAGGCAGTAGTAAAGATAAATCCGTGTGCTATAGATAACAAAAAATCGCCTACTGAATATACAGCAGTATTTTCAGTAGGTAATTTACACACATATTAAAAAATACATATATCTTGTGTTGTTTTACATTAAACGACAGGCTATATATGTATTTCGTATGGTGGGCCATCAGGGACTCGAACCCCGGACCAACCGGTTATGAGCCGGTTGCTCTAACCAACTGAGCTAATGGCCCATCTGTTTAATGCCAAGTTATTATAACAATTAATCTCCAATTTGTCAACAGTTATTTTATAGTAGATTACAATTTTTTCGTTGTTCTTTTATTTTACCTGTGTTATACTATAAATATGTTTAATAATAGACAAAAGGAGCATACTTATGCTTAATATAGGAGCACATCTTTCAGCCTCTAAAGGTTTCTTACATATGGGTAAAGAAGCCGTATCAATAAATGCAAATACCTTTCAATTTTTTACACGCAATCCTCGTGGCTTTAAAGCTAAGGATATAGATATGAAGGACATTGAAAGGTTTTTAGAATATATTCAGGATAAAGGCTTTGCACCTATTGTTGCCCATGCGCCATACACCCTTAATCCCTGCTCCGCCGATAAACACATTAGAGAGCTGGCACAAATGATTATGGAGGACGATTTAAAGCGAATGGAGCTTATTCCTCACAGCTATTATAACCTTCACCCCGGCAGCCATGTAAAGCAGGGGGTTGATATAGGCACAAACTATATCGTAGACCTGCTAAATAAAATACTATACCCCCAACAAACCACCACAATTTTGCTGGAAACCATGGCTGGCAAGGGCAGCGAAATAGGCAGGAGCTTCGAGGAAATAAAGGCTATACTCAGCCGTGTAGAGCTTTCGGATAAGGTTGGCGTGTGTCTGGACACCTGTCATGTTAATGACGGTGGATATGATATAGTAAAGGATTTAGACGGTGTTCTGACAGATTTTGACAGGGTAATAGGTCTGGATAATCTAAAGGCCATTCATTTAAACGACAGTAAAAACCCGCTAGAAAGCCATAAGGACAGGCACGAAACTATCGGCAATGGTTACATCGGGTTGACAGCAATAACTAATATAATAAATCACCCACAGCTGCGTCACCTGCCGTTTTTATTGGAAACGCCAAACGATATTCAGGGGTACGCAAAGGAAATCGAACTATTAAAGGGCTTGTACAAGGAATAAAATAATTGATATTTTTATTTTTTGAAATAATAGGAGTGAATTCTTATGGGATTAAAGGATAAAAAAATATGTGCTGTGTGTGGAGAAAAGGCTGGAATTTTCACAAGAATCAAGCTAAATGATGGGTTGCTTTGTGGGGATTGTGTAAAAAAATGCAGTGAACATATTGAAGATTTTGACGAGATAACAGCAGCAGAAATAAAGGAACATTTGGAATATCGTGACAGGAACAAAAACAGTGATATGCTTTCAGAATTTAATACTACCCTAACACTAGGTGATTACGAGGTTCTAAAGGTAGATGAAAACCACAACCTTTGGCTGTTAACCACGCCAAAACGTTTTTCCGAGGAGAACCCAGACATTTTTTATCTGACACAGGTCACTGACTGTGAAGTCATTGAAAAGAAGGAGCTGTTTACACCGATACATCCTGTGGAGGATGAGGACAGCACCGTAGACACCAGCAATGAAAAAATTAAGAAAACCGCTGAATTAAAGAGAAAGCTGCATAACGTCAGAAAAAAGCCACCAGAATACGGTTATTGGTTTTATATACGTATTGGAGTACATCATCCTTGCTTCTCTCAAATAGTTATGCGTGTAAATAAGTATATCATTCAAGAAGCCAATCAGTCAGAATACTTAAGCTGTAAACGGCAGTCACAAAAAATTTTGGATACCTTTACGGCATTATGCAGTTCAGCTAAGGAAAAATACGGTCCCAAATAAGCATACGAACTTTTGCTATTTTGAAGCCGTCTGCCATGAACAGGTCATAGCCGTATCCACTGCTGTAAAAAAATAACGTATTCCATCTATTGCATTGGGGTTGACAAATAAAACCACATAATTTAAGGGTAACCGTTTTCTTTACGGTTACCCTTTTGTTAATTAAATCTAGATTTATTGTATAGCCCGCAGCGTAATTTATAAACTCTTAACGTGTTGTTTTATTTTGTCAAAGGCCTCTTCGCTAATGACATGCTCTATTCTGCAAGCATCCTCAGCAGCAATATTTTTGTCCACGCCCAGCTTTGTCAAAAATTCCGTTAAGGTTCTGTGTCTGTCATACATATCCTTGGCTATCTGTTCACCATCTTTCGTAAAGGTAATATAGCCACTTTCACTAATGTTTATAAAGCCGTTGGATTTTAGCAGGTTGACAGCTCTGCTAATACTAGGCTTGCTATAGCCCAGTTCAGTTGCTATATCTATGGAACGTACGCAGCTGTTACGCTCTTGTAGGATTAAGATTGTTTCCAAGTAATTTTGTCCTGATTCCTGCAATTTCATACTACCACATCCATTAATTTATTATGTTTATAAAATTAGTATTTTTTATTCGGATGCATATTCTGGGTATCCACTTTCCTGATCAGTGATTTTTGTGGAAACATCACCTGGATCCTCTGGTCTAATAGAGTGTCCCTCTGATGTACTGTATGTAGAAGACGGTATATCTTCACGCTTTACCTCTTCGCCATTTTTATAATATACACGCTGTGCAGCATAGCCATATTCCTCGCCTGCCACCCATGTCAGCTCTGACTCTGTTCTAATCTCGTCAAAATCAGGTGACTGCCAACCGTATATCTCACAGTTCAGTTTAACACCATCCATCCACGTTACAAAGAACATCTGATATTTGCTGGTGTTTCTCATCTTTAAATCAATACCGTGATATTCGTCAAATGGCTCTCCACCATAATCAATGGTTGCATCCAAACCACCATACACATAGTAAGAACACCATAAATGTGGTGCACGCTCTACTATTTCCATATTAGCCATAAGACCAGCATTATAAATAGTAGTAGCACCTTGACAAATGCCACCGCCGTAGCCAGTTGTCATCTGTCCACCGGATATAACACCCGCAGACACATAACCATTATCAGGGTCATTACTATCACCTGTACATTGGTTAAAGGAAAATATACCATCTGGCTCTACAATTGTTCCGTTTATAGCCTTTAACGCTGTTACCATATTGCTGTTGGCATTGTAACCGTTTGTAGAAATTGTACTAAACTCGCCAATTTTCACAATATTGTTCTTAACCTCATCCATTGTCAAGGTTGGTTTAGATGCTGATGTTTCAACTGATAATTCAGCAGTTGACTGATTGTTGTTAAACACCTCCAGCATAGCAAGCCTTAGCTTATCCTGATCTATGGCTAGTCCGTCAGTTCCATCTTCAAAGGTAAAACGTTTATCCTTATCAGACTGTGCCGGGTCAAACTTTGATACATGAGGCTCTACACAAGGAATATCAATTTCCTTTGCTACTCTTTTAACAACCTTTTGAACAGATGCCTCTATTACCTTACAATCCAACATAAAGTTAACCGTACCGCTGTCTGTATCTACAACCACGTCCTTGTCATCTGTTGGAGCATTGGCTACGGCATCAGTGCTGTTCTTTGATAAAACAGCTGTATTAAAATCATATGCTTTTTTTAATGTGTTAGGAATGTCATAGGTATATTCAAAATCGCCCTTACTGTATTTATAATCCTTACCGTCGTACTGTACATTAATAGAAACATCAGGAACCAGCTCCTGACCGTTTATTGCCAACAACGCCTGTGCCTCTTTTAACGTTTTTCCACCAACATCTATACCGGCTACATAAACACCCTTTACAAATACAGGCTCCTGTGATACAGGTGGTACCGTACCATCAGGGACGTTTATAGACATGGAAACAGGTATAACCGCAGGATTAAGCTTCATTGTACCGTAAAATGCACCTACCAATAGTACAACAGCACCAACTAAACCCAAAACGATATATTTACTATTACTATTTTTATCCTTTGATTTTGGCTTATCTGAGCTGTACACAGTTGTTTTCCTCTGTATTGGTTGTGCCAAAGGCTCTGCATTTGTAGTTTCCTCTTTTTTAACAGCTGGCTGTATATTCTCCACAGGTTCAGCTTCCTTCGCATCCGCTGTTTGTGATATGCTTTCTGCCTGAGCTGGCTTAACGTCAGAAATCCCCATAGCACCAGCAGAAATATCTACAAATTCATCCTCTGCCTCCAGCTCTTGTTCTGGTGAAGCTGTCACTTCGTTTGTATGGTTAGTTACAGGTGCTGTATCAGCATCTTTTCCAAGTGTGCTGGCAGTATTGTTAGTTGCTGTACTTTTTCTAACCTCTTGTAAAATTTTGTCTATTTCATCAGAAAACTCACCATGTGGCCTTATCTCATCAGACGCCATTTTATCATCTGTCCTTGACTTTTCATCTGGTGATATGTTTTCTTTCTTTTTGTCATTACTCATCTTCATACCTCACTCGCTTAAAGAGTCTTAACCATAATATATAATATCAGTTGTTGAACATTATGTTTTTACAACCTAGTTACTAAATCTTGCTTTGCTAGGAAACCATTATATCACATTATTAAAAAAATATCATTACAAAATAGCTACATTTTTACAGAAAATCTTTACATTCTGAAACCTGCTTTTTTATTTATTTTATATAGTCCACTAAACATTAAATAATAACACCTACAAAAGGACGTAAATATACATACAAATTGTTAACTTTTGCACATTATCAACATTGCCATGTTGAAAAATATGTATTTAATTGATATAATGAAAACATATTTCAAACACTATTGATATAACTGTTAGAAAGGATTGAATATTATGCGTGTACTAATCATGTCTGCATCCACAGGCGGTGGTCATATGAGGACCTCAGCCGCTATGAAAAATTATATAGAAGCACACAGACCTAACGATACCGTCCGTATTGTAGATACGTTGGAATATGTAGGTCATTTATATAACAAAACCGTATCTGACGGATATGTTTTTATGGCTAAAAACACTCCTAAGCTATATGGCACATTTTACAACTCTGCCAACAAGGATAACGCTTTAAATAATATGGCTACCAAATTCAATAAGACTCTATCCAAAAAATTATTACCATTAATAGTAGAATTTATGCCTGATGTTATAATTGTTGTTCATGCCTTTGCAGCAGAGATGGCATCTACCCTGCGTACCAAATACAATATGAAGGTACCTGTAATATGTATAATCACCGACTTTGCCCCGCATAAAATGTATATACAGGACAACATTAATAAATATGTTGTATCATCAGATGAAATGGTAACCTCCTTAGAAGATTTAGGAGTACCTAAAAATAAAATTGAATCCCTGGGTATTCCTATTGATGTATCCTTCTACGAAAAATACGACCGTAACCAGCTAATGGAAGAAATGGAACTGGACCCACAAAAAAGCACTTTGCTGTTAATGGCAGGCAGCTTTGGCGTTACAGATATATTAAAAATTTATCAAAGTATTGTAGAGGTTGACGCCGATTTTCAAATAGTTGTAATAACAGGCAGAAACAAAAAGCTATATGACGCTTTTGAAAAGTTGCTTACAAGGTCTGGTGTAATATCCGATGAAGAGTTACACACACCAGCTGACGAAACAGAAGAGGAATATACTGACATTACTCAAGATACAGCCCAAAACGCTGAAGTAACCGGCAAAAAAACAAAAAAGCGTTCCGAGCTGTCATTAGCTTTAAAGGATAGTGCTGAAAACTTAAAGGTAACTTTAAAAGACAACGCAGAAAATCTAAAAGACACATTAAAGGAAAACGCCGAAACCATAAAGGACGGCTTTAAGGAAACATTAAAAGAAAATAAGCTGATTAAAAAGCTTTATACCGGCATAGGCTCAACTGGTTCTAAACCAACAAAGCTACTATACTTCGTTAATGATGTAAACAAATATATGTATATAGCTGATTTAATAGTAACCAAGCCAGGCGGTTTAACAGTATCCGAGGCAATCGCCTCTAGCCTGCCTATGGCAATTTTTAAGGCTTATCCAGGTCAGGAGGAGGAGAACGCAGACTTCTTAACTAGAAACCATATGGCTGTTAAGCTGCCAAAGGGCGAAAAATGTACCCAAGCAATCCAAAATTTACTGTCCAATCCTGATAAGCTGAAACAAATGAAAGAATCCTGTAGAAAAATGTACAAGGAGCAATCTGCTCAACAGGTGCTGGAGCTGGCTGACAAGCTGATACAAGAAGAAAAGGAAGTATAAAAATGAAAATAAAAACAACAGTAAAGATTTTCCCCCTAGTGATGTCCGCATTAATGGTGCTGCTGTGTGGCTGTTCTCAAGGAGCCAGCTCTGCTGTTGTAACAACTCACGAAAATCTGCTGGCAGCTATACAAAAAAGCGACACAGCACCTAGCTATGATTTTACAGGTGATGTTTCACAGCCCGATGGCTATGACAGCTATGTAAAAGCCAACAGCGAGCTGGCATTAAACCTATTAAAAAGCACATACTCTGACAACGGCAACACAATAATTTCTCCCTTATCTGTAACGTTAGCTTTAGGTATGTTAGAAAACGGTGCTGGGGGAGATGCTCAAAAGGAGATAAAAAAGCTGGTGGGTGGCTCTACCTTAACCCTTGACAACGTAAACCAGTGCAGTGCCTATTTAACGCAACGTTTAACCGCCTTTAATTCAGATGAAAGCTTTGTAGGCTTAGGCAATTCCTTGTGGGTGTCCAACACCCTGTCTGCCAAACGTGGCTTTTTACAAAAGGACGAGAATTACTTTGGCATACCCGCCTATACATTGGATTTTAGCGACAAAAGCACTAATGAAAAAATAACCAATTTAACTGCATCTCTTACTAATAATACGGTACAAAACCTGTCACCTGTCTGTGATAAGGACAGCTTGCTATATATGGTAAGCACCGCTGCTGTAAAATCCCTCTGGGTTAACTCCTTTACAAGTGTAAAAACCGACAATTTTACCAACAGCGACGGCAGTATCTCCAGTGTGGATTTTTTAAACAGCGTTGAACATTATATTTCTACAGACAACGCACAGGGCTTTGTAAAAAGTCTAGACAATATACCTTGTAAATTCGTAGCCCTAGTTCCAAATAGTGGCAGCACCCTACAGGAGGTTCTGGACACGCTAAACGGCACAGCTCTTACACAGCTTTCCACGTCTATGCTGACGGCTAGCTTCGCCAACATTTGTATACCACAATTTTCCGCTGACGCAGCAACAGATTTAAAGGAACAGCTGTCAGCCTTAGGGGTGACCGGAATATTTGAAAGCGGTTCAGACCTAACAAAGCTGGCTGATGGTGATGTATTTGTAAATGCCATGACTCAGCAGACAGCTATTGCCATAACAAGGGACTATGCTGGGGTGGCTGATTCAAAGGAAAGTGCCACAGCTGATGATGCTGAACAAGCAGGCAATAATACCGCTGTTGACAAAAATGTAAGCTTTAATCAACCATTTTTATACGCTGTTGTTGATAATGAATCCGGCTTACCAATAGTAATGGGTACCGTTACTAATCTTGATGTATAAATTTTCTTGCTTTTTCCCTATTGCGTGATATAATAGGAATGTTTTATTATGGATTATTATACGAACAAATAAACATCTGCCATATTAATAGAGAAAAGCAACAGATTTATTCTGAGATAGTGAGGCTTAAATGAAATTTAAAATAAGCGGTAAAACCATATTTAATATTCTAGTTGTGGTATTATCCATTGGATTAATTGCGTATTTTTGTGTATCAAAGGACGGGCTGATAGACCTGTTGTCCTCATCCTTTGAATTAAATATTTTATGGCTGGTTGTAGCAGTGTTTATGCAGCTAGCTAATATGATGTTAGATTCTTATGCTACGCTTATGTTTATTCGTGTAAAATATAAGCATTTTTCTATTTTTGATGCCATAAAGGTGTCCTTTGTAGGCAGCTTTTTTAGTGCTATCACACCGTCATCTACTGGCGGTCAGCCTATGCAGGTATATCTAATGTCTAAAAAAAATCTAGATGTAGGCTTTTCCACCTCCTGTATGCTCCAAAAATTTCTAATTTTTCAAATCACCTCTACTATTATTAGTATTCTGGCAATCATATACAAGTTTGAGTTTTTTGTAGAAAACATACACACCCCCATTATGTGGGCATTTGTTGGCTTCGGCTTTTTCTCACAGGTGGCGGTTACTGGTGGATTTTTACTAATATCATTTAACAAAAAGCTTTCCCAGAAAATAATCAGGTGGATTTCTAGGCTCATCAAAAAACTAAAGTTTCTTAAAAACCCAGACAAAAAAATAGCAACACTGGAGGAACAAGCAAATAGCTTTTTAAAATGCAACAGTGATTTAATGAAAAATCCAAAGCTGTTAATTGTATCCTACATTGTAATAACAATACAAATTATAACTATACTTCTAGTGCCTTACTGTATATACCGTTCTTTTAACCTAACGGGTGCTTCCGTAACGGATATGTTATGTTCTCAGGCTTTTGTAAGCCTTGCATCTGCAATGATGCCTTTACCTGGCGCTACCGGTGCTGCTGAACTAGGCTTTACCGTGTTCTACAGTCTGTTCTTTACACCTAATCTAATGAAATCAGCCCTGTTATTATGGCGTGTAATCACATATTATGGCGTAATAGCCTTATGTGCACCGTTTTCTTATCTAACAAAGGGCAAGTCCATAGATGATGCTACAGCCGAACAGTGCGAGGCTTTGGACGAGAAAGCAACGGAAGCAGACTAGCAAGCACAGGCTAAAAATAGCCGTATTAATATAAATAATTTTTTAATTATCACAACGCAACTACCTATAACTACTATAAAAGGATTTTGAAAGGGCGATATAATATATATGGAAAAATCACCTGCTGTAAGTGTCATTATACCCATATACAATGTTGGGGATTATCTTTATAGATGCCTATCATCTGTAGCCTGCCAAACGTTTAAAAACATGGAGGTTATAATGATAAATGACGGTTCAACAGACCAAAGTCCTGTCATAGCCGCAGATTTTACTAAGAATTTTAGCAATTTTTCCTTGGTGCATAATGATAAAAAAGGCGTAGCATCTGCCAGAAACTTAGGAATAAGCCTGGCGTGTGGAGAATACATCGCTTTTGTTGACAGCGATGACTATGTAGATCCCAACTATCTGTTTAGGCTGTATAATGCTGCCAAAAAAAATGATGCCGATGTATCCTGCTGTAACTATGCATTATACAATTTAGACAGCGGTTTTTTACATCCCATCTTGTTTAGAAAGCCTAAAAAGGGTGTTCACTCCAATTTAGATATGGCAAAAAAAACTGTATCAGATTTTTCCATGCGTTCCTATCTATGGAATAAGCTATGGCGCAGAACGCTGTTTACACAGCATAACATTGAATTTCCAGAAATGTATTTTGAGGACATTGCAACAACCGCCAGACTGTTGTTCTTTGCTAACAAGGGTGTGGTCATTGACAAATATCTTTACTATTACACCATTCGTGATGGCAGTATTGTAAAGTCCTTCGCTACTGAAAAGCTAAACGATTATATTTTATCCTTGGCTGTATTGCGAAAATTCTTTATTGACCAAGGTGTACATAAAAAAATGAGGTTTAATCATTTCAGATTATCATATACAATGGCTTTTACAAATATGTATGCATTGTTTAGGATACATTGGAAATGTCAAAACTTTAAAGGATATTTTAAAAACGTTTACAACTCTGCTAAGTCTATATGCTATATTATGTCAAACAAATATAGAAGCAGCGGGGAAGAACCAGTGGTAAAATATAAGATGGTTAGTCCAGAAAACAAAAGAATGAAAGAATAACGAAAACCGCCTAACAGGATTGCAGTACCTGTTAGGCGGTTTATCTATTCTCGTATATTTCCCATAATGCACATTGCCACAGCTGTTATATCATCATCATAACCATCTGTACGTCTAGCACGGGCCTCCTTTACTATCTCTTTGCTAAGCTCCTGTGCGCTTTTATCTCCCCAATCATTTATCATATTTTCCAGCCATGTGTCACCTGTTGCCACCGCACCGTCTGACAGCATTACAATCCAATCTCCAGCCTGCAGCTTTGTTTGCTGATGAGAAAGCTTAACATCTGTTAATATACCTGTAGGTAATGACGAAAAATCCACACGCTCTACGGTGTTATTCCTCTTAACAAATGTCAATGGTGCACCTGCTTTCATAATTTCTACGTCACCTGTAAATAAATCAACACAGGCTATATCTAGGGTTGCTAAAGATTCATCACCAGATTTAACCATTAGAGCAGAGTTTACCACACGCAAAGCACAATCAAAACCAAGCCCTGCCTTAATCAGTTTAGTCATAACACTTTCTGCCATACTGCCATCAACAGCCGCCCTGCCTCCCGTACCCATGCCATCACTAATTAATGCTACCATCCTGCCCATGCCGTCGCTAAAGTAGTTGTAGCTGTCCCCACACAGCCTGCCGTTGCCACTAACGTGCTGTGCGCTGCCTATCTGTATGTCGTATCGTGGTCGCTGTGACAGCTGAATTCTGCATCTGCTTGGTGCATGGCTAATACAAGGAGCATCCATTACCCTGCCACAGGCTTTTGAAATTTCCTTTACCAATACACCTCTTTTTATTGCATTTTTATCTATATCAGTGGTCTGTATCTCCACAGACATTCTACCTAATCTATCAATACGACAGCTAACATCCAATGGTACCATACCGTTCATTTTTATTACAGAGCTTACCCTTTCTGCTGCTGCCATATCAAACCGTTCGTACTGCTGAAACTCCTGTGCCATCTCATCCAATATATCACCAAGACCAGAAAATTGTCCCGCCACAACAGAACGTATTTCGCCTACCCGTCTTTCTGCCGACAAATAAGCTTTATAGGAGTTGTACTTTTTATTGATAGTTACCACCATCTCAGATGATTTACAGCATTTTTTACCAAACGTGCTTAAATAATCAGCCTCATCTATACTGCCTTTTTTTGTTAGCAAGGGTGTTAACCTGTTAAAATCATTATAGCTTTGTTCCTTGTGCTTTTCCCAGCAATACACACGCAAGCCACAATGGTTACAGGTTTCCTCCGCTGATTGTGCGTATACTGAGCCTATATCATAGGAATATAGCTCCTTCATTTTTTCAGCCACATTATCCACCGAGGTTGATACATCCTGTAACGCCTTAGATGCAAAGTCCAACCTCATAATTACATTTTGTCGCAAACCCTCAGATCTGGTTTGGTCTATAGGTGGGGAGAATACCTGAGATATTTTATTGCCAAAATCCTTTGGTATGAGCATAAATATCACACCTGCAATAACCGTTTCATAAATGCTGGCAATAATTAAATCAGGGTTATTTGATTGAAACGCCATAACTGTATGACACAGCAGAAAAATAAGTGCTGTAGCAATTTTGCCAATTGGTGCGAACAGCCCTGCCATTAAACCGCCAAATGCATAGCCACCTGCTAAAAAAGCCAGCGAACTGTCAGCCATGCTAAATACCACCCCTGTTGCAACACCAGATATACAGCCACCTGCTACCGCACCATATCTGGCACACAGCAAAATTGCCAGCACCGCCAACACCCTGCCCAGTGATATACCGCTAAAGCTAATAGTAGAAACACCTAACAAAAAAATACAGCCAGTCATAACTATACAGGCTATTTCCTGTTGATTAAGAGTGGTTATGCCACGGGTACTTCTGCTAATGACAATTGTTTTATATACAAAGTAGCCACCTATACCGGACATAAGGGCTTCTATAACACACATAGCTATTAGGGAAATATCATAACCGCCTACAGCTGACAATACTATACCTGTTGCCAGCATAGGTAAAAAAGCCAATAACGGCGGATATACAACGCTTTTGTTCAGCTTTTTTAAATCGCTTAACGTCCACCTAATAGCACCAATAGCCAGCACCGTGGCTATATAGCGAAATCCGCCCCCTGTAGAGGACAATATGTATCCTAATATTGTTCCACCTAAGGTGGCAAAAAGATTTTTAAAAGGTACTGCTGCCACCATGGCAGCACCAAAAGGTGCGTAGCTGCCAAATACTGCTCCACCAGATAATAATAGGCCACCCAAAAAGCACGAAATCTGTGTTATTATTCCACGTACAATTTTAGATGACATGGTATTAGCAATAAAATCTCTTGTTACTGCTGTTTTTCCTTCTTTCAAATTAACAACCCCCGAAACGCTATATATATCTAATGTCAAATATTGCTATTCGTCCGATTAATAAAACACACTTGTCTTACCATACACAACAACAAGTGTGCTTTTAATCGGTTACATTATTATATATCGTTTACGGGGGTGTTTTTTGTCATATCATCAACCTTAATATACATCTTATGAAAATTTTTTAATGTATATGACAGCTCGGAAAATTTCTTTCATTATATTGCCAGACTGCAACAAAATTACTAAGGTAATTTATTATACAATGCCTTTTATATATAATTTATTAAGGGAAAATTTATACATATTTAATTAAACGCTGTTTATAAAAAAGTCTTTTTAATTATACCAGATACAAAGGGGTAGACAGGTAACGTTCACCAGTATCCGGCAGTACGGCTACTATTGTTTTCCCTTTGTTTTCAGGACGTTTTGCTACAACCGTTGCCGCATACACAGCCGCACCAGATGATATACCAACTAACACGCCCTCACTTTTAGCGATGGTATTACCTGTTTTGTATGCATCTGTATCCTCTACAGGGAACACCTCGTCATATATATCTGTATCAAGTGTATCTGGCACAAAGCCTGCACCAATACCCTGTATTTTATGTGGACCCGGTTTACCTGTAGACAAAACAGGAGAGCCTGCTGGTTCTACAGCTACAACCTGAATATTTGGATTTTTTGATTTTAGGTATTCGCCTACACCGCTGACTGTACCGCCTGTACCAACTCCAGCAATTACTATATCAACCTTACCGTCTGTATCATTCCATATTTCCACTCCTGTGGTTTCCCTATGAATTTTTGGGTTAGCCGGGTTTATAAACTGACCTAAAATAACAGAGCCTTCTATTTCCTTGTTCAGCTCCTCAGCCTTGGCTATAGCACCCTTCATGCCCTTTGTACCATCTGTTAAAACAATTTCTGCACCATAGGCCTTTAATAAATTTCTACGCTCTACGCTCATGGTTTCAGGCATTGTCAGTATAATTCGGTAGCCTCTGGCTGCTGCTACTGACGCCAAACCAATACCTGTGTTACCGCTGGTTGGCTCAATTATTGTTGCACCCTGCTTCAGAATACCCTTTTCCTCAGCATCATTAATCATAGCTACAGCAACCCTGTCCTTTACACTGCCAGCAGGATTAAAATACTCTAGCTTTGCCAAAATATGTGCCTCTACATTTTCGGATTTTTCATAATTGTTTAGCTCCAGCAAAGGGGTTTTGCCTACTAATTCTGTTACACTGCTATAAATATTTGCCATTGTAATTATCTCCTTACTTTATTGCCTTAAAGGCTTGGTTTAAATCGTATAATATATCGTCAATATGCTCTGTGCCAATGGATAGTCTAATAGTGTTTTTCTGTATACCCTGTTCCTTTAGCTCCTGTTCATTTAGCTGTGCGTGGGTTGTTGACGCTGGGTGAATCACCAATGATTTTACATCTGCTACATTGGCAAGCAATGAGAAAATCTGTAAATTATCAATAAACCTTTTAGCGTCATCCTCTGTTCCTTTTATCTCAAAGGTAAATATTGAACCGCCGCCCTTAGGAAAATATTTTTTATAAAGGTCTGCCTGTGATGGGTCAACTGCTGGGTGGTTGACCTTTTCTACCTGTGGATGGCTGTTTAAATACTGTACAACCTTTATTGCGTTTTCTACATGACGCTCAACACGCAGCGACAAGGTTTCCAGCCCCTGTAAAAATAGGAACGCATGGAACGGTGACAAGGTAGCACCCGTATCCCTTAATAAAATAGCTCTTATTTTTGTTACAAATGCCGCCGCACCTACGTCCCTTGTAAAGCTAACACCATGATAGCTAGGGTTAGGTTCAACCAATGACTTAAATTTACCGCTTTTCTCCCAGTCAAACCGACCTCCATCTACTATAACGCCACCAATAGCCGTACCGTGACCGCCAATAAATTTTGTAGCAGAATGAACTACTATGTCTGCACCATATTCTATTGGACGCACCAAATATGGTGTAGCAAAGGTATTATCCACAACTAAAGGTATTTTGTGTGCGTGTGCAATTTTTGCAATTTTTT
This sequence comes from Ruminococcaceae bacterium UBA3903, assembly GCA_002391625.1. Classification (GTDB taxonomy): domain Bacteria; phylum Bacillota; class Clostridia; order Oscillospirales; family Acutalibacteraceae; genus UBA3903. Next base: position 67,982 of record DGFJ01000009.1, on the reverse strand, counting down.
CTATATCAATAATATTAGAGTTTGGGTTGCCTAGTGTTTCTATGAATATTGCCTTTGTGTTATCCTGTATTGCCTTTTCAAAAGCACCTTCCTCATCAGGGTCTACAAAGGTGGTGGCTACACCATAATCCGGTAATGTGTGCTGCAAAAGATTGTATGTGCCGCCATAAATACTCTTGGCAGCTACTATGTGGTCACCTGCTTTTGCTAGGTTTTCTATTGTATATGTTACGGCCGCCGCACCGCTTGCTACTGCTAACGCTGCCACACCACCCTCTAGTGCGTTTATCCTTCTTTCAAAAATATCCTGTGTAGGGTTTGTTAGCCTGCCGTATATGTTGCCTGTATCACGCAGCCCAAACCTAGCCGCAGCCTGCTCACTGTCTGCGAAAACAAAGGATGCCGACTGGTATATTGGCACTGCTCTGGCACCTGTTGCTGGGTCTGGCTCTTCCTGTCCTACGTGTACCTGTTTTGTTTCAAATTTTAGCTCTCTATTTAAACTCATTGTTAATAACCTCTCTCATTATAAAATTTATTTTTACAGCCTATATCTTATTGCAACACTGGGACAGGCTACACATTCGCCATAAGCCTCTGGCATATAAGCTTTTTTTGTATTTCATAAAACAGCCTCCCTCTTGTGTAATTAATTTTATATTTCCTATCGGTTATGTATGATTTAACCTTAACTACATATTATCACAATATATCCATTTGTCAACAATTTTAGAAATGTTTTTATAACATTCTCTAATTACTACTATTCACGTATGATATATATGGATATTTTTGTAGCTTTAGTCAAATTATCCTAAATTGAGTAATTATCCGTCATAAGATTACGACTTTTGTTTACAATATCTTCTATAGTTATATTGTCAACCACATTGTCTATTGCCTGATTTAGCTCCTGCCACACATACAGCGTAGGACAGGTTTTACTTCTGTCACACTCGTTTACTTGGTCGTCTAAACACGCAACAGGTGCCAAGCTACCCTCGGTCAGCCTTAATATCATACCAACCGTGTAATGGCTAGGCTCAAATGCCAGCTTATAACCACCATTTGCACCACGCACGCTTTTTACAAAGCCTGCACGATTCAATATAATAATAATTTGCTCCAAATATTTTTCAGATATTTCCTGACGGGCAGCTATTGCCTTTAATGGTGTGTAGCCACCGTTATCGTTAACCGCTAAATCTGTCATTAATCTTAGAGCGTAACGACCCTTTGTTGATATTCTCATAATTAATCACTTCCATTTATTTGGTTTGTTATATATTCCTATATGTTTACTAGGCTTAGTTTATCCTAAAAAAATCAAAATGTCAACTGTTTAAGCATTTATGGATTAATTAACTGCCTGCACCATAATAAAACAATAAACAGCCTATGGGATTTTTTGGTGATACTGCCACATCCACCTTGGCAGCCCCATATCCTAATATATCTTATATGATAAAAAATCCTTTTAACATTATATTCACCGTGTTATTACCCCTTATTACAGCATTTATCAGGTCAATAGATTGACTGTTTTTTTCTGATTATACCTGTTATTTTGTAAAAATTTGCACTGGAAAGCATACATATGATGTGGTATAATAGCTACATTATGTGAATTTGAATGTAAGAAAGGTAATGGATTATGTACAAGATTTTAAAGAAAAAAGTGCTTAACCCTACTGTTACACTGATGGAAATTGACGCACCTCTTATTGCTAAAAAAGCAGAGCCTGGTCAATTTATCATTTTGCGTGTAGACCAGCAGGGCGAACGTATTCCGCTGACAGTGGCAGACTTTGATAGAGAAGCTGGCACTGTAACAATTATTTTCCAAATTGTTGGTGCTACAACAAAGCTATTAAACAGCAAAAACGAAGGCGATTATATTAATGATTTTGTAGGGCCATTAGGCGTGGCTTCTCACACTGATGGTCTTAAAAAGGTAGCTGTTGTTGGCGGTGGCGTAGGCTGTGCTATTGCATATCCTATTGCTAAAAAGCTACACAGCCTAGGTGCTGAGGTACACTCTATCGTTGGTTTTAGAAATAAGGATTTAGTTATATTAGAGGACGAGTTTAATGCCGTTAGCGATAAGCTGGTTATGATGACAGATGATGGCAGCTACGGAGAAAAGGGATTGGTTACAAATGCACTAAAGACCCTAATTGACAGTGGCGAAAATTATGACGAGGTTATCACCATAGGTCCACTTATTATGATGAAATTTGTTTGTAAGCTAACCAAGGAATACAATTTAAAAACAGTGGTTAGCATGAACCCTATTATGATAGATGGTACAGGTATGTGCGGTGGCTGCCGTTTGTCAGTAGGCGGAAAAACAAAATTTGCTTGTGTTGACGGTCCTGATTTTGACGGTCATGAGGTGGATTTTGATGAGGCCATGGAAAGAGGCAGTATGTACAAGGAGTTTGAACATCATGCTTATGAAAGCACCTGTAATCTGCTTAATAAGGAGGTTAAATAATTATGCCTAATATGTCACCAAAAAAGAACGAAATGCCTACTCAAGAGCCTAACGTGCGTAACAAAAACTTTTTAGAGGTAACGCTAGGCTACACAGAGGAGCAGGCAATAGATGAGGCACAGCGTTGTCTTAACTGTAAGCACAAGCCTTGCATCAGCGGTTGTCCAGTGCAGATACACATTCCTGATTTTATTAGTCAGGTTGCACAGGGTAACTTTGAGAAGGCATATGATATAATCTCTGTTTCCAGCTCATTACCAGCTGTATGTGGTCGTGTATGCCCACAGGAATCACAGTGTGAGCAAAAATGCGTAAGGGGTATCAAGGGCGAGCCTGTTGGTATTGGCAGGCTAGAGCGTTTCGTTGCCGACCGTCATAACCAGCAAAAGGACGCAGAAATAGCTGTGCCTACACCAAACGGTCACAAGGTAGCTGTTATCGGCTCTGGTCCTTCTGGCTTAACCTGTGCTGGTGATCTTGCTAAAAAAGGTTACGATGTAACAGTTTTTGAAGCACTGCACCTAGCTGGGGGTGTTTTGGTTTACGGCATACCAGAATTTAGACTGCCAAAGGCAATAGTACAAAAGGAAATTGATACACTTAAAAAGCTTGGTGTAAAGGTAGAAACCAATATGGTTATTGGTAAAATCCTTTCCATTGATGAGTTAATGGAGGATGGCTTTGAGGCTGTATTTGTAGGCTCTGGTGCAGGCTTGCCACGTTTTATGGGCATTCCTGGAGAAAACCTAAAGGGCGTGTACTCCGCTAATGAGTTTTTAACTCGTGTTAACCTAATGAAGTCATACAAGGACAACAGCACCACACCTATTGAACACGCCAAGAGAGTTGCTGTTGTAGGTGGTGGTAACGTAGCAATGGACGCTGCACGCTGCGCTAAACGTTTAGGTGCTGAAGAAGTATATATCGTTTACCGTCGCAGCGAAGAAGAGCTGCCTGCCCGTGCTGAAGAGGTTGAACACGCCAAAGAGGAAGGCATCATCTTTAAGCTGTTAACTAACCCCGTTGAAATTCTGCCAGATGAGAACCGACTTGTTGGTTCTATGAAGTGTGTAGAAATGGAGCTGGGTGAGCCAGATGAATCCGGCAGACGCAGACCTGTTGTCAAGGCGGGTTCAGAGTTTGAGTTAGACGTTGACTGTGTTATTATGTCTATTGGCACATCACCTAACCCCTTAATTAAGTCTACAACCAAGGGCTTAGATACTCAAAAATGGGGTGGCATTATTGCCAATGACGACGGCTTAACATCTCGTGTAGGTGTATATGCTGGCGGTGACGCTGTAACAGGTGCTGCTACCGTTATTTTGGCTATGGGTGCTGGTAAAACAGCAGCTGCTGCTATGGACGAATACATTCAAAGCAAATAAAATTCAAATCACATATTAACGGCACAAGGACGCTTAAAGCTCCTTGTGCCGTTTTTGTATTTAACAGATGGCTAATTATTCAGACTGCATTTTATCTGTAATGCTGTAAAGCCCTTGGTCGTTCATTAAGACCAGAAATCCTCATACTGCACAAGGTTAATACACCGTCCTTGTTAACCCTGTGATAATGCCAAGCTCAGCATTTATCCCTAAGCTTACTTAGCCTGTATATCCTAACAGCGTTTTTATACATTAAATTTTCGTAATCCTCTTTTGACAAAATAGCTTTTAACTCCCCAAAATATTTACGGTATATTGACGGTGATCCTTTCCCGTTATTATCATAGGTGTCCACACCATCTATGGTATTGTCACTGCCAAAAATCAACTTTTCACTGCCACATTTTTCTATACATCTTATTGCACTTTCCATAGACACCCATGCTGTGTCACCATATAGGTTAGGGTACTGGCTTACCAGTTCAATGGCATTGCTGTTATCCGTACCTAGCCCCATATGTCCCATAACAAAGCTTACATCAGGGTATTTTTCCGCCATTTTAGCAACAACTGTACAGTTGTCATATTCCCCCATGCCGGTATGGGTAAGCACCGTTAAATTAAACTGCTGTGCAAGCCTAATATAGTCCTGCACACGGGGAGAATCAAACCTAGTCACTGAATGAAACGGGTGAAGCTTAATACCAAATGTAATATCTAAATTTTCTGCAATTAATCTTTCCAGTTCATCTGTCACACCTTGTAAATATGGCTTTACCCATGGTAACACACCAATTTTATCCCTGTTTGCCCTAGCAAACTTTAAATTTGTGCGGTACACACTTTCCTGTGTTTTTTGCATATTAGCAGGCAACAAATAGTGGTTGTGGTCAAACTCTGTTGCCTCTCCGTTTGAACAAAGGCAGTAATCTATATTATATTTGTCCATAGATTCCAATAACATTTCCTCTGTCATAATAAAGTTTAGCATACAGCCTGTATGTGTATGTGCATCTATAATCATAACAAACACCTCTTTATTTGTATTTGTGTAAATTATATCATATTCACACTAATTGTAAATACACCCCATCTGCTTTCCAATACCTTTTATACTATACCCCTGTGGCTTAACCATTTTTTATGACCTCTTATATAAGGACACATTTCCCAACTATTAATACCTATTATTATAACTGCTGTAACGTGAATATGGATACTCATTTTTCTCATTTTCTGGATACTGAAACTGCTCCTTATTTTGTTCCAGCTGTTCATGTGCTGTATATGAAATTATATTAAAGTCTTTTGGGTCACCGCTGTATCGAGAATATCTATGTGACAAATAGTACACACAATCATCTTTAACATCTGACGGTGTATCCGCATCACCAGCAAGCTGTAATATATATGGTACAGCACTGTCATCTAATTCATCTAAACCGCTATGACCCATCCATTCTATGCTGCCCTTTTGATACTGCTCTACATTATATTTTGTAATTAAGCCGTCAACATTACTGAAGCACAGCACCCCAAACATTATAACAAATACTACGGTGACCGCCTTAGGAAAATTAACCCTATAACACAAAACCTTAACAATAATCAACACAAATACAATAGCCAACAGCACCATAAACCATGATGTGTACAGACGCAGATGAGTCAATCCGTTAAACGTGATATACATAAACATTTTGCTGATGACGGTGAAAATAAGCAGCAACGTGAACACACACAATATAATGCTGTACACCTTTATCCCCTTTGCCATTTCCCCGTTTACCCGTTTGCTAAATGATATCAGCGTCCAAATAAGTATTAGGTTAATTATAGCAACTGTGCAAAGCTCGAAAAAGCCCTGCCGTGCGTACTGAGCATAGTCATAGCCATCAGGCAGCATACTGTTAAATGCCGACAAAAAGTAACCTGACTGTACAATGAAATACAATAAATATAAAATTAACAAAGGCGTTAACGCTGAATAAAATAATGATGTAGGTACCTTTTTCACTCTATTACTAAAGCCTTCAATCTCATTAGACGTCAGAAATCTACTGCCTTTTTTCTCCTTACCGCTATATAAAGCACCAAAAAAGAACAGAGCCACTGGTATGCCAAAAATCAGTTGAAAAACAGCTAAGGGTATTTCTCCAAGGATATTGGCAAAATAACTATTAAATATTGTGCTAAACATTTCATCGCTGGATAACAGCAGTACTGCAATATAGGATGTTATAGGTATAGCAATCAGCAAACCTAACAGCACCCATTTTAATTTATGGGTTTTCTTTGTTGTACTGACTGCCTGTATAGAAGCTCTTGCACCATCACCATAGCTGCTAAACGGTGACAATAACGTGCTGTTCAGCAGTGAATAACCAAAGCCCTTTCCTATCCTAACACCATTAAACTGTGCGAATATAATATAGCAAAAACACAAAACTACAAATATTAAATTAAGCATTTTTACAAGGTCATTGTCACTAATTAAAAAGATACTGCTGAACACCACTGGTATAATAAACGGTATCATGTTTTTTCCATTTAAGCCAGTATCGCTTTTTAACATATATACAGCCGTAACCCCAAAGGATGCTAAAAAAAACACAAAAACCGATACACTTAATGAGCCTAACAAAACAAACCTAATAAATAAAAACCCTATAGCAAGGGCTATTAAAGCAAAAGCACGGTCTAGGGTGGTGTATATAAATTTTTTCTTAACTGTATTTTGAACCCTTGGTGCGTTAAACCCATAATAATTTACGCCCTGCTGATTAACATGACTGCCGTTTGGCTTACCATTTGTTATATAGCCTGTTGTCTGCTGTATTTCCCCAGATTGATGTTCCTGTTGATTGTTATTATTGCTAATATTGTCATTTTGATTATTCACAGTGATTCCTCCTCAGCAGTAAATTCTAGTATGTCCCCTGGTTGACATTGTAACGCTTTACATATCTTTTCTAAGGTCGAAAAACGTATTGCCTTTGCCTTACCCGTTTTTAAAATTGAAAGATTAGCAGGTGTTAAGCCTATCTCCTCTGCCAAAATACCGGAGGAAATCTTTCGTTTTGCCATCATTACGTCTAAATTAACAACAATAGCCATTTAAATATCCTCCTTAAATTGTATAGTCATTTTCTTCCTTTATTTCAATGGCTTTTTCAAACACATTTTTTAGCACCCTTAAAATCAACCCAATAAACCCAGCGGCACACGCTACTAACAAAGCCAGCTGTCTGTAAACACCTAGATATATAAATATTGCAGTCACGACAAAACAGCAGTAGGACATTATACGCAGCTGTTTGACAGTATTCTCTATAAATACATCATTCTTTTTAATATTATTAATTACTCTGTTTAAGGAACATGTAATAACAAATCCTGGTATCAGCGTTAAATACATACCAACACACAGCTGTGTGGCAACAGGTTCTCGCCCTGATGTCTGGTCATACATACTAGCCACAAAAGGTATTGCAAATATAGCAAGCACCATTAATACAAAGATTAATTTAATTAGCACAGATGTTATAGTAACTGATTTTACATTTTGCTTCATAATAAGCCCTCCCCTTTTATAGGAAGATAATACCACAATGTATTATTAGTTGTCAATACTTTTTTATCGTTTTTCAATAATATATTAATGTATCTCAATTACGCACAGCATCCCGTAACCTAACAGTACGAGGAGATACCACCTTGTAATGCAAAAAGCCATTTTTGTGGCTCAAATGCAATTTGATTTTAGTTTTTTCTGCTGTATTGTGACAATTCCAGCATTGACATCATCCTTTTACATGGGTATTAGGTATCTCATTTCTCAGACAAGTATTCTTAAGCTGTTTTTCTTTAAGCTATGCACTATGGTTAGGCATAAAAAACCCCTAAAGCAGATTTTGGTTATTTACCATGTCTACCTTAGGGGGGGCATATCAGCATCTCTTATAGAGGCTTAGCATTTATACTGTTTTAATAATAACCATTGTTATAATCATTTTGTACGTTATCATCCTCTTGATTATAATAGTTATCCTGTTGAGAATACACATTAGTGTCATTTGACGAGGAGGTTGTTGGGGAGGTTGGATAATTTTGTACAACCGAGCCTTCAAAAATAAACTGTGCCAGCTCATATCTGGTGCGGTCCCAATCATTAACCATTAAAACAGATTGTTCCTTATACCAACCATATTCAAAGCCGTCCTCTAACGGCAGGCTAAACTCATCCTCATCATAGCTTAAATATGTTAGGGAATTGGCAACCAAGGTGGTTATCTCATCTTTTTTCAGATTGGTGGTAATCATAGGTCCTATTTCTCCTACGATTTTTACTATCTGTGCCAGATTAGCACTTTTAAACTTTGTCATTAAGGTTTTAATCATGTTTCTTTGTCTGGTTGTTCTGTCAAAATCATCACCAGATATGACAACCTCAGGATGCTCAGGGTCTTGATAGCCTCGGTCACGGGCATACCATAACGCCTGCCTGCCGTTTAAGTGTACAACTCCTGGAGCGTCAGTTATTTCATAACGCAGGTCTGACTGTCCATTTAAGTATGTCTGCCAGTTAATATAATCTATTTCATCCTGTGTTAGCTCAATGTCTAATCCGCCTAAACAATCTATAATGCTTTTAAAGCTTTCAAAATCAACAACGGCATACCTGTCAATTTTTACACCAAAATTAGTTTCTACGGTTTTTATAGCAAGCTCTGGCCCACCGTAGGTATATGAAGCATTAAGCTTGTCCAGTCCATAGGGTGACCCAGCGGCATTATTACCTGGTATGGTAACAAGCATATCACGCATATACGAGGTCAGCTTTAGCTTTTTTTGACGATTATCAATAGACAACAACAGCATGGTATCGCTGCGTCCCTGTGTTTCGCCATCCTTTACGCTATCCTCACCAAACAGCATAACATTTAGAACCTTATGGTCATTTAACAGCTCTCCTGTATATGTGTCTGTGGTTATATCGCTGGAACCTGTTGACACATTTTGCGAGCTTACAACATTACCATTATTACCAATATCCTTAAAATTGATTGAATTTACAGTGGTGTAAAAAATAATCATACCAATTCCACTAAAGCATAACAAAACACTTAGGACTACTGCCACAGTCCCTTTCCAAGGAAAGTTCATCTTTTTTTTGGCAGCCTTTCTAGCCGCTTTCTTTGCTTGTGGTGAATATGAATATATCTCATTGGAGTCCTTACCACCTCTACCATTGTTCATCATAGTAGCTAGCTCCTTTCTCACTCGTTCACATTCCAATATTTTGCATTATACAACAATATATACCTTATTTTCATTCCATATAAGAATTAATTACATATTTCAGAATATGTTCACAGATTAATAAGCCAACAATCACAATCTCCAGTTAAAAACAGTCTTAAATGGGGTGTTTAAATCTGTTGTGAATACTCTGTGGATATCATCAATAGATGACACTGGCTTATCTTCAAAAATAATGCTGCCCAAACGTCTTCTAATTCTTTGAGTACGCATTAAATCCACAGCTTCCTCAAAATCCTTTTTTCCTGAACGGCTGCTGCCTACTACTGTCAAACCCTTTTCCAACAAAAGTCTGGTGTTTATTGCCACTTGGTTTTCGCTAACACCCATAAGCACCACCGTACCCTGTGGCTTAATATAATTTATTATATTATTAATAGCGTCATAGCTACCCTCACCGCCTGCACATTCAAAAGCATGGTCAAACTGTAAATCGCTTGGTAATGAATAGGACAAATATGTTTTGTTTACAAAGGAGAAGCGTGACAGCTTACGGCTGTTACGCCCTATTACTATTATCTTACTTTCAGGATTTTTAACCTTTAAAGCACTTGCTATTACATATGCTAGACTGCCATCTCCCCATATAGCAATGGTTTCCCTTTGCTGATGTGCAAAGTTAATTAGGCGATTAACTGCGTGTACAGCAACGCTGTAAAACTCACAAATACAGGCTATGTCCATAGGAATACCATCACATGGAATCACCCTGTCCACAGGCATATCTACAAACTCTCTCATAAACCCATCCGCTGTGCTTGACAGGAAAATCGACTGTTCATCATAGTTTTCATATATATAGTTTGAATGCCTTTTTGGCATATTAGGTATCATAACAACTGGCTGGCCAGGTTTAAATCGTCCGCTTCTGTCCTCCAGAACCTCACCGCTGCATTCATGTATAAGTGCCATAGGCAGCTTTTGTGACAATATTTTTATATCTCGGTTTCCCTGATAATACCGCTGGTCTGCGTGACAAATTGACATATACCTAGGCCGCACAACCACCTTCCCGTCAATATCCACATCATCCAGCTTAACTGAAAAAAACTGTGGACTTACCAGCTGGTAAACATAATTAATCAATGGCAATACCTCCGGCAATTACCTGTGCTATCTCATAATCATTAACTGTTGTTATCTTCATATTTAAAACCTCGCCTGTAATCAGCTTAACAGGTACATTTTCCATAACACAAATTTTACACGCATCTGTTAATATGGACTTATCCGATGGTTTTAGCTTTGAATACAAGTCCTTTAACATCTTTATATTAAAGGACTGTGGTGTTTGCCCCTGATACATATACTGTCTATTCGGTATTTCTGATATATCCACGCCATCATGTGAAATAACAATAGTATCTGTGGCAGGTATAACGGTATCACAGGCACCATAGGTTATAGCGGCATCTATGTTTTCTTCTATAATTCTTAAGGTAACAAAGGGACGTACGGCATCATGTGTAACAATAATATCATCGTCCTGCTGACCAAAATCTTTTTTAATCTCTTCTATAACATTAAATATAGTATCGTTCCTGTTTTCTCCGCCGGGTGCCAGCTTTATTCTTTCAGAATCTAAATTATATTTGTCCAACAGGTCATACATATATGACATCCAGCCTGGGTGGATACCCAAATAAACAGCGTCAAATCTATTACACATTAACATTTTTTCAAGAGTATGGATAATGATAGGCTTGTCCTTTAATGCCATAAACTGCTTTGGCAGGGTAGAAACGTGCATTCTAGTACCGCTACCACCAGCTAAAATTGCTCCATAAATCATTGTTAAACCTCCACTATTATTCTGTAGATTTCTTCTTCATATAATCATAACAGCTCATATTTAAATTACAATATACCACATCGTGGTGTGGTATCTGCTTATCCTTTGGCGGTAATTTCATATAATCACCAAAAGCGATTTTCAGGTATTCGTCATATCCAACCGGAATAGGCATTTTGTACCCTTCAAACTCCTTGTACACAGCCTTTTCAAACACCCATTTTGGGTATTCACACTGCATATAATGAGGTCCTGCACAAAGCTCTGTTATATATTCACAGTCATCTATTTTATACTGTGACATTTTCTTTTCAGCATAACGCCAAATTTTATCTCTTATTTTATCACTTTTAAAGACTCCTAGCAACACCTTACTGCCAAATCCGACAATTCCTCCATGATTTTCCGGTACAACCTGTGCCAAAAACAAGGAGTAAAGCAATGCCCACATTTTTTGCATTTTTCTTTTAATGCCTGTAGGACAGCCATCTAAAGGGAAAACATCCATAACTAAGCCATGGGGTATGTGTAGGTGTGACTGATTTTCTTTTACAAATGTTGCCGACGTATCCACAATTGTTGTAAAAATATTTCCGGTAAATATGTTATCATCTGTTCTTAAGCACAGATAACGGGAGGACTTTGATTTTTCCTTCCATAGCTTAGAAAGCTTTTCATAATCTGGTCTTGGCATAAATATATCTATATCATCATCCCAAGGAATAAACCCCTTGTTCCTCAACGAGCCTATACAGCACCCACCACAAAAATAAAACAACAGGTTATTTTCCTCACAAAATTCTTTAAAATACAGCAGTGCATCCATTTCCCTTAGCTGCAGCTTTCTTAGCTGTTCAGGTGTAAAAGCATAGCACTTATCACTATCCACTGTATCAACCCCTTAAAAATAATTTTCGTACATAATCAGCCTAGGTTTTTTAGTATATTAAATATTCATCATTTTATATCGCTATAATGCCGTTTTATTTCATTTATCCTTTTTTCTGCTGTTTCAATGGTTTTTCGCCAAAATGGCATTTTGATTAGCCCCACTAATGTGCCTGCACCGTAGGAAAAATGCAGTAAGGGAAATATAAACGGCAATAATAAAAGCTGTGGATACCTACGCCGACCAATAAAAGCATTAACCGTTATAAAAATATCAAATAAAGCATATACCCCAGATAACACCCCTATTGGAACAGCTATACCAACAGCGGCTAACACTGCTGATAAAACAAACCCCAGCACCAGCAATAACGGGGCAAAATAAAAGTATGATAAGCATTTTGGGCAAACACCAGTTGTTAAGCCTATCCACAAGCCATTAGAATATTTCTGCTTTATCATACCGCCTAAGGTGGTTCGTATATACTGATATGATATTATATCTGGACAACAGCAAATTTTGTAGCCTGCCTGTGTTATCCTATAATGAAACTCGTTGTCCTCTGTCCTGCCTAAATTTTCGTTAAAGCCGCCAACCTTTGCCAGAACCTCTTTGCAGTATGCACCGTGAAAAATAGTATTCAGGTACTGCTTTTCACTCTGCACACGCCTGTATTTTGCTATATTACCGCCAAACATACACTCCTCTGCAGCCAGCAAGGTCATCGCCCATGGCGTTTTGTCCAACACCTTATTTGGTCTGCCGCCACCTACTACCTTTTCACCTGACTGTATATTGGACACGATATTGGACACAAAATCCATTGGTATGCTTCCGTGGGCGTCCACACGAACCACCACGTCGCCTGTAGCATACGACAGCGCTACATTCCATGAGCTTGCCTGTGAGTTTTTACAGTTTAACAATATTGCTACATTTTGAAAATCCTTATTATCTTGGGCAAACTGCGTCATAAGTACAGGTGTGTTATCGGTGGAATTACTGTTCACCAAAACCACCTCTATACCGCTGTGAGGGTATGACTGTGCCTTAATATCACTTAACAGCATTGGTAGAAACTGTTCTTCATTTTTTGCTATAACACATAGGGATACCTTCACAACGCTCACTCCGTTTTATATCATTACATTATCCTCAGCAGATTGATTTTCTTCTGTTGACATTTCTTTTCTGTCTGTGTTTTCAAAATTTTCAGATGAAATTGTATCCCTGACCTTACCTTCACACCTTGTTTCAGCTACAAAGGGTACGGGTGGCTGAACAGCCTGCCACTTTTCATCGCCCATTTCTATTAACCATTTAGCACTGACCCCTGTTGCGGTTTTGTAATATGGGTACACATAAAACCACGGAATAACGAAAAAGCATAGGGCAAACCACGGTATATATGATAATGTTAGCTTTACAGCTTTTGTAATATTCCCAAGCATCATTACCTTGGATTTTTTTAAACACTGTGATGGGGCAGTATCGTATTTATCCATAACAAACAAATATGTCGCTAAATAATATCGTCTGGTTACTATAAACAGCAGTATAGCCCCGCCAATAATACTGATAACGCTTAAAACACCTAAAGCAGGAGTAAATAAATTAAGGTCTGGATTACGACCCAGCATTATCCAAGCAGCACCACATATAATGGCTGGTACGGCACATAACAACCCACATTCAATATATCTTGAAATAACGCTAATACCGTAGCTTATCGCCCTGCCATACATTCTAATACTTTCAAAATATGTGAAAATAGTAGACACCTGTGCATCGTCACCATTTGCTAGGTGATACATAAACCTGCAATAGCCATAATATAAAGGAGATAAAAACAAAATGGCACAGACAGCCAAAATATCAACAGCGAAAACGATTATTACCGACTGCATATCCACAGCAGAGTCCTTTGATGTTGAAAAAAAGTCAGCAAAGCTACTAATAGTCAATGCCAATACCGGTAATGTCAAAACAGTAAAAAAACCTACCAGTGCTTTACCCCAGTTAGAACTGCGTAACACCCCTCGTGCCTGTGATTTTACCATGCCTTCTGCACTCATTGTGTTTCACCTCCCTTATCTTTCTTATTTTGTCAGCAGCCTGTACATAGCCTCCAAGCATATCTCTGCGTGCTTCATAAGCTTTTCCTCATCTATAGACTCGTCAGCACCATGCATATTACAGCTATCATCTGGAAAGGCAGGACCAAAGGCAACACCCCTACCACCTAATGCTCGTGCATATGTGCCGCCGCCCGTGGAATACACATTAGGCTTTTCACCCATAACCTCATTGTATGCGTGGGATAGCAGCTGAACAATTTCTGAATCACTTCTAATATTTAAAGGCTTTTGGTGATTAATAATATTAAATTCTAAGCCCTCGTTCTCGGCGGCCTTCTGCAGCCTTCCAATAATTTTTGTTGACTCCATTGTTACGGGGTAACGAATATCCAGTGTGCACTTAGCGTAGGTTTCATTTATATCAATAGTGCCAACATTTACAGTTAATTCACCACTAATAGAATCTCTCATTTTTAAGCCTAGGGACGTTCCGTCACACTCCAGCCCTATTGTGGAATCAATAAACCCACAGATATTGCCCAAAACGCTGTGGCTAAAGTTGGAGGTAAGCAGGTCAATTAGATGGGTAATAGCGTTAAAGCCCTTCTTAGGCTCCATAGCATGGGCAGATTTACCACGGGATTCAATCAACACACCGTCAATGGTGTATTTGAAAACAAAATCACCCTCCTTAGCATCAGCAAAACGCAGCAGCTGGTGGTCGTCGTTTTCACTACAATCAAGCAGTGCAAACGCCTTATCAGGCACAGCGTTTACCGCTGTACCAGCCTTCAGCTTTGTTAGCGTTGTACCTGTATGACTGCCAACTAGCTCTACCTGTAAAATACCCTTTTCACTGCTGCAAATACCATAATCAGAGTCAGGGGTAAAGCTGTAATCAGGTAATGGCTCTTGGCTAAAATAGTGCTCTACATCTGTCATACCTGTTTCCTCACAGGTGCCATATATAACACGCAGCGTATTGTTTGACTTTACATGGTTATCCTTTAGGGCTTTTAAGCAATACAGGGCAATAACAGCTGCCGACTTATCATCAGCCACGCCCCTGCCGTATAATCTGCCGTCTTTTCTTGTTAATTCAAAGGGTGGTACGGTCCAGCCGTTGCCCGCAGGCACAACATCCAAATGTGTTAAAACGCCACACAGGCTGCCACCTGTACCATATTCTATATGACCGGCTTGATTGTCGATGTTTTTTGTTGTAAAGCCCATGGATCTTGCCGTATCCAGCATTAAATTTAATGCCTCTACAGGTTTTTCTGTACCCTGTGACGATATGGATTCCACCTTGATTAATTTTTGGAGTGTTTCTAGAATTTGTTCCTTATAAGATAATATATTTTTACCAAATGACATACTACTTTCCTCCTTTTCGTATGCTTGCAAAAGTTTTTTCCCTATCCTTTTACATAAAACATTACATAGGGGTTCTTGTGATTTCATCATCACTATCCCCTGTAGAATTTTTGTCAAGGTTTCCCTTGTCCTCTTGGTTAACAGCCTTTATCATATCCATATCCTGTTCAGCAGCCTTAATGGTGCTAACCGTTTGCCTGTTACCAATACGATATGTCTTTTTCCTTGCTTTTATTTCTTTATTTTTCCTTAATCCCCATATCCACATATAGCTTGCAAATATTAAAATACAGCTTACAGTGATAATTATACCTGCTGTCAAACCAGGCGTTTTGTAATTAAATCTAATTTCGCTGGTTGTATTGGCAGGTACTCTAACCGCCATAAAGCCAACGTTTACACGCTCTATGTCAACATCCTCACCGTTAACCTGTGCGGACCAGCCGTCCTCATATGGTACACTAAAGAACACCAGCCTGTCACCTGTGTTATCAGTGGTTATCTCTGCTGAAAAGCCGTCGTTGTCATAGGCAAAGCTTGAACAGGTCAGCTGTTTTCTAGCCTGACAGTCATTGTAATACTCATTTTCTGTATATACAAAGCTTTTAAAATCATCGGTTTTACCCTGAGTAATATCACTGTATTTCTCCATTTGTTCATCGCTTAGAACCATTGCCTTTAGCAACAGTAAATGGCGACGGCTTTCTAAACAGCTGTTATAATCGTCCTCTGAAATATAGCTGTCATAGGTAAAGCCCATTGGAATATAGCTTTGGTTTTCATAAATATTAAAATCATTTTGTGTATCATATAACGTCCAGCCCGGCATTTTATTTTTACCATCTGTTTCCACAAAGGAGTTGCTGTCACCTGTATAATCAAATAGCCATCTGGTTGACGTAAATGAACGCAAACCATAAACAGACACCTCAGGACGTGAACCAACATCTCTTTGTACACCAATCGTGGGGTAAAACTCCATTATGGATTCAGGCACAATGCTGTGAAACGCCTGAATAGACGGCAGCTGCCAAAACATAGCTGAATTATCCATACAGCCGTAAAAATCGCTGCGAACATTGTCTGTTTCCGGCAGGTTTATTTTATCCTCTTGATTAATAACGTGTGGTATTAAATAGTCATGGGAATTGTAACCCCTCATCTTGCCCAATGCTATAAAACAAACCGCATATACAACCGTAACGGCACATATACAGCATATGCTGGCTTTTACAAACTTTTTCCTGTCCTTTTTTAATAACCTTAGTAATAGTATTAATATGCCCAAAGAAATTAAGGCAATCAGCACATACGCCCAAAAAGTTCCAGCATAAGACATAACCCCGTAGGAGGTGGTTGTGACACCGGCATCATCAGTTTTTTGATTAGGCATAAAACCTATACCCACCGCTATGGCTACGGTAATACCCGTTGACCATAATACAGCACGCTTCCAATCTACCTTTATGTCCTCTAAGCTTTTAACAGTTGTTAGACACATCATTAATATTAACATATAAAACCAACGTGCATAATACTGTGAATTAAACAGCTGAAAAACGCTGTTTAATATGGGAACAAAGGCTATTAAGAACAGCATAGGCAGCAGTTTTTTTAACCAATGCTTTCGGTTCTTTGTCTGCATAAACGCTATAACGCCTGTCATGCTAAACACAGGCAACCACCCAGCTACAGAGCCCCATTTAGCGTTAGAGTCAGGGGTAAAGTTTGGATATGCAGGTATATCAGGAGGAAAGAAGAAGCTTTCCAAAATATGCACATACCTTTGTGGGTTGTTATAGACCAGTCCTGCCCACCCATTTAGGGTGTTGCCTACCCTGTTGTTTTGAGATACTACTAACACAGACGGTATGAGCAAAACTGCGGTGCCTAGGAAGCCCAATACAACCTCAAATACCAGTATTAAAAAATCCTTTAGCTTTATTTTGTAGCTGTTTGCAAACATTCTGACAAACCAATATATTACAATAAATATAGCCATACCTACAAAGAAATAATAGTTTACAAGGCAGGCACCGAACACAGCCATAGCCAAAACGCCACGACGATGTGTTTCCATATATTCATCAACAGCAGCCAGCAATAACGGGAACATAACCATAGCCTCATGAAAATGGTTAAAGAATATATTGTAGGTTGCAAATCCGCTAAAGGCATACAGCATTGCACCTATGACAGCTATATTTTTATTATGAACATATCTGCGTAAATATATATAAGCTGTCAAGGCTGCACAGCCTGTTTTTAATATTAGCAACGGTGCCATTAAATACGGCACAGCCTCACTGGGGAACGGCAGCGTCAGCCAAAAGAAAGGACTTCCTAACAAATAGAAGGAATACGAGCCTACCATATTAGCACCCAAATCAGTGGTGTGACTCCAGCCTATATTTCCGTTTAATATACTGTCATGAATCATTTGATAGAAGGATATTTGCTGAACATTAAAGTCGCCATAGTATAAAAATAATCCATTGTCATAAAGCAAAAACGGTAAAAAGAATAAAAAAGATACTGAAACGCCTAACAAGAAGGCTTTTAACCAATATCTTTGCTTTTTCTGCTGGGGCAACTGCAGTCGTGTAGCTGTCATAAACACACCTCATTATAGCTGTAATTTATACAATATTTTTCAATAATTTTCTATCTGCTTCTGGGCATAAAATAACTAATGTATTATACCACAGGTAATTACAAATTGCACCAATAAAATGGTGAAAGACTAAATAATTAACAAATTTGTTTCAACCTATGCATAACATATTATTTTATATCAATGTTTTTATTGCGTATAAAATGATGGTGATATATAATGTCCATATAGCACAAAACAGCTGTTAAAGGAGAAACACCATGGAGACTTGTAATTTTTTTGCAATAATATCCCGTATGAAATACATACACCGATGGGGGCTGATGAACAACACACGTCAAGAAAATTTATGTGAACACAGCATAGAAGTGGCAATCATCGCACACGCTCTGGCAACTATTCGTAATGTACGCTTTGGTGGCAGCGTAAACCCTGAACGTGCTGCCCTCCTGGGTATTTATCACGATAGCAGTGAGATAATAACAGGCGACCTGCCAACACCTATAAAGTATTATAATGCAGAGATTAAAAAAGCCTATAAGGAGATTGAAAGGAACGCACAAAACAGCCTAGTTAATATGCTGCCAGAGGATTTAAAAGGCGAATATAGCACCATAATAAACCCTGTAGACACCGACAAAGAGCTGTTGGTGCTTGTAAAGGCGGCGGACAAGCTTTCTGCACTAATTAAATGTACAGAGGAGCTGCGTTTTGGCAATAAAGAATTTACTCACGCAGAACAAGCCACCAAAAGGTCATTGGAGAAGATGAATATACCAGAGGTAAACGTGTTTATCACGGAGATGTTACCTGCGTACAGCCTAACAATAGATGAACAGTAGCATTTCCTGTTGACAAGACATATAATAGCATATATAATAAAGATAATTTAATAATGCTGTCTTCGGGGCGGGGTGCGATTCCCCACCGGTGGTAAGCACTTTTTTGGTGCATAGCCCACGAGCGTTAAGCTGATTTGGTGAAATTCCAAAGCCGACGGTATAGTCCGGATGAAAGAAGATACACGCTACATATAAGCGTCTTTTTGCTCCGCAGATTTTTATGTCTGTGGAGCATTTTTTATTTCGCAGGCAGTATCATTAGAAATAAAATTTTATAGGAGTCTTATTTATGTTATCAGACACAACAACAAACCACGCCTTATCAAAAAACAGCACTAACGTTCGTAAAATGGCTATAATAGCTATGTTTGCCGCCCTATCAGCTGTACTGATGTTTTTTGAATTTCCCATTGGATTTTTAGCACCTAGCTTTTACGAGCTGGACTTTAGCGAGGTTCCTGTTCTTATCGGAACATTTATCCTAGGTCCTGTTGCAGGTATAACCATAGAGCTTGTGAAGATACTTGTAAAGCTTGTAATTAAAGGCACGTCTACCGGAGGTGTAGGAGAGCTGGCAAACTTTTTAATTGGCTGTTCCCTTATTATACCAGCCTCATTAATTTACAAGCGTAAAAAGACCAGAAAAAGGGCCTTAGTAGGTATTGGTATTGGTACGATAACAATGGCTTTATTTGGTGCAGTGCTAAACGCAGTAGTCCTTCTGCCAGTATATTCTGTAGCATATGGTGCACCAATTGACGCCTTTGTACAAATGGGTAGCGTTATTAACCCAATGATCAACGATATATTTACATTCTGTTTGTTTGCTGTAGCACCCTTTAATATTTTCAAAGGCATTGTTGTAGGCTTTATCACATTTTTGCTGTATAAGCCCTTATCCTCTATCATTCACTCTAGGGTTTTAAAATAATTGCAAATATTACCTATTGACAAATTTCTTTAAAGTGATATAATAACCACAAATTAAATACAGCTACCAACTTATCAAGAGCGACTGAGGGAACAGGCCCTGTGAAGTCCGGCAACCTACTTTTTTGCAAGGTGCCAAATCCTGCGGTAAAGCCGAAAGATGAGAATTTTTACAGCAAAAAGCAACCGCTTTTCGGATTACCGAGAGGCGGTTTTTATTTTTTAATATATTTTAGTTTGAAAGGAAGATACAAATGGCAAAACACTTTTTTACATCAGAATCAGTTACAGAGGGACACCCAGACAAGGTCTGTGACCAAATCTCTGACGCTGTATTAGACGCAGTGCTGGAACAGGACAAAAATGCACACGTAGCCTGTGAAACTACTGTCACAACGGGTATGGTTCACGTTATGGGTGAGATAACAACTGACTGTTACGTGGATATTGCCTCTATTGCCAGAGATGTTATAAACGATATTGGATATGATAATCAGGACTGTGGCTTTAACGGTAGCACCTGTGCTGTATTAACCTCTATAGATGCACAATCGCCTGACATTGCAATGGGCGTAAACACCAGCTACGAGCTAAAAGAGGGTGAAACCGACAAATACAATCAAATAGGCGCTGGTGATCAAGGCATGATGTTTGGCTATGCCTGTGACGAAACACCCGAGCTAATGCCAGCCTCTGCCTCATATTCACACAGGCTGGCAAAACAGCTGACAAAGGTTCGTAAGGATGGCACATTAGAATATCTAAGACCAGACGGTAAAACTCAGGTAACCGTAGAATATGATGAAAACGACAATATCGTTAGGATTGATACTATCGTTGTATCTACACAGCACAGCGAGGATGTCACCTTAGAACAAATAAGAAAAGACCTGAAAAAGCACGTTATAGATGCAATAATTCCCGCTGATATGATGGATGAAAACACAAAAATATACATCAACCCAACAGGACGTTTCGTTATCGGTGGCCCTGTTGGTGACAGCGGTCTGACAGGAAGAAAAATTATTGTTGATACCTACGGTGGTTTCTCCCGTCACGGTGGTGGTGCTTTCAGTGGTAAAGACCCTACAAAGGTAGACCGCAGTGCAGCATATGCCGCACGTCATGTTGCTAAAAACATTGTAGCTGCTGGGTTAGCTAAAAAATGTGAGGTTCAGCTTGCATATGCTATCGGTGTTGCTAAGCCTGTATCGGTAATGGTGGACAGCTTTGGTACCTCTAAATACAGTAACGAACAGCTGGCAGCTGCTGTTACAAGGGTATTTGACCTGCGTCCTGCTGCTATCATTGACAACCTACGGCTACGGGAAACAAAGTACCAGCCACTGGCGGCTTATGGTCATATGGGTCGTGAGGAGCTAGGTGTAGAATGGGAAAAGCTAAATAAGGCTGAGGACATTAAAAACGCTATTATAAACCAATAAACAATTTATAGCATCGTAGCTTAGGTCAAGTTCTTAATCAGGCTTAACCTAAGCTTTTGCTTAATTAACAGCAGCAGACGATAACACATTATAGCTAAAGGTTATACATAATTTGTCTATTGTCCTACTGGGCTTTATTATTAACAAAGCTTAGAATAAAGCATAAAAAACACCCTGTCTGATATTGCTATCAAACAGGGTGTTTTTTTGTAATATTAGATTACTCTTGGTTAGGAGCACCAACTGGGCAAACATCTGCACAGCTACCGCACTCTGTGCATGTAGCAGCGTCAATCTCGTATTTGCCGTCTCCCTCAGAAATTGCACTTACAGGACACTCAGCTTCGCAAGCTCCGCAAGATATACAATCTTCACTAATTACATATGCCATGTGTAGACACCTCCTTATAAATTTACAAGACTATTGTACCATTCTTTTTAAAAAAAGCAACTGTTTTGCCTGAAAAAGTAATATTTATATTATTTACATATACTTTATTGAAAAACAGCCAATATTTTTACTAATCAATACCATAAAAAATTATTCTAATCCCTTTAACTGCTCTATTTCTTTTCTATCCACACGTATTTGTGCGTCCTTTATTATCTTTATATCCTTAACCTTAAAGGCTAACGGTGCTGCCGCTGGTGCCTTATCCATTTTCACCTTTAAAGAACCCGTCAGCAAATTCTGCTCTACAACAGTACCCTTACCCTCTGGGGTGTTAACAATAGCACCTACCTTTGGTGTGTTTTTAAGCAGGTCTAAATATGCCTCTTGTTCATATTTTAAACAGCACATTAATCTGCCACAGGTACCTGATATTTTTACAGGACTTAAAGACAAGCCCTGTTCCTTTGCCATTTTTATGGATACAGGCTGAAATTCTCCTAAAAATTCTGAACAGCAAAAGGGTCTGCCACATATGCCCAATCCACCTAGCATTTTCGCTTCATCACGGACACCTATCTGTCTTAGCTCTATTCTAGTTCTAAAAACAGCTGCCAAATCCTTTACTAATGCCCTAAAATCTACCCTACCGTCTGCGGTAAAGTAAAATAGTATCTTATTATTATCAAAGGTGTATTCAACATCTACCAGCTTCATATCAAGCTTATGGGCAGATATTTTCTTTTCACAAATATCAAAGGCATTTTTCTCTTTTGTTCGATTTTCCTCCACATGGGCTAAATCCTCTGGGGTTGCTTTTCTAATTAGCTTTTTCAGTGGATGAACTATGGTGCTGTCATCAATTTTTTTATTTGGAGTAGCTACCTCACCACATTCTATACCTCTAGCAGTTTCAACAATTACCATATCGCCTGTGGATAATGGTGTGTTGTCTGGATCAAAGTAATATACCTTGCCCACTTCTTTAAATCTAACGCCGATAACCTCTGTCATTTTTGCCTCCTGAGTGTAGCACACAACCACGCGGTAAACAAGCCAATGTTAATATTTTGTCCTAAGCGTGTCTGTGCTGTATTTATAGTTTCTAATATTTCTATCAGATTTTTTCTGTGTATTCTTCTTTGAATAAGCTTAGCCTCATTACAAACCTTTGCACTGCCCCCAGACCTTGTTATTAAAGCCTGTCTAATAATATCTGACAATTCAGTCATAACTAATCGTGCAAAGCCCCTGTCATTTATACTGCCTGTTGCTTCTAACAGCTTAATACCCTTGGTTTCTATTATGGCTGTAGCAATCTGTTTAGCCCTTACCTGTGCTTCTAATATCTTTTCGTCAAACACCTGCGTGCTGTCCAAATTAAACACCATTGCTCTGCTGCGGATAGTTCCCAATAGCTGTTCTGCATTTGCACAACATAAAATAAACAATATATTTTGAGGTGGCTCCTCCAGTACCTTTAAAAAGGCATTTTGAGCAGCTATCTGCATCTTTTCAGCATTTGGTAATATATACACCTTTGCGGTGGCTTCGTTTGGCATAATGTAGGCATCGCTGCAAATATGGCGTATTTCGTCAACAGATACAACCTCTAGCTTTCCAGCGGTTTGTGCTGTATACACATCTATATGGTTTCCTGACAACACCTTTAAGCAGCCACTGCATTCACCACAGGACTTATGTCCAGCATCATTTTGGCATACTGCCCATTGTGACAACAGCTGTGCATATTTTTGTATTGTTACAGGTTGACTGCTTTGCAATATTACTCCATGAGGTATCCTGTTAGCCTTCATTAAGGACAGCAGCTCACGCTCATCCTTGCTTCGCAACACAGCCTCCACCGTCAACCACCTCACCTTGTCTATAAAAATATACCCATTTATTTTATCATCTTTACCTAAAAAAAGCAATTTTAATCGTTGCGTATGGGGATACATCTTAGCAACCATAACAACATGGTAACAATAATCAGCCTGCTTAAATGTTTTAACAAAAACTGTACACTTTATTTTTATTAAAACTGTGCATTTTAAAAGATACAGTTAATGGTAAAATAAACTTATTCCTAGGAAATTCCAATACACAATTAAGTTAATAACAATATATGGAGATAATTAATATGAGCAACAATAGATATGAACTAAATGTCAATCTGGCACAAATGCTAAAGGGCGGCGTAATAATGGACGTAACCACTCCCGAACAAGCAAAAATAGCAGAACAAGCCGGTGCGTGTGCTGTTATGGCGTTGGAGCGTATCCCCGCTGACATCCGTGCCGCTGGGGGTGTATCCCGTATGAGCGACCCAAAAATGATAAAAGGAATTCAACAGGCTGTTTCCATACCTGTTATGGCAAAATGCCGTATAGGTCACATAGCCGAGGCTCAGATTTTGCAGGCTATTGAAATAGACTACATAGATGAAAGCGAGGTTTTATCCCCCGCTGATGATGTTTACCACATTGACAAAAGTAAATTTGACGTGCCTTTTGTATGTGGAGCCAGAGATTTAGGTGAGGCATTACGCAGAATAGCTGAGGGTGCATCTATGATTAGGACAAAAGGAGAGCCTGGCACTGGCGATGTAGTTCAAGCGGTTCGTCATATGCGTAAAATTTACAGTCAAATTCGTCATATTCAAGCCTTAAGAGGGGATGAACTATTTGAGGAAGCAAAAAATCTACAAGTCCCTATTAACCTTATTCAGTACGTTTTTGAAAATGGCAGACTGCCTGTTGTAAACTTTGCTGCTGGTGGTGTGGCAACCCCTGCTGACGCAGCACTTATGATGACCCTAGGTGCTGAAGGCGTTTTTGTAGGCTCAGGTATATTTAAATCCGGCAATCCTGAAAAGCGTGCCGCTGCAATTGTAAAGGCTGTAACAAACTATAAAGACTCTGATATGCTGGCCACCTTGTCCCAGGACCTAGGCGAAGCTATGGTAGGAATAAACGAAGGTGAAATAAAAATTATTATGGAGGAGCGTGGCAAGTAATATCACGTTCTTCCCCAAAAGGTGAGTTTAATGAAAATTGGTGTCTTAGCGTTACAAGGTGCATTTAAAGAACACGAAAAAATGCTAACTGCACTAGGTGTGAAATGGTGTGAAATCAGACAAGCTGAGGATTTAAGTAAGAATCTTAACGGTATAATTATCCCTGGTGGTGAAAGCACGGTAATTAGCAAGCTGCTAATTGAGCTTAATATGATGGATAAATTGCAACATATATTGCATACAGGCGTCCCTGTCTTTGGCACCTGTGCAGGGCTTATCCTTTTATCTAAACAAATATGTGATGACACAACTACCACAATTGGTGCTATGGATATAGAGGTTAAGCGTAACGCCTATGGAAGACAGCTTGGTAGCTTTGCTGCCAATGGAGAGTTTTTAGGCATAGGCACTATACCTATGGTGTTTATTAGAGCCCCCTATATAAAAAGCGTGGGCAAAAATGTACAGGTGCTGTGTACGCTACAGGATAAAATAGTGGCTGCCAGACAGGAAAACTACTTGGTTACGGCATTTCACCCAGAGCTGACAGCTGACCTATCTGTACATAAATATTTTATACAGATGGTTATAGATAATATTGGCAACAATTAATATTATCTACTCATCTTGATAAAATGTAAAGATTTTTTGTCGTCCCTCCATGTGGGTGTTTCTACTTTTTTTTAAAGGATTATTTTAAATATGCTCTATGCTATGCATTTTTTAACCTTTTATTTTTCAACCAAGCACTTACCATAAAGCCTTAAAATATACTGTTAAAATTAACCCATATAACAAATTAGGACACTACATAAACTAATGTAGTCCTAAAAAAGTCAACCCCCATAGCGTAGCAGTGTTTTAGCTGTTACGCTATTTTTATTCAGTTAATGGTGTGAAGCTTTTTTGTTTGGGCAATATGTAGAATTGTCAATCATGCGTGATACTTTTACACCTTCGTCCCATCTAGGGTGTGTCCCTCTTTTGTATTTCTGTCCATTTATGTTCAATTTGATTATACATCTTTCGTTTGAAAATATTTATTTTTAGTTTATTTCGTTGTATAATAGCAGTAGGATAATAAAGAAAAAGGAGAACAACTATGGAACCAAAAAAATATATAGTAAATAAAATAGAGGGGGAATATGCCACCCTGCAAAACATTAATGACGGTTCAGAGGTCTTTATAGCTATGGCTCTATTACCACCAAATGTGGATATTAACACCAGACTACATTGGGAGAATTTTTTATACACGATGGAGGAATAATTTACAATTTTATTAAGACATCTCCTTCAAAATATATATAAATTTAATAAATATTATTTGCAAAAATATGAATAAACTATTAATTTAGTCTATTTATAGACACCTTGTTGTTGAACATTGACAAATACAGCCTTCAAAGTAATAAGCCCTATTAATTAAGTAGCTATTTTATCTAATTGCAAGTGCGTCAAACTGTTAAAATGCACAAAAATATAATCCTAAACTTTCTAATATTGACAACTTTTCATTAAAAATGTACAATTAAGGTGAAAGGAATACTGCGACACATTCGCCTAAAGGGAAGAGGGATTATAATGAAAAAACATTTAATGTATAAAATATCTGCGGTAACTATCATGTTATTTTTGGCATCTTGTCTTTTCATACAAACAACAGGTGCTATAGACGAAACACCTAAAATTATTTTGACATCAACTGCTGCAATATCAGATGAGCAGTTAAGTGGGGATGTCAACGGGGATTCTAAAGTAAATATGACAGATATTATTATTCTGCAGCAGGTAATATCCAAAATCGTTACTCCTAATGATACTATGACCGTCTGCGGTGACGTTGATGAAAACGGGGCTATTAATATGTCAGATGTTGTTATTACTCAGAGATATCTAGCTAAGCAAATATCCTCCTTGCCATATGATGCAGAAAAGGAAGCACTGATTTTGCGTTCTCTTACTATTAACAACAGCTCAATAAATCTAATGCCTAATGATACATACAAGCTGTCCTATACCTTTTCTCCTACTACAGCCGTTGTGAAGCTTAACTGGACGTCATCAGACAACAGTGTGGCTACCGTGGACAACACGGGTAGGGTTACAGCTATATCCAGCGGTCGTGCGTTCATTATGGCAAAATCCGACAACGGTGTAACATCAACCTGTTCAGTGCTGGTTAAATCACCTGCAACCTCTGTAATATTAAGCAATGATAAAGTAACGTTAGGTCTTGGTGAACCTTACACGCTGTCAGCTACTGTGGATGATGATCATTATGCTAACAGTTATACCTATACCTCCAGTAATCGTTCTATATTGTATGTAGATAAAAACACCGGACAGGTGTACACTGTTGCCACAGGTACTGCTAAGGTAACCTGTACAGCTGATACAGGGGCAACAGGTGTATGCACAATCACCGTTAAGACAGCTCCTACTGGTGTTACTTTAAACACCGACTATATGGAAATAGGTGTAGATGAAAGCTACACCTTTCTATACGAGATACAGGGTGGTTACGACAACAATCCAAAATTTGAATCCTCTAACTCTGCAATAGGAAAAATAGATGAGAAAACAGGAAGGCTGGTTGGTGTATCCGACGGCGTTATTATGATTAGAGTTATTACATACAACGAGGTAGCGGCGTATTGTACAGTTGTTATTAGGGAAGAGCCAACATCGGTTTCTCTTAGTAAAAATTCATTAACCTATGGCGTTGGAGAAATGTATCAATTTAGTATTGAATTTTCAGAAAACACCTATGCTAGGTATTACTACTATGAAAGCTCTAACCCATCTGTGGTAAAGGTGGACAAGTGGTCAGGAAAGATGGAGGCGGTAGGTGCTGGTACAGCTATAGTTAGCGTTAATGTTTATAATGGCATTAACGATAGCTGTATGATAAATGTTAAAAACGCCCCTTCTGCAATTTTAATATCCCCGTCTGTTATTAATGTTCACGCAGGACAATATGCAAATGTTTCATATGCCCTGCCCAGCGACTGTTATGCGGATGAATACCGCTACCAAAGCAGTAATACCGCTATAGCAACAGTTGATGCTAAAACAGGCAGAATAGAAACCAAATCCAGTGGTACCTGCGATATTATTGTTAGTGTATATAATGGTGTAACCGCCACCTGTAAGCTAACCGTAGCACCAGCCATTTCAAAGGCAGAGGAAATTTTAGAATCTGTTAACGCAGAACGTGCAAAATACGGTGTAGCACCCCTAACATTAAATAGTGCCGCTACAGCAGCCTCTCAAATACGTGCCAGAGAGCTGGCATCCAGCTATAGTCATACAAGGCCAAACGGCACATCCTGCTTTACTGCGTTGTCAGACCAAGGGTTAAAATGTATAAGCAGTGCAGAAAATATTGGATATGGATATATTTACACACAGGATGTAGCACAAGCTTGGATAGACTCACCCGATCATCATAAAAATATGATAAATGCTGAATACACTCAGATGGGTGTAGGCTATTACGAAAAGGACGGCAGCACCTTTTGGAGTGAATTTTTTGTAAGACTTAAATAGCTAATAACTTTGTAATATTATCTTAATATAGTTGGTTTAATTAACGCAAATCACCTGTACAGTAAAAGCTTATTACAAAAAAGCAACTGTTAGTTTTAGCAGCAGGGAAGCTAGCTTATGCGTCCCTGCTGCTATTTTTATAAAAGTCCGTAAGGGCTAGCTGTGTGATAAATTTGATAAAACAGTAGTCTTAATGTGAGGTGGACAAATGGAAGAGGTAATGGCTAAAAGTATAATATCACCCTATAAACAGTGGGGGTGGTTTGGTTCAAATTATAATATGAATATATATCGCGGCTGCTGTCACGGTTGTATATACTGTGACAGCCGTAGTGAATGCTATCATATAGAACAATTTGATACGGTTAAAAAGAAGAAAAACTCATTAGAGCTTATTGACAGCGAGCTAAAGTCAAAGCGAAAAGGCGGCATAATAATAACCGGCTCTATGAGTGATGCGTATAATCCATTTGAGGAAAAAGAATTCCTGACCCGTAACGCATTAAAATTAATATACAAGCATGGGTTTGGCATATGTATAGACACCAAATCAGATCTAGTATGCCGTGACATGGACGTGCTGCTAAAAATAAAGCAGTTTGCCCCAGCAGTGGTTAATTTTACAATAACTACTGCTGACGATAATCTGTGTAAAGCCCTTGAAAGGAATGTAGCCGTTAGCAGCAGGCGTTTAAAAGCAATGAAATATCTGTCTAGTAACGGCATTGTGTGTGGTACTTTGTTAATGCCAATACTACCCTTCATTAACGATACCACAGAAAACATTAAAAATATTGTTAGAATGTCTGCTTTATCAGGAGCTAAATGGATTTACTCTGGTGCAGATGAATTTGGTTTCGGTGTTACCCTACGTCAAAATCAACGTGACTACTATTATATGTGGCTAGATAAGCTGTTCCCCCACATAAAAGAGCGGTATATAGATACGTTTAGTGACAGCTACAATTGCACATCAAACCACAGCCAAGAGCTGACAAAATGCTTTATATATGAATGTAAAAAATATGATTTGCTTTATAAAATGGAGGATATTATAAGCTATATTCAAGGGCTGTACAAGCATGAACAGCTGACATTATTTTAGCCATATCTCAAAAAGGTAATCACCTATGAAGAGTGATTACCTTTTTGTTTTTTATTTCGTTATATAGCTTTACAAAATCTTTGATAAAAAATCCTGTAAACGCTGATTTTTAGGATTTTCAAATACATTCTTCGGTGTATCATCCTCGGCTATAACACCCTCATCAATAAAAACCACTCGTGATGCTACCTCCTTGGCAAACCCCATTTCATGCGTAACACATACCATGGTCATACCAGATTTCGCCAATTCCTTCATAACGTCCAACACCTCACCAACCATTTCGGGGTCTAGGGCAGAGGTGGGTTCGTCAAACAAAATAACCTCTGGCTCCATACACAAGGCTCTGCAAATTGCAACACGCTGTTTTTGACCCCCTGAAAGCTGTTTAGGGTATGTATTAGCTTTTTCCTCTAAGCCTACCCTTTTTAACAGTGCCATCGCCTTTTCATTGGCCTTTTCAGGTGACATTTTTTTCAGCTTTATTGGTGCAATAGTAAGATTTTCCAATATAGTTTTATGGGGAAATAAATTAAAATGCTGAAAAACCATCATTATTTTTTGTCGTTGAATATTAATATCTGTCTTATGGTCAGTAATATCAACACCATCCAAATATATGTGACCCTCATTGGGCTTTTCCAGTAAATTTAAGCACCGCAAAAAAGTTGACTTGCCACAGCCGGAGGGACCCAATATTACCAGAACCTCGCCCTTTTTTATATCTGTGGTAATACCATTTAGTATATTATCGTCACCAAATGACTTTTTAAGATTTTCTATATGTATCATAACATCAGAGCTATTTGTCATCGTTCTTCAGCCTTCTTTCCAGTTTACCTAACAGTGCGGATAAAATTGAAACTATTGCCAAATAGATTAAGGCAACAACAATTAGAGGTAAAAATGCGTCATATGTACGGCTCCTGATATAGTCACCACCACGGGTCAGATCCATAATGCCTATGTATCCAGATATTGATGTTTCTTTTAACAGCACTATAAGCTCATTACCAAGTGCTGGTAATACATTTTTAATGGCTTGTGGTAATATAAAATGACGCATTGTTTGGGCATAGGTAAACCCTAGGCTTCTGCCAGCTTCAAATTGACCCTCAGATATAGATTCAATGCCGGAACGCACAATTTCGGCAATATAGGCAGAGGAGTTAAGTCCAAATGCTATTACTGCTACTAAAACCTTATCAATGCTGCTAGAGGCAAATATTACATAATAAATTATAAGCAGCTGGATCATTGTTGGCGTACCACGAATAATAGTAAGATACGTTTTTAAAATCCAGTTTAATACTTTATATTTTCCTGTTTTCTCACATGACACCCTGCCAATTGCAATTAAAAATCCTAAAACAATACCCATAATTACGGCTAACAGAGTTATTTGCAGTGTAGTCAACAAACCTTGGGCTAAATATTGCCATCTGCCTTCATCTAAAAAGTTAGCTTTGAACTTATCAACACTTAAAAAAGCGTTGTTGTCAGAGGTACCGTTTCTTACAATTATTACTTGCTTAGCTGCGGTGTAGGGCGTTGAAAATTCTATATTTTTTTTACGTTCATCGGTTATTGTGATACCCGATACACCCATATCTGCTTTGCCGGAGGATACTGCCGTAATAATAGAATCAAACTCCATATCAGTTACCTTTAGCTCCATGCCTAATATGTCAGCTATTGCCTGTGATACGTCTATATCAATACCGCAGATTTTTCCGTTCTCCATATATTCATAGGGTTCAAAGGAAGCGTTGGTGGCAACGGTTAGAGTGCCATTTGTGGGTACAGTATTGCTTTGGGATATGTACTGATAGGTGCTGTTATCTTTACCACTAATATAGGAATCGATAATACTATCCAGCGTACCGTTATCCTTTATCTGAGCTAACGCAGAATTAACCTTGTCCCTTAATTCTGTATTAGATTTTGCAAAGCAGATAGCATATTCCTCCACAGCGAAGGCCTCATCTAAAATAGACAAATCAGCGTTTTGTTTTACAAAATTTTTGGCAGGCTGTTCATCTATAACTACACAATCCACCTTGCTTTTCTTTAACGCCTGTATGGCATCAGCGCCCTTGTTATACTCTACAATGATTGCACCGTCTTTTTTATAATCTGACGCATAAATATCACCAGTGGTTCCTAACTGAACACCAATAGTTGCTGACTTTAAGTCCTCTGCACCGTGTACATCAGATTTTGTCTGTGCAGACGAATCCCATTGACACGCTGAAAATGTTAAAAGAATAGTGGTTACCATTAGAACAACAGCAAAAGCCTTAATCCGTACGCCGTTGGATGATTTTCTTAACAATCACAGTACCTCCCTAGTAATAATTATTATAATACCATCTATATGGTACTACACTCTTTACAGTAATTTAGTCTACCATAGTTATATGCACATACGCAAGTGTAGGAAAAAAATACTTTCTTGACAGCTAAATTTTCCCACAATGGTTGCTTAACCTAGTAACCCTTATTATGACATTCTCTCACTACGCTAATGTGGAAACTTCTCGTTGTAGTAACCTAACGGCTATCGTATAAGCGAGCTAACCCGTGTGTCCCACGGTTTTTATAATTATTATAGGAAAGCTTTTCTCTCTCCCTCATTATATTATAGAACCAAAAAAATCAGGTGATAGCGTAATATCTATCACCTGTCAAATATTTTATTTTCTTAGCTTACCAAGCTTAGTGAGAAAATTTCTATGTTATTTATTACTCAACAGTAACAGATTTTGCCAAGTTTCTAGGCTTATCAACGTCATTACCACGCAATACAGATGTATAATATGCGATAAGCTGTAAAGGTACAGCCGCAGGTATAGGCATAAATAAATCCTCTGTTTTAGGCACTCTTACAATATAGTCATAGGCATCCTCGTCAACATTAAAGTCATCACGGGCTATTAGGATAACCTTTGCGCCCCTAGCTTTAACCTCTTTAATATTGCTAACTGTTTTATCAAGCAACGCTGACTGTGTAGCAACAGCTATAACTGGCATATCCTTTGTTATCAGGGATATTGTACCATGCTTTAGCTCACCGGCTGCATAGGATTCACTATGAATATATGATATTTCCTTTAGCTTTAGTGAACCCTCCATACTTAATGCATAGTCAAGTCCACGACCTATATACAGCAGGCTTTCAGCTGTAATAAGCTGATTTGATACATACTGTGTATTCTCCAGCTCTGTTTCCAATATGGTTTCTATTAGGCTTGGCATATCCTGTAAAATAGAGGTTAATCGTTTACACTCAGCTTCATCAATCATACCCTTTGCTAATGCTAAATCAAATGCAAACAGGTACATAACCGCCAACTGCACAATATACGCCTTCGTTGACGCTACTGCTATTTCAGGACCAGCGTGTGTGTATATTAGCATATCGGCTTCACGAGCAATAGAGCTGCCCTTTGCGTTTACAATAGCCAGCGTGCTTGCACCTAGCTTCTTAGCCAGACGCATAGCCGCTAAGCTATCGGCCGTTTCACCAGACTGTGAAATAATAATTACCAAATCGCCCTTGCTAATCAATGGCTCTCTATAACGGAACTCAGAAGCTATATCTACTGTTACAGATACTCTGGCAAGCTTTTCAATAACGTATTTGCCTACCATGCCGGCGTGCATTGCTGTACCACACGCTACAATAAATATCTGCTTAAATTTTCTTAATTTTTCTAGGTCTATGCTGCATTCCTTTAGGTCCGGTAAACCATTGGAAATACGAGGGGTTATAGTTGTTTTTATAGATGAAGGCTGTTCATGAATTTCCTTTATCATAAAATGTGGGTATCCGCCCTTTTCTGCTGCATCCATATCCCAGTCAGCTGTTAATAATTCTTTCTCCAGCTTTTTACCATGCTCGTCAAAAATCTCCACGCCATTACAGTCAAGCTTAGCTATCTCATCATGCTCCAGCAAGTAATAATCCTTTGTATATTGTAAAATAGCCGGAACATCTGATGCTATAAAGCTTTCATTTTTACCTACACCTACAATTAATGGGCTTTCACGACGTACAGCATAAACAACATCTGGAAAGTCCTGAAAAACTACGCCTAAGGCAAAGGAACCCTCCAGCTCCTTTATTGTTTCAACAATAGTATCCAGTGGTTTGCCTGGATTTAGCTTATAGTAATAGCCCAGCAGCTTTGCAACAACCTCTGTATCCGTGTCGCTTAGAAATTTGGCACCCTTATCCGTTAAAAATTTCTTTAGCTCCTTGTAGTTTTCGATAATACCATTATGTACAATAGTAACCTTTGCGCCACTATGCGGGTGAGAGTTCACATCTGATGGTTCACCATGAGTAGCCCAGCGTGTATGACCGATACCAGCCACACCCTCTGGTTTACCATCGGTCTTCATCTTTTCTACTAAATCAGCCAAGCGTCCCTTTGATTTGGCAACCTTAATTTCGTTGTTGTCAAATACAGCTATACCTGCTGAATCATAACCTCTGTACTCTAGCTTTGTTAAGGCGGATACCAAAACCTCGCTGCAATCTCTGTAACCTACATATCCTACTATACCACACATATACCATACCTCCGATTAATTCTTAATGTTTTTCTCGCTATCTAAATATAGCGGATTATTATTAATTTGATGATTAAATGTTGGAACTATCCGTGCCAATTGGTTTACTGTTGCCACTGGATTATTGCTATTTGCCAAGGTTTTTAATTTATCCAGCTGTTCAAGAAATGTCTGCATTTCTATAGGAATATGATTGCCAATAAAAATCTTTTTGTTAGATGTTGACTTTAATCCTTCCTCATCCATTAATAATTCTTCAAACAATTTTTCACCTGGACGCAACCCTGTAAACTTAATTTCAATATCCTTATATGGCACCTTGCCATACATTCTAATCAAATTTTCAGCTAAGGTTGTTATCTTTACAGGTGCACCCATATCCAGTACAAATATTTCACCACCGTGTGCCATTGAACCAGCCTCCAGCACCAGTGAAACTGCCTCTGGAATAGTCATAAAATACCTAATAATATCAGGATGTGTTACAGTAACAGCCTTACCGCTTTCTATTTGTCTTTTAAATAAAGGAATAACCGAGCCGTTAGAACCCAGCACATTACCAAAACGAGTAGTAACAAATTCTGTATCTGTTCCGCTTTGTGCCATATACTGAATAACCATTTCACAGCAACGCTTTGTAGCACCCATCACATTTGTAGGGTTAACTGCCTTATCAGTAGAAATCATAATAAATTTTTGAACATTATAAAAAGCCGCCAAGGTGGATACGTTAAATGTACCGATAACATTGTTTTTGACAGCCTCCTCCGGCGAATCCTCCATCAATGGCACATGCTTATGAGCAGCTGCGTGAAAAACTAGGTCAGGTCTATATTTTTCAAAAATAACCTGCATCTTATCATAGTCACGCACAGAGGCAATTAACGTAACCAAATTAAGCTCTTCGCCATATTGCATTACAAGCTCCTGTTGAACATCGTAAGCGTTGTTTTCGTAAATATCCACAATAACAACCTGCTTTGGTTTGTACTGTGCAATTTGTCTAACAAGCTCTGAGCCAATAGAACCGCCGCCGCCTGTTACCATACACACCTTACCAACAATTAACTGCTGAATTTCTTTTTTATCAAAGGTGATAGCTGGTCTGCCAAGCAGGTCTTCAATCTTTATGTCCTTCATCTGGTGAATAATCTTTGGCTTTTTGTCATTATCGTCAAATAACAGCTGGCTTAGATAGGGTACAATCTTAATTTCACATTTTGTTTTAGAACAGCTGTCTAAAATTCTTCGTCTGTCCTCTTCGTCACATGACGGAATGGCAAAAATAATAACCTTAATATCTTCTTCCTGTGCAATACGTGCGATGTCTGCGGTGCTGCCTAAAACCTGTACATTTTTTATCTTTGTACCTATTTTTTTAGAATCATCATCAATGACACCTACAACCTCATACATACTAGATACACCGTTGTCATCCTTGCTTTCCTCGTTGTCCTCTAATTCTGTTAAAATTATTCTGCCTGCCAAGCCGCCACCCACAAGCAATGTTCTTTTTTTCATTTCATCTCTTCCTGTTTCCACCAAAACAAGAAATGTCTTTTTAAACAGTAATCTAAAGGAAACTATAAACAATGTACCTAATGCTAAAAAGAAAGCCCAAAAAATGTATAGATTTGAAAAATTCATCTGGGCTGGAAAAGCCACCCATGTAAAAGCTACTACAATAATTAATCCACTAACCGTTCCCAGCACACAGGATAAATAATCCTTAGCCTTAAAATAACGCCACATTTTAGAATATGCACCGCATATCCATAATGTTAGAAACGTAACTATTATTAACATACAGGTTTCAAGGGATAAAATAGTTGTTGTCAGATCGCCTAAATTAAATAATCTTAAAAAATAATTTGACAGCAACGCAGCAACACCAATTAAGAACATATCCGCAACAGCTAAAATTATCTTTCTTTCATTAACATTTTTTATGCTCTTATCTTTTAACATACCTTATACCAACTTCTCTTTTTTATTTATTACTCATGTATTAACTGTGCATATCGTATTAATTAGCGTGCTTTATAATCAATACATTAAAAATATGCCCATACACATTTTTAATATGCGAGATTAAATTAATAATTACTAATGAAGTGAACAGCCCTTATACACTATTTACTAGTACTTTATGATACCACATTTATGTCGAAAAGTGTAGCATTTTCTTACGGTTTTTAAATTTTGAACACATTTTTACACAAGTTACATATCCTGTAATTGCTATCAGTGCATTATCAACAAAGTAGTTTTTGTTTATTTGATTTTAATATATTTTTCAAATCACATAACAATACTTTATAAAAAAACAGCCGCCATACTATTAGCGTATGACGGCTATTGTGTTAGATATTATTTTAGTATTACAACTGTTTTTGATGGAATTTTCACCTTTGTTCCATCTAATGTAGCCTGTGGGTATTTTCCGTCATTGTCTGGATTCTGTGCTGTTGCTTGACCTGCGATTCCAGAATAATTAAGATCCTCCTTTGTGATATTAATAGTGGCATCAGCATCATTAAGGTTATATACAATAATTACAGATGAATCCTTATAGGTTGTTATATATCCAGCAGTAGCGCTAGTATCACCCTCATAAATATTACCAATAGTGCCACGCTGAATTTCCGGATTTTGCAGCTTCAGCTTAATAATCTGCTGATAAAAATGAAATAGTGAATTGCTGTCTGCTATGGCGTCCTCCACCGTAGTTTGTGAAGCCGCTTTAGCATCTTCGACAGATAAATTTGGTATTGTAATGTTTTCACATTCTCCACCTACCCAAGGCATAGGTATTCTGAAGGAAGCATCACTGCCAGTATTACCTAACAGTCCGATTTCTTCACCGTAATAAGTAAAGGAGTTGCCCGGAGACAGCATATACAGCATAGCTGCTGTCTTTTGAGCTACCAAATCTGTTTTTCCTAATGATACGGCACTTCTTGTTGTATCATGGTTTGATAAAAATGGTGCGTCTATAGCATTTTCATTATGCTTTTTAAGTATATTATCCCAATCCTTAAGTCCATTAATTAAGGACACTACACCGCCTGACCTTACAACTGATTCAAACTTTCCGTCTGCACCAGCATAAGGGAAGTTAAAGAAGCTGTCTACCCCTGTGTCATAATAGTCTGATATCTCACTTTTTCCAGCCCATTCTTCACCCACCATATATACATCATCTTTTATTGACTGTGCATCAGAATACATCCACGTTAAAAAATCTTTGCCATCATCTCCGCCTGAGCCAAAATACTTAACTGCATCCAAGCGAAAACCAGAAACACCCTTATCCAACCAAAATTTCATTATATTGTGAAGCTCCTCACGAACCTTTGGCTCACTTAGGTTTAGTTCTGGCATTGTTACATCAAAATTACTTTCATAGAAATAATCAGTTCCAGCTATGGGTCTATAGGTAAAGCCTGCAACCTCATCCTCCTTTTTTACGATATGATAGTACCTTGCGTAACCATCTAAGTTACCTTGCTTTACCTCCTCAACAGCCTTCTTAAACCAAGGGTGAGAGTTAGATGTATGATTAACAACCAAATCTATTATTACATTAATGCCACGTTCCTTACATTTGGACAAAAGGCTATCAAAATCCTCCATAGTGCCATAATTCTCATCTATAGAGCAGTAATCCTCCACATTGTATTTATGATAGGAGGCGGACTGCATAATTGGCATAAACCATATACCGTCTATTCCCAAATCATCACCACCGTTAGGATTGCCATCATTTAGATAGTCCAATTTATCAATAACACCTTGCAAATCACCTACACCGTCATTGTTAGAGTCGTTAAATGAGTTTACAAATATTTCATAAAAATTTCTGTACTTATCTGTAGATTGCTCCGCTTTAATCTCTGTAGTTTTGCCGTTACATCCTGATAACAAACAGGCTGCACCCATCACAGATGCTAAAACAAGGGCTGTGCATTTTTTAAGCATATGCCACTATCCTCTCATTTGTATAATTTTTTTGTACTGCTTTGATTAACATCAAAATAATTGCCTACAATTATTTTATAACAATGGCAGGGATAAAAAAAGCCTTGACCTAAATCTTATTTTAACAGTAACTCATGGCTACAGCTTTTATTAACATAAAGCCATCTTACCACAATTTTTATCCATTTTATCCCAATATTACAAAAGGCAGAGACGGATAAACCGCCTCCGCCCTCTGCCATATACTGGGGTTGCCAATATAAAATTTGTAAATTAACCCTTAACGGCACCGCCTGTAACGCCTTCAACATAGAATTTCTGCATTTTCAGGAATAGTGCTGTAATAGGAATAGCAACTAAAACTGCGCCTGCACAGAACTGTAAGAAGAATCTATCGATAAAATCTTTATCTACCATCTTCCACAGACCAACAGCCATAGTGTACTGGTCAATAGCATCACCCATAATAATCCTAGCCAAGATAAAATCTGTCCAAGGAGCAATGAAGGATGTTAATACGGTATAAACTACGATAGGCTTTGACATTGGCAGAATAATCTTCCAGAATATCTGATTCTTCGTAGCACCATCAATTGTAGCCGCTTCATCCAAAGCACGTGGTACCGTGTCAAAGAAGCCTTTAGAGATAAAGTAACCCAGTGCCGCAGCCGCTGAATAAACAATGATAAGAGCAACTAAGCTTCTAGTCAAGTTCATAGCTTTTAGCAAATAGTAAACCGCAATCATTGTCATAAAACCAGGGAACATACCCAGAATCATGCCAACATTCATAATAGCTTTTCTTGATTTAAATCTAAGTCTACTAAAGGTGTAACTAACCATTAGCACAGAAATAGTAGAAATAACACATGTACAAATAGAAACAATAAGGGTGTTCATAAACCATTTTGGATAGTTCATGATGCCTGTATCTGTAAACAACCTAACATAGTTATCAAACGTCCATGTCTTTGGAATGATATAGTTAATATAAACCTGCTGTTCACCACGGAAAGAGGTCATAACAATCCAAACCAATGGCAAAAGCCATATAATTGACAATATTGTCAATATAGCGTATATAATACCATTTGATATATTACGTCTTAGCTTATAACTTTTTATCATGAGAACTCCTCCTCATTCTTAGCAGATTTAGTCATATTAAATGTGACCAGAGAAAGAGTAGCACAAATAACAAATACCATAATACCAATGGTTGCCGCCAAGCTGTAGTCATTCTTATCAACTGTTAATTTATACAGCCATGTTACCAACAGGTCAGTATCACCGGCATTGTATAGGTCGTTGTTCAACGGCCCACCACCGGTTAAGAAGAATATGATATTAAAGTTGTTAATGTTACCAATAAAGTTTGTAATCAACTGAGGTGTTGTAACAAACAGCATATATGGCAATGTAATCTTAAAGAATGTAACCAACGCACTGGCACCGTCAATTCTAGCACTCTCGTACAAATCCTCTGGAATATTCATTAAGATACCACTGGTGATTAATATTGTGTATGGGATACCAATCCAAATATTAACAACAACCAAGGTTACCTTGGCAAGGAACGGATCTGTCAGGAATTTTACCGACTCTGTAATAAGTCCCATTTCTTTCAGTGCCACGTTAACAACACCACTATCCGACAGCATTTGTGCCATTAATAGAAGTGTTACAAACTGAGGAACAGCGATAACCATAACAAAG
Source organism: Ruminococcaceae bacterium UBA3903 (assembly GCA_002391625.1). Lineage (GTDB taxonomy): Bacteria > Bacillota > Clostridia > Oscillospirales > Acutalibacteraceae > UBA3903. The sequence continues at coordinate 28,466 of DGFJ01000009.1, read as the reverse complement.
CAGGTACGGAAAACGCCCTTAAATTTTATGCCTTTTTTATTAATCATAAGTGCAACAATCATACCTAATATATAGTTAGTGAATGTTGCAAGAACTGCCCAAATTAATGTCCATTGTATCAACGAGCCAAAGGTCATTGCATACTTTGGATTCTGATAGAATATATCAGTAAAGTTTTTGAAACCAACCCAAGTAAACAGCGTAGCTGGAGGTTGATGCTGTGAATCAAAGTTTGTGAATGCCATTAATATCATAAATACCAATGGTAAAATAGTAAAACAGCCAACCAATAAAGTAGGAACAGATAAAAGTGTTATGTGATAACGTGCATCCAATAGCTCTTTTAAATCCTCTTTAAAAGTATTTGGTTTTTTACCAACCTTTTTTAGAGCCTCTAGCTTAACAGAAGCTTTAATATTTGATAAATATACGAAAAGAAAAATGCAAGTAACTATTATAGTAAGAACACCATACAGCAGAATAAGCATGGAGTTATCACCGTATTTTGCCTCGTCCAAGCCTGTCATTGGGTTTGGTGTGAATGTTGTCTTAATTGTGCCGAGTGACGCAAATTTGCTAATATATGACCACGCAAACATGGTCATAAATAATATGTAACCAACCTCTAAAATAAAGAAAATAATACCTTTGATAATTTGTCCTTTTGCTATGCATCCAGTACCCATTACTAGGTAAGATGTTTTAGTTGACCAATCGCCATGAATAAAGTTTAAAACGTAGTTTTTAAAGCCCCTGCCGATTCCCAACACTAAAGAAGCTATTTTATGTCCCAAGAAAACGAAGAAGCTTGCTATTCCTCTTGGTATTGCTACAAAAAAGTTCTTTAACTGGTACATCATCTTCTGGAAAGGGTTGAGCTGGACATAATCAATATATTTCATTATTTCACTCCCCTTTGTCCAATTTTTTCAATGCTAACGAAAACGTTATGTTAAAAATTTTAACCGCCAACGTATTTTCAAGCAGTCAGACATATATATCTGACTGCTTGAACAATATCATAAAACCTAAACCTTAAATGCTATTATTGAGCTGTAATATTTTCAACCATGTTATCGTATGCCTTTTTGATACCAGCATCTGATAGGTCTTTGTCTTTATTAACAATGTATCCACCGAAAGCACCTGTTGGATCCCAGAAAGAGCCAGCAAGACCTGTTTGAGGAACTGAATATTTCTGCTGCTCATACATAGCGCTTAGTGCAACGTCGTTCTTAACAGCGTCGCTGTCAACTAGAGTAGAGATTGATGGACCCCAGCCAAGCTCAGTAATTCTTTCCTTCTGACAAGCTTCGCTTGTTAGATAGTAAGCAAGTGTCTGAGATGTCATTGGGAATTTTGATTTAGAGTTAATACCTACTAGCTTATAGCCATACATAGATTTAATCTGTGTGTCTGTGCCATCTACGTTAATTGTAGGTAGCTTACAAGCAGCATAGTTATCGCCTAGTGCGTTTTTGATAGCCTTAGTTTTCCAAGTACCTACAACACCAGCTAGAGCTGTTTCGTTCTTTAATGCAGAAGCAAGAACCTTATCAACATCATCGTTTACATAATGACTGTCGTTAGCTAACAGTTTAGAGAAAGCTGTAGCAACTGGTCCGATTTTTGCATAGTCATAGTTTAACAGCTGATGACGGCTCTCGTCTAGTGAATATGTGCCTTCGCCTGTTAGTGGAACGATACAAGAATAGAAGCCGTTATTCATGTTGATAACTAGGTTTTTATCCTTATCGTTACAAACCTTCATAATGCTTTCCATTGAACCCATTTCTTCTGCTGAAATTAGGCTCTTGTTGTAGAACATTACATAGCCGTTATCACCAGTTTCTGGATAAGAATACATATATGGCTGATCGTCAGTTTCTGTCTTGTAAGTAGCAACGTCAATAGCACCCTGTAGGTTTGTTTCTTTGATTGCTGCTGCATAGTTTAGTCTAACCTTGGCAACATACTTGTCTGGATACAATTTTGAAGCATGGTCAGAAGCAAAGCCAAATACATCGGCTGCTGCATCTGGGTCATTCATTAGTGCAGAAGCCGCATCAGCCTCCCCCTGTGCTACAACCTCAATACTAATTTTTCTATCCTTAAAATTATCTGTGAAAGCCTTACACTGCTTTGTGAACATATCTACTGCATCACTAGGAGCCCAAACCTTTAGAGTAACCTCAGAATCCTTACCCTCTTCTCCTAAAGCTACATCTGCGTCTTTCATAGCCTCGTCAATTGTAATAGCCTTGATTTCTGTTGCTGAAGGAGCTGCACTTTCACTGCCACTTGCTACACTTGATGAATCTCCACTTGGTGCACAGCCAGCGAAAGCAGAAGCAATCATTACTGCTGCTAGCACGGTGCCAACAACCTTTTTAGATTTACTAAACATTTTCTTTTTCCCTCTTTCTTAGAATGGTAAATATTTAATGGTTTGACACAGTGTTTTTTTTATTTCTGTGTCACATTCGGTATTTAGGCAATCTGCCAACAACGTACTTGTAAACATACCTAAATCACTGTAGTAATGATAGCATAATGCGGGTATGATTGCAACCAATTTTATTGATTTTATTTATATTAATATATTTTAGCACCTTTTTTTGTGCAAGTTGCTCAAAATATTAACATTCGGTAAATTTTACCTAAATAAACAATAAAGATTTTGTCGAAATTGCTATAAAACGATTGTGCATTTTACACAATGTCATTACTATTATACCGTTATTAATAGTTTTACTTCCGCTATATTTCCCTTTTATAATTCTTTTGCTTGCATTAAAATTGATATATTTTGTAATTTTTCCCTATTATATAGTATTTTAACCAAATTGCCATTTTGTATTTTTTATTTTTTTATTTTACTGACAATAAAAAGCTTATTTTGTTTGTATTTTTTTACCGTTAGGTATATTATAATATGAGTAAATATTATCAGGGAGGTTCCTTTATGATTCTTTCATCATTACTATCCAGAATTGCTTATACCTGCTTTCAGGGCAAGGAAGATACAGAGATAAGCAATATCTCGTTTGATTCACGAAAGGTAACTAAAAATTCTTTATTCATATGTATAAAAGGAGCCGTCGTAGACGGACACAATTTTGCCAAGGAGGTTTGCACTAGGGGTGCTGTGGCTTTAGTAGTCGAGGATGATGTAGATGTTCCCGAAAATGTAACCGTGATTAAGGTTAACAATTCCCGTAAAGCAATGGCGTACATATCAGCTGACTATTTTGGTAACCCAGGTGATCAGCTTAAGGTCATTGGAATTACGGGAACAAAGGGTAAAACAACCACTGCGTACATGGTAAAATCAATTTTAGAAAATGCCGGTCACAAGGTTGGTTTGATAGGAACAATAGAAGCCATAATAGGTGATAAAATTATTAAAGCTAATAACACCACTCCAGAGTCCTACATTTTGCAGGAATATTTCAGCGAAATGGTTAAATCAGGATGCGACTGTGCCGTTATGGAGGTATCTTCCCAAGGTCTAATGCTGCACAGAACTGACGGCTTTACCTTTGAGATTGGTATTTTTACCAACATAGAACCAGACCACATCGGACCTAATGAACATAAAGATTTTGAAGATTATATGCATTGTAAGGGCTTATTATTTAAACAGTGTAAGCTAGGAATTGTCAATATAGATGACAAGCATACGCTGGATGTAATCAAAAATCACACCTGCCATATAGAAACCTACGGATTTTCAGATAACGCCGATTTGCGTGCTGAAAACACTCATCTAGTTAGCAAGCCCGGTTATTTAGGAATCTCCTACACTGTAGCTGGTAAAATAAGTATGGACGTAGAAATTGACATCCCCGGAAGGTTTAGCGTCTACAACTCATTAACAGCTATTGCTATTTGCAGACATTTTAATATTGATGAGGAAACTATAAAATCAGCGTTAAAGGTTGCAAAGGTAAAGGGCAGAATAGAAATGATTAAGGTATCCGAGGACTTTACTCTGATGATTGACTATGCCCACAATGCTATGGCATTGGAAAGCCTGCTAAGCACTTTACGAGATTACAACCCAAAACGTTTAGTTTGTATGTTTGGCTGCGGGGGCAACCGTTCAAAGCTGCGTCGATATGAAATGGGGGAGGTTTCCGGCAGGCTGGCAGATTTGACGGTAATAACGTCTGATAACCCCAGGGATGAAGAACCACAAGCCATCATTGATGATATTATCTTTGGCATACTAAAAACCGAAGGTGACTTTCTGGAGATTGAGGATAGAAAAAAAGCTATAGAGTATGTAATTCATAATGGTCAGCCTGGTGACATAATTGTTTTGGCAGGAAAAGGCCACGAGGATTATCAGGAAATAAAGGGTGTAAAACGGCATTTAGACGAACGAGAGGTTATTGCAGATATTTTGGCAGGCAAAAAAATGTAACAAATTGATTAGGTGTTTATAGCTTAACAATTTTTAGGACGGTTAAACACAAATAGTATATTTAACCGTCCTTTTATTTGCTTGTACTATAGATGTTTTTCTTGATATAGTCGCTATTAATTAACAATTAAATGTTTTTTAATTATTTTTCTTGACTTTATCATAATATAATGATAATATATCTAAGGTCGCTTTTGAATATGCGAAAATAAAACATAGGGGTATAGCTCAGTTGGTAGAGCAGTGGTCTCCAAAACCACGTGCCCTGGGTTCAAGTCCTAGTGCCCCTGCCAAAACAAAACGGTTTAAACATAATGTTTAAACCGTTTTTCTTTATGCAATAATGCTGTGAATGCAGTCCAAAATATCCCCTTTGATGCTCTGAAACGGCATCAACTTTATCTTACGAGTTGGCTAATACAAATTTTGTAACCTTTGGAGAAGACATTGCCATATTACTCATCACTTTTTATGTATATTCTGTGGTGCAAGCACCTCTAGCCTTTCGCTATATTGCAACAGCTACCGATAAAGCTCTATATATGCAGCTGCACCTTGCAAAATTGCAAGGTGCAGCTGTAGCTTTTGTTATGCGTTAACCGTTTCTGGAAGAACATATTTAACTTTATATTCTTTATAGGATTCAACAAAATCACGTTGTCCCATATCCTTTATTTCGTGGAGATATTCGTGAGTACCAAAGCTCTCTCTGCTTAGCTCTATCATGCAAACCGCTATATTTGAGCAATGGTCTGATACACGTTCGTAGTTAGTAAGCAAATCAGAGTACATGAAGCCTAGCTCTATTGTACATTCGCCATCCTGCAAGCGTTTAATGTGGCGTAGCTTAAGCTCATCCGTTAGGTTGTCAATAACCTGCTCCAAAGGCTCTATATGCTCTGCTAAAACATAATTATCCTGTTCAAAGGCTTCTACTGAATTAGTAAGTATCTCTGTCAAGGCATCGTTTAACACGACCAGCTCCTCTATTGCTTTTGGTGAGAACCTAACCTTTTTCTCGTTCATCTCCTTGGCGACATCTAAAACATTTACAGCATGGTCACCTATGCGTTCAAAATCACCAATGTCGTGCAGCATTTTTGAAACCTCTGCACTGTCCTTTGGTGTTAGGCTTTTACTGCACAGCTTAACAAGATATGTGCCTAAAACATCCTCATAGCGGTCAAGCTTGTCTTCGTTTTCCATAATTTTTTCTGCGGTTTTTTCGTTATAATTCCCTATCATTGAAAATGCTTGTAAAATAGTCTTTTTTGAAAGCTCTGCCATTTTAACTGTCATACTTTTGCACTGTGCTGTTGCAACAGCTGGAGTATTTAGGAAACGCTCATCAATGAATGGTGTATCATCCTCTGTTCCTTTATCACGCACTGTTAGGCAAGCCAGCTTTTCCAACAGCTTTGAGAACGGTAACAGCAATGCTGTTGCAGAAATGTTAAACACCGTATGAATAATAGCTATATCTGCTGGATTTACAATATCATTTAGGAACTTAAAGTCCACGAAAGCATTTATACCATAGAACAATGCCAAAATAACCACTGTACCTATTATATTAAAATACAAGTGGACAAAGGCGGCACGCTTTGCGTTTTTCTTTGCACCAATACATGAAATCATTGCCGTAACACAGGTACCAATATTTTGTCCCATAACTATTGGGATAGCCGTTGAAAAGGATATTGCCCCTGTTACAGACAACGCCTGCAAAATACCAACCGATGCAGATGAGCTTTGAATAACAGCTGTTAACAAGGCTCCTGCCAAAATACCAAATATAGGATTTGAGAACATGGTTAAAATGCTGGTAAATTCAGGTACCTCTGCCAATGGCTTTACCGCTGTACTCATCATGTTCATACCAAACATTAAAATTGCAAAGCCTACCAAAATGTTTCCTGCGTCCTTCTTTTTGCCGTTTTTGGCAAACATTATTAACGCAATACCTATCATCGCCAAAATGGGGGAGAAATTAATGGGCTGCATCATCTTCATTACAATGCTGTCACCCTCAACGCCGGTTAAGCTTAAAAGCCATGCAGTTACTGTCGTACCTACGTTAGCACCCATAATAATACCTATTGCCTGTGACAACCGCATTATACCAGAGTTAACAAAGCCCACAACCATTACCGTGGTGGCGGACGAGGACTGGATTATAGCTGTAACACCCACACCTAAGGCGAAGCCTTTAATAGTGTTAGAGGTCATTTTCTCCAGCATACTTTCCAAGCGACCACCGCTGAGTTTTTCTAATCCATCGCCCATTGTGTTCATACCAAATAAGAACAACGCCAGACCACCGATTAGGCCTAAAACAGAAAAAATATCCATTTTTTTAATTCCTTTCGCAAGACAGCACAAAACATCTACTAAATTTTACATGGGACGCTAGTTACGCCAAAATACTGCTCAGCCATATTATAATTATTATCTGCAAAACCGAATGCCCTAATAGCCACATTCGCCGATATTCTCATAATACAGAGCAATAGTAAAATCTAAGTAGGTGTTTTGTAAAATCTATGTAAAATAGAAATCTGGATATTTTTGTAACATATGATAAATAATTGTCGAATTTTAGGTCAAGTTGAATATAACAGTTATGTTTGTGCCTTTGCCCTCCTCACTGTCAATAGAAATCTGAGCATTGTGCTGTTCTGCAATATGTTTTACTATTGCCAGCCCCAAGCCTGTACCGCCTGTTTCCTTAGAACGGCTTTTATCCACTCGATAAAAACGTTCAAACACTCGGGATAAATGCTTTTTATCAATACCAATACCTGTATCCCGTACTGACAGCTCTGCTTTATTGCCGTTTTTGTGGAGTTCAATAAAGACTTTTCCGTTTGGCTTGTTATATCTTATTGCATTATCACACAAATTGTAAACCAATTCATATAATCCAGTATTATCACCACGAACATAACAGCTTTCTCCATTAGATATAAGCTGAATATTGTTTTTTTCGGCTGACAGCTCCAAGGTTTCAACGCTTTCATTAACAATGTCTAACAGATTAACCGACTGTTTTTCACCAATCGCTTGTTCGTCATCTAGCTTTGATAGCTTTATAATATCACTAATAAGTGACACCAGCCGACCTGCCTCACGATGTATTCTGCCTGCAAAATGCCTAATGTCATCGTCCTTTACCATATCATTTTCTATCATTTCTGCATAACCGGATATAGAGGTAAGGGGTGTTTTTAGCTCATGGGAAACGTTAGCTGTAAACTCTCGACGAAGCTTTTCGGTTCTGTTTCTATCAGTTATGTTCATAATTAAGCATATAATACCCGTCTGCTCCTTGGCAGAATAAACAGGATTAACCAAAACCTGTAATGCTTCACTGCCTACCTTGGTTTCAGCATCCTTACTTTTCCCCTTAGAGGCACTATTAATACAATCCAGAAGCTCGCTGTTGGCACAAAGCATTTCAATATTTTTTCCAATAACAGATTTTCCCTTTAGCTCCAAAAGCACCTGTGCACTGTCATTGTCCATAAGTATATTTTTTTGTGTGTCCAGCAAAATTAAGCCTTCCTCCATATTGGCGATAATAGCGTTAATTTTGTCCTTCTCCTCCTGTATTTTATCAACCTGCTGGCTAATCTCATTTTTTTGCATTTCAATGGTTTCTGCCAGCGGAATCAGCTCTTCATAGCCAACATTATCCACGTCCTTAGCCATCTCTTTAATCGGCTTAACCAAGCTTTTTGTAAACTCCGACGCCAGAAACACGCAAACCAGCAACACATAAATAGCAATAGCAACTATTATTGGTATAATCACATTAAACACGCTAAACACACTGTTTACCTGCTTTGACACCCGTAAAATATCACCATTTTGTAATTTTTGTGCATAATAAAATACTCGTGTATTAGTGGTTTTTGAATCTCTTGAGGATTCACCACTACCCTTCAAAATAGCCTGTTGAACCTCTGGACGCTCTAAATGATTCTCCATATTATCCACAGCTATGCTATTATCGCTTTCATAGGCAACATCACCTGTGACACTAATCACGGTTAGCCTGTAACCATCACAGACCAATTTACCCAGCTCATCATATGTTCCTGTATTATCTACACATTGTGACGCTACCGAGCCGTAATTTTCCAAGTCGTTTTTTGCTTCATCGGAGAACACGAACCAAAATGCAACACCACAGGATATGGAGGTTAGCAGCACCGATATAACGCCTATTAAGCACAGCTTTTTTGTTAGTTGACCTTGTAGCCTCACGCTATTCTCCCACCTTATATCCAACGTGGCGCACTGTTTTTATTAACTCACCTGCACTGCCCAGCTTTTGTCTTAGAGTTTTTATGTGCATATCAACAGTACGGCTCTCACCCTCAAAATCATAGCCCCACACTTTTTCTAATAGCTTTTCTCTTGTAAGTGCTATTTCCTTGTTGGCAAGTAAATATTTTAACAGCTCATATTCTTTATAGGTTAACATACACGGCTCACCGTCCACCGTTACCTTATGTTTAAAATCATCTACCTTTATGCTTTCATACATCAAAACAACGGGACTTTCACGCCTTTCACAACGACGCAATAATGCCTTTACACGGGAAACCAGCTCCATAACACCAAATGGCTTTGTTATATAATCGTCCGCACCCATGTCCAAGCCCTTAACCTTATCCAGCTCTGAGGTTTTGGCTGTAACCATAATAACAGGTACGTTTTGGGTGCGTTCGTTAGCCCGCAGCTTTTTAAGAATTGTCAAGCCGTCCTCCTTGGGCAGCATAATATCCAGCATAATTAGCTTTGGTACATTTTTTTCACAGGCTGCATAAAAGTCTGTACTGTCTGGAAAAGCCGAAACCTCATAGCCACTATTTTTTAGGGCATAGCTTTCCATCTCTCTAATGTCGCTGTCGTCTTCTACTATGTAAATCACAGAGTTCATAAACCTCATTCCTTTAGCTATAAAAATTATATTATCAACATTATAGCACAGCAATACTTCCTCTGGCTATTCACCCTGTAAAAAATAAGTAAAAACTTACATCATATCTTCTAACGCTTCATTATTAATATTATTTGGATTACCGCTTTGGCTGTCGCTTTCTTCCATATTATGATTGCCGGTAAAGGCAAAAACTACCCATTCTGCTATTTTCACCGCATGATCTCCAATACCTTCAAAATATTTGGCAATCATTAACAGGTCAGGTGCATCCTCTGCTATCTCTCCATCTGATTTAATTAGCTGTACAATTTCCTCTTTTGCTCGGATAAACAGGCTGTCAACTACGTCATCAGCATTAGTAACCTGTACAGCTAGGTTCATATCTCTTTTAACGTACGAATCTATACTGCCTGTTACCATTTTAGAAGTTTCCTTACCCATTTTTATAATCAAATCCATAACGTTGCTATCTCTGCCTGTTGTCAGACGGCTGGATAACACCGCTATATCATCAGCTTGGTCACCAATACGCTCCATATCAGTAATCAATTTTAATGCCGCAGATATTAGGTGAAAATCTCTGGCAACTGGCTGTTGATGAAGAATAAGCTTTAGACACATTGTTTCCAATTCTTTTTCTTTTTGGTCAATTTCCCGTTCTATCGCCTTTGCATCTCGTACCGCCTGCCTGTCACCGTTTTTCAAAGCAATCATTGCGTTTTCTATGGCACTTTCCAGCAGACTGCCCATTTCAATAAGTGAAGTGTCCAGCTTGTTAATTTGTGATTGGTAGTAGTTTCTCATTATCCGAACCTCCCTGAAATATACTCCTCTGTTTTTTTATTTTGTGGATTATCAAATATTTCTGATGTTTTATTAAACTCCATAACCTCGCCTAACAAAAAGAAAGCTGTTTTATCGGATATTCTGGCTGCCTGCTGCATATTATGGGTAACCATTACGATAGTATATTTCTTTTTTAGCTCCATAGCCAAATCCTCTATTTTAGATGTTGAAATAGGGTCTAAGGCACTGGTTGGCTCATCCATAAGCAGCACCTGTGGCTCTACTGCTAAGGCTCTGGCAATACACAGACGCTGCTGCTGACCACCAGACAAGCCCAATGCACTTTTTTTCAGCCTATCCTTTACCTCCTCCCATATAGCACCATCACGCAACGATTTTTCTACTATCTCATCCAGCTTTTTCTTGTTGCGTACACCGTGTGTGCGAGGGCCAAAGGCTATATTGTCGTATATACTCATAGGAAATGGATTTGGCTTTTGAAAAACCATTCCCACATTCTTTCTTAGCTCGTTTACATCCATATTACCGTATATGTCTTTACCATCCAGCTTTATTTCACCTGTAATTTTACAGCCCTCTACCAAATCGTTCATTCTATTTAGTGATTTTAAAAGTGTGCTTTTACCACAGCCAGACGGACCAATAAAGGCGGTTATCTCCCCTGCGGGCAAATTCAAATTTATCCCCTTTAATGCTTTAAACTCACCATAATACAAGTCCACATCTTTTATTGTAAACTTATCCATTAAATTCTCTCCTTATCACTCGCCTGTTTTACCCTTTGTAAACTTTTTAGCCACAAAGGAGGACAACGCATTTATTAAAACCACTAACACTAACAATACAACCGCCGTAGCGTATGCCTGATTAGTGTGTAACCCCTCATTGGTCAGAACATACATATGCACTGACAGCGTGCGTGTAGATGTTGTCAAGCTTTCTGGGTATTGTGCAACAGTACCCGCTGTATATAATAGTGCTGCTGATTCACCCACTATTCTGCCAATGGCCAAAATAACACCAGCTAAAATTCCTGGTATAGCCGATGGTAATATAACCTTGAACACTGTACGCAGCCTGCCCGCACCTAGTCCAAAGCTACCCTCACGGAATGAATCTGGTACGGTTTTTAACGCTTCCTCCGTTGTACGCATAATCAATGGCAGTATCATGATAGCCAAGGTAAACGCACCCGCTATTATGGAATATCCCCATTTTAGTGTGGTTACAAAGAACAACATACCAAACAAGCCATACACAATTGACGGTATACCTGACAGCGTTTCTGCTGTTACCCTGATAACTCCCACAAACTTATTACCACGCTTTGCGTATTCTACCAAATAAATTGCAGCGAAGATACCAAGAGGTGCTGCAATAACAAGGGATAACAGCGTCATTAAAATGGTGTTAACCAACGCAGGCATCAGGGACACATTGTCAGAGGTGTATTTCCATGAGAACAAATCTAACGTCAGATTTGGTATGCCCATAACCAGTATATATGCAATCAAAAACAGTAGCACACCAACGGATAATACTGCTGCCAAAATTACTATTATTCTGATGACTAAGGACATGGGTCTTTTTTTGTACTGTGCCATTTTTTGTGAAAAGGTCTGTACATTTATAGGCTCTATTGTGCCACAAAGATTCTCATCCGCCTTGGGCAATACCTTTTTACTATTTGCCATTAGTTCATCCTCCTTTTTAGGACAGAGAACAACAGGTTAATAATTAGAATAAGGACAAAAAGCACTACTGCGGTAGCAATCAGAGCTTCCCTGTGCAAATCAGTAGCATAACCCATTTCCAATACGATATTGGTGGTCAACGTACGGATACCGCTTAATATTCCATCAGGCATTCTAGCTTGATTACCCGCTACCAGTATAACCGCCATGGTTTCACCTATTGCCCTGCCTATACCCAATACCACGCCAGCCAATATACCGGACTTCGCCGCTGGCAAAATGGTGCGAAAAACGCTGCGTTCATGTGTAGCACCCAACGCCAATGCACCCTCATAATAGCTTTTAGGTACAGAGTTAATGGCACTTTCCGACACACCCACAATTGTTGGCAAAATCATAATTCCCAACAATATAGATGCTGTTAATATGCTGCTGCCGTTACCGCCAAATAAATCCTTTATAATTGGTACTATTACTACTAATCCAAAAAAGCCATATACTACTGATGGAATGCCAGCCAGCAGGTTAATAGCTGGTTTAACAATTTTATATATTTTCTTAGGGCAAAAGCGAGATAAAAAGACAGCAGTTAGCACACCTATAGGCACACCAATTATTATTGCACCTACCGTTATGTAGATACTGCCCAATATCATGGGCAATATTCCGTAGCTGGCCGGTACGTTGGTAGGTGCCCATTTTTCACCTAATATAAAGTCGAACACGCCAATTTTTGCCATAGCTGGTATACCGTTGGCAAACAGGAAGATGCATATTAGGGCTACAGCCAGCACCGATGTTAGCGCCGCTATGAAAAAAACGCCCTTCATTATGGTTTCCTTACGTTTTATCATTTTCTTAGTCCTTTCTAAAAATATGGAGGGCTTACACCCTCCATACCATATTAATTAAGTGTCAGACCAAGGAACTTACTTTAACGTCCAAGTGGTGATTTCGCCTGTGTAAACCGCTTTTATCTGATCCGTTGTCATATCCTCTGTTGTATTATTTTTGTTTATTACAACTGCAATACCATCCATAGCAATTTTAGTGGCCGTTAGCTTTTCTTTTTCGCTGTCCTTTAAATCTCTAGATGCCATACCAATGTCACAGGTACCCTCTGAAGCCGCTGTCATACCTGATGATGAGTCACTGGTTTGTACCTCTACCTTTGCATTGGTGTTTACCGCCATATATGCTTCTGCCAGCTTTTCCATTACAGGTGATACCGATGAAGAACCAGCTACTGTTATTGTACCAGATGGCTTGCTGCCACTGTATTGTGTGCTTTTTGAAACAGCAACATATCCGTTAGCCTCTACTACCTTTTGACCGTCGCCGCTTAGAATATAATCTACAAAATCCTTAGCTGCGTCATTTAATTCCGATTTTGTTGCTATATTAAATGGGCGGGATATTTTATATGTGCCGTCCTTCACAGTATCAGGTGATGGTGCCACACCATTTACCTTTACAGCCTTTACAGTATCATTTAATGAGCCTAAGGAAATATATCCTATTGCTTCATCGCTGCCTGCAACGTTACTTAAAACTGCCTGTGTACTGCTTAAAACTGTTGCATCTACTGTTGTGTTGTCTGACTTGTTACCGGCAGAATCCTTTACCAGCACACCTGTTAGCTCTACAAAAGCATCTCTTGTACCTGAGCCCTCTTCTCTGGTAACTGCCATAATAGATTTTGAAGTATCAAAGCTGCCTGATTGGGCTGTACTGCTACCGTTTGTAGCGTTGCTGGCTGTCGAACCATTACCGCCACAGCCTGTCAGTGCAGTCATTGCTAATACACCCGCTAATACTGTTGTAGCTACAGTTTTCATAATTCTTTTACTATTCATAATCGTTTCTCCTCAACATTATGTTTTATTATTTTTTCTCTTGAACAGTTATGAGTATATTATCTTTTTGTAAAGTTCATACATATTTTTAGGTAAACTGTTAGTAAAGTTACGTAAAAAACTTGTAAAGCATTACATATACAGAAAACCTCTTACCTTATATTTCCCACTTTTTTATATTGATATACTTTACACACCTTATGCAGAAAAAATTCAAATTACAAAAATAGTTGTCATGCCATAGCGGTTGTTGTCCATTGTGTCACTTGCAACAAATGTCACCTTGTGGTAAAATGTCTAATTATATAGGTAAAAATGGCAACAATATAAACGTATAGGTAAAGGAGCGATAATATGTGCGGAATATGCGGTTTCACAGGGGAAATTATTGACCGTGACGACACTATAAAGAAAATGACAGAGGTCATTACCCATCGTGGTCCTGACAGCGACGGCTTTTTTGCAGACAACAGCATCTCTATGGGCTTTCGCCGACTAAGCATTATTGACCTAGATGCAGGTCATCAGCCAATTTATAACGAGGACAAAAGTCTGGTGCTTACATTTAACGGTGAGATATACAACTATAAAGAAATACGCAAGGAGCTTATTGAAAAGGGTCACAGGTTCTACACTGAAACAGACTCTGAGGTGTTAATACACGGCTTTGAGGAATGGCAGGAGCAGCTGCTTAACCGCTTGCGTGGTATGTTTGGCTTTGCCATTTATAACGTAAAGGACGGCTCATTGTTTATTGCCCGTGACTTTTTTGGCATTAAACCCATGCACTACACACAGGTTGGCGAGCATTTTGTATATGGCTCAGAGATAAAAAGCCTGTTACAGTTCCCTGACTTTCAAAAAAAATTCAACTACAAAACACTGGACAATTACCTATCCTTTCAATATGCTGTACCTCCTGAAACCTTCTTTGAAGGTGTTTATTGTCTGCTACCCGGTCACTACCTATGGTATAAGGATGGCAAGGTAACTACTACACGTTACTGGGAGGCTCGCTTTAACCCTGATGAAGCATTAACAGAGGAGCAAGCCATAGACAACATCGAAAAGGTTTTTGAAGACTCTGTAAATGCTCACAAAATTAGTGATGTTGAGGTTGGATGCTTTTTATCCAGCGGTGTTGACTCTAGCTATGTATCAACATATTTTGCAGACCAAAAGACCTTTACGGTTGGCTTTGACTTTGGTGAAAAATATAACGAAATCAGCTGGGCACAGCGTTTATCCAGTAAAATCGGCGTTGACCACCATTATAAGCTTATAAAATCAGAGGAATTTTGGAGCAGTATAGAAAAGGTACAGTACCATATGGACCAGCCTCTTGCTGACCCATCCTGTATTGCTCTGTACTTTGTTTCAAAGCTGGCCAGTGAACACGTAAAGGTTGTACTTTCCGGTGAGGGCGCAGATGAGCTGTTCGGTGGATACACTGTATATAATGACCCTCGGGTATTTAAGGTTTACCAAAAAATTGTTCCTTACGGTATGAGAAGGGGCATATGCAGGCTGATGAAAAAGCTGCCTGATATTAAAGGCAGGGACTATCTAATCAGAGCTACCCACCCGTTGGAGGACAGATTTATAGGTAACGCTTTTATGTACGATAAAGAAGACAAAAAGCGTATTTTGAAGGACCCATCAATAGCTACACGCCCACAGGATTTATGTAAACAATATTATAAAAGAGTGTCTGACTATGACGACGAAACAAAAATGCAGTATTTGGACATTAATATGTGGATGGTTGGGGACATCCTGCTAAAGGCTGACAGGATGAGTATGGCTAACTCCCTAGAGCTTCGTGTTCCTTTCCTTGACAAGGAGGTCTTTAAGGTTGCCTCTACATTGCCTACCCGTTTGCGTGTAAACAAGCAAAACACAAAGTACGCTATGCGTAAAGCCGCCCTACGTCATCTGCCAGAGGAAACCGCTGAAAAGAAAAAGCTAGGCTTCCCTGTGCCTACCAGAGTATGGCTAAGGGATCAGCGTTACTACAATGTTGTAAAGGAAATGTTTCACTCTGAAACTGCTAAAAAGTTCTTTAACATAGATGTTATTATGGAATTTTTGGACGAGCATTTCAGTGGTAAAGAGGACAACAGCCGTAAGGTGTGGACTATTTACATCTTCCTTGTTTGGTATAATATTTATTTTAATGATGCAGAAATCAACAAATAAACATTAAAAGCAAAATAGCAACCGCCATTTGGAGTGTTCCAAATGGCGGTGCTTGTTTTATAATATTAAAAAATGATTCTATATAGTCCTACCAACATTTATTAATCTTCAGTTAACTCTTCGTTGTCGGTTTCTATTAAAACTCGTGCTATTCTGCGTTTTTCTATGCGTGCAGCTGTAAATTTTACCCCGTTAATAACGACGGTAGGGCGTTCGTTCTCTTTAGGAATTTTACCTAAATGCTCCAGCATTAGCCCTGCTACCGTATCGCTGTCCTCGTCGGGCAGCTCTATACCGATAAGGTCGCTGACCTCATCTACTGCGGTTGAGCCATCTACAGCATATATTTTTTCACTTAACTTACGCACCTCGTCCTCTTCGTTGTCGTATTCGTCCTGAATATTACCAACGATAGCCTCTATTAAGTCCTCCAGAGTTATCAGCCCATCTGTACCGCCATATTCGTCAACCACAACAGCCAGCTGTATTTTGCTGGAGGTCATTTCTGAAAATAAGTCACTGCAATTTTTTGTGCTTGGTACATAAAACACCTTTCTGGTTATATCTGTTAGCTTAAACCCATCAGGAACATCTGTGTAAACATATTTTAACAAATCCTTGGCATATAGCACACCTACGATATTATCTGTATCCTCATGGTATACAGGTATGCGTGAATACCCTGTTTTAATTACCTCTTCTACAGCGGTTCTAAGGGGTTCGGTGTCTTCTACCGCTACCATGCTTTTACGGTGGGTCATTATATCCCCCGCTGTCAAATCGTCAAAATCAAAAATATTTTCGATAACGTTACAGGTACTATCTTCTATAATACCTCTTTGGTTTACGGCGACTATTAGCTGCATTATGTCCTTTTGTGTAATCTGATTTACGTCACCTAACCCAAAAAGCTTTAACAGTCTGTTCTGCTTTTTTATGTTGTTACTCCCACCTGCGTCGTCAGGCATTTATGTTTACCCCTTTCATATTAAAGGCAGTCCTATATACACTACCTCACCTTAATCAAAGCTATTTTACGATGTTATCGCTTTTTTGTCAATATATATATATAAAGCACCTACCTGTCTAAAATTGTACCACCCTCATTTTGTCAGACTTTCAGGTCTAGCTTTTGGAGTGGATACAAATCGCATTGTAGGTGCCTTATTATTTTAATTTGCTTTGTAGTTAAACTATAGCAGTCACTGTTGTTGTTAATCTCTACTTATGCATTATTATCTTTCTTTTTCTTTTTTGCTCTATAATATACCATTAGTGCAATTACCAGCATTATGGCTGATATAACACGCAAAATTATACCGTATATACCATCCATTAGGTTTATCTCTATCAGCTGGTTGGTTAACCACCAACCCCCTAAGAAGATAAAGTATGAACCCAGCACATAAAACACCCTATGAGTTTTATGCCCCTGATACAGTAAATATATTCCTATAAGGAACCATGACGCTGAAAATATATAATTCATTTAACTTACCCTTTTACTTGTTCGGTTTTTCTTTACTCTGCGTTTCTTTTCTTTTTCCACCTTTGGCTTTTTGGGTCTGCTGTAAAATAGGCATAAAAGCAAGTATCCACCAAATACTATAATACCTGTATAGTGTATCCATTGCATAGTTGTATTAGTTGGCCATATTTGAGTTACCAGATAATTGCACACTACCCATACACCCTCGAATGTAAAGAACACAGCTACTGGTCTAAACAACGGTGCTGTGCGGAACATAGGGGTAAACAGTACAATGGCAACCACTAAACATATCAAGGATGATAATAGAGCTATCCACATAGTAGTTTTCTCCTTTATATTAGTAGGCTTATATGTGTAGTATAAGCAAATTTTTACATTAAGTCAATATTTTCGTGGTCAAATAGACTAATGCCACGTATTTATCGTCGGTTTTGTTGTTATATTAATAGTAGCTATGTTCATTTTGCAGTTTACTGTTTATTAATCCCGCTGTAAATGTTTAGCTCTATATGTAATGTATATTATTATATAACCATCAAGGAAGTAGCTTCCTAAAGGATAAGCTTGGCAGTTTATTAATAATTAGTTTACAAATAAATCCTTGACAAAGCAAAGGGTAAATGGTACATTATTATTAAATTAGCACTCACATATAACGAGTGCTAAAAATATAATAAACAGAGAGGTGAGTGATGTGGAGCTACCAATGAGAAAAAGCAAAATCCTATCAGCTATTGTTGAAAATTATATAGCAACTGGGGAAGCGTTAGGCTCAAAATCATTGTTAAGCTTCTTAGATTTTTCAGTTTCGTCTGCAACTGTTAGAAACGAAATGGCAGAATTGTCTGAAATGGGATATTTGGAACAGCCACACACCTCAGCTGGCAGAATACCCTCTCAAAAAGCGTACCGCTATTATGTGGACAATGTAATGGAAAACATTATAATATCCCCCCGTGAGCAAAAGGCTATTGAGGACACTCTAAGAAAATCAGCAGATGACCCAGAGCACATTCTTACCAGTGCGTCTGAAATTTTAGCCCAGCTAACAGGTTATGTGGCAATTTCTACCACGCCACCTACTGATAAAACTACTATTGAACGCATACGGTTAGTACAAACAGGTAATCATACGGCAATGATGGTTTTAATAACATCAACAGGAATGGTGAAAAACAGACTGTTCCGCAGCGATTATAACATAACCGCAGATGTTATGGCAGTGTTTGAGCGGGCCTTAAATGAAATGCTTACAGATGTGCTGCTATCGGCTATTACACCAGCATTTATACAAACCGTGGCAGTTGCCCTAGGTGATTTAATGATATTAATGCCACAGGTGCTTTTAGCAGTGGCTGATGCAGCTAAGGAAGCGTCTGTTATTAATTTATGCCTAAACGGACAAACAAACCTTTTGTTAATATCAGAATTTGACTTAATATCAGTACGTGGCATTATGAGATTTTTAAGCAACAGCCTTAACATAGAAAATTTGTTGTTTAGTGTGCCTGATAAAACCACTGTATTATTAGGCGGGGAAAGTAAAATTTCAGAAATACAAAACACAAGCATCGCTGTATCACGTTATCAGATACAAGGCAGTCCGGCAGGCTCCATAGCCGTTATGGGACCAACCAGAATGGATTACGCCAGAATATTGGCTCATTTGGAATACATCTCACATCTGTCGGGTAAGCTTATAAGTGAGCTTTTGGAATAAATAAAGATAACCACCTGAAAGGAATGATAAGATTGAGTAAGAAAAAGGAACATAAGGAAGAAGCACAACAGGAAAAGCAGACAGAAGCAACCGCCGAGGAGGTTACAGAAGACAGTCAGGAGGTGGCACAGGAAAAAAAGGACAGTCAGCTGGAGGGCTTACAAAAGGAGTTAGAAAGCAAACAATCAGCCTATATGAGGCTGGCAGCAGAGTATGATAATTACCGTAAGCGTACAACCTCCGAAAAGGCCAGCATATACGGTGACGCAACCGCTAAGGCGGTAAATGAAATTTTGCCAGTAGCCGACAGCTTGGAAATGGCATTAAAATCAGCTGAAAACGCACCAGATGAGTATAAAAAAGGCTTAGAGCTTGTATGTGGTCAGCTATTATCAGCCTTAAAAAAGCTAAATGTTGAACCCTTTGGCGAAATAGGTGATGAGTTTAACCCAGAGCTTCACAATGCAGTTTCCAAGATTGACAGTGAGGATTTAGGCGAAAACACCTTATCAATGATTTTCCAAAAGGGTTATAAAACAGGTGACAAAATAATACGTCACGCTATGGTACAGGTTGCTAATTGCGACTAAAAAACAACAGGTGAAAACCATTTAACATAGAGATAAAAATTATTAATTATTTTGGAGGAATTTATTATGGCAAAGACAATCGGTATAGACTTAGGTACAACAAACTCATGTGTAGCAGTTATTGAAGGTGGCGAGCCTGTAGTTATCGCTAACGCAGAAGGTGCCAGAACAACACCATCTGTTGTGGCTTTTTCAAAAACAGGTGAAAGACTGGTAGGTCAGGTTGCTAAACGTCAGGCTATTACAAACCCAGACAGAACAGTAGCATCTATTAAAAGAGAAATGGGTACAGACCACAAGGTTGTAATTGATGGTAAAAACTACTCTCCACAAGAAATTTCAGCTATGATTCTGCAAAAGCTAAAGGCAGATGCTGAGGCTTACCTAGGTGACACCGTAGCACAGGCAGTTATTACCGTACCCGCTTATTTTACAGACGCACAGCGTCAGGCTACTAAGGATGCTGGCAGAATTGCTGGTTTGGACGTAAAAAGAATTATCAATGAGCCTACAGCTGCTGCTTTATCATATGGTATAGATAAAGAAACAGACCAAAAGATTATGGTATATGACCTGGGCGGCGGTACCTTTGATGTATCTATCATCGAAATGGGTGACGGCGTTCAAGAGGTTTTGGCTACAGCTGGTAACAACCGTTTAGGCGGTGACGACTTTGACCAAAGAGTAATTAACTGGATGGTAACAAGCTTTAAATCAGAAACCGGCGTAGACCTAACACAGGACAAAATGGCTATGCAGCGTCTAAAGGAAGCAGCAGAAAAGGCTAAGATTGAGCTTTCTGGTGTTACATCAACAGCAATAAACCTGCCATATATTACCGCTGATGCAACAGGTCCTAAGCATTTAGACCTAACACTAACCAGAGCTAAATTTAACGAGCTGACAGCTGACCTAGTAGAAAACACAATGGGACCTGTTAGAAGTGCATTACAGGACAGCGGACTATCAATTAACGAAATTGATAAGGTGCTGATGGTTGGCGGTTCTTCTAGAATTCCTGCTGTACAGGATGCCGTTAAGGGACTGACAAATAAGGACCCATTTAAGGGTATTAACCCTGATGAGTGTGTCGCAGTAGGTGCAGCATTACAGGCTGGCGTGCTAGGCGGTGAGGTTGACGGACTGTTACTGCTAGACGTTACTCCATTATCACTAGGTGTTGAAACCATGGGTGGCGTTATGACAAAGGTTATCGAACGCAACACTACTATTCCAACAAAGAAAAGTCAAGTATTCTCAACAGCCGCTGACAACCAAACACAGGTTGAAATTAATGTTCTACAGGGTGAACGTGAATTTGCTCGTGATAACAAGCAGCTAGGTTTGTTCGCTTTAACAGGCATTGCCCCTGCTATGAGAGGTGTACCACAAATTGAGGTTACATTTGACATAGACGCTAACGGTATTGTTAACGTATCTGCTAAGGATCTAGGCACAGGTAAGGAGCAAAAGATTACAATTTCCTCTAACACAAATATGTCAAAGGATGACATTGATAAGGCTGTTAAGGATGCGGAGCAGTTCGCTGCAGAGGATAAAAAGCGTCGTGAAGAGGTAGACACCAAGAACGAAGCTGAGAATATGTGTTATCAAGCTGAAAAGCTTGTAAACGAAGGCGGTGACAAGCTGCCACAGGAGGATAAGGACACACTGAACAGTAAGGTAGCAGCTACAAAATCAGCTATCGAGGGTGGCAATATGGACACAATCAAAGCCGCTAAGGAGGACATGGAAAAATCCTTACATGAAATTTCCGCTAAGCTTTATCAGCAGGCTAATCCACAGGGTGCAGGTCCTCAGGCTGGTGCTCCTGATATGGGCAATATGGGTGGTCAGCCAGCTGGTGATGTCCCTCCAACAAATGATGGCAATGTTTATGATGCTGATTTCAAGGATGTTGACTAATAAAAAATATGTACAAATGATAAAAAAAGTTATATAATAGTAGGGTTGTAACAACAGTCTTACGAAAATAAATAACCGTAGGACAGGGCAGAAAGCATTACTTCTGCCCTGTTTGCGGAGTTTAGCATATTATGTTGAGATATAATACTAAGCCCTAATAGGGTAGCTTTGATAAAATTTCCCCATAGCATATCTATGGTACTATTAGAGTTTAGTATGACCAGCGTGGCTTTAAAACAACGATTTTAATATTGAAAAGTCCACAGCAACAAAAAATCGCAAAACAGCATAGGAGGCGTAACATTGGCTGATAAAAGAGATTACTATGAGGTTATGGGAATTCCCAAAAACGCCTCTGATGATGAAATAAAAAAAGCTTTTAGAAAGCTTGCAAAACAGTATCATCCCGACTTAAACCCAGGCAACAAGGAAGCCGAGGCTAAGTTTAAAGAAGTTAACGAAGCGTATGAGGTGCTATCAGACAAGGACAAAAAAGCAAGATACGACCAGTTTGGCCACGCAGGTGTAGACCCAAGCTACGGTGCAGGTGCCGCAGGCGGCAGCCCCTTTGGACAGGACATGGACTTTGGTGACATATTCAACAGCTTTTTTGGTGGCTTTGGTGGTGGCAGACGTAACAATCCTAATGCGCCACGCCGTGGCAGCGATATAGAAACAACGGTGAACATATCCTTTGAGGAGGCCGCAAAGGGCTGTAAAAAGACTGTATCATATCGCAACGAGAGCGTTTGTGATGAGTGTAATGGTTCAGGTGCTGCTAAGGGTACAAACCCTAAGGTATGCCCTACCTGTCATGGTACTGGTCAGGTTACAATTAATCAGCGTACACCATTTGGAGTTGTGCAAACCTCCCGAGTTTGTGATACCTGTCGAGGTAAGGGGAAAACTGTTGAAACACCATGTAAAAAATGTGGCGGAGCAGGCAGAGTTAGAACAAAACGTACAGTTGATGTGGATATTCCCGCAGGCATTAGCAGTGATAGAATATTAAATGTCAGCGGTCATGGCAACGCAGGTATTAACAACGGGCCATATGGAGATTTGCGTGTTTATATCAATGTTCGTCCACATCCAATTTTTGAACGTCGTGGTGATGATGTATGGTGCGAGCTGCCTATTACCTTTACACAAGCAGCCTTGGGGGCAGAGGTAACCGTTCCAACGCTGGATGGCAAGGTTACCTATCACATACATGAGGGTACTCAGCCAAATGATATATTTAAGCTAAAAGCCAAGGGCATACCTCATTTAGGGGGCAAGGGCAGAGGCGACCAGTATGTAAAGATTGTTATTGAAGTACCAAAGAACTTAACCGCTAAGCAGAAGGAGCTATTAAAGGACTTTGATAATTCTGCCAGCGATAAAAACTACCAAAAGAGCAAGGGCTTTTTTGACAAGCTGAAAAAGACTTTTGGTGATATATAAAATAACAGTAAGGGTTGTGGCACTTTGGAGTGGACAGAAATAACAGTTACCGTACCGGTTGAGGATATAGACAGGGCGGGAGATATAGCCCAAATGGTAGTCCCATACGGCATATATATTGAGGACTATTCTAACATGGAGCAAGAGGTTGAGGACATTGCACACATAGATTTAATAGATGAGGATTTATTAAAAAAGGACAGAAGCAGCGGTGTAGTGCATATCTATATTAATCCTGAGGAAAACCCAAAGGAGGCCATAGCATTTTTAAGCGAACGCTATACGGCTCAGGGCATAACCCATGTTATTAGCTCTAATGGATGTGAGGAAGAGGATTGGCTGAATAATTGGAAGCAATACTTCCATCCTATTCCTATAGGAGAAAAGCTCCTTATACGTCCTACGTGGCGTGATGATTATAACGCAAAGGGCAGAGTTGTACTAAACCTTGACCCTGGTTTGGCATTTGGCACAGGTACCCATGAAACTACCAGACTGTGTCTACAGGCGTTGGAGCAACGTGTTACAGATACCACTAAAATTTTAGATGTTGGTTGTGGCAGCGGTATTTTGGCTGTTGCCGCACTATTGCTGGGTGCTAAAACTGCAGTAGGTGTAGATATAGACGAAATGGCAGTAAAAACGGCACAGGAAAACGCACAGCTTAACAATGTAAACGAAAAATTCACTGTCCTAAGCGGAAACCTAACTGATAAGGTTACGGGCAAGTACAACATAGTAGTGGCGAATATTGTGGCAGATGCTATAATTATGTTGTCCAAGGATATAAAAGAGTTTATGTATGACGATTCTGTTTATATTATGAGTGGCATCATAGATACTCGTTTGGACGATGTGCTAAATGCCATAGAGGATGATTTTCACGTTACAGAGGTTCTTAATGATAACGGTTGGTACTGTTTAGTAGCAACAATCAAAAAATAAAGACTATAATACAGATAACGGAGGATATTTAAATGTCAGAGTGTTCACATAACTGTGGTAGCTGTGAAGAAAGCTGTTCTTCACGTCAGGAACCCGAGGATATGCACGAAAAGCTAAATGACCTTAGCAGGGTTAACAAGGTTATAGGCGTTGTTAGCGGTAAGGGTGGTGTTGGTAAATCAATGATTACCTCCATGCTGTCCGTTATTTTTAACCGTCGTGGTTATAAAACAGCTGTTTTAGATGCTGATGTAACAGGCCCATCTATTCCAAAGGGCTTTGGAATAAAGGAAAAAGCCAAGGGTAACGATTTTGGTTTACTGCCAGCTACCACAAAAACCGGCATTGACATTATGTCCGTTAATCTGTTATTACAAAACGAAACAGACCCAGTGGTTTGGCGTGGTCCTATTATTGCTGGTACTGTCAAGCAGTTTTGGACAGATGTAATATGGAAAGATGTTGACTATATGTTTGTGGATATGCCACCTGGCACTGGTGACGTAGCACTGACAGTGTTCCAATCCCTGCCAATAGACGGCATTGTTATTGTTACTTCACCCCAGGAATTAGTTTCAATGATAGTGGAAAAGGCCGTAAAAATGGCTAATATGATGAATATTCCTATCTTAGGTCTTGTGGAAAACAACAGCTATTTTAAATGTCCTGACTGTAACAAAGAATATAAAATTTATGGTGAAAGCCATATTGACGAAATAGCCTCTAAATATAATGTGCCTGTCCTAGGTAAGCTGCCAATAGAACCATCCTTAGCAAAATGTGCCGATACAGGTACAATAGAGCTGTTTGTTGGCGATTGGTTAGAAAAGGGTGCCGACCTTATAGAGAGTGCAACAAAATAAGTTTTATTTGTATATTTTAGGGATACAGCCTAACCGCTGTATCCCTATTTTTGGTGGCAATACCTCACTACTGTCATTAATACTAATGCTAAATGCTAAAAATGACGGTAGACACGCTATTATAAAGCCGTTTTAATAAATCAAAAAGCACCAGGGACACGACCTATTTTGAAGTCGTGTCCCTGGTGCTTATATATTGGTTATATAGTGACATAATCTCATCACCTGTGCTAATTAATGTAAAGTCCTCTGGCTGGATACAGCTAATATACTGTAAGCCTAAACAAGCTCCCCCCCTGTGTTCCCACCGCAGAAACAAAAAGCACATACATTTTTCTATCCCAAATTAACAGGAAATAATAAAAACAGAGGAGATTAACCTATAAATAATTTTTTATATTTGAATGGTTAATAAGGCTGTACCTTCTAAGACTTTATAAATACAACAATTAGTTTACAATCATTCGCTACTTATCTACTACTGGTATAGGATCTGTACAGGCTTCGTCCAAACGACTGTTGCCCTTTTTATCATGTCCTAGGTAATATTTTGTTTCTTTGGCTATAACCTTTGACAGCAGCAGCACCGCTACTATATTAGGTATTGCCATTAGAGCATTTAGTGTATCTGCCACATCCCATACAACATTCAAACTAATCATAGGTGCTATCAGCAGAACAATAATAATAGAACAACGGTATGGAATAAGAGAACGCTTACCGGCTAAATACTCTATACATCTTTCACCGTAATATGCCCATCCAAGAATTGTGGAAAACGCAAAGGTAATAATACCGATAACCAAAATAGGTGTACCTACATAGGGCAGCTGGCCAAATGCTAAGGATGTCAGCTCACCACCATCGGTTATATTAGAAACATCAATGTTTGGGTTCTTTATAATACTGCTTACTAGGACTAGGCCCGTCATTAAGCATACTACAACAGTGTCCCAAAATGTGCCTGTGGAGGATACTAAGGCTTGACGAACAGGGTTCTTTGTTTGTGCAGCAGCGGAAACAATAGGGGACGAGCCCATACCGCTCTCATTTGAGAACAGACCTCTGGCAATACCATATCTAGCCGCCGCCATAATACCTGTTCCAATTAACCCGCCTGCGGCAGCACCAGGTGTAAATGCCATTGTACAAATAGTAGAAATCGCTGGAACTATGTAATCGTAGTTAATTGCCAGTATAACAATACAGCCTGCCACATAAAAGATTGCCATAATAGGCACTAAGCCTTCACAAACCTTAGATATAGCCTTAACACCGCCAAAGATAACCACAGCTGTTATTATCGCAATAACGATGCCTACCACCCATGTGTCAATACCCATATTAGTGTTAACCACCTTGGCAATAGCGTTCACCTGAACACTGGAACCAATACCGTATGAGGTTAAAACAGCAAAGACTGCAAATAATATTGGCAATACTTTCATATGCAATCCACGTTCCAAAGCATACATAGCACCACCCAGCATCCTGCCGTCCTTGGTTTGAACCCTGTACTTAACCGCTATTAATGATTCTGCATATTTAGTAGCAATACCAAATACACCTGTAAGCCAGCACCACAGCACTGCACCTGGCCCGCCTAGGGCTATTGCGGTGCCAACACCTATTATATTGCCAGTACCTATGGTAGATGCCAGTGCTGTTGCTAGGGATGCAAAGGGGCTGATATCCCCCTTTGCGTCTGGGTCCTTTGTAACAGAAAGCCTTATGCCTGTCAAAATATTACGTTGGATACAACCTGTGCGGATTGTCATAAAAATATGAGTACCAAATAACAGTAATATCATTGGCAATCCCCACAAAACATTGTTTACATTAGTAATAAGATTGCTAAAAGCCTCCACGGGCAACCGCTCCTTACTTGAAGTAGGCTACGCCACTTTCAAAGATTTTCTGATCCTTTTCAAATGGAACATTGGCATACAGGTTGTCACCCTTACGCTCGCTGTGTCCCATTTTTCCTAATACCCTGCCGTCTGGGCTTGTTATACCCTCAATAGCACAAACAGAGCCATTTACATTGTATGCAATATCATCTGATGGTTTGCCATTTAAGTCAACATATTGTGTGGCAATTTGTCCGTTTGCTGATAAAGCCTTTATCGTATCATCATCAGCCACAAAACGTCCCTCACCGTGAGATACAGGTACTGCAAAGGTTTGACCTGCGTTTACCTGTGATAACCATGGTGATTTCACAGAGGTAACACGAGTATATGCCATATGAGAAATATGTCTGCCAACAGTGTTAAATGTTAAGGTAGGGTCATTATCCTTTAGTGTTGTAATTTTACCATAAGGAACTAAGCCTAATTTTATTAGTGCTTGGAATCCGTTACAAATACCCAGCATTAGTCCATCACGCTTTTCTAGCAGCTCTGTAACAGCTTGTGCAATACGGGGATTTCTAAAGGTAGTTGCAATAAACTTACCAGAACCGTCTGGCTCGTCACCACCACTAAAGCCACCCGGCAGCATTATAATTTGTGACTGCTTAATCATATCTTCCATTTTTTGTATGGTTTCTTCGATGTCCCTAGGTGTTAGGTTTTTAACAATCAGCAGGTTAGCCTCTGCACCCGCCTTTTCAAACGCTCTGGCTGTGTCCACCTCGCAGTTAGTGCCTGGGAATACAGGTATAAACACCCTTGGCTTTGCAACCTTGATTGCAGGTGCTTTTGTGCTTTTCTGTGTGTACAGAGGAACATCATAAGAAACCTTAGGACATTGTGCCTGCGTTGGATAAACCTTTTCCAGCTTGCTGGTCCAGCTATCTATTAACTGGTCAATAGAAATTGTATCGCTGACTATATCTATTGCTTCATCAGCTGCGGTTGTGCCTAAAGCATAGGCTGTTATGCTGTCATCAAGCTTAGCACCATCTGCAAGCTCTAAAACAAGTGAGCCGCCTAATGGAGCAAACATTTCCTGTGCTGTTAGCTGATGGTCAAATTTAAATCCAATTTTATTGCCAAAGGTCATGCGACATACAGCAGCCGCTGTACCACCCTCACGGACAACGCTGGCTGACAGCACCTTACCGCTGTTAATAATAGCATATACAGCCTTATACATAGCAATCAGCTTGTCCCAGTCTGGCATTTGTGTTGCCTTATCCATTGGAATAGGAACAAAAATAACATTAGCGTTTGTTTTCTTAAACTCAGCAGAAATTGTCTTTGATGCCTTCGTCATAGCAACAGCAAAGCTAACTAATGTTGGTGGTACATCCAGCTGTTCAAATGAGCCAGACATACTGTCCTTACCACCAATAGACGGAATACCCAGCTTTATTTGAGCAACCATAGCACCTAACAGTGCTGCTGCCGGTTTACCCCAACGCTGTGGCTTATCATATAATCTTTCAAAATACTCTTGGAAGGTTAGACGGGCAGTTAGCGGGTCAGCACCTATAGCCAACAGCTTAGACAATGATTCAACAACTGCAAAGGCTGAACCATGGAAGGGGCTAAAACGTGATACACCAGGAATGTATCCATAGCTCATAGCTGTAGCATCGTCAG
>DGFJ01000013.1 GCA_002391625.1 Ruminococcaceae bacterium UBA3903 | reverse complement strand
TTTTCAAAATTGATTTCCGTGCAGACGTTACTATTAAACCCATTTTAACTTTTGTTAGCTGATTATCAGTATTGACAATAAAGCTGTCATTATGAGTTTTATATCAAACAACATTTAATCCATTTATAATTTATAATCAGATTTTGGATACAATATTATTATCCCGCAAAAAAGTAAATATATTTCTCCATGAAAAGCTATTCTTTTTATTACATATATTAATATCAATCAATAAATTATAACAAGTTTTATGATAAACATTGGAAAAGTTAGTAAAGTGATATTGAAAACTATTGACATTAGGGTTATAATAATGAAAGCAGATTATCACCTATTTCTGCCAAAGGCATCTAATTGTTGCCTGTTTCTACTAACCAGACAAATTTCACACAAAGGAGAATTTTGTTGAAACAAATAGAAATTTATACAGACGGTGCCTGTCAGGGAAATCCTGGTGCAGGTGGTTGGGGTGCTGTGCTACGATACAAAGATACCGAAAAAGAAATATCAGGTGGAGAGTCCAACACCACTAACAACAGAATGGAGCTTAGTGCTGTTATAGAAGCATTGGCAATGCTAAAGGAGCCATGTGACGTAACGCTCTACAGTGATTCACAATATGTATGCAACGGCATAAAGCTTGGCTGGGCTAAAAAATGGCAGTCCAACGGCTGGATGCGTAACAAAAAAGAAAAAGCTTTAAACCCAGATTTATGGGAAAGGCTACTAAGCCTATGTGAAAAGCATAAAATGAATATCATATGGGTAAAGGGTCACGCAGGACATCCAGAAAACGAACGGTGCGACCGTTTGGCTGTGGCTGCTGCGGAAAAATACAAATAATTTATTATAAAGGGTGATTATAGATGAGAAAAATATATGCAGACAATGCTGCAACTACTCCTTTAGCTCCTGAGGTTTTAAAGGATATGATGCCATATTTAACAGAGGTTTACGGTAATCCGTCCAGCCTGTATTCAATAGGTGCTGATGCTAAAAAAGCTACAGAGCTTGCCAGAGCTGACATAGCAAGGGCTATTAATGCACAGCCAAAGGAAATATTCATTACCTCTGGCGGCAGCGAGTCAGACAACTGGGCAATTAAGGGTGTAGCTAAGGTTATGGCTAAAAAAGGCAAAAAGCACATAATCTCCAGTACATTTGAGCATCATGCTGTTTTACACAGTCTGGACGCTTTAAAGGCAGAAGGCTTTGAAATAACACTGTTGGATGTCCACAGCGACGGTTTAGTACGTCCTGAGGAACTAGATCAGGCTATCCGTGAAGATACAGCACTTGTTACTATTATGTATGCCAACAACGAAATAGGCACAATACAACCAATTTCAGAACTAGGTGCTATATGTAAAAAACACGGAGTTTTATTTCACACTGACGCTGTACAGGCTATGGGTAACGTACCAATAGATGTTCAGGCCCAAAACATAGATTTGCTGTCTATGACTGCCCACAAGCTACATGGTCCTAAGGGCTGTGGTGCTTTATATATTAGAAGCGGTATTCGTCCACAGATACTAATTGATGGTGGTGCACAGGAGCGTGGTCAACGTGCCGGTACAGAGAACGTTGCTGGCATAGTTGGTTTAGCATCAGCTGTAAAAAATGCTGTTTCTACTATGGAGGAACGTACAAAGCGTATTACGGCTATGCGTAACAGATTAATTGAGGGTTTATCAAAAATTGAACGTTCACGCCTAAACGGTGATAAGGATAAAAGACTGCCTGGCAACATGAATATGTGCTTTGAAGGCATTGAAGGCGAAGGTTTACTGCTTCGCCTAGACCTAATGGGTGTATGTGCTTCATCTGGTTCTGCCTGTACGTCTGGTTCCTTAGACCCCAGCCACGTTTTGCTTGCTATTGGTTTACCTCATGAGATTGCACACGGCTCCCTGAGAATATCCCTAAGTGATCAAAACACACAGGAGGACGTTGACTATATCTTAAAGGCCGTGCCTGAGGTTGTAAGCTACCTAAGAGCCATGTCCCCTGTTTGGGAAAGAATAAAAAGCGAAGAAAAGCAATAATTCAGAGTAACCTCTGTTTATTATATACTATTTTAAAAGATAAGGAGAAATGACATATGGCATATAGTGAAAAAGTAATGGACCATTTTGCTAACCCAAGAAACGTAGGCGAAATTGTTGACGCTGACGGTATAGGTGAAGTTGGCAATGCAAAATGCGGCGACATTATGAAAATGTATATAAAGGTAACCAACGGTGTTATCACCGACGTAAAGTTTAAAACCTTTGGTTGTGGTGCAGCTATTGCTACCAGCTCAATGGCAACAGAGCTTATCAAGGATAAATCTATAGATGAGGCCTTAAAGCTGACCAACAAAGCAGTTATGGAAGCTTTAGATGGTTTGCCACCAGTAAAGGTTCACTGCTCTGTTTTAGCTGAGCAGGCTATTAAAGCCGCTGTTTCTGATTATTACACAAAGCAAGGCATTGACCCTACACCTATCGTCGGTGCAATACCTGAATGTAACCATGAGGACGGTAGCTGTGGTTGTGACCTATAACTTTTAAACCATTTTTATAAAAAGCACACCCCTCAGAGATTTAACTTTAAAATCTCTGAGGGGTATTTTATATTTCTATCTGCCTATTGTAAAATGAAATTCAAATAAAAATGAGTTTATAAAAATGATGGCAGTTCTTTTTTTCGGCAAGTATTCAAGAGGTTATTATGTTTTGGGAGTAGTCGAAGAAGTTTTATACGGTTAGTAAATTAGGCTTATATGAAAAGCACCCGCCAAAATGGCAGGTGCTCATACTGTTAGATTATATTTCTTTTCCCATAGCCTTTTCAGCTGATAGAGCCTAAAAGACAAATGCTCACAATTTTCGTAACTGCTCCCTGATTTTATATAAAATTAATGACTTCTCCTTCTCTGAAATCCATTCACGTAATCGTGCAGCTAAAATTGGTAATTCCCATACATCTATATCTTCCTGCAACGTACCTGAAATTTTCTTGTATTCATATATGTAAATCTTATAAATATGTTTCTGAACTATTGGCACAAGTTTTCTTATAATTAAATTACCCTGTGTCATTTGCCCATATTTAAGTAGTATTCCAGTACGTGCAATATCTGCACATTTGCACCCGATGCACGCTGTCATCCAGTCAATTATGATAGGTTTATTTGAGCTAATAATAATATTGCCAGGATGATAATCAAAGTGACATAATGCATTACCGTCCGACAAAGCATTAATATAATCAAACAACTTATGTTTTTCTTCTTTACTTAGGCATTCTACAGTTTCTATGTCTGCTAATAATTTTTCTTTAACAGTCTGCAAATGTTCAGAATTCTCTTTCTGCATATCAAAATGAAATTTTGCTAAATTTTTTGCTTGTCGCTTTATTTGCCAGATATTTTGTGCGATTACAGTTATCATATCTTTACCCGTTATTTTTTGAAATACAATGCCGCAACGGTCATTATCTTTTATCAATTCATATACTAACGGAACATTTCCAATAAGTTTTTTAGCAATACGGGTATTTTCAAACTCTTTTTCACATAAAGGAAAAGGTAATCCACTGCGATACAATTTTAATATCTTTTTGTCGTCAATCTGAAAGATCTCTGCCGTATTCCCTTGATTAATCATCTTTAGTTGTGTATAATTCAACATTGTTTTTTACTCATTTCCCATTATATAAACAATCTCCGTCAACCGGGGTGAACAAAGCCACGACGAAATAACGGTGTTTTTCTTACATAAACAAACGAGCAGACAGAAGGAGCATTTGTGCTTCCCTCTGTCTGCTCCTGTTTATGTATTGATTGAGCATATCATAAAACCACAAAAAAATCAATCACAAAACTATGAACAACTGAATCCTCCTTTTGCTGTGGCGTTATGTAATTAATGGCACTATGAATCATTTTTCTATTATATCAAAATTTTATATAATTATAAACGTCCTTGTTTAACAATATTAGAAAAAAATATTAATATAATATGAGCGGTGGAAATGATGAATGAAAAAATTACAGTAACTGGTGAAGATAGCGGTATTTGACTTAAAAGAAATAGGCTGTTTTAAGAGAATAAAAATGAAATATCGAAGTCTAACGTTATATATAGCAATATTTAGTTAAGCTATATTATAATTGGTATGATGGCAAATCTTTTTGAATACAATAAAAGACACAGTGTACAATGTCTGTACTCTGTGTCTTTTAATAGAAAAGATTAAATTTTAATTATTCGGCAGCAGTTGCGCTAACTGTTTCGTTGTCAGCTTCTGCCTGATCACTGCTTTCGTCACCAGCAGATGTAGGTGCTGTGTCATCGCCTGTTAGTGTGTCATCTGTTATAGCACTGGATTCTGGCAGAGCCTCTAATGGTTCACCTTTAGAATCTGTTCTAACAAATGTTGTACCGCTAATAACGATTTTGTTGTCACCATCATACGTAAAATCAAATTTTGTTGGATCCTGCTCCTCTGAAACTACAGCAGTGATTGTTGTACCTTCTACAGAGTATCCACACTTGAATACTGATTCACCAGCACTGGTGCTTATTGTTTGAATAACACCGTCATCACCAAAGATATATGAGAAACCAACATCTACGTTTTTCCATTCGCCTACTAGCTTATCATCTGTTTTGTAGTCGTCCATTGTTTTGATAGCACCTAGGTCTACACTTTTTATGCCAGTAAACTTCATTGTATTTGTACTATCCTCAGAAGCTGTTGTAGCATCAGTTGCGTCTGTACCTGTATCAACAGTAAGCTTTAGGTTTTTACCAGAAATATCATTGCCAGTTACCTCATAATTGTATGTGGCAGCTACCTGATCGCTGATTAAAATGTCAAATGATTTTTTGTTGCCATCATTTTTCATTTTATAGTCATAAGATGCGGTTCTTTGAGCGATGTTGTCACCAGCCTGAATAGAAATTTTGGTATCTGTAAAAGTATAATAAACAACGGTATCACCTTGTTCATATTTCCAAGAACCAATGATAGATGGGCTGCTGAACATAAAGTAAGCGCCTATTCCTAATGCTGCCAATATCAATACTATTATAACAGTAATAATAATTGGAGCAGCCTTGCTTTTTTTCTTTACTTCTGTTTCAACAGCCGCCGCTACATTTTTATCTGTAACATCTTCAGATGTATCGGTCAGTTCACCAAATTGTGAAACATATGTATCATCTGTTTCAGTTTCAGTTTCAGTCCCTGCTTCTGCTACATTGTTATCTGCCTCTGTTGTTGTGTCATCTGTGCTTTGCAATTCTTCCTTGTTTAATTCGTTATCAGCCACGAAAAAGCCTCCTTGTTTATTGTTTGTTTATAAAGGTAGCTTAGAAAAACTAAAAAATAAAGATTTGAAAGTGCCTTAAAAAAACAAAACCATATTTGTTCTATTCTACAATAAAATGTATCAGGTTACAAGGGCTATTTAACCCATTGTTGACAATTTAACATTTTATACATAAAATTATATCTGCAAAATCTATTACACAGATGTTTTTTGGGATATTTATACTGAAAACAACGGATTATATAAATATATTTCTATCATATTTCATTGTCGTTGATTTGAAAAAAATGTGGAATTATGTTATTATTAACGCATATGATTTTTTAAGGGGTGCTTTTATGAATACAAATGATTTATATGATTTATGGCTAAACAATGCCAAAGATGATCCTGATCTTATAAAGGAATTACAAAGCATTAGTGGCAATGACGAGGAAATCTATGATAGATTTTACCGTGAGTTAGAGTTTGGTACTGCCGGATTAAGGGGTATTATAGGTGCAGGTACTAACAGAATGAACATATATATAGTACGTTTAGCAACTCAGGGGCTTGCTAATTATTTAAATAAAAAATATACAAATCCATCTGTTGCTATTGCCTGTGATAGCAGAATAAAATCTGATTTGTTTGTTAAAGAGGCGGCTAGGGTATTAGCTGCCAATGGTATAACAGCACACGTTGCTAAAGAGCTGCAGCCTACACCGGTAGCCTCCTTTGCAGTTAGAGAGCTAGGTTGTCAGTCCGGTATTATGATTACTGCTAGCCATAACCCAGCAGCATACAATGGCTACAAATGCTATGGTGATGACGGGTGTCAAATGACAGATGAAAGTGCTAATGCGGTTTATTCTGAAATACAGGCTATTGACTGTTTCAAGGATGTTAAGCTGGTCGACTTTGAACAGGGCATAAACGATGGTACCATTAAATATATTAGTGATGATTTGTATGATAATTATATTGCCAATGTTAAAAAGCAGTCAGTTAATCCTGGTGTGTGCAGAGATGCTAACCTAAAGGTTGTTTATACGCCACTAAATGGTGCAGGCAATAAGCTGGTTCGTCGTGTGTTGGCTGAAACAGGCATTAGAAATGTTATGGTGGTTAAGGAGCAGGAGAAGCCTAACGGAAACTTTACAACTTGTCCTTATCCAAACCCTGAAATTAGAGAGGCTCTTCAGTTGGGATTAGAGCTATGTGCAAAGGAACAGCCAGATCTATTGCTGGCTACTGACCCTGACAGTGACCGTGTAGGTATAGCAGTTAAAGAAAAAGACGGCAGTTTTAGATTAATGTCAGGCAACGAAACTGGTATCATGCTGACAAACTACATTTTGTCCAGCAGGAAGGCACTTAATAACCTACCTAAAAATCCCATTGTTATAAAGACGATTGTTACTACTGACTTAATTAAACGTATTTGTAAAAAGTATGATTGTCAGCTTATTAATATATTGACAGGCTTTAAATATATCGGTGAGCAAATATTAGAGCTGGAGAAAAAGGGTGAAGAAAGCCGTTATGTTTTTGGTTTTGAAGAAAGCTATGGCTATTTAGCTGGTTCTTATGTGCGTGATAAGGATGCTGTTGTAGCATCTATGCTAATTTGTGAGATGGCTGCCTACTACAAAAAGCAGGGTAAATCATTATCAGATGTAATAGAGGAGCTTTATAAAGAATACGGTTACTATAAAAACGTTACACTAAGCTTTGAATTCGACGGTGCGGCAGGTATGGAGAAAATGGCAGATATTATGGCATCCTTAAGAAAAACTCTGCCAGCTGATATTACAGGCAGAAAAGTGGTATCTGTAGAGGATTACCTAGAGCGTGTTTCTAATGACCTTATAAGTGGTACAAAGGAAACCATAAACTTACCAAAATCAAATGTTATTTCCTTTGCGTTAGAGGATGGCAGCTCTATAACCGTACGTCCTAGTGGAACAGAACCAAAAATCAAGCTGTATATTACAGCGGTAGGCAAGGATAAGGATGATGCCGATAGCATATCCAAAGAGCTTATCACAGCTGGTGAGAAAATGTTAGGTGTATAATTAATACACCAATGAAAATGATTTAATAAATAAGGCTCTATAATAAATGTTGGGGTAAGAAAAAATAGAGCCTGTTAAAAAAAATTAAAAAAATTTAAAAAAGTAGAGCATATTTGAAAAAAATCCGTAAAATGAAAGTGCTAACCACCATTTAAGGAGATGACAAATATGCTCTTATCTAATTGTATCGAAAAACTTACAGGTTTGCAAGACATTGATATTAAAAAAATAGAAATTACCGACAAGATTACTCATATATTTTGTGAGTTGCAATGAAACTGTCTCTTATACACATCT
>DGFJ01000039.1 GCA_002391625.1 Ruminococcaceae bacterium UBA3903 | reverse complement strand
CTCCAACAGTTGCTCCAACAGAACCAGAAACAGCTGTTCCTACTGATGCTACACAAATTGTAACGGATCCTGCTACAGGTGCGACAAAAGCTCCAACTCAAGCACCTTCTAAAGCACCTACATCAGCTACACAAGCACCAACAAGTCCTTCAACAACAAATAATAGCTCTTCTACAACTACAGGTAAGGTAGCTACAGGTGACAGTACATCTGTTGCGATCTTATTGGCAATGCTTGCCTTAGCAGCTGCGGTGGTAGTAGTAGCTAGAAAAAAGTTTGCTGACCAATAAAATAAATATGTATAATTGAATATGTATTAATGTTTTCAGCCCCTCTTTTGAGGGGCTGTTTTTTTAGGATTATCTGGTGTAATAATGCTCATATGGTCATCACACAAAATTAAATATGGCTTTATAACAGCTGTCAGCAGTGTGGGACACTCATCTTGCTGGCGGTTTTGTGACATATCACAAAATATGACAAATGTATTATTGAAAATAGCAATGAAGCTTATATACATTGTGTGATATAATTTTAATATATTAAATAGTGTCGACAGCTATTGAAAAAAGAAAGAGGTTGATTATATGACAAAATCTAAAAGAATGACAGCAATTATACTAGCAGTTATGATGATTTTAAGTGTGTGCGTGTTTGCATTACCTGTTAATGCGGAGGAGGTATAAAACGGACCAACGTATGACGATATAGATACACTGCGTTGGAAAGCCAAGAAACTGTTAAAAAATCCAGGGGATGAGATTATATGTATACTGATGAGTCCATATATGTAAGTGTATAGCCTTGTTCAGCAGTGTGAGACACACACAGAATTTTGGTCATACGAAAGGTATTTAGAATAGTATAATGATACATTAGACGCTATTAATAATCTAAAGATTAGATACGAAGTGCTAAAGGGGCTATATGGTTTTGTATCAGTAGAAGATAACACTAATAAATACTATAGTGATGATTCATGGAATGATTTTACTGATAAGCTAAGAGTAGCAGAAGAGGTACTAGCGAATTCAAGTGATGATACAACAACAGACGCATATATTATCAGCTGCGTACAGCCTTTAACCGTTTGTGTAGCTGTAATACTACTATCGGTGATTTGGATTTTGACGGAAAGCTAACAATGAAGGATATTCTACACGCACAACGCAGCTTGGCAAAACTGAAATATTAAATTTATCACAAAAGATGGTTTTAGCGATTGTAAATGATGTACACTGTATATCTATGAGTGATATTGTTTTATTACAGAAAAACATATCAAAAGAAAAGGTTACAACGATTGGTGCAGTTAGCCTTATAATTAATATGGACAAAAATATGCTAATTGATGAGATATAAATTTTAGATATGTTTAGGAGTAGCAAATGAAAATTAATAAGGATTTTTGCAAATATGCTCTGCTTTTATAAAAATTTTATTTTTCCTAGATTATATTTTTTACTCCAACATTTAGTATCAACCTACCTTAAAATTACAGAAACCTAACCAAATAAAAAACTTTGGTTAGGTTTCTATTTTTTTGCGGTTTATGTTGTGGAAAATTACAAATACTGTTGTTATATTGCATAAAGGTTAGTGTGTGGTTTTGGAGGAATATGACGGAGAAAAAGCTATAAAATGAACGGAGTTGACTGGTATTTCACCTTAATCATGACTGATTGTGAAAGAAAATGAAAGAAAATGCTTGACTATATATACTTATGTGATATTATATAGTCACAAGGAGGGATTACGGTGCTAACAGAAGAAAGACACAGTAAAATATTAAAGCTACTACAGGATAAAAAAGCAGTTTCAGTTACAGAGCTGACAGGCTTGCTAGGCACTTCCGAATCCACCATTAGACGTGACCTGAATACTTTAGGAGAGATGGGAAAGCTAAACAAGGTGCATGGCGGTGCAACAGTCATAGAAAACAGCTACTCGTTATATGAGGAAGACGTTGAAACAAAAGCACAAAAGTGTATAAAGGAAAAACAGGCTATTGCAAAATATGCCGCTAACCTAATAAATGATGAGGATTTTATTTATTTGGACGCAGGTACTACAACAGCCATGATGATTGACTATATAGGTGATACTAAAGCTACCTTTGTAACAAATGGTATATCACACGCCAAGGCGTTGTTACTAAAGGGTCTGAAAGCATATATAATAGGTGGTCAGCTAAAGCTATCTACGGAAGCAATTGTAGGTGCTGAGGGTGTTAGTAACATTAGAAAATATAACTTTACTAAAGCTTTTTTAGGAATAAACAGTATATCTGCCAAAAGCGGATACAGTACCCCCGATATGGAGGAGGCTCTGATAAAAATGGAGGCTAGGAACAACAGCTTCGTTACATTTGTTTTAGCAGACCATACAAAGTTTAACAGAGTGTCAGCGGTAACAGTAGGCAACCTAAATGAGGCATGTATTATAACAGATAAGCTGTCAGACAAAAGCTATGAAGATTATACAGTAGTTAGGGAGGTGTTAGCTTGATTTATACAGTAACCTTTAATCCCGCAATAGATTATGTCATGTTTATGAAAAAGCTTAATATAGGACAGGTTAACAGAACTATATCTGAGGAGGTTCTGTATGGTGGTAAGGGTATTAACGTGTCTATTGTGCTTAAAAATTTAGGTGTAGATAACGTGGCATTAGGTTTTTTAGCTGGCTTTACAGGTGACGCTATTGAGCAGGGTGTAAAAACGCAGGGTGTAAAAACAGATTTTGTAAAGCTGGAAAATGGCTTGTCAAGAATTAATGTTAAAATAAAAGCAGATGCTGAAACTGATATTAACGGCTGTGGTCCAAATATTAATGAAAAGGCATTGGAAAGCCTATATAGTAAGCTGGACAAAATAAAAAGCGGTGACTATTTGGTGTTGGCGGGTAGCATACCAAAAACCTTGCCCAGTGATATTTATGAGAGAATATTGGAAAGACTAAGTGGTAAAGGCATTTTCTTTATTGTAGATGCCACAAAGGATTTACTGCTTAATGTGTTAAAATATAAACCATTTTTGGTAAAGCCAAATAATTATGAGCTGGGGGAAATGTTTGGTAAGGAGCTGACAAGTGAGGCGGAAATGGTTTTATACGGCAGAAGGCTGCGTGATATGGGTGCAAAAAACGTTATTATATCTATGGCGGCACATGGTGCAATACTGATAGATGATGATGATAAGGTAACAAAAATGGGAGTACCACAGGGCAAGGTGATAAATTCAGTAGGTGCTGGGGATTCTATGGTTGCAGGCTTTATTGCTGGTTATTTAGAAAATGGCAGCTACCAGTATGCGTTAAGAAAGGGTACAGCCGCAGGCAGTGCAACTGCATTTTCACAGGGTGTTGCCACAAAGGAGAAGGTTGACCAGCTGATAAATAAGTTTTAGGAGGTAAAATATAATGCGTGTTACAGATTTGTTAAAAGAGCAAGGTATACAGCTAGGCAGTAAGGTTAATTCCAAAAAACAAGCCATCGAAAAGCTTATAGCCCTACAGGTGGCGTCGGGCAATATAGCAGACGAACAAAGGTACAAGGACGCAATATTAGCCAGAGAAGCACAGGGCAGTACAGCCGTAGGTTACGGTATTGCTATCCCACATGCTAAAAGCGACGCTGTTAAATGTGCAGGCTTAGCCGCTATTACAGTGCCAACGGGTGTAAACTACGAAGCAGTAGACGGTAAACCATCTGATATACTGTTCATGATAGCTGCACCACCAAACGGGGATTTGCATTTAGAGGTATTGTCCAGATTAATGGTTTTGCTTATGGATGAAGGCTTTAGAAAACAGCTGATAAACGCACAAAGCAAAAAAGAGTTTTTGAAAATTATTGACAAAAAAGAAACTGAAAAATACGGAGAAGAAGCTAAGACACAGGCTGACAGTAATGCTACTTATAGAGTGTTAGGTGTTACTGCTTGTCCAACAGGCATAGCACATACTTATATGGCGGCAGAGGCATTGGAAAAGGCGGGCAAAGAAATGGGTGTTTCTATTAAGGTAGAAACAGACGGCTCTGGCGGTGCTAAAAATGTGCTAACAAAAAAAGAAATAGCAGACGCAGATGGGATTATCGTTGCTGCTGACCGAGAAGTAGAGATGGCTCGCTTTAACGGTAAAAGGGTTATTAAGGTAAAAGTGTCTGATGGCATTTCAAAGCCACAGGAGCTTATTAAAAAGGCAGTCAGCGGTACAGCTCCAGTATATACCCACGCAGGTGGTGAAATATCTGTGGATGATGGTGAAAAAGAAAGCGTTGGACGCCAAATATATAAGCATCTAATGAACGGTGTGTCACATATGCTGCCTTTTGTTATCGGTGGTGGTATTATGATAGCAATAGCATTTTTAATAGATACTATTGCAGGTGCACCACAGGACAGTAGCTTTGGCACATATACACAGGCAGCGGCATTTTTTAAAGCTATAGGCGGTGCTGCCTTTGGGTTTATGATGCCTGTGTTAGCCGGCTTTATAGCTATGAGTATAGCAGATCGCCCTGGGCTGGCGGTTGGTTTTGTTGGTGGCTCTATTGCCACACTGGGTTGTACATTTATGGCGCCTACAGGTGATGCAGCGGCGGTATCAGGCTTCATAGGGGCTTTAATCGCTGGCTTTGCAGGTGGATTTATTGTTTTATTCCTGCGTAGGGTGTTTGCCTTTTTACCCAAAAGCATGGAAGGCATAAAACCAGTTCTTATTTATCCATTGCTAGGCATTTTAATTATGGGTGTATTTATGTGTGCCATTAATCCTTTTGTTGGTTGGGTAAACACAGCACTGTCTAACGGGCTTAACTCCTTAGGAACAGAATATAAGGTGGTTTTAGGTTGTGTACTAGGGGGAATGATGGCAATAGATATGGGTGGCCCATTTAACAAGGCTGCATATGTGTTTGGTACTGCGGCATTAGCTACAGGTGGCTACGACATAATGGCTGCTGTTATGATAGGTGGTATGGTACCCCCTATTGCAATAGCTTTATGTGCAACATTCTTTAAAAAGAAGTTTTCATCGGATGAACGTCAATCTGCTATGGTTAATTATATAATGGGCTTGTGCTTTATTACAGAAGGAGCTATACCCTTTGCAGCGGCAGACCCCCTGCGTGTTATACCATCGTGTATAGCAGGTTCAGCAGTAGCTGGTGGCATATCAATGGCATTTAACTGTGGGTTAATGGCACCTCATGGCGGTGTGTTTGTATTCCCTGTTGTTACTAATGTTCTGTGGTATGTAGTAGCATTGTTGGTAGGTTCTATTATTAGTATGCTGTTGTTGGCTATGTTAAAGAAAAACAAAGCTACTGAAGCTCTGCCAATACAAAACAAATAAATAATTTATAATATATAAAAAGGAGTTTTTACTATGGTATCAAAAAAATTGACAGTTTCAAATGCACAGGGACTTCATATGCGTCCGGCAGGATTGTTTGCTAACGCAATGGGGAAATATAAAAGTGATGTTTTTCTAAATGTCAAGGGTAATGATGTAAACGGAAAAAGCTTAATGAATATTATAGCTGCCTGTATTAAATGTGGCACAGAGATAGAAATAAGGTGTACAGGTGAGGACGAGGCAGATGCTTTGGCAAAGGCTGTTGAGTTAATAGAATCTGGGCTAGGTGAATAATAAAGGACAATATCCATAGAGCCGTTTATATACAAGGGTTATAGAAAGGTGTGTATTCTATGTATCAGGGGATTGGCGCATCAGCAGGTATTGGCATTGGCAGGGTGATGCTGGTGACGGAAAAAAGTTTGGACTATACGCCTGTCAGGGTGAAAAATATAAGCGATGAGGTGGCACGATATAAAAATGCCCTTAAGGAGTTTTGTGCTGAAACACAGGTAAAGGCTGACAAAATAGCACAGTCGTTAGGTGAAAAAGAAGCAGAGATTTTGCAGGGACATATATTAATGATACAGGATCCGTATATGAACGGCGAGATAGAAAAGCTGATTACAGGGGGCGAATGTGCAGAAAAAGCAGTAGAAACTATATGCGATATGTTTATTGACATGTTTTCTGCGGCAGATGATGAGCTGACAAAGCAAAGGGCAACCGATGTAGCAGACATTAAAAAAAGTATAGTGAGCATTTTGCTTGGTGTACAGCAGGTGGATATTAGCACAGCACCACCAAATACAATTATAGTTGTAGGCGACCTAACACCATCTATGACAGCTGGTATTAACAGGGATAATATTGTGGGCATTGTTACTCAGGTAGGGGGCAAAGCATCACACAGCGCTATATTGGCACGGGCGTTAGAAATCCCAGCAGTGCTTAGTGTTCCATGTGCTACACAAAAGCTTACCGACGGTATGAGTGTTATAGTTGATGGTACCAGCGGTGAGGTTATCCCTCAGCCTAAAATTGAACAGGTAGAGGAGTACACAAGGAGGAAGCTTAGCTATTTAGCAGAAAAAAAGGCTTTAGAAAGGTATATAGGTATGCCAACTGTTACAGCTGACAATATTAAGGTGGAGCTGGTGGGCAATATAGGTAAACCACAGGACGCTCCAAGAATTTTAGAGTGTGACGGTGAGGGTGTTGGATTGTTCAGAACCGAGTTCCTGTTTATGGATAATGCAGAAATGCCAACAGAGGATGAGCAGTTTGATGCGTATAAAAGGGTTGCGTTAACAATGAAGGACAAGCCTGTTATTATTCGGACCTTGGACATTGGCGGTGACAAGGAAATACCATATATGGGATTAGATAAAGAGGATAACCCATTTTTAGGCTTTCGTGCTGTTCGGTTTTGCCTGCAAAGGTCAGATATTTATAAAATACAGCTTAGAGCCTTGTTAAGAGCCAGTGCTTTTGGCAATGTAAAAATAATGATACCCTTGGTTACCTGTGTAGAAGAGGTTAGGGCTGTAAAGGCATTGGTAGCTGAATGTAAAGCTGAGCTGGATGCAGAAAACAGAAAGTACAACAGCAATGTGCAGGTAGGTGTTATGATGGAAACCTCAGCAGCTACAATGATAGCTGACCTGTTGGCTAAGGAGGCGGATTTCTTTAGCATAGGCACTAACGACCTAACAGGCTATACAATGGCGGTGGACCGTGGCAACCCACGGGTGGCATACCTGTATTCTGCATTTAATCCAGCTGTGCTAAGGAGCATACAGCATATTATTAAATGTGGCTTAGAACAAAATATTATGGTTGGTATGTGTGGTGAGGCTGCGGCTGACCCTATGCTAATACCTTTGTTGATATCATTTGGCTTGTCAGAATACAGCGTCAGTGCAACAGCTGTGTTAGCCACTAGAAAGCAGATTTCACGTTGGAGCAAACAGCAGGCAGACGAAATAGCTAATAAAGCATTGTCAATGACAACAGAAGCAGAGGTTGTAGCTTATCTAAAAACAGTAGTGGATTAGGCTGTTACAGCTTACTGCTACATAATAATAGCTTACAACAATAAAACATTAATCCTCACCGCTATGGTGGGGATTTTATTTTGTACATATTTGTTGTGCAATACAGACAACAAACAAGAATTAAATTTACAAAACAAAAGGGTTAAATTCCACAATTAGACAAAATGCACAATACTCAGCTGGTATAATTGTAAATTGTAAGCGAATTTTTTATTATCTCAGTAAATTCATTGAAAAAGGTGTGCAAATGTGATACAATATCGGCATATAAATAGATTAAATTGTGATATTTGCTTTATGTTTTAGAATTGATAATAAAACAAGGCGAGAACGAAAGGAGTAATTTTCATTGAAACAGTATGAGGCTAAAAAAATTAAAAATATTGCTCTGGTAGGACACGGTGGTTCTGGAAAAACCTCTGTTGCTGAGTCTATGATATATTTGGCAGGTTCATCAGATCGGTTGGGCAAAATTAACGAGGGCAATACGGTGTTGGATTTTGACCCAGAGGAGGTTAAACGTAAGGTTTCCGTTGTTACAGCGGTTGCACCAATTGAATGGAAAAACTACAAAATTAATCTAATAGATACCCCTGGACTTTTTGATTTTGAGGGCGGTGTATGTGAAGGTATACGAGCTGCCGATACGGCATTAATAGTAGTGTCTGGCAAAAATGGTATTAACGTTGGTACAGATAAGGCGGTAAAGGCGGCAACTAAATCGGGTTTGTCAAGGTTTTTCTTTGTAAATGGACTTTGTGATGAA
Source organism: Ruminococcaceae bacterium UBA3903 (assembly GCA_002391625.1). Taxonomy (GTDB): domain Bacteria; phylum Bacillota; class Clostridia; order Oscillospirales; family Acutalibacteraceae; genus UBA3903. The sequence goes on along the minus strand of DGFJ01000039.1, from coordinate 10,230 downwards.
AGTGCAAGATTTTACAGGGTATTTGAAACGCTAAAGGCTTCCTTTGGCCCGTCGGTGTGTCCTATAGTTGTACCGTTTATAGTAGATGGTAAGGCAGATTGTTATATAAATATGCTGGAGTATAAGGCGTATAAGTATGAGGATAACAAGATGACAGAAACAACTATGCCAGACCTAGGTGACAGGCTGGGTGGGTTGCGTACGGCTATTTATGAGGCAGTTGCCGAAACGGACGAACAAATGTTTGAGAAATATTTTAGTGGTGAAGAATTTACCCCCGAAGAGGTAATTGTAGGTGTTAGCAAGGGTGTTAAGGAGGGTACTATTTCTCCTGTTTTTTGTGGTGATGCTCACAATACCTATGGTATTGACCAGCTGTTAAACGGTTTGGCGTGGCTGGCACCTAATGCAGATGAAAAGGGTGATGAAATAGCCACAGATGTGGACGGTGAGCCGGTTGAAATAACCTGTAATGAAAACGGTGCAGCAGCAGCTGTTGTGTTTAAAACTGTTGCCGACCCATTTGTAGGTAAGCTGTCATACTTTAAGGTGGTATCTGGAAAGATAGCACCGGAAACCCCTTTGATTAATATGCGTACAGGTAACGCTGAGCGTATAGGTAAGGTTATGATTATCAAGGGTAAAAAGCAGGAGGAAATGTCCTACATAGGTGCAGGTGATATTGGTGCTGTGCCAAAGCTGACAGGTACTATCACAGGTGATACCCTTTGTGCACCAACACGAAAGGTAGTATTAGACGGAGTACGCTATCCTACACCGTCGTTTACAATGGCAATTGTACCTCGTGCTAAGGGTGATGAGGATAAGGTGGCACAGGCATTGTTAAAAATTGCAGAGGAAGACCCCACCATAAAGCTGGAAAACAATGTAGAAACCCACCAAATGCTGGTTTCTGGTTTAGGTGAACAGCATTTAGATGTTATCGTGTCAAAGGTGAAAAACAAGTTTGGCATAGATGTGGTTTTGGAAAAACCAAAGGTTGCATATCGTGAAACTATTCGTAAAAGTGTAAAGGTACAGGGCAGACATAAAAAGCAGTCAGGCGGTCATGGACAGTTTGGAGATGTCTGGATAGAGTTTGAGCCATGTGACAGCGAAGCATTAGAGTTTGCCCAGCGTGTGGTTGGTGGTTCTGTACCAAAGGGCTTTTTCCCAGCCGTTGAAAAAGGTTTGCGGGAAAGCATTAAGAAGGGTCCGTTAGCAGGATACCCAGTAGTGGGAATAAAAGCTACACTGTATGATGGTTCATATCATCCTGTGGATTCCTCAGAAATGTCCTTTAAAATGGCAGCCGCTATGGCATATAAAAACGGTATGCCAACAGCAGAGCCAACCCTGTTAGAGCCTATTGGAATGTTAATGGCAGCTGTACCAGATAATAATATGGGCGATGTTATGGGTGAGGTTAACAAGCGTCGTGGCAGGGTGCTGGGTATGTCCCCAGGTGAGGATGGTATGCAGGTGGTTGAGGCAGAGGTGCCAATGGCAGAGATGCATGACTTTTCCACGTTTATCAGGCAGGTTACACAGGGCAGAGGCTTCTTTACATTTAGCTTTGCTCGTTATGAGGATGCACCAGCACAGGTAGCACAAAAGGTTATTGAGGCAAAGAAAAGTGAGTTCGGAGGATAATGCGGCGGTAGCTATAATAGCTTATTGGAAGTTTTAAATATAAAAACAGGGCAGCTGAGGTGTAAGCCACAGCTGCCCTGTTTTGTGCCTGCCCTTAATGAGAATACCTCGGAGGTGAAAATACGTTACAGGCTTGGTATGATGATACAGTCAAAGCATTACCCAAGGGCATTGAATTATTAAATACCTTAACAGAGGATTAGTATAAGCCTGAAAACGCACTACACAGTACGACGGGGCTTTTAAGGGCTGTATCGTTGCACACTAATTGTTTATTTCACAATATTTTAGCATGAAAAAACGGCGAAGAAAGCTCCTCGCCGTTAAATCTAAATGTTCATTTTACTAAAAAGCTTTTGTGATAAATAAACACATTATTACTTTTCTATAACTATATTAGTTGTATATTCATCACTGTTAATGTCATTAGTATCTTGATCCAAAAGCTCCACTAAATTAATGGATACGGTGTCAGCTGTGGCAGATGTATCGTTTATGGTGAAGCTGGCAGATAACAGTAGCGTTTCACCAGAAAAATCAAATCCAGAGGTAACGTTTGATGCGTTAAACAGTATTTGGTTGTCTAAAGAGGTGTTGTAAACACAGCCAGGCAGATTAGGAAGAGCTATAGAATCCTCCTCATAGGTCAGCAGTGAGGAGTTGTAATTTACAGTGCTGTTAATACCAGCAACGCTTTTTGAAACCCCGTTAATATAGAATGAAATTTTAACCTTATCTCCCACCTTAAAGGACTGACCGTTGATTTCAACTGTTTTATCGGAGTCACCACTGTTACTGCTTGGTGTAGCTGTTGATGAACCACCAGAGGCTGCAGCAGATGATGTATCGTTTGGCTTGGAGGAGCTGTCGTCTGCCTTTGAGCTGGCAGAGCTGTCATTGCCAGAGGAAGTGGCAGAAGAATTGCTGGAGCTGTTGGAGCTTCCGTTGGTGTTGGGGTTGGTGATAACCACAGGGTTGCCCTGTGGGTCGGTTGCCACTGTACCATCGGCATTGGTTGCATATTCAATAGGTGTGCCATCAGGGTTAGTGGAATTTACAACAGGCGTGCCATCGGGGTTAGTAGCAGTTATGCCAGTTGCACTGCTGCTAAGGTTCTGCTTGTTGTTGCTTGCACCACCTGTACCAAAGATAATTGCCACGATGATGCCAATGATTACTACTAAACCAATAGCGCCACCAATAATAATAGCCTTCTTATTTTTGAGAATACTGTTAGCTGGTGCGGCTTCTTGTGGTGTGTAGCCATTGCCAAAGTTATCCTCTATGGCGTTGCTGTCTAATTCGTCAGGCTGCTGAGCTGTTTCGTTTTGTGTTTCACCATAATTGTCGTTGTAGCCCTCACTCTCTGTGGGCTGTTCATTAGAGCCTTCTGCGGGGGATTCCTCTGATAAGGCGGCGGGTTCAGCTTGGGCAGAGTCATCATTGTCATGTGACGTGCCGGGGTTTAGCGTACCGCAAAACGGGCAGGCACCAAAGGAATTATCGTATTCCTCGCTGCATTTTGGACATTTCATAATATGTATTCCTCCTAAAGTATTAGTTTGCTATATACCACTAAACAGTGATATTCAGGTGTGTTAAAATTCGTCAACTACTAGATGTAATTATACCATTTAGTGATATTCAAGTAAAGGCGAACAGATTAATTTAATATATTGTTTAAATTTAGGTGAATTTTGCAATTTACGGTGGCCTGCTATAGGTGGGGATAAATTATGTTCAGAATATTGATGTTTGAAAACCTATGTTGTATAATCAGAAACATATCGTATTAAAGACAGGTGAACAAATGAAATTAGATAATAATCATCATTAGTATTGTTCATATATTGTTATATTATGATACTTATAAAGCATTGCAAAATATATGTAAAAGCATAGGCAAAAGCATTGAATAATGGGTATAAATTTAGGATATATCCAGATAAGGAACAAGAAATACTACTTGCGAAAGCCTTTTGTTGTGTTAGGGTTATATAGCATAATGATTAGATGGGAAGCGTTATCGTAGGTGGTGGCAGGATGTCACGTTATGTACTACAATAAATCTATATAAGGGAAAAAGGGAGTGCTTCTTATGGATTATACCAATATTTACAAGGGCTTTTTTAAAAGCAGACCAAATAGATTTATTGCCAATATAGAAATTAATGGCAGGGTGGAGGTGTGTCATGTTAAAAATACAGGTCGATGCAGGGAGCTGCTGATACCTAATGCGGCCGTATTTGTACAAAAGAGCGACAACCCAAATCGAAAGACCGCCTTCGACCTTATAGCGGTGTATAAGGATGACAGGTTAATTAATATGGACAGCCAAATACCCAACAAGGTGTTTAATGAATGGGTAAATAAAAGTAATTACTTTAAAAATGTTACTGTCATAAAACCAGAATACACCCTTGGTAACTCTCGTATTGATTTTTATATTGAAGCCAACAAAGAGAAAATTTTAGCAGAAATAAAGGGTGTAACCCTAGAGGTTAATGGCATTGTCAGGTTTCCTGACGCACCCACTCTTCGTGGGCTAAAGCATATAGAGGAGCTGTGTGATGCAGTGGACAATGGCTATACAGCATATGTGGTGTTTATTGTACAAATGAGTAATGTAAAATATTTTACCCCCAATTATACCACCCACATGGAGTTTGGACAGGCGTTAAAAAAAGCACAGGCAAAGGGCGTACATATATTAGCCCTTGCCTGTGAGGTTACTCCTAGCTCCATAACTGCTATAGAAGAAATACCAGTGGTGCTGTAGCGTTAGTTGTTTTGTTTAGTCATAGGTGTGGTCACATATTTCCTTTATCTTATCACGTAGCTTTAGAAAATCTTGAAAAGCATCAGGCTTGTTATTGGGGTTTCTTAGCAATGCCGCAGGGTGCAAGGTAGCCATTAATAATACACCGTTTTTCTCAAAGAATATGCCATGCTCCTTGGTTATTTTCATATCCTTTTTTATAAGGCGTGTAGCGGATACTCTGCCTAAACAAACAATTATTTTTGGTCTTATGAGCTGTACCTGATTTCTTAGCCAGCCCAGACATTGTTCCTGTTCCTGTGGCAAAGGGTCACGATTTTTTGGTGGTCGACACTTTACCATGTTGGCGATGTATATGTTTTTGTTACGGTCTAGGTCGACGGCGGCTAACATTTTGTCTAACAGCTGACCGCCACGCCCTACAAAGGGTTCACCACGTAAATCCTCATTTTCCCCAGGACCTTCACCTATAAACAAAACCTCAGCATTTTTATTGCCAACACCTACTACGACATTTGTGCGAGTTTTAGCTAAATCACAGCTTGTACAGCTGTTACATTTATGGATTAGCTCATCCCATGTATCTATCATTTATTTCAATCCCTTCGGTAGTTTTACTTTATTATAGCTTACAAGGCTATTTTAACATCTATAAGTAGAAAAATCCACAAGGTGCATTTGGAAATTTATTATAAAGGTTGAAATTATCCTGAAGTCGTTGTAAAATTATGGTATAGCATTTATGTATATGAAAAATATTGGAATGCCACCTACAGCTATCCCCCCACAGGCTGTAGGGTGTATAGGTGGGGAGAATGGTGGTATTATTATGAATAAGACAATATTGGTAGAAACATCTGCACGTCATCTGCACGTTACACAAGAGGTGCTGGAAGCATTATTTGGCAAGGGTGCAACACTGACAAATAAAAAAGATTTGTCACAGCCTGGTCAGTTTGCTTGTGCTGAAAAAGTAACAGTGGTTGGCCCTAAGGGTGAGTTTAATATGAGTATTTTAGGTCCTGTACGTTCTGCTGTACAGGTAGAGGTTTCTTTATCTGATGCCAGAAAAATGGGTATTGCTGCACCTGTTCGTGAGTCAGGGGATATTGATGGTACACCAGGGTGCAGGCTGGTTGGTCCCAAGGGAGAGGTAGAGCTGGCACAGGGTGTTATAGCCGCTAAAAGGCATATTCACCTTGACCCAAAAACAGCGGAGGAATTTGGCGTAAATGACAAGCAGATTGTATCTGTTAAAACTAATGCTGATGGCAGAAGCTTGGTGTTTGGTGATGTAGTGGTTCGTGTTAGTGAGAAGTTTGCACCTGCTATGCACGTTGACACAGACGAGTCAAACGCTGCTGGTTTAGGCTTTACAGCACAGGGCGAGATTATTCTATAAAGAATAAAAAATTGAGGGTGTTACCTGTGTGGTAGCACCCTTTTTGCATTTTATTTTGTCATAAACAATATGCCCAGTGTATCCGGCCCACAATGTGAGGATATTGTACAGCTGGCACGAGTAACTAAAATTTCATCAAAGATGTGCTTTTTACTTAATATGTTATAAACATGGTCAACCATGTCCTGCGATATGCCTGCGTGGGTGATGAACACACGGCTTGTGTCAATGTCATTATATCGGTTTAGCTGTTCCTCAACATAGGTGGTCAGTACCTTTGTCAGCCTGCCACGGTATTTTTTGCCCACTGACATACTGCCGTTTGTGTTGTCAACCTCTATACAGGGCTTTATACCTAATATGTTTGCACCTAGTACAGCTACAGCAGAGCATCTGCCACCGGCTCGTAAATATTCTAAACGGTCAACTATAAAGCTGCCATGGCTGTTATGTGCCATTGACTGAGTTTTTTCAGCTGTCTCCTTGGCACTGCAGCCTTGGGATATTAGCTGTGCTGCCTGTATAACAAGCAGTCCGGACCCTGTGGATAGATTACAGGAGTCTACAGGATATATACCACCTAGCTGTTTAGCTGCATTACAGCAATTTTGGTAGGATGCTGACAGCGCACTGCCCAAATTAACGTGAACCACCTCATAGCCCTTGTCTATGTATGGCTTTAGTGCGTTTATGTATTCCTGAGTGTTTACAGCGGCTGTTTTTGGCAAAGTACCTGTTTCACCAAAGTTTTTATAAATATCATCTGGTGTAATATCTAGCAAATCTAAATAGCTGCTGCCACCTAAATTGATATGTAACGGTATAGTATGTACCTTGTATTTCTGCAATAATTCTGTTGTCAAATCGCAGGTGCTGTCCGCTGTTAAAATAACCTTATTCTCCAAAAAAAAGACCTCCTATATCCAAAAAAGTTTTTAGTTAATTCATCATATTTCTGCCTGTATAGTGTAATATAAGTGTGTTATAATTATATAGTCATTTTATGGCTTTTGCAAGGGCGTAAAATTGTATTGACTATAAACCCAACAGGGTAAAGCAACATTAATGGCTTTGGTGCAGATTAACTTATACTCAGCATTAACCAGACGGCAGATTAAAAAATATCCCCATGGATTATTTGTCATTTTTTAAAGCTTAGCGTTAATATATAATAAATTATAGGTTTAGAAGGGAAGTTAAAATTATGATTTTTAAATATACCTATGGAACACCCATTGAAACACAGGCAACAGTAGAAAAGCTGGAGGATTCATCAGAAGCCCTAAAGCTGTTAAATATGTCAACGGCAGAGGATAAAATTAGTTTTTCCTATAAAATGAGTGCAAATGATATAGTTTACGGTTTAGGAGAAAGTGTAAGGGGAATCAACAAGCGTGGCTGGTCATATACTAGCTTTTGTGCTGATGACCCAGTGCATACGGAAAGCAAGAACTCACTGTATGGTGCGCACAACTTTATAATAGTTAGCGGTGCAAAAACCTTTGGCGTGTTTGTGGATACACCAGCGGGTGTAACCTTTGATATTGGCTATACAGCACTTAATGACCTTGTCATTACACCACAGGAGCAGGATTTAGTGTTGTATGTAATAACAGGTGACAACGAAAAGGATATAGTAAGGCAGTTTAGAAAAATGGTGGGTAAGGGCTATGCTCCCCCAAGGTGGGCGTTTGGTTTTCAGCAAAGCCGTTGGGGCTACAAAACAGCCGATGACCTGCGAAGGGTAGCCAAGGGCTATAGGGACAGCGACATACCAATAGATGCTATTTATATGGATATTGACTATATGACGGACTACAAGGACTTTACTGTGGATGAGGAAAAGTTCCCTAATTTTAAAAGCTTTGTAGCTGAAATGAAGGAACAGGATATAAAATTAGTACCTATTATTGACGCTGGTGTAAAGATAGAAAAGGGCTATGACGTGTATGAGGAGGGTGTTAAAAACAACTACTTCTGTAAGGACGAAAATGGCAGCGATTTTATTTCTGCTGTGTGGCCTGGTCTTACGCATTTTCCGGACTTTTTAAAGGATGAAGCCAGACAGTGGTTTGGCAGCAAGTACAAGGTGCTGACAGATACGGGCATAGAGGGCTTTTGGAACGATATGAACGAGCCTGCTATATTCTACTCTAAAAACAAATTGGATAAGGCGTGGGAGCGGGTAGACGAATATCGAAACAAAAATCTGGATATTAACAGCTATTTTGAACTGCGTGATGTTTTTAGCGGGTTAGAGGATTACAAGGGCTTTTACCACAGCATAGACGGTAAAATGGTGCGTCATGACAAGGTGCATAATATATATGGCTTTAACATGACAAAAAGTGCAGCACAAGCATTTGATACCATAGCACCTAATAAACGGTTACTGCTGTTTTCCCGTTCATCATATATTGGTATGCACCGTTATGGCGGTATATGGACAGGTGACAACCAGTCATGGTGGTCACATATTGAGCTGTGCTTAAAACAGCTGCCTGGGTTAAATATGTGTGGATTTATGTATATAGGGTCGGATATTGGTGGCTTTGGTGCTAACACAACGGAGGATTTAGTATTGCGTTGGTTGGCATTGGGTGTGTTTACACCTCTGATGCGTAACCATTCAGCCATAGGTACCAGAGAACAGGAGTGCTACCTGTTTGAAAACAAGGATTGGTTTAAGGATATTATTTCTGTTCGTTATAAGCTGATACCATATCTGTACAGCGAATTTATGAAGGCTAATATAAATAATGAAATGATGTTTAGACCACTTGCCTTTGATTATCCAAGGGATAATATGGCAAAGCAGGTTGAAGACCAGCTGATGGTAGGCGACAGCATAATGATAGCACCTGTTTACAAGCAGAACGCACATGGAAGATATGTTTATTTGCCACAGAATATGCTGTTTGTAAAAATGCGTGGTGACAGCTATACCTGTGAGGTGCTGAAAAAAGGTCATCACTACATTAATGTGGAGCTTAGCGAGGTGCCTCTGTTTATAAAAGAAAACGGAGCTTTACCTATGGTGAAATCTGCTTTATCCACTGAAAAGCTGGACTGTACACAGTTAGAGGTATTAGCCCTTGTACAGGATTCTGCAAGGTATGTGCTATATACTGATGATGGCATATCAAAAGACGCTAAGGGTCAATATACAGAAATATCAGTCACCAGACAATCAAACGAATACAGCATAAACTGCGACGATAAGAGTTTAACGCTGACGGTTGAAGCCTTTGGAGGTAATATAATTGAGTAAGGAAGATTTGCCACATACAAAAACTCCCCTTAATAAACGGTATACATTAGGTGAGGAGATTTTTAACTCGGTTTCTCATGGTGTAGGCAGCCTGCTATCAGTGGCGGGTACTGTGGTGCTAATTGTATGCTCGGTTATTTATTCTGATGTGTGGGCGGTGGTAAGCTCATGTATTTTTGGTGCTTCACTAATTATACTGTACACCATGTCTACCTTGTATCATGCAATCACTAACGAGGGTGCAAAAACTTTTTTTAGGATTATGGACCACAACACTATATTTTTTCTAATAGCTGGCACATATACCCCTTTGACCCTTGCTTGTCTGCGTGGCTGGTTTGGGTGGACGCTGTTTGGCGTAGTGTGGGCGGCGGCAATAGTAGGAATTGTACTGAACTCCATTGATTTAGAACGGTACAGAAAGGTTAATATGGTGTGCTATGTTCTTATGGGGTGGGTTATCGTGCTGGCGGTAAAGCCGTTGCTGGAGTGTATGCCCACTATTTCCCTGATTTTCTTAGGGGTGGGTGGTTTGTTCTATACCGTGGGAATAGCTTTTTACCTTTTAAAAAGGTTAAAATACTTTCACTCCATATGGCACTTGTTCACCATAGCAGGTAGCGTGTTCCACTATTTTACAATATTAATTGCAATTATTTCACAGGGTGCATAAAAAATAGGTTCTAACGGCAGTGTACATTTTTGTATGCTGCCGTTTTGTTATGGGTAAAAATCAATAAAATATGTGATAGAGGGTATGGAAAAAGGTGATAGGATTTACTGCTTAAAATGTAAAAGCTCACATACCTTTTTCTTTGGTATATGAGCTTTTTTGCTTCGCCCAGCATGGGCATAATATAATAGGTGAAAGTCCTTAGTATGCTTTAGTAGTGGAGAAAACATAACCAAAGACAAGGGTGTCTGCCGTAAGGTGAATTTCCAAGGAGGCTGGATGGTAAACCTTTGGTCTAAGGAACAGAAACCCCATACAAGGTATAGGCACATCCTTGAACAAGCGAAAGGGAGGACGGTGGTTATTCATCGCCCCCAACTCCATTTTAAATTACCTTTTATCTGTTGGCGATTTCTTTTTTGCTGTTGTCTTGGCTGTGGTTTTAGTGGCAG
>DGFJ01000027.1 GCA_002391625.1 Ruminococcaceae bacterium UBA3903 | reverse complement strand
AGATGTGTATAAGAGACAGAAATTGATTTCCGTGCTAAAGAAAAGTCCTCTATATTTGCTATATATTTCTTTAAATAATCAATGACTAAGCTTATATTCTCTTTTGTAACCAGTTTTTGAAAAATCTCTGCTAATAAAGTTTCGGTTTTTGTCGCTTCTAAAGAGGTAACCCCTTGCTCTACCATACTTTGGTTTAAGTCTGTACAAAATTCTAATATATTAGCTATAGAACAAGCTTTATAAATATCTACGTTAACCACTAATGTCAAAAACTCAAATATTCCCAATTCACTATAAAGCTTTAATAAATATTCAACAATATTCTCTTGTGTGATGTTCTGATGCATATACCATTTGTTTTTGCTATAATTATCGCCAAATAACCAATATGCCAAATCGGGATCTGAATACACTCCGTTTTGCGAATAAATTATTCTTAGTATATTATCTTGGCTGTCGTTAAATGGATTTATGATTAAATCAACTTCCATTTTTCTTTTCTGTAAAACATTTTGTACATCTCCAAGAGCTTTTACTAAACCAGATTTTTGTTTAAATCTAATTGCATCCTCAGGTTTAGATAAAACTTTATTTTCAAAAAGCGTTTCATATAAAAAGCTATTTATTTTTTCTCCTCCAGCTGTGTTTACCAATTCGTTGACAGAGTATCTAACATCGAAAAAATGATTAAGAATTTCTCGTTTGTTTGCTACAGTGTCAAGATACCAATTATCATTTACAGCTACTACTTTTGAAATTTTTAAGAAATGTTTAAAAGCGTAATCTCGAATATCGTTCTGATTAAAACAATATGGATAACGATACCTGTCAGAAAGATTTTGTCCAAAGCAACGTAATATATTGTCATCGGCGTTAGGTTTAACTGGCATTCTCATCTCGATTAAATATTCATCACCTTTATATTCATAGAGAATCCACGAATTTCCGTGCGAACATATAAAATCTAGCCTACTATTGTTTTCACATCTCTGGCTTAGGATGTATTCTAACAATTCGAGAACAGTACTTTTCCCCGTACCCCTGCCACCAATTACACAATTTAATGCTTTAGAAAAACTCAAGGAAAATGCCTGTTTATCATTACCATTTAAAAAGCCGCTATCTCTGTTTTCTATATAAATACCTCGTATATGCTGACCTACCGCTTCTTCTGTTTCAAAGCTAACAGATATATCGTAATCATTAAAGGCTTCTTTTACCATTAAATAGTTTCTTTTACTTCCTTTTATCCAAAAGATGTTTTTTGGAATAGCATCAATATCATGAGCATCATTGTCAATCACAATCTTCATTTCAGAAGAACGATACTGTGCAATTTTACTTTTAACATAATTTATACGCTCATGATTGGATATTCCGATAATTTGCAACACATCATCTGAAAGCAATTTTTTCTTATATGCACCGCTCAAATATTTTTCATTAAATATATCAGAAGTATCAATATGAGCAATATATCCAATACCCCCAATAGATTTAATAAATTGTAAAACCTCAATACTTGTTTTAAAGGAACCGTCCTTGACGGATAACAAATTATCAGCTAACCATCTATTTATTTCATTTATATTTATAGGGTTGTCATCAAACATTCCAACAATATGGTTTTTGTCGGCACAAGAAATTTCTATCCCAAGTAAAACTTCTGGATATACTCTATGTTTTCTCATTTTGCACAATGTACTGATAGCGGTTTTTAGCTTAGGAATTCCTTTGACAGTATGGTGGTCGGTTATCAAAACTAGCTCAATATCATTAGTTATAATTGTTTCAGCCAACAATATAAATGCAAACATATCTTTTTTATCAGAAAAACACTTAAAGTCATTATCAAGGGTAATATCTTTAAAGTCTATTATATCAGGAAAACCCTTTTTTTCTATGCAAAGGTTGAAAAGCTCTTCATCAGATGCTGATTGATAATCACTGATTGACCAATCACTTTTAAGCTTATAATCATAAGATTCTGGAGTATGAATATGAAAGCAGGATTTATGAAAAATACCGAATTTTTCTTTCGCGTTTTTCATAGCATCATACGCTGCTCTTTCATCTGACATTGGTGAATTCAAATTCAAATCATTCCTTTCTTATGTATTCTATTGGGCTATTCATAGTATTTACTAAATTTCATTTCATACCTCACATATAAATCCTTCAAAATATGATTTATATTCAATATGATACTGGCTATCAGGGAACATCAACTTATGTAATGCAACAAAGTAATCATCCGTCATACTGGCGATATAATCAACCACAATCTGATTTGGCTCTTCAGATAAATAGTTTGCTTCAGCGTCATAGTATTTCAAGCTATTAGAAATAAAATTAATATGATGTTTGAATATAATTGAATCTGTTTTATCCTTTTTCACATCATCAAGAAGCACATAATACATTTCAACAAACATAGGACGAATAATTTCTTCATATTGTTTATTTATTGATTTGTTTTTATAAATTACTTCATAATTTTCTTTCTTAGCTTTTTTCAAGTCATTATAAGCGGCTTCACTTAAAAGAATACAATCCTTACCGTAACTATTTTCAATTATATCAACTGTCATATTATTAATAATTGAAGCATTTTCAGTTCCAAGTTTATCGGTATTGAATTTATAATTATAATCAATAATTCTAGCAGTTCTCGCATCCTGTCTGTCTTTTCCAAGATAAGCAATCATATCGCAAATTCTGACCACACAAGCTTCAAGAGTAGATGGAACCAATGTCTTTATTGCCGAATTTCCATCTATATAGCAAGATTCTACTTGTTTATCAAAATCATCAAAGCCCTTTGCATAAATAGGTCTATACTCTTGCTGTTCAAATTCTCCGTTGTGACAAAGAATTCCATCCAATGTTTGAAGCGATATGTTCCTTCTGAATAAATCATCTAGAACACGTACACTATGCACATTATGATTAAAATATCTGCCAGTTTCCTTATATAATATTTCACTTAGAAATCTTTCTCCGGCATGTCCAAATGGGGCATGACCTATATCATGTCCTAATGCTATTGCCTCTATTAAATCAAGGTTTAAGCCTAAGACTGAGCCGATATTTCGTGCAATTCTTGATACTAATTGCACATGCAGTGCTCGTCTGGTTATATCGTCATTATTATGAAATGAAAACACCTGCGTTTTATCGGCATATCTATTGTAAAGCGGAAGATGAACGATTTTTTCTGTATCTCTAACAAACGCAGGACGCCACAAATTCGGAATATCATGGTTAGGCTTTCGCCTAATACAATTGTCATTATCGCATCGATAAGGATTAATCCATCCGTTTTTTCTGTCAGATTTTATTTTTTCTTGCAAATTGGTAGAGAGCTTATCATATTTTAATTTAGCCAAAATTATACCTCCTCAAATTATTCAAATACGGAAAAAGCCTGGTAAACACAAACAGTTACAAGGCTTTCAAATATATATTACAACAAGTCTTCTGTGCTCATGTTTAATATGTTTTTGTACATGAGATTATTATCAAAATAAATTTCTACTATTGCATTATTAGATTTAGCAGATACGTCAGACAAATTCACACCTGTGACACTAGCATAATCAATTGAAAGAATAAATTGCTCGCGTTCAATTATAATGCCATTTTCATCAATGTATTGCACATCTGCTTTAAATTCAAAGTCGTTTTCGTTGCTTCTATCACGATGATAACGTTTTGATTTATCATTTAGCTCAACAAAGATTTTTCCATCACTATATTCTACCGTTTTTACAAAGATACCATTATTAAAGAATAAGTTTAATTCTGGTGAATATCTAATAATAGGTTGATAAGTACGATATGCTTTTGGATATTGAGTTTTAAGCAGATAGAGAAGGGTTTGTTTCTCAGCAACACTTCTGCAAACAATTCCTTTTATAGTATCCTTTATTGGCAATCCATTCAAACGAACAACCTCAGCATGCCGATGTTTCACTATATCGTCACGTTCATCTGGCAAAATGTATTTATCGTGATAGATTTTGTAAAATTGAAGACTTTCAAATTCTTCAGTGCCCGAAAGCAACTGCAAATCATGTTGACCTGCACAGCTTGTTTCGGAAAATTCAACTCCATCCATATTCAAAATCGTATTAGAATCTAAAAAGAAAAATATAGGAACGGGACAATTAGCATTTACATCAGTATCCCTAATATGTTCAGGTTTATATCCCTCATTATGATATTGAGTAGGAGTTCTTGGTCTGAAATATAACCGTGCATATTCTTTAATTTTGTTTTGAGATACCGAAATTACTGAGGGGCTAGCGTTATCAGTTCCCATTAAATTACTTTCTACAGCTTCCTGACGACCATAAATCCAGCCCTTATCAATAATCCCCAAAGCGTTTTCAATATTAGTAAAATGATAAAAATATTTTGGCCACCATCTTATAGATGGTGGTAACGAAGACATTTGGTTTTTAATAATTTCATCATACTTCATATCATTTACCCTCAATGTACTGATAGCCTAGACCATCATTCAAACCTTTCTCATTGCTTGCAACTAAGATAGGCTGCAAATATTTAAGCTTTTTAAATATTTCCAACATAACATCAGAGTATTGAATGTACATTTCAGGGATTTTTTTAATATCAATTACACCTACATTTTTAATATAATCCCAAAAATCGCATAAATTAGATTCTTCAATTTCTATTGTATGACCGTTTTGAATTGTAATTTTATCATTATTCCACTCAACGTGCTTTGTTGTTCCATCAGAATAAATAATATCATTATTGTTTTTTAAGATTTCCTGCAATTCTTCTTTGAGTATATTGAAACTCATATCACGAGGCTTGCTATGAATCCAAGATGTAAACTTAGCATCTTCATGCTCTAAGGATTCAAGTTCATAGTTGTCCACGTAAATATATATAGTAATAGGCAATGGTTTTAAATATTTCTCCATAATAGGTCGCACAACATTCCAGTCAAGATTACCGTTTCCGCAACCTAATTTAGGAAAAGCAATAGACTCTATGCCTATCCGCTCATAATTCTCTACAAACTTTTTAAGACCGCTTTCAATATATTCTATCTTAGATGGATTTCTCCAGTGTTTCTTTGTCGGAAACATTAAAATCCATTTTTCAGTAGACTTCCATAAATAAAGTTTTCCTACATCAAGAAGATGCTTTTCACAAACATTTTGATAAGCCTCAAACATAGCAGGATATTTATTTTTAAATTGTAATGCAATTCCTTTACCCATAACTCCTACAGTATTAACTGTATTTACCTGCACTTGTGCAGGGCTAGATAAAAGATCGCCTTTTAGATAAGATAACATTCTAACGCCTCCTTGCTATGATTTATTATATTGTTATATTCATTGTAATATATTTGAACGATACATTGTTTTTCTCACAAAAGTTATGAATCATTTTTATTGTCATTTTATTTGGAATGGTTTTGCCATTCTCCCAACGATTAATCGTTGAAAAACTTACTTCAAGTTCATTAGCTAGTTCAGTTTGTGTAAGATTCAATGCTTTCCTTATATCTTTAATTGCATCAGAAAAGTTCATATTAACACCCGCTTTATTATTCTTATTATTAGTATAGCACATGCTATATTGATTTTCAAGATAAATACCTAAATTAACCTACCCTTCTTATTGTTATATCCAAACTTCAATTATATTCTTAACACGATGCGTTACTTTAAGGCATTTGGCATATTCCATTAATTTCGAAATGTTTTTCTTCGGGTCATTGACATAATTACGAATTGCCGTAGTAAAAACTTTTTTATCCATTCTATTCATGTTTCTTAATACATCACAAATTGTTCGCTCTTTATCATAAATTTGAACGGGGTAGTGGTCTATCATTACAGTTGTTACTCCGACTGACAATAATTCAGTGTCAATTTGATATGTTTTTATTTGTGGATAATCAATTTTCAGAAGTCGTCTTGAGATATTCTTATCAAAAGTTAAATACCATTCTAAAGGTTTATTTTCTATATACCCATAATAATGCAGAGCTGAATTCATACAAATAATTGAATGTGGAAAAAGATAATATATTATTCCTAGGGTACTTTTGTTATATTGATTTACCAAATAATAATAACCACGCTTTACTTTTTCGATTGTGCCGTTCTCCAGAAGCATTTGAATTTCTTTGTAAAAAATTTTATTATCCTTTAACTCTGCTGTACTCATTATTTCATTATGATTATCAAATATCTTTTCAATTTCATTTATGGAATGCATATTAACCTCCTGTAATATTAAAAAGCGCTTTTTATTACCATTATACATCTAAAAATTCAAATTGCAATTTTACTAAAACGCACATAAGTTTAACTTCATTGTACGGTTTAGAACACCGGTTTTTACACATATTGTAAATCTATAAAATTATAAAATCCATTCAGAAAATTGATATTTAGTGGATGCTACGGCGTATACGTTAATATTCTTTAAAATGTCGCTAACCTCAGTAATATAAGGCTTTTGAGCGCTTTTACTATTTGCATTTTCTTTCCATCTTTTCACCTTATCATAGGTTGAAAAACTATGTATCAACATACCGATAGAATTATGCTTGTCCCCATAAATCTTAATTTGGAACATTTCTGAGGCTCTTGTAGGTACAGAAGAACTAGCTCATCTGGAAATGGTTGGTGCCATTGTGTATCAGCTAACCAGAAACTTAACAATTGATGAGATAGAAAAGTCAGGATATGATAAATACTTTGTTGACCATACAACAGGTATATATCCTAGTTCAGCGGCAGGAGACCCATTTACAGCAGCGTATTTGCAAAGCAAGGGTGATCCAATAACAGATATACACGAAAATTTGGCAGCAGAACAAAAAGCCAGAACCACCTACGATAATATTCTTAGGTTCTGTGAGGACCCTGATGTTACAGACGCAATACGCTTTTTGCGTGCTAGAGAGGTTGTACATTATCAACGGTTTGGAGAGGGTCTGCGGATAATAACAGATAAGCTTGACGATAAAAATTTCTATGACTTTAATCCAGCATTTGATAAATGTGGTTGTGAAGGAGAAAAGAGTGGTAAAAAGGAGTTAAAAGCTGAATAAAAATAATAACAATATTTGTTATGTAAATGTATAAATAGCAAATAATGTGAGCATTAAAGTCAAAATCTAATATTTGATTATAAAATATTAGATATGTCGAAAATATAATAAGATAATTAGCAGTATGTGTTTTTCCATACTCTGATGATTTTAAAGCTTTTATCAGAAGGGTCGGCTATTGCGATTATGCTTTGCGGAAGGTTACCACCCCAGTTGTATTAAGTGAAATATGTTCATGGTAATAGATATGCAAAACCTATAGACTGCAAATAAAATCGCCACTTTGCGTTTGTAAAGTGGCGATAATGTATTTTTAACTAATGTATAGAAGGACATGGGCAACAAATATATTTTTATCTTTTTTCAGCGATAATTTACCGTTGTATTTTTTTGATATTTCATTAATGTTGTTGATACCAAATCCATGACAATAGGTATCTTTTTTACTGGTTATAATATGATTATTAATAATTGTACATTCATCAAATATGGGGTTTTTCACCGTTATTAATATTGTGCTAACTAGGTTAGATACATCAATAGTTATTTTTTTAGATAAAGAGCCTTTATCTTTTTTTACAGAATCAATAGCATTATCTATTAAATTTCCGAAAATTGTACATAATTCAATAGGCTGTAGGAAAGCATACTTTAGCGTGCCGTTAAATGAGATGCAGGTGTTATACTGTAACGCCGTTGCTTGCTTATCTGTTAGCAGGGCATTAACAATTTCATTGCCGGTATTAAATTTATAGCTTGGAACAGTGGTCAATAAATGCTCAGTGCCTAAATATTCAAGTATGCCCTTAGTATCCCCGTTTTGAGCCAGTGCAGTAATACATAGGTTATGATTGTGGAGGTCATGTCTGTATCGCTGGATTTCAGCATTGTGTTTATTTTGCTGTGCGTAATATTCGGTCTGTATTTGAAGCTGCTTGTTAATGCTCTCAAAATCATTTTTATATACAGTTTCAGAAATACTCTTAAAGACCAGAAAAAGACAAATAAGCACCATAACAATTATGGTGGCGGTCATTATTACCTGTAACTGCAAATTAAAAAGCGGTTTGACGGAAAGCTCGTTGGCTGTTATTCCCACTGACATTAAACAGAGCAAAGTCAATGCAGCAGAAAACATAAAACGAACAGATTTAGAAATATAAACTATGTAACCGTATAATTTAGAAAATATGTTATGATTTCGCAATAATATAATTATCCCCCAAAAGACAACTATAGAAACTAAATCAATAAAACCTATAAGAGTGTCGTTTAGAAAAAATTGACCTATTTTTTGTATTATACTTTGAAATATTGTAAGAATAATTAGATAATAATACGTTATACAAGCTATGGCTTTTCTGCTGTTTCTTTTATAAAAAAGTGGGACAAGAAACATATGAAAAATAAGTAATGCAATTAATACCATTTGGTATGACAATATATATGATGTTATTTCCAGAACAATAAATATTCCGCACATAATAAACAGCGGAAGCCTGCTGCATTGAGGGGTGCTGTATGTTGCGGAGGAAATTATATAGCCTCCTATATATGCTGAGAAAATTGTTAAAATGGTTGCTATAAATGCTAATGTATCCATGGAAAAAACTCCTAGCGGTAATGTTTAATATATGTAATGTGTCTATTGCTGAATAAGTCAGAATATGCTCTGCCAATATTTATTTTACTATGGTCACTCATGGTTAAAGTATTTTTTCCCTTGCACAAAATGTGTGAAAAATTCACAATATATGATTTATGAACCCTACAGAAAATATCCTCAGGTAATAGCTTTATAAAAGCTGATAGCGCTGTATTGCAGGTGTATATCCTATTTGACAGCACAACATTACAGCTGTTTCTAAAGCTTTCAACGTAGATAATATCCCAGGGATTTAAATAATAGGTAATGCACCTTTCCCTAATTTGTATTTTATTGGCAGGCTGTTCCTTCCTATATGTATCCAGTGCTTTGAAAAGTCCAGCCTCGTTTAGGGGTTTTGGAAAAAAACGATATGTGCCAACCTCAAAGGATTCTAATACAATTTCAGGGTAGCTGGTAATAAAAATGATGGTTATATTTTTATTGGTATCACGTATTTTATGACATATTGTTAGACCATCTGAGGTGGTCAGCTCATAATCCATAAAAACAATATCATATGGAAATGTGTAAGTGGCTTTTTCAAGCTCAGTTATTAGTTCTTCTCCACTTGAAAATTGGTCGCAGACAATATCTGTAAGCTGTTTTTCCTTTTGATATTTTACTAATAAAGACAACAGCTTTTCTCTAAAAAAACGCTCATCGTCACAAATAGCAATACGCATATTGCACCTACCAAATTATGTTTTTCGTCCTTCAAAACAGGTCGTTTGAATTGATTTTATAGAACTCACCCTTATTTTGATTTATCTATTGATTAACAAAAAACATAAAGGGGTGAGAACTATGAATTCATTTATAAAATGGATTTGGGGTTTCTTTTGTTAATCAAAAAATATAAGACAGAAAATATGGAGTATGCAGAAATGTATGCTCCATTATTTTTTGTAATTACTAAATACGATAGCTTGCATTTTCATTATATATTAAATATTGCTAATTTGCAAGTCGAATATGATTTATATAAAAATTATTATAAGCTCTATTAGGTGATAACCTGTTAATTATTAGGTTAATGGTGACCAAGAGTAATATTTACAATTGGGTTTGTACAATGGCTATCTTGTCAGCACCATTTCTGCACATTTTATGCCGTCAACAGCGGCAGATATTATTCCACCTGCGTATCCTGCACCCTCGCCACATGGATATAAGCCCTGTGTGTTTACCGATTGTAAATTATCATTTCTCAGTATGCGTATAGGGGAGGAGCTGCGTGTTTCCACGCCTGTCATTATGGCGTCATAATTTGCAAACCCACGCAATCTGTTATTCATCTGCATAATGCCCATTGATAAAGATTGGCTTATGTATTGTGGTAAACAATCATGCAGGTTGCTATAGGTGTATCCGGAGGTATAGCTAGGTGTTACGCTGCCAAGTCGGTTGGTTTTTACGTTGTTTAGAAAGTCACCAACACGCTGTATAGGTGCCTTGTAGCCACCGCCACCAGCTTCAAAGGCCTTTTTCTCTAGGCTGCGTTGTAATGCTACGCCTGCTAAAACGTCATCACTGGCAAAATCCTGTGGGCTGACACCCACCAACAAAGCACTGTTTGCGTTTGCTTTGTTACGGCTGAACTCGCTCATTCCGTTGGTAACCAGCATATTTTCTTCGCTGGCAGCGGCTACTACGGTGCCTCCTGGACACATACAGAAGGTATATACACCTCTGCCGTTGTTTAGGTGTATTGCCAGCTTGTAGTCAGCTGAACCCAGCTTGCCCTTTTGTGCAAAAGCTCCGTATTGGATACGGTCAATATTACTTTGTAAATGCTCTATGCGTACACCAACAGAAAAGGCTTTTTGCTCCATTATTATTCCGGCATTATTAATTATCTCAAAGGTATCTCTGGCACTGTGTCCAATTGCCAGTATTACGTTATTACTTTCAATTTTGCTAGATGAACCATTATGCTGTATTTGTATGCCAGTTATTTTGTTATCCTTTATATGTAAGCCGGTTAATGTGGTTTCAAACATTACTGTGCCGCCTAAGGCTATTATTTCATTACGAATATTCTTAACGGTATTTGGCAGCTTGTCTGTGCCAATGTGGGGTTTAGAATTGTATAAAATCTCCCGTGGCGCTCCATGATGGACAAACTCGGTTAGTACCTTTCTGGCTCTTTTATCCTTTGTACCTGTATTTAGCTTACCATCAGAAAAAGTTCCCGCACCGCCCTCGCCAAACTGCACGTTGGAGCTTGTGTTTAGCTTGCCTGTGTTCCAAAAGCTTTTTACGTCTTGACTGCGGTCATCTACGTTTTTACCACGCTCAATTATTATAGGGCTTGCTCCAGCCTGTGCCAGTATTAAGCCAGCGAATAGCCCAGCGGGACCAGCACCAACTATGATAGGGGAGGTGCTAAGCTTCTGTGCCTGTGGGGCATTGTATTCATATGGCACAGCGGTGGTAACCCTGTTGCTTTTACATTTAGCCATTATACTGTTTTCCTCTAAGCTGGACTCTACATCAACAACTGCTATAAAGTGTACATCGTTTTTGTGGCGGGCATCCACAGAGCGTTTAAAAAGCTCTGCACTTGTGATTGCCTTGGGTGGTATGTTCAATTCTTTGGATGCCATTTTTATTATTGTGCTGTCATTATAATCTACAGGTAGCTTTAAGCCCGATATTCTAATCATACTAAAATCCTCGTTTCCTTTTACAGCTTATTTTTGTTTGTTATAGCCTTGGCAATTGTAACACCGCTGATCCATGCCCAGTGCAGGTTATATCCGCCACACAGGCCATCTACGTCTACTACCTCACCACCAAAGTATAAGCCCTGATGATTAACAGCCTCCATAGTGTTAAAATTAATATCCTTTGCATCTACCCCTCCAGCCGTTACCTGTGCCGTATTAAAATCTGATACACACCTTGGGGTAAAGCTCCATTGCTTTAGGGTGTCTGCAATAGCCTTTATAGACCTGTCGTTCAAGCTGTATATTGGGATTTGCAGGTCAGAAATCCCACTTTCCTTTAACACGGCCATTGCTATTCTGTTTTGCAGTACACCTGTAAAAAGCTTGTCTGCTGTATGCTGTGACAATGCATTTTTTCGTGCTGATACCATACTGTACACGTGGCTGTAATCCATTGCGGGAAACAAATCTATTGTTATCCCAATCCTATTCCTTTTACTGCCATTAATTGTGTGGCTGGTGAAAAATTCGTTAACAAGGCGTGAAAGCTGAAATACACAAATACCAGATAAGATACCGTCACCAAATTGTATTTCGCCCTGTTCGCTTTTAACCCTTTTGCCGTCTGCTGTTAGGGCTACACTGCCCTGTACCCGTAAGCCCTTAATGGAACGCAATACATGGCTGTTAACCTTAACGGGTGCTAACGAGGGCATTAGGGAACGCAGGCTATACCCCAGCTGCTTTGCCAGCTGATATCCCATGCCGTCACCGCTTAGCTTTGGTGATGCTTTTCCTCCGCAGGCGATTACAATTTTTTTAGCATTAAATGTAATGCTATCGTTACATATGAGCTTGTACCCATTTTTATTGGGTATTATTTTGGTTACGCTACAGCTACAGTATTCTGTTACCCTGTGGTCTAGGTGTAAACGCATAATATCCAACACAGAGCTGCCGCTGTTACTATAGGGGTATATTCTGCCCTCATGGTCTGACACTGTCATAAGTCCCATTTTCTCAAAATATTCTTTTATATATTCACTGTTGTATTTGTTGAACAGCTGACAGGCACTGTCTCTACCGCTGCCATAATAAAATTTATTACTTAAGTTTTCGTTTGACAGGTTGCATCTGCCGTTTCCTGTAGCTAATAGCTTTTTTCCCACACGAGGGTTGCTCTCTATTATGACACAGCTGCCGTTAAAACCATTTTTGATTAGTGATACTCCACACATTAATCCGCAAGCACCACCACCTATTATGGCAACATCTGTGTTAAAGTTTTTTTCGTCCATAAAAATTACCTCAATCCAAAAATACGGGCAGCTAAGCTACCCGTATAATTAATAAGTATATTTTATTATCATTATTTAGGTGCGAAAACAGCACCTAAGGCACCAAATAAGCCAGCGCTGGCAGCTGCCATAATAATACCAGCCAATAAAACACCAAGCATAACAGCCAAAATACTAGATTTGAAATCCATATCTAGCAGGCTGGCGGCTAAGGCACCGGTCCATGCACCTGTACCAGGCAGAGGTATGCCAACAAATAGCAACAAAGCTAAGAACAAACCCTTACCTGCCTTTTGCTGTAGCTTTTTTCCACCCTTTTCACCTTTTTCTAAACAGAAGGTGAAAAATTTGCCTATAAACTTTTTGTCGCTGCCCCACACCAGAACCTTTCTGGCAAATAAATAGATAAATGGAACAGGTAGCATATTGCCTACGATGGCAATGATGTATGATGTCAATAACGGTAAGCCTACGGCCTGAGAATATGGGATAGCACCACGCAGCTCAATAAGGGGAACCATAGAAATCAAAAAAACAATTAGATACTGTATCATTATATACACCCTTCAAAATAAAATAAAAATTCATCTCAAGGTCAATGAGATGGATAACGATTTACATTATAACTGATTATTATATACTTTGGCAAGTAAAATCTAAGTAAACTACATAAGAATTATATATTCATTTGACTTTGGCGGATTATTTGTCTAATATTATATATACATTGATGAAACGGTAACTTTTTAGGAGGCTTTATGTGTTATATAGATAAGAATAAAATAATATCTGTTGCCAGTGTTATGTGGGCAATCGTAACACTGGCTTTTATTAGCTTTATCTTTAGCCGTTCCCTTACGCCTGCGGTGGTATCCTCACAAGAGAGCGGTACGGTTGTGAACTATGTTAACACCCTGCTAAGCTCAATAAATTTAAACAGCGGTGTTACAGATTTTATTGTGCGAAAATCAGCACATTTTATGGAGTTTTTTATTTTGGGCGTTCTGCTTACAAAAACGGTAGCCAGCTTTGTAAAAGAAATATGGCAAAGGCTTTTTCCAACGTTATTTTTTGCACTGCTTATACCTGTTATGGATGAAGCACTGCAATATTTTTCAGCAGGCAGAAGCTCCGAGGTAAAAGATGTACTGCTGGATTTTTTAGGGGCATTAACGGCAATTGCTTTAGTTAATATTATTTATTTTGTCAGTAAAAGATGTAAAAAAAGAAAGAAAGAAAAAGAGGTAAAAAATGTCAAATTCCACGTTACAAGCAAATAAAATGGGTTCAGAGCCTGTATTAAAATTAATTATTTCCATGTCCCTGCCTGCTATGTTTTCAATGATTATACAAGCGTTATATAACATTGTGGACAGTATATTCGTAGCACAGGTCAGCGAAAACGCATTGACCGCAGTTTCCCTAGCGTATCCTTTACAGATGCTGTTAATATCCTTTGCGGTTGGTACAGGCGTAGGTGTAAACTCCTTGGTTTCACGCAGATTAGGTGAGGGTCACCAAAAGGATGCCAACTCAGCGGCTGCTCACGGTATTATTTTAGGTGCTATTAATTGGGTTGTCTTTTTAATTTTAGGCTTTACAATTACTGGACCGTTCTTTAGCGCATATACAGATAATCCTGAAATTTATCAGATGGGTACACAATATCTTAGCTGTGTAATGATATTCTCATTTGGTATGTTTATAGAACTGGTTATTGAAAAAACCTTACAGGCAACAGGTAATATGATTTTTCCTATGTTCTTTATGCTGACGGGTGCAGTTACTAATATTATTTTAGACCCAATTTTTATATTTGGATTTGGCCCTGTACCGGCTATGGGTGTTTTAGGTGCTGCTATCGCAACAGTAATTGGTCAAATTTTCTCTATGATTTTCTCCATAGCTGTTTTAGTTTTGAAAAATCACGCCGTTAATGTTTCTTTTAAAAAGTTTAAGTTTTCCGGTAAGACTATTAAGAATATTTATTCAGTAGGTGTGCCAGCCATAGTTATGCAGTCCATAGGTTCGGTTATGCTGCTTGGCATGAACGCTATCTTAATCGGCTTTTCAACAACAGCGGTATCTGTTTTAGGCGTGTATTTTAAGCTGCAGTCCTTTGTGTTTATGCCTGTTTTTGGGCTGACACACGGTGTTATGCCTATTATGGGATATAACTATGGTGCTAGGAACAAAAAACGCCTGATGGAAGCGTTAAAATACGGCAGTATTATTGCCTTTATAATTATGGTGTTAGGTACGATTGCGTTCTGGCTGTTCCCTGAGCAATTAATGGGTATGTTTAATGCCAATGACGATATGGTTCAAATGGGTAAAACTGCATTGCGGGCTATTAGCCTGTGCTTTATCCCTGCTACTGTTGGCATTATGTTTATAACATTTTTCCAAGCAGTTGGTAAGGGCGCACGCAGCCTAATAATATCTGTGCTGCGACAGCTGGGGATTTTGCTGCCGGTAGCCTATATGTTATCATTTTGTGGGCTGGAATGGGTATGGTATGCCTTTCCTATTGCAGAGGTAGCAGCACTAATAACCGCTATTATACTGTTTGTCCACCTAATGAAAACAGATATAAAAAATTTGGAGGTCAGGTAGTATTTTTGTCTTTGCCTGTTCATACTATTACTATAACTAATTTATTAGGAAGTGATAATATGGACGACAACCGTTATGACAGCATTGAGTACGATGATAATTGGCAGAGTGTTACAACCATTACACCTGATTATGAGGATTATTCAGATGCCGAATATAGCGACAATGAATATGTAGGGAACAAATCCTATGAACAGGTTAACAAAAACAAAAATAAAAAGCACAGCAGGTCCCAGCTATTAATAAAAATACAGCTGTTTTTGTGTATTTTAACTGCGGTAACAGCCTTTGCGTTAAAATCCTACGGTGGTGAGCTTTATCAAAGGGCTAATCAATGGTACACACAGCAGATGGCATCATCACTTGTTATTGAGTTTCCACAAAGTACACAATAATGCAGCTGAAAATATTAAATTGCAGGGTACGCATTAGCTACCCTTTGATTGCGGCACTTACCCTTGTATTGGTAATAGATACAACGGGTATGTGCCTTTGTTGTTTGTTTGGAGCGGTGTGCCATGAGGCTGGACATCTGGTGGCCATGGCATTACAGCATACATCTGCCAAAAGTGTACAATTAAACCTGTTTGATATAAATATTCGAGATACATATAAAGGCTGTCGTGGTTATATAGGAGAGGCAGCGGTGCTTTTAGGCGGACCATTGGCAAACATGGTTTTTGGTGTTGTGTTTTTAATAATTTACAGCTGGTATGCTAATCCAATTTTACAGCTGCTGTGGTATAGCAATATAATACTAGGTGTGTTTAACCTGCTGCCTATAGAATCCTTAGACGGTGGCAACCTGCTGTATTTATTGTTACAGCGTAATTATTCGTTTCAGACCGCAAACAATATAGTAAGCATAATTTCCTTTTTATTTTTACTGCCTATGGGTACAATGGGCTTTTTAATTTTGCTAAAATCTCCTTATAATTTCACATTGCTGTTTACAAGCTTTTATTTAATGTGTATTATATTATTTAAACGCTGTAGATACAGTAGGAATTTGTAAATATAGCTGGTTATGATAACGGCTATGATGTATAATTAATTGTAGAGGCGATATGCCATTTGTATAAAAACGGAGGATTTTCATGATAAACAAGGATATGGAAAGATTGCTGTTAAAGGTTCAAAAGCCTGGCAGATATGTGGGCGGAGAGCTTAACAGTGTGGGAAAAAACAAATCAGAGGTTGACGTGCGTTTTGCCTTTTGTTTTCCTGATACCTATGAGGTAGGTATGTCTCATTTAGGTATGAAGATATTGTATAGCCAGTTTAACAGTGTGCCATATATTTGGTGTGAACGTGTTTTTGCACCTTGGATTGATATGGAAGATTTAATGCGTCAAAATAATATCCCCTTGTGTGCCTTGGAAAGTGGTGACAGCGTTAGGGATTTTGACTTTATTGGTTTTACCCTACAGTATGAGTTAAGCTACTCTAATATATTAAATATGTTAAGCCTAGGTGGTGTTCCCATAAAATCAGCAGACCGAAAGGATTTATTTAATATAGTAGTAGCTGGTGGCCCATGTGCCTGCAACCCAGAGCCTATTGCTGATTTTGTGGATTTGTTTTTTATTGGCGAGGGTGAGGACGTTGACCTAGAGGTCATAGAGCTTTACAGACAATGCCGTAAAAACAAGGAAAGCAAAGGGTCGTTTTTACGAAAAGCGGCACAAATACAGGGCGTATATGTGCCGTCACTGTATGAAATAACATATAATGATGATGGCACAGTTAATGCCATTACACCTAAGGATAATGCACCTATGCCTATTAAAAAACGTCTAGTAATGGATATGGATAATTCTTACTATCCTAATAATTTTGTGTTGCCAATGGTAGAGATTGTACACGATAGGGCAGTAGAGGAGATTTTCCGTGGCTGTATCCGTGGCTGTCGTTTTTGTCAGGCGGGCTTTTTATATAGACCAGTGCGTGAAAAATCTCCGGAGGTTATTGATAATCAGTGCCATACATTATGCCATAATACAGGCTATGACGAGGTTTCCTTGTCCTCATTAAGCTCTAGCGATTATTCTCAAATTGGCGCATTATTAGAAAAGCTAACAACGTGGTCAAAGGACGAAAGCGTTAGCCTGTCCTTACCGTCACTGCGTGTAGACGGCTTTAATGATGAGATATTGTCTAAAATCAAAACAGTGCGAAAAAGTGGTTTAACCTTTGCACCAGAGGCAGGCACACAGCGTATGCGTAACGTTATCAACAAAAACGTAGAGGAGCAGGAGCTGTTAGAAACCTGCACAACTGCATTTAACGGTGGCTGGACTACTGTTAAGCTGTATTTTATGATAGGCTTGCCAACGGAAACTATGGACGATGTAGAGGGCATAGCACATTTAGGACAAAAGGTTGTTGATGCATATTACAGCTGTGAAAATAAACCAAAGGGTAAAAGCGTTAGAGTAACTGTTAGTGCCTCTAGCTTTGTACCAAAGCCCTTCACACCATTTCAATGGGAGCCACAGGACACAACACAGCAAATTGTTGAAAAGCAGCAGCATATTAAAACAGCTATAACAACTAAAAAAATACAGTTTAACTATCACGATTCATCCACCAGCTTTTTAGAAGCAGTTTTCGCAAGGGGTGACAGACGTTTATCAGCGGTTCTGGAAAAGGCGTGTCATAAGGGCTTTCACTTTGACGGCTGGAACGACTGCTTCAGCTTAACAAAATGGTTGGAAATTTTTGACGAATGTGGTATAGATCCCAGCTTTTATGCCAACAGAAAACGTTCCTTTGATGAAACCCTGCCATGGGACCATATTGATTATGGTATTAAAAAGGAATTTCTAATAAACGAATGTAAAAAAGCTTATGAAAGCACCACAACACCTAACTGTCGTCAACAGTGCAGTAATTGTGGGGCAACACAGTGGAAAGGCGGAGTTTGCTATGAAAAGCGTTAGAGTGTGGTTTACAAAGGATAAGGAGGCACGGTATATATCACATCTTGACCTAAACAGAACTATGCTGCGTGCAATATCACACAGCAAAATTCCTGTGTGGCATACAGAGGGCTTTAACCCACATCCGTTTATAACCTTTGCGTTGCCATTGTCGCTGGGCTTTCGTGGTGTTAAGGAAACAATGGATATGAAGCTGGTTGAGGATATACCATATGATGAAATTATTGCAAAGCTAAATAACAGCCTGCCAATGGGGATACGAGTATATCAAGTAACCGAACCAGTTATGAAGCCGGGTGTAATAGCATATGGACTGTTTGATATAAAAATTAACTCAGCGGATGTACCAGTTGATACACTGTATAAGCTGACAAATAACCTATTTAATATGGATGAAATAATGGTGGAAAAAAAGTCCAAAAAGGGTATAAGAGAGGTAGACTTAAAAGAAAATTTCTGCAAATATACCATAACACAGGACACTGACAATGTTAATATACAAATTATTTTGCCAGCAGGCAGCACCACTAATGTTAATCCTAGCTTGATTGTAAAAGCTATAGGTGACATAAACAACATTGAGATTTACGCGGACATAACCAGATTAGACATTTATAATGGAGAGGTGAAATCCTTTGAGTAAGGAAAATCCTCGTTTTCCAATAGTTTTTATTGATGCGGATGAAACCCTACTGGATTTTTCAAAATCAGAAAAAACGGCACTGAAACAAACCTTGGAAAGCAACGGCTATTTATGGAGTGAGGATATAAACGCAGTATATATGCGTGAAAACCTGAAAATTTGGAAGCAGTACGAACAAAATCAAATTACCAGACAGCAGCTACAGACAGCACGTTTTAAAAACTTTTTTGCTGCTGTACATTTTGGTGAAAATGCAGATTTTTGCAAAATAAACTGTGAATATGTGGAAAACCTTTCACACTGTGGTTTTTTACTTGAGTGTGCATATGAACTGTGTCAACAGCTTTCAAAATATGTGAAAATCTTTATAACAACTAACGGCTTGAAAAAAGCACAGCATGGTAGGTTTGAGAAAAGTGGTTTAAACAAATTTATAGTTAAAAAATATATTTCCGAGGAAATGAATTGCCAAAAACCAAATGCTGAATACTTTGAGTACATTTTCAATGAACAACATATAACAGATAAAGGTCAGGTTATTGTGTTAGGTGACTCCCTAACATCTGATATGCAGGGTGGCAGAAACGCAGGTATTACTACCTGCTTATTTGACCCACAGGATATAACAGGGGATAACCCTTTGTGTGATTACAGGATAACAAGGCTTTCACAATTTTTTGATATTGTTTTATAAGCCGAAGACCCTTGAACAATTAAATATTACTTAATATATGAGTATTTTAGTTAGTAGTGTAAATACTAATGACAAAACATATAAAGGAGTAATATTTATGAAAAGTTCAAAGGTCTTTTCTGTTGCTGTTTCATTCATAATGTGTCTGTGTATATTATCAGGCTGTGGCTCTAATGTTAAAAAAGATGTTCCCCTTGATAATATTGTCAACAATATAAAGTCTGCCTATGGCGACGATTACTTGCCAAATAATGAAATGACAGAAGAAATGTTCAAATCGGAATTTGATTTAGATATGTCACAGGTGCTGGAGTACAAGGCTGAAATACCCTTGATAGGCACACATCCAGACAGGCTGGTAATTGTAAAAGCAACCAGCGGCAAAGGTGCGGATGTTGAGGAAAAATTAAATGCCGTTAAGGATAATAAAATAAAAGATACAATGCAATACCCAATGAATCAGGCTAAAATAAATTCTGCCAAGGTAGTGCGCAATGGTGATTATGTAGCGTTTATTATGTTAGGTGCAATCAACGATAACGTAGATGCTACTGATCAACAGGCAAAGCAGTTTGCAGATGAGCAAACACAAAAAGGCGTAAATGCCTTTGAAAATTCATTTAAGTAAATAATTAAACAATGTCATACTAATCTTTAACATGATGCCCAATAAGATTTGTGTCTTTCGTCATACAAGGCTGCTTATAATAGTCTTGTATGACATGGAAGTTAATAAAATGCTTGTGAATAATGGACGACTATCCATTTTTTATCTTTTAATTGCAAATTTATAGTATAATGTGTTCCTGATGCGTCGTATATACTGTTGCTGTCAAGTATTACCATTATGCCATATCCATATTCGATTACAGCATTTTGGTTATTTACACTTGTTTCAAAATTATATACTCTATGGCTTAGGCAATTTTTAACTTTATATTTACCTGCAAAGGTGTTATAATAATTCATTTCCATAAAATCAATTTCTGATACAATGTCTGCATATTTTCTGGTCCCACACCTTATAAGTCATAAGCTGATTTTGCCAGTTCGGCTGAAAGTGCATTATTTCTGTTTGCGTCTAACAGCTGTTCTGCTGTATAAGCGTAATATAGCTCTCCGTCTGTTTGGTGGGCAACTGACTGCAATATTTTGTTGTCGTATATGGCATATAAAAATTGCAATTCTTTAATTATTATGTAATAAATAAAATATACCATAATACATTAAAAAAATACAATAGTAAATAATATAATGTTGTCAATTAAGTCATTGCAATTTTAGCAATTTAAATTTTAACAGTATCTTTTATAGGCTCTATAATTAATGTTGAGGTAAGAAAAAATAGAGCTTATAAAAAAATATAAAGTTTGACATATTAAAACAAACGGCAGATTAGTGCTGCCCCTTGAATAGACTTTTTATTTGGGGATAACCCTAATTATTGACAAAAAGCCTAATCATTCATTATTGGTCGTAAGCGGGATGATAATAAATTTAGAGTAAGCTTTTTAATTGCAGGTAATATAAGTCCGTTAGGAGAGGTACCTATAATGTAGGGATATATAGGATTAGATGAGCCATATATTGTGTTATCGTCCCACCGTGTTATCTGCTGTCCTATTACAGAGAGCAGCACTGCACAGGGTATGTGTTTCAGAGCAACAGCTTAATTAACCGTAAATACCTGATTATTCATCGCCCTTAAGCTTAGCGAAAATCATATTAGCACACATATAAACATTGCCACCGCCTAATGTTAGTATTAAATCACCCTCTTGTGCGTTTTTACACACATAATCAGTTATTTGTTCAAAGGTTTTAAGGCAAGTACAGCCATCTATTTTTTCTGCTAAATCCTCGGAATATATGTTGTAGGTGTTGGTTTCACGCACTGGTAAAATTTCTGATAGTACAGCCTTATCAGGAATAGATAATGCCTTTGCAAAATCGTCTAACAGCATGGCGGTTCGGGAATAGGTATGTGGTTGAAACACCGCTACCACACGTTTAAACCCCATGCCCATAGCAGCATTTAATGTAGCTGTTAGTTCTGTTGGATGATGTGCAAAATCATCAGCTACGGTTATGCCGTTGACCTCTCCCAAAATTTCAAATCTTCTGTGTACGCCAGTAAATTTGTTAAGGTTCTCAGCCACGACTTTAGGTGCAGCACCTAGGTACAATGCGACAGTAGCAGCGGCTAAGGCGTTTAAAGCGTTATGCTTTCCAGGTACGCACAGATTAATATGTGCCAGCTTTTCACCTTTGTGCATTAAATCAAAGCTTTGTTTAACGCCACTCACCTGTAAATTTGTGCCGTAATAATCGTTGGCATCATTAAAACCGTAGTATAATTTATTTATGTTAACATCAGCAGTAGCCTCAATGCTGTTTTTATCATCTCCATTAATAACCAGCAGCTGTGTTGTTTGCTTGGAAAATTTGTTAAAGGATTTCTTAATGTTATCTAAGCTTTTAAAGTAATCCAAATGGTCAGCGTCAATGTTTAGAATAATAGAAATAGTAGGTGTCAGCTGTAGAAAGGTGTCAACATATTCACAGGCTTCACATACAATAATATCTGACTTTCCAACATGGCTGTTGCCACCAATAAATGGTAGCTTGCCACCAATAATAGCAGATGGATCAAAGCCACCACCAATAAGCACCTGTGACAGCATTGCCGTAGTAGTCGTTTTACCATGTGTGCCAGCTATGGCGATTGAGCGGTGGTAGTGCCTTGTAACAATACCCAGCATGATTGAACGCTCTAATGCTGGGATACCTAGCCTTTTGGCTTCTGCTAGCTCTGGGTTGCTGTCCTTTACAGCAGCGGTGTACACAACTAGCTGAGTGTTTGCCACGTTTTCTGCCTTATGTTCCATATATACAGGAATGCCGTACCCCTTGATTCGATCTAAGGTGTCAGATTCATTACAATCAGAACCTGTTAATTCAAATCCCTTAGACAGTAAAATTTCTGCTAGGGGACACATACCAGAACCACCGATACCAATAAAATGTATTCTTTTTATTTTATTTAAAATATTATCATATTGTGTATTTCTTTCCATAATAAGCACTTCCAATCTATATCTATTCTTCTTATTATATAACGAAATAGATTTAAAATAAATAGTTTTGGTAAAATAAATTCCTATTACAAGATAAAATATGCCTGAAGAATAAACACATATTTTATTAAGGATAAATATGTCAAAAAAATCACATAGTGTTTACTTTTTTTATAGAAAATGGTACTATATGTATAATAAATATGTTTAAATTAGGAGGTATTATTATGAGAAAAATTCTTAGCTTATTAATGGCATTATTGCTATTAACTACGACAGGGACATCTACAATTTTTGCAACAGCTACAGCGGACGAAGAAATAACATCCATGGTTACAAAAACGTTTGATAAAGGTGTTATGGAGGACGTTTCCTCTGCTTATCAGGGAACTGAGGTTGAGAAAAAAATAATAGACGGATTAGAAAATTATGATATCAGTATTGATATATCTGAATATGAAATACCAAAAACTGAATTTAGCAAGCTGATTTTCGAAGTATTTTACAATCATCCTGAGTTGTTTTATGTGAGTACCACAAATGTTAGATATTCAATGGACGCTACAGGGGCAGTAAATGTTTACTACCCTACATACACGGTGGAAAAGTCTGATTGCCCTGCTCGTATTGCTGAATTTAACAGCAATGTTAATGAAATTTTAAAGAGTGCAAATAACGTAAATGGAGATATAAACAAGGCATTAGTAATGCTTAGTAAGCTGACAGCAATATGCTCATATGATTTAACAGCTGAAAATTGTTATACTGCATATGGTTGTATAGTTGACAGAAAAGCTGTATGTCAAGGCTATGCAATGGCGTATAATTATTTGATGAAACAGCTGGGTATAGACAGTACGTTTGTAACAGGAACCTCCAAAGGTCAAAATCATGGGTGGAATATTATAAAAATAGGGGGTAAGTATTATCATGTAGATGTCACATGGTCAGACCCTATGTACAATACATTGTCAAGTGTTAGCTATGATTATTTCCTGTTAAGTGATTCTGAAATTTCCAGTAATCATGTTATCGACAGTGCAGAGCATACCTGCCCAGAGGCATACACAGGTGATAAGTTTTGGCAGCAAATAAATTCTACAATTGCCACTGAAAATGGCTTTATGTATTATTTTTCTGCTGACAAAAAATTATGTAAGAGGAACTCTGCAACAGGTGAAGTGTCATATATACCATATACCTCAGATACTTGGATGGTATGGGAAAACAGCTCGTATTCATGGGGTGACAATTATTATTCACCTATAGTAAAAGACAACACACTGTTTTACAATACGTCTAATAAAATATATAAAATAGATTTAAACACTATGCTTTCCTCTGTAGTTTACACCTTACCATCTAGCGAGGATGGTTACATATACGGTATTGATTTATTCGGATCAACTGTATCTGTAGAGGTTAGACAGTCACCTAATATGGATGATACTGCTCATACGTTAACAATGGATATTTCTAACTTTATGCCACAGGTACCAACACAGCCAACCACACAGCCTACATATGTTATTGGTGATGTGGATGGAGATAACAGATTAACCATTTCAGATGTTGTTAAGGTACAAAGACATTTAGCACGAATTTTATTATTAGATGATGATAAAAGGGTTGTAGCTGATGTTAATTATGATGGTGCTGTAAACTCCAAGGATGTAGTATTAATGCAGCAGTGTTTAGCAAAACTTATTAAACTATAGGCACAGCCTTTGTAAATTTTATTGTAATACAATTTACTATGTAAGCCTATACAGGTATCTTTTGGAATTAAAAAAATTTCTGGCAATAAAAAGCCGACCACCAATCATTAGATTATTAGTCTAATATTTGGTGGTCAGCTTCATTATAAAGAACTATTAGAATTTTGCCGATTGTGCTGAATATAGATTATATTAGCTTAATAGTATCGCCAACGTTAGGTGTATTTGGCAGCTTAGCTATGTATCTTTGAATTAGCACATAATCTACTAGTGTTATCTTATTATCTTTATTAGTATCTGCTAGGGTAAAGTTGTAGTCTGTTAATGATATTATCTTTGCTAGGTGCTGTTGAATAAGAATAACATCTAACATATTGATAGTATTATCCATATTAACATCACCAATGATACCTGTTAACTCTGTACCATCATAAGCTTCAATAAGTATTGTTTTGTTTGCTCCGCTGTTAAATGTTACCGTACCATCTGTAACCTTTGCAACAGAACCGTTGTATGCGTTTTTAACCAAGGAACCTTCATCAAATGCTGAGCCTAGGTGGATTGTTACATCCGTATTGGCGTCAGCCGCTAGGCAAGCTGCAACGGTATCCTGTACACCGTCTTTATCATATTGTCTGATAAATGCTGTACCGTTGGTGGTGTCAACAGCTGTGTTTGAACCTGCACCAACAGCGATATGGTTGTTACGGAAGGTACCAACTGTTTGCCAGTGGTCTTCTACTGTGGTATCAATAGCATCCCAATTCATATCACTTCTGAATGCGTGGTCACCAATAGTATAGTTCTTACCGTTTACTGAAACCTTTTGTACTGGTCTGTTAGTTTCATCACCATAGAATACCTGTATCTGACCGGGCATTAGCATTAATGCAGAGCCTTGATATATTAAATCTGTTCTGCATAGCTTATCATCATGAGAGGATATGTATGTTAGGAAGTTGCAATCCTCTTTTGTGTTAATAAAGTCAGCATATTTTTGATATGTAGCGTTAATGTTGGTTACGTTTGGTAAGCCTTTACCTCCACCATAAGCAAAGTTTATCATAGAGTCAAAGCCACCCTCGGTAAAATAATCATTATAGTTAAGGGTTTGTGTGGTATCCCAGTTTTCGCCAACCATCCAAAACTCGGTATCATCCAGTGCCTTGTCTTTGTTTTCAGCTTTCCATTCCTTTAAAGCCTTAACACATTCTGTTTTTAGTGCTTTCCATGATTCAAGCTCAACGTGCTTAGCTGTGTCACATCGGAAGCCGTCTACGCCGTAATCTCTAACCCATTGTGATAGCCAGTAAACTTGGTAATATCTGGTTGTACGTGGGTTACCTGTTTCCTCAAACCATTGGTTAAGCTCATCAGTTTTTTCCTTGAGAACGCCTTCCTTTGTCCATTTGGTTTTTAGTAGGGCAGGAATATCCACAGCCGTTTCTGACTCTGTTTTAAAATCAGGCAAATAGTCTAGGCAGGTTGTTAGGTTATCGCTGCCACCCGGTGTGTATCCTACAATACCAGCTCTAACCCAGTCAGAACCCCACCAGTTAGCCCAACTTGCCAAGGTACTGTTGTAATTAATTTTAGCATGATATGTTGGGTTAGTAATGTTTGCCCAATCATAATAAACGCTCTCCCAGCCTGATTTTAAAGTACCATAGCCGTACTCGTTCATATCATACATATTATTGTAGCCAGAGTGGTTCATAACAACGTCCAAAACAATACGCAGACCATATTCATGAGCGGTGTCAACCATTGTTTGGAACTCCTCTGGAGTACCAAAGTTAGCGTCAGTTTCAGAATAATCTAAAACATAGTAACCGTGATAAGCGTAGTGAGGAAAGCTTTTTTTGGAATCGCTTTCACCCTTGGTATCACCAACAGCATAACCATGGGACTGTTCGTATGGAGCAGAAATCCATAAAGCGTTAATGCCTAAATCGTTAAAATATCCATCCTTGATAGTTTGTGTAATGCCGGCAAAGTCACCACCATGGAACATTGCCACATCTGTGGTGTAGTCAGTTGCTACTGTTCCGTCAGCATTTAAACCTCGATTATAAGAGTGGTCGTTGCTAGTGTTACCGTTTTTAAAACGGTCTGTTAGTAGGAAATACACGGAAGCATTATCCCATGAGAAGTCTGATGCGGCTTTTTCTGTTGCTGTCGCAGTGCTGTCAGCAGTATCGGTAACGGCTTGAGCTGATAATGGCAATGCCAGAGTAGATACAGCCATGATGGCTGATATGGCGACAGCAATGATTTTCCTTGTTTTCTTCATTGGTAAGAACTCCTTTCAATATTTTGCAGTTATGTGACATTACGTCCTCATAATTATATCATAACTTTTTGTAAAAGTGTACCGTAAAATACAAAATATATGGTACTAAATTTGTAAATATTATATAGCATAATACATAAAATAGGACTATGTTTTTTATATAATTATTCCAAATGTTTTTTAGTTGATTTCAACTTTTGGCAATTTGATGTGAAATTATCAAAAAGAAATTTGCTAAAAACCCGTCTGCATAGTTTGCAGACGGGTTTTTAATACTGTATTAGCTTTTCAGCTTATCTCGATCAACTATTTGTTGATAATTCATAATCTCTTTATAGATACGTTCACAGTTGTTATGGTCACTGTGTTCGTAGAATTCATCTACACGTTCTACATATTGTGGTTTCATAACGCAGCCATTTTCCATGTAATCACACAACAGGTCTACCAGCTGTTCACCTTCAGTGCATATTTCGCCAAAGCCCATTGTTTCGTAGAAGAAACATCCGTCCTCATAATGAGCAGGCAGCTGTGATGGGTGAAAGTAAACCAGCGGCTTTTTCATATATGCAAAGTCAAACTGGACGCCTGAATAATCAGTAACCATTAGACTGGATTTTGTCAGAATATCTTCGTAGCTTAATGTGCCTACAGATGGAATAACCTCTACATATGGGTCAGGCACAAAGTCTGTAACCTGAGAGCTTAAAATAGGGTGTAGGAGGTATTTTATTTTATATCCATTACGTTTAGCTGTTTCTATAAGCTTTTGATTGTTTATCAAATCATTGTATATTTTATAATAGGTGGAGTGCTTAAATTCTGGGTTGTAGGTACGCTGTTCGCCTTCACTGGTTGTTACAGGCATAGCATTGTACATTCTCCATGTAGGTGACAGCAAGATTTGCTTTTGGTCCTTGTTAACCAAACCATCGTATCTACCAATACCTGTTAATTTTAGAATATTCATATTCTTGTAATTGTAGGCATGGTTGCTAAGGTTTGTTACCTCATGGTGAGAGCCTAAAAAGTACATACGTGTGTTGTCAACAATTCTTTGCTGTGCCATAGCACATTTTTGTACTGACAAGCCGTGCTGTAAGCACATAGAAGGAAAGTTGCACAGCCCTCTGATAAATCTGGATTTGTCCATGTTGTAGCCGTTAAATGGAAACACATTAGAGTTAGTTATCAGCACTATATCAGCATTTAAAAAGGCCAGACGGTGTTTCCAAGACCTGTTTTTTACAGGGTGCAGTCCGTCTTTTTTCATATGCCTATAGTCATATGTGTTGCCGTCAATAATGTAGTACCTTGTTACACCATCATTAAAGTCCTTGGTATAGCGATACAGATATTCACAGCTGTCACCGCCCTTGTACATTTTGTCATACATAAGCCATATCTTTTTGTTTTTAAAGTATGGGCGTGTTAACCAGTACATTATTCTTGTTATAAAGCCTCGTCTGCTGTGACGTAGAACCTGTGGTAAAAATTTCATCTCGCTGATAAATGTCTTTTTAGCAGTAGCCTGTTCTATTACTATTTCGCTGTCGTTTTCTAAATGGGCAATATACCTGTTAAAACGCCAGTAGGAATTTTTAGGAGTAATGCAAAACTTTGACCAGTGATGAATAAATGAAAGCTTCAATGGTACAATGGTTTGTCCAATCCTTGCAAAGAAGGCTATTGTTTGTGCAGATTTGGTTTCGTCCAACTCAAAGTCTAAATGGAAAGTGAATTTTTTGTATGCACTGATGCCGAAATACTTTGTTAATGAGTATCTGTCATTGTTTTTTAAAGGATATGTTTTGCCGTTTAATACAGCAAACAGGTCAAAAAAATCTGTGTCAAAAACTTCACGGAAGGAGCCGTCTATTGAAAGCTTGCCATCAAAAAAATCAATAACGTGCATAGCAGCTCTTTGGGAGGACATTTTTGTTATGAAAACATCCTCATAGTTTAAATATGCATCCTCCTTTGCCTGTACATAGCTAAGTGGCAGTGCCTTTGAAAGATCATATTTAACCTGCATAAGCATTTTAGCCGCTTCATCGCTGTAGGACAGCTGTTTATACTTATTTTTGTTTAATATATATATATCGTCTATGCGTTTTAATGCCTCACTGACAACATCAAAAAATTCGCTTAACTCCTGATGATCCATGTTCTTCTTATTTCTGTTGTTTAGGTTTGATAAGAACCTAGCCTGTATGGCAAAAATAATATAAAATTGTACAAAATTTGGTACAGTACCTTTGCTGTCACAGGTGTTGTCCATCAGCGGTAAAATAAATTCTTTAAAGGACTTTGTGTACCAATCCTTATAATTGGCAGGTAGGTAGTATAAAAAATCGTCCTCTTTGGGCATAAAGTAATTATACTCTGGATCAGCTACTGTAGCGTATTGTGGCTTAGCCTTTAAAAGCTGTAGCATAAACCCTTGTTCGCTCTCGTATTTTAATTCACAATTAAATGTGAATTGTGAAAAAATCTCAGCCCTAAACAACGCTTCAGTAACACTTAGCTGTATTAGTTCAGGTCTTATGCGAATGTCAATAATGCTGTTTTTATCAAAACGCTCAATGTTTAGCTTGTTCTCCTTTTTCTTAGGGAATGTAGGATTGATGCAAAAAGATTTAGCAACCACAAATGGTACTATAGGGTTAATTTGTAATGCCTGTGTACATGTTGCAAAATAGTCATTGCTTACAGTATCACCACAGTGCATAAAAGTAATAAAGCTACCCTTTGCCTGTTCTAAACCCAGCATATATGCTTGAGGTACGGTTTTAATGTTATGGCTGCTGATTATCTTGCATATGGACAACCCGTCAATAACCCTTCGGCTGGATCCTCCGTTTGTAGAATCTACTACTAAAACCTCAATCTCTGTAACATCAAAATGATGTGCATCACAAATTGAAGCCAGCGTTTTTCTAATTATGTCATTTTCTTCTAAATAAGGAATAATAACAGAAACTGTTGTACCCATATTTCCTCCGTAAAAAACATATTTCTTAAAATATCAATATCTAATGAATTATATCACATTACATTAAAAATTGCAAAATTATGTATATACAATACTAAGCTTTAATACACCAATATACAAGCTGTAGGGTAACCATTTTTATAC
Organism: Ruminococcaceae bacterium UBA3903; assembly: GCA_002391625.1. Taxonomy (GTDB): domain Bacteria; phylum Bacillota; class Clostridia; order Oscillospirales; family Acutalibacteraceae; genus UBA3903. The sequence continues at coordinate 25,565 of DGFJ01000027.1, read as the reverse complement.
TGGATGGTGTTCTTTTAAAGACCGTTCATTGTAATCGTTATCTGTTTTGTATAACAAAAAATAATCATTTTTATGAACAGTGTTATAAGAGCCTAGTATAAGGGTGAGCACCTTTTTATATTAGTTGTACCACACTTACCTTACATTATGTGTACATTAATATAAAAAATAGCACCAATTAAGCTTCTTATACTTAATGGTGCTATGGTGGATAAAAGCTATGAAATTTTGTAATCTATTAACCCTGTAAAGCCTTTTCAAAGCACTCTATTACATAATCTACATCATCATCTGTTAACAAGGTATGCAATGGCAGTGTCAGCTCATTTCTGTAGTGAGCAAAAGCATTAGGATAATCCTTAATGTCAAAGCCTAAACTTTTATATGCTGTCATCATTGGCAAAGGTTTAAAATGAACGTTACATACAACACCCATTTCAGCCATTTTTTTAATAACTAAATCTCGTTTATGCTCGTCCGCATTAGGAATTCTAGTCAAGTAAATATGACAGCTGGTTTTAAAATCAGGGTTAACGTGATGTAAATACCCAACGCCTAGCTTGTCCATGGCGGCGTCATATTTTTCAATAATTTCTAAACGACGACTTTGCAGTGCTTTATATCTTTTTAGCTGTACTAAGCCAATAGAAGCTAAGGTGTCAGTCATGTTGCACTTGTAGCCTGTACGCATTATGTCATATTCCCAACCATCAGCAGCATTTTTTTGGTAAGCGTCCTTGGATTGACCATGTAATGACATCAGCATAATTTGTTTATAGAAATCGTCATTGTCCAAGCCCTCTTTATCACGCCAGACTAAGGCACCGCCCTCAGCAGAGGTTACTGTCTTTACGGCGTGGAATGAGAAAGCCGTAAAATCAGCCGCTAAGCCACTAATGATACCGTTTTTACTAGAACCAAAGCCGTGGGCAGAGTCGGCTAAAATAATAATTCTGTTGAATAGCTCCTGTATAGGCGAGTTAGCTTTAAACAAGTTCTTTTTCTCATTGACTATTTTGTATAATTTATCGTAATCACACATTTTACCAGCAATATCAACAGGAATAATAACCTTTGTGCGTTGCGTTATGGCATCGGCTACCTTGTCATAATCTATCAAAAATGATTCAGGTGCTGTGTCCACGAATACAATTTTAGCACCAACGTGCTGAATAACAGCTGCTGTAGCTGTGTAGGTATAGGCTGTGGTAATTACCTCGTCACCCTCGCCAACACCTAACAGACGTAATGCTATTTCCAGTGAGGCTGTGCAGGAGCTTAATGCTGCTACCTTGGAACAGCCTATAAAATTGGCAATATCATCTTCAAATCGCTTTGTTTTAGGACCAGTTGTAATCCAACCTGAGCGTAAGGTGTCTACAACCTCGTCTATCTCCGCTTGTGTAATGTCAGGTGGAGAAAAAGGAATAGTTCTCATTTAAAGGCTCCTTTTAGTAAATAAATTATATATTTTAATTATGAAATAATTGCGGTTGGCTACCTTAACAGTTTAATTTTTATTTTATCACAGGCTACTTTTAATGTCAAACAAATATGGTATAATCAACACCATAAACGTCTAATTGTACATAAAAGGAGTAACAAATGTATTATTCTGCTAACCAGTATTACAAAAAGGTCTTTGGTGAAAAGGTTTATAAAATTTCGGTGAACGGACATATGACCTGTCCAAATCGTGATGGTACAAAGGGCTATGGAGGGTGCATATTTTGCAGCGCCAAGGGTTCGGGGGATTTTTGTGTGGAAAATATCTGTGATATAGATGAGCAGATAGCAGGTGCAATAACACTTGTTAACAAAAAGATTAAGACCAACAAATACATTGCATATTTTCAATCATTTACAAACACATATGCTCCTGTTGAATATTTAGAAAAAATTTTCACACAGGCAATTAATAATCCTCAAATTGTGGCATTGTCAATAGGTACACGTCCCGACTGCTTACCACCTGACGTAATAGACCTGTTGGATAAGCTAAATCATATAAAGCCAGTGTTTGTTGAATTAGGCTTACAGACAATACATGAAAAAACCGCCGAGTATATTCGCCGTGGTTATCAGCTGTCGGTGTACGATACAGCGGTTAGAAATTTAAAGGCTATAGGTATAAATGTTGTTGCTCATATGATAATAGGATTACCAAATGAAACCAAGGATATGATTTTACAAACGGTGGATTATATTGGTAACAGTGGGGCAGACGGTATAAAACTGCAATTATTGCATGTGCTGAAGGACACAGATTTGGCGGTTGATTATGCAAAGGGGCTGTTTAATGTGTTATCTATGGAGGAATACATAGACATACTGTGCGATTGTGTCCAGCACCTGCCACCACATATGGTTTTGCACCGTATAACCGGTGATGGTGCAAAGAATATTTTAATTGCACCACAGTGGAGCGGTAACAAAAAATTAGTTTTAAATGCTATTAATAAAGCTATGCTTCATAGAAACGTGGTACAGGGTAAGGCCTATATAAACCATCAGTAATAGTATAATAGTCTAAATTTGCTAAGCATATATTAAATATCTGTTTTAAGTACCACCTCACCGCTTTTTAATGATTTGGGTACATCTATGATGCGTTGGTTTTTTGAACCTTTAAAATGCAGCATTAAGCTTTTTTCCTCTAAAATAAACTTACCATCAACTAAAATATCAGTTTCCTTTAGCAAAGCCTTCCAATGTGGATGCTGGTCAAACCCCGCCAAAAGCTGTTCATAGGTGTAGCCAGTGTAGGTCATTATGTTTAAGCCCATAGAATGTGCCTTTTGTGCCAGTACAGCTAGGGCTTCAGGCTGCATAAATGGTTCACCCCCAGACAGGGTAACGCCTTGCAGCATTGGGTTTTCTTTTATGGCTGATATGATATTATCCACATTGCTGTCATACCCCCCCTTAGGGTCGTGGGTTTGAGGGTTTTGACAACCCTTACAGTGGTGAGGACACCCCTGTGTAAACACTGTTAATCTAATTCCAGGACCGTCTACAATAGACTCTCTGACAACACCTGCCAAACGTAGCTTGCACATATAATATACCTCGTAAACCTTTGTTTATTTTACTTTCTTTTCCATTAGATAAAAATCGCCTTTTCTAAAGTGGGCATTACCAACATTTTTGTAGCCCAATTGAGTGTATAGCTTATTGGCATAGGGGTTTTCTGTAAAAACGTCTAGCCTTATGGTTTCTATACCCTTAGCTTTTACAATATCCTCTGCCAATAACATGGTTTTTGTGCCAATACCCTTGTGCTGATATTTGGGATTAACACATAGTCTATGTACAATGTTAAAGGAGTGATTTTTATATTCCCATTGTGCATCAAAATATTGCGGGTCGAAAATTTTGTTTAGCACAAATACAGATACTATTTCATCCTTGAATTTAACAACATACATATCCCTATTAATTATATCCTGTACAATTAGTTCTCTGTTGGGATATTCGCTGTCCCATTGGTCAATTTTGTTTTTTTCCATTTCCTGTATGGCACTGTTAAATATATCTAAAATGGTTTGAAGCTCACACAGGGTAGCTTTTTCTGTTGTTAATTTTAAGCTCATAACAGGACTGCTCCTTACTTTATATTTATTGTTCTGAATAATATGACAAAATAAACTAATATAGTAGTTTATACTGCTGTTTACTATTATATATCTATTTCTATATAAATTAAAGACAAAATTTTCATGCACTACCTTTGAAATAAAAAACGGACACATTAACCCTATGAACTGGTGTTGTGTCCGTCCTTATTAGACGACAATGTCGTCCATAATATATTTGTTATTAAAGCTGTTCCATTTCTGTTGTTAGCTCGTGCTTTACTCTGTCACGCACCTCAGCCGCTTTGGCGTTGTTAAAACGGTCTACAGTACCTACTAAATATCCTGTAATACGTCTAATACGTTCAAAACCCTCGTTACCATCGTGTTCAGCACGTCCACATTGTGGACAGGTGTCACCGATAATGCCTGTGTAGCCACAGCATGGGTCACGGTCAACGGGATGGTTAACAGAGCCATATCCAATACCGCTTTCCTTCATACAGCGTATAACCTGTTCAAATGCATCCAGATTTTCTGTTGGGTCACCGTCCAGCTCTACATATGATATGTGACCACCATTTGTCAGTGCATGATAAGGTGCTTCTATCTTAATCTTTTCATAGGCTGAAATATTGTAATAAACAGGAACGTGGAAGGAGTTTGTGTAATATTCTCTGTCTGTAACTCCAGAAATTTTACCGAAGCGTTCAGCATCTAAACGTACAAATCTGCCAGACAAGCCCTCGGCAGGCGTTGCAATTAGTGAGAAATTTAAACCATACTTTTCTGTTGCCTCGTCCATACGCTTCCTCATATAGCCAACAATTTCTAAGCCTAGGTTTTGTGACTCCTTGCTTTCACCGTGGTGTGCACCAACCAGTGCTTTTAAGCATTCAGCCAACCCAATAAAGCCTAGTGTTAAGGTACCGTGCTTTAACACCTCACGAACCTCATCATTAGGGCTAAGCTTTTCAGAGTCTATCCATACACCTTGTCCCATTAGGAATGGGTAGTTGCGTACTAGCTTTTGTGCCTGTAGTTCAAATCTGTCCAGCAGCTGTTCGATGACTAAATCTACCTGTCGGTCTAATTGCTCATAGAAAAAGTCTATATTGCCATTGCTTAAAATAGCTAAACGAGGAAGGTTTACAGATGTAAAGCTAAGGTTACCTCTGCTGTTTACTATTTCTCTGGTTGGGTCATAGTGGTTAGCAGCTACTCTTGTACGACAGCCCATGTATGCAATTTCTGTTTCTGGCCGACCAGCCTTGTAGTATTGTAGATTAAATGGGGCATCAATAAATGAGAAGTTAGGGAACAGACGTTTTGCACTTACTTTGCAGGCCAGCTTAAATAAATCATAGTTTGGATCACCTAAATTGTAGTTAACACCATCCTTTACCTTGAATATATGGATGGGGAAGATAGGTGTTTCACCATTTCCTAAGCCAGCCTCAGTAGCTAATAAAACATTTTTAATAGCCATCCTGCCCTCTGGTGTTGTATCAGTACCGTAATTTATTGAGCTAAATGGTATTTGAGCACCAGCCCTTGAGTGCATGGTGTTAAGGTTGTGTACAAAGGCTTCCATTGCCTGATAAACAGCCCTGTCGGTTTCCTTGTTGGCATGATTGTATGCAAAACGCTGTATTTTACCAGCAGGCTTTTCGCCGTATGCTTCGGTTAAAAGGGCTAGCTCTGCCTTCATATATATTTCGCCGTCCTCTAACTTAGGTACAGCATTACTTTGTTCCTCTGCTTTGTCAGCTAACGCTATTACACTTTCTGCGGCAGCTTCATCAATAACAAGCTCTGTAGCACGAGCCAAATTTTGTCTGTAAATACGGCGGTATGTTTTGGCAACACCTTTTGCCATGCCATAGTCAAAGTTAGGAATACTTTGTCCGCCGTGCTGGTCATTTTGGTTGGACTGTATTGCTATACAAGCAAGTGCAGAGTAGGAGGCTATATCATTTGGTTCACGTAAAAAGCCGTGACCGGTAGAAAAACCACCCTTAAACAGCTTTTCAATATCAATTTGGCAGCAGGTTGTTGTTAATGTTAAAAAGTCCAGGTCGTGTATATGAATATCGCCACGACGATGGGCGGCAGCGTGTTTAGGATTAAGTATGTACATTTCATAAAACTGCTTTGCACCCTCTGAACCGTATTTTAACATTGTACCCATGGCTGTGTCCCCGTCAATGTTTGCGTTTTCACGTTTTATATCATTATCCTTTGCAGATTTAAAGGTCAAGTCCTCATAAATCTTCATTAGACGGGTGTTCATTTCACGTACCCTTGTACGCTCTGCACGGTATAGGATATATTCCTTTGATGTGCGGGCGTGACCGTTTTCTATTAACACCTTTTCAACAGTATCCTGTACATGCTCAACGGTAGGTGTAAAGTTACCCTCGTCCTCTAAATATTGTTGAACCTTCTGTGCTAAAATTTCAGCGGCTTCATAGTCGTTGCCACCAATGGCGTTTGCTGCTCGAAAAATAGCTTCGGCTATTTTTGTAATATCAAATTCGACCTTCCGACCGTCACGTTTTACTATTGTTGCTATCATTACTCAATATCCTCCTGTCAATATTTGCTCTATATACATCTGTTAAAACACTATATGTTGTGTTTGTGTGATTAGCGTGCTTGATTAGTATATGATATACAGACAATATAGTCAATGGTTAATGTGACGGTTTTTTAGGTTTATTTTGTTGATAATCATTAAAAAATATTTATTTGATTTATAAGAATTAAAACAATCCATAGACATGATTGCGTCCTATGGCACAATATATTGTATTTGTAAGAAAACAGGTTTTTCGACAAAATTTGCAATTTTCCCATGGGAATGGGAAAATCCCATACTGCTTAATTTTAAATAATCCACTCATGGGATACCACTAGATATAGTTTATAATTACATAGGAAATTACTTACTGTTTATTTTGCACTTTATATACAGCGGAATTTTTAAAAAATTACAAAATTGTAATTTTTACAATGTGCTAAAAGTATTTTTTAAAAATCAAATCTGTTTTCTTTATTTAGTTGACGTAAAACCGCCAAGGTAATATAATAATTATTTAGGATATTATGGATTATTTTAGCCTTTTTATATATGGGTGTTAACTGAAGGGAGCATAAAAGCTTTGGAGGATTATGGGTTTATTAAAAGAACTTGGGCAGAAATAAATATGGATGCGGTGAAGCATAATTTTAACTCAATAAAAAATTGTATATCAAAGGATAGTATGATGTGCTGTGTTGTAAAGGCAGATGCCTATGGTCATGGTGCGGTACAGCTTTCACGAATGTATGAACAGCTAGGCGCAGACTGGTTTGCTGTTTCTAATATAGAGGAGGCTCTACAGCTTAGGAATAATGGCATTACAAAGCCTATGCTTATTTTAGGCTATACTCCTGAGAATATGGCAAAGGTATTGTATGATAATAACATTTCTCAGGCAGTGTACTCTTTGGATTATGCTAAGGCATTGTCAGAGGATGCTGTTAAAAACAATGTTAAGGTTAATATACACCTAAAGCTGGACACGGGTATGTCACGCATTGGATTAATGTGTCAAAGCGTAGACAGCGACAACATATCATTACCTATTGCATATGATATTTGCACCATGCCCAACCTTATACCTCAAGGAGTGTTTACACATTTTGCTGTATCGGACGAGGCAGAGGAGGGCAAGGCCTTTACCATGGCACAATATGAGAACTTTACCTATACCATTAATAGGCTGCAGGAAAAGGGCATACATTTTACGGTGCGTCATTGTGCTAACAGCGGTGCTATAATTGATTATCCCCATATGCATATGGATATGGTAAGAGCGGGTATAATACTATATGGCTTGTCACCATCTGGAAAATTAAAGAATAGGTTGAAGCTGCAGCCAGCTATGGAGCTGAAATCCGTTGTGTCCCATGTTAAGGATATTCCAAGGGGTACAACCGTCAGCTATGGCAGAACCTTTAAAGCAGATAAGACCATGAAAATTGCAACTGTACCAATAGGCTATGCAGATGGTTATGTCAGAACAATCGCCGAAAACGGCGGTATGCAAATCCATGGAAAGCGTGGGAAGATAATCGGAAGAATATGTATGGATCAAACCATGGTGGATATAACAAATATTGATGATGTAAAACGTGGGGATTGTGTAACTGTATTCGGAGGTAAGGTAGGTAATGCACCCTCGGCAGATGACATAGCACAGTGGAGCGGTACAATCAACTATGAGGTTACCTGTTTAGTGGGTAAGCGTGTAGCCAGAGTATATTTGGAAAACGGCAGGGTTGTTGGAACTACTACACTTTTATAAAACATATTACGCATATTACTTGGTCGGCAATTAATACACAATAAGGCAAAATGAAAGGATACAAACATTATGAAGCTTCTTGTTTTAGACGGAAACAGTATATTAAACAGAGCCTACTATGGCATTAAATTGCTGACTACTAAGGATGGACAATACACAAACGGAATATATGGCTTTTTAACTACCTTTGAAAAGGTAAAGGAGCTTATTAAGCCTGACTATGTAGCCATAGCATTTGATTTAAAAAAGCCAACCTTTAGGCACAAAATGTACGAAGCTTACAAGGGTCAGCGTAAGGGTATGCCTGAGGAATTAGCACAGCAGATGCCTGTTTTAAAGGAACTGCTGAAATTGTTAGGCTACAAAATTGTTGTTTGTCAGGGCTATGAGGCTGACGATATATTAGGTACACTGGCAAAAGCCTGTGAAGAAACAGGTAATGAATGTGTTCTGGCAACAGGTGACAGGGACAGCCTACAGCTGGTATCGCCATCAGTAACGGTACGGCTGACGGTTACAAAGATGGGCAGGCCAGAGGCAACCCTGTATGACGAAGTACAAATAATGGAAACCTATGGTGTTAAACCAAAACAGCTAATAGATATAAAGGCTATACAGGGTGATACGTCAGACAATATACCAGGGGTTAAGGGTATAGGTCAAAAGGGTGCTGCTGACCTTATACAACGCTTTGGAAATTTAGATTATATCTATGATAATATAGATACCATAGATGTAAAACCAGGAATAAGAAAAAAACTGATAGAGGACAAGGAAAGTGCTTTTTTAAGCCGTAAGCTAGGTGAGATTTACACTGATGTACCAATCGAAAAAGATTTACAAGCCTATACACCACAGCCAGCAGATACTAATGGTGCAGTACGCTTAATGGCAAAGCTGGAGTTTTTCTCATTAATTGAAAAGATGGGCTTGCGTAATGACGCTGTAATTACCAATGAGGTAACACAGGAGGATGCTGTAGAAAAACCTGTGGAAACAATTGATACTAAACAGCTGGCTGATATGGTAAACAAAAACGATAGAGCTGTTTTTATAGGTGTATATGATAATAAGGAAATAAAGGAAATAGCCTTTGATATTGGTAATAAAATCGTATTATGCAATAACATGGATAAAAAAACAGCACAGGCTATTTTTGAGAATGATAAGACGGAAAAAATCACTCACAATATTAAGCCGTTGTTTGCTGTTTTAGATAAGATGGGAGTGGGCTTACAGGGAAAGACCTTTGACAGCGTGTTAGGTGCGTATTTGTTAAATCCATCTGCATCTGGCTATGATGTTAAGCGTTTATCAGAGGAATACAATGTAGCCGCCACTAATGTAGACAGCGACAATCAAGCTGTAAAGGCTGTTGCCCTAATGGATAATTTAACAACAATATTAAAGGCGAAGATAAAGGAATACAACCAAACAAATTTGCTGCATAATATTGAAATACCATTGGCTCAAGTATTAGCATATATGGAAAACACAGGCTTTATGGTGGACAGACAGGGAATACGGGATTATGGTGAAAAGCTACAAGGTCGAATTGTAGAAATACAGCAAAGCATATACACAGCAGTTGGCTATGAATTTAATATTAATTCACCAAAACAGCTAGGAGTGGCGTTGTTTGAAAAGCTGCAGCTGCCCGTTATAAAAAAGACAAAAAGTGGATATTCTACAGGTGCTGAAATTCTGGAAAAGCTTATTGATGTCCATCCATCTATACCAATGATATTAGAATATAGAAAACTGGCAAAGCTGAAATCTACCTATTGTGATGGATTATTAAAGGTAATAGGTGATGACGGCAGAATACACAGCAGCTTTAATCAAACAGAAACCCGTACAGGCAGAATAAGCTCTACTGAGCCAAACCTACAAAATATTCCTGTACGCACAGATCTAGGCCGTGAGCTAAGAAGATTTTTCGTGGCTAAGGAGGGCTGTGTACTGGTAGATGCTGACTACTCACAAATAGAGCTTCGGGTTTTAGCACATATAGCTAAGGATGAGGTTATGACGCAGGCATTTAAGGATAATAATGACATTCATGCCATTACAGCATCACAGGTGTTTAATATGCCACTTAATATGGTAACACCTATTATGCGTAGCCGTGCAAAGGCGGTAAACTTTGGCATTGTATATGGTATAGGTGCGTTTTCGTTGTCAAAGGATATTGATGTAACACGCAAAGAGGCTGACAATTATATAAAAGCATATCTGTCACATTACAGCGGTGTAGATGAGTATATGAAAAATATAGCAGAAAAGGCAAGGGAGGACGGCTATGTAGAAACTATGTTTAATAGAAGAAGATACCTGCCAGAGCTTAACTCGTCTAACCACAACCTGCGTTCCTTTGGCGAACGTGTGGCTAGAAATATGCCAATTCAAGGAACAGCAGCTGATATAATAAAAATAGCCATGATAAGGGTTAGCAACCGATTGAAAAAGGAACAGCTGGAGTCACAGCTAATATTGCAGGTGCATGATGAATTAATAGTAGAAGCGCCACAGCATGAGGCTATGCGTGTGGCTATGATTTTGCAAGAGGAAATGGAAAATGCAGTTACTCTAGATGTACCGCTATTAGCAGAGGCATCTATAGGAAAAAACTGGTACGATGCCAAGGGATAATTAATATAAGGACGGTGAAAAAACTGTGTGGAAACAGCTAAAGGCTTTTATAGAATATATGGAGCAGGCAATAAGCAAGCCTGTTCCAGACGATGAAAAGATAAAATTAAAGGAAGAGCTATTAGTTAAAATAAACTTCTTTCAGCATGAGCGAATAGTCCATTTACTGGTTATGATGTTGTTTGCTATATGCACCATAATCACTATTATGGGATTTGTTGCCTTTCAAAGCTTAGGCGTCGCACTGCTTTTTGTGCTGTTAATGTGCTTGTTAATACCGTACATAGTTCATTACTACCATTTAGAGAATGGTGTGCAGAAGCTATACACATTTTATGATAAACTAAAATAAAATTTAGAGGTGAACAGATGTTTCATGTTGCATTAATTGGTATGGGTATTACCTTTGGAATTGTAATTATATGTGCCATGTATGGTGCATTGATTTTGTTATCAAACCTATTATCTATATTACTAACAATTTTTAAGGATAATGCTAAAAACAGAAAGGTGTTAATGACAGTTTTAAGCGTGGCTTTTTGCGTGCTTATTACCTTGTCCGTTTTTTGGGAGAATTATTTGTTAGGAATTATTGCTATAGCTTGTCTGGTGGCATTACTAACAGTATTTTTGTGGAGATTTAAAAACAGTCGGCGAACAATTAGAATAGTAAGCTCTGTAGGTATGGTCTTAGGCATAGTGCTTATTTTACCACTTATAATATCGGTAATAGGTGTGGTGGGCTTATGTGCAATATCCACTGTTTTGGGTAATTAAGGTAATAGCCTGATATAATACATATTTATAAAAATTAAGTATAAATACCATTTCAGTTAAAGGAGAAACCAATATTGAATATATTGTTTGTGTGTACAGGCAATACCTGTAGAAGTCCTATGGCGGAGGGCTTATTTAAAAAAATTAGCGATAATAGCAAGCTGAAATTTACGGTTGACAGTGCAGGTCTAACAGCCATAGACGGTGATGCTGTTTCGCCAAACGCCGTACTGGCGTGTATTGGGTATGACGTGGATATAGCTAGCCACAAAGCAAAGGATATACGAAACGTTCATATTGAAAATGTGGACTTATTTGTTGTAATGACAATGGAGCATGCTAGGGCTTTAATGGATAGGAATGTGCCACAAAACAAGATATATGTTTTAAATGTTCCAGATCCATTTGGAGGTAATGCTGTATTGTATAAGGATTGTTGCGAAAAAATACATTCACAGCTTTTAGTATTAATTGAACTGATTGAATGTAATAATAAGTAAAATCAATATCCTACAATAGTGGGGGTAAGGTATAAAATGGATATTAAATTTGTTCCAATGAATAAAGACCATATTTCAGATATAGCACGAATAGAAAAGGACAGCTTTTCAAAGCCATGGTCAGAGCAAGCCATCCAAGAGGAGTTAACCAACAACACAGCTATGTTTTTTGTGGCAGAGGTTGACAAGACGGCAGTAGGATATATAGGTGTACACGTTGTATGTGATGAGGGTTACATAGCTAACATGGCTGTTGCACCAGAGTACAGAAACCGTGGCATAGGTAAACAGCTGCTTGAAATGTTCATAGGCATATCCTTAGGTATGAAGTTGAGTTTTATATCATTGGAGGTGCGGCCATCAAATAAGGTTGCAGTTGATATGTACAAAAAATTGGGCTTTAAGGTAATGGGCAGACGAAAGGGCTTTTACACTCAGCCAAAGGAAGATGCCTATATTATGACGCTGAAATTTAACGAATGACAATATATTAAGGGGAAAATCCATATGAGAATTTTATCAATAGAAAGCTCCTGTGATGAAACAGCCTGTGCAGTAGTGGCAGATGGCAGATATGTGCTGTCATCTGTTGTAGCGTCTCAGGTAGAGGAGCACAAGCTTTATGGAGGTGTAGTGCCAGAGATAGCCTCTCGCCGTCATGCAGAGGCAATAGTAGGGGTAACCAAGCAGGCATTAGACGATGCAGGTATGACAATTAAGGATATTGATGCTATAGCCGTTACATATGCACCAGGTTTAATTGGTGCTTTATTAGTAGGGGTTAATTTTGCTAAGGGTTTAAGTGCAGCTAATAACATTCCTTTAATACCTACACACCATTTAAGGTCACATATTGCTGCCAATTACATTGCACATCCAGAGCTGAAGCCACCATTTTTGTGCTTGGTGGTTAGTGGCGGTCATAGCCATATTGTAAAGGTAGACGACTATACAAAAATGAAAATTATTGGTAAAACCCGTGACGATGCCGCAGGTGAAGCCTTTGATAAGGCGGCACGCACAATGGGAATGTCATATCCAGGTGGGATACATTTGGACAAGGCTGCAGAGGGTGGTAACGAAAACGCATTTAAGCTTCCACACCCAGTGGTTGCTAATGCACCATATGATTTTAGCTTTTCAGGACTAAAAACTGCAATAATTAATTTAATACACAATGCTTCACAAAAGGGTGATACCTTACCTGTTGCAGATCTGTCGGCATCGTTTAGAAAAGCTGTAGTTGATTGTTTAGTAACAAACTTTATGAAGGCTGCTAAGGACACAGACAGTAAAACATTAGTAATAGCTGGTGGCGTATCTGCAAATTCTTTGTTGAGAAGTCGTTTACAGGCAGAATGTGACAAAAACGGATACGCTCTTTATATGCCACCAAAGGATTTGTGCGGTGACAACGGTGCTATGGTAGGTGCACAGGGCTATTATGAGTACATGAGCGGTAATGTAGCAGGTGCAGAGCTTAACGCTTGTGCTACCATGTCTATCGAAAAATAGTCTGTAATTTTGAATTTATTAACAGCTTTTATCATATAATAACCATTGTCTGTAAAAGCAATATTGTTCAGACAATAGGCATAAAATAGAATTTGATAATAGAGATTTAATTTTTCTATGCAATAAAATTATGCTGAACTTGCATATTTAAAAGTAAATCTACGGGTTTGTTCTTTTATGGAATAATAAGTGCAAGAAAGTTGATTGCACTATTCAAATTGTAATAAATTTTTTTTGAATTTGACAATAAATTAACAGTTTATACATTGATAATTTTCGACAACTGTATTATAATAATTATCAATGTTGTTAATACAGCAATTTTTATACCCAAAATGGGTGAAAGGGGATATATACAAATGACAAGTAACAAGTCTGTTCTTTCTTGGATTGAAGAAATGAAAGAACTTTTAACACCTGACAGTGTAGTATGGATTGATGGTTCTGAGGAACAGCTTAACGCACTGCGTGCAGAGGCTTGCTCAACAGGCGAGATTATTAAGCTGAATGAGGAGAAATTACCTGGTTGTTATCTTCACAAGACAGCTGTAAACGATGTTGCCCGTGTAGAGGACAGAACATTTATCTGTGCTAGAAATGAAAAGGATGCAGGTCCTACAAACCATTGGAAAGACCCACAGGAAGCATACAAAATGCTTTTTGATATTGCTAAAGGCAGCTATAAGGGTCGTACAATGTACATTATTCCTTATTCAATGGGTCCAATCGGTTCTCCATTGTCACAAATCGGCTTTGAGGTTACTGATTCTATTTATGTTGTACTAAATATGGCTATTATGACACGTATTGGTGCTAAAGTAGTTGAACAGCTGGGCGACAGCACAGACTGGATTAAGGGCTTGCACTCAAGATGTGACATTGACGCTGAGAAAAGATATATCTGTCATTTCCCAGAGGATAACTACATTATCTCTGTTAACTCTGGTTACGGCGGAAACGTTCTATTGGGTAAAAAATGCTTTGCTCTTAGAATTGCTTCCTACCTAGGTAAAAACAACCAGTGGATGGCAGAGCATATGCTTATCCTTGGTATCCAAAAGCCAGACGGTGACATTAAATATGTTACAGCTGCTTTCCCATCTGCTTGTGGTAAAACAAACCTAGCTATGCTAATTCCACCAGAGGGTTATCAAAAGAAGGGCTATAAGGTTTGGACTGTTGGTGATGATATTGCTTGGATGCGTAAGGGTCCAGACGGCAGACTATGGGCTATTAACCCAGAAAACGGTTTCTTTGGCGTTGCTCCTGGTACTAACGTAAAATCTAACCCTAACGCCCTAGCTTCTACAAAGCAGGGTACAATCTTTACAAATGTTGTTCATAACCTAGAGGACAACACAGTTTGGTGGGAAGGTCTAGATAAGAACCCTCCTGCAAATGCAGAAAACTGGAAGGGTCAGCCTTGGAATGGTCAGACATCTGACGAAAAGGGCGCTCATCCAAACAGCAGATTTACTGCTCCTGCAAAGAACTGCCCATGCATCAGCTCTGAATTTGACAGCATTACAGGTGTTCCTGTATCTGCTATTATCTTTGGTGGCCGTCGTGCACAAACAACTCCACTAGTTTACCAGTCCAGAGATTGGAACAACGGTGTATTTGTTGGCTCTATTATGGCTTCTGAAACAACAGCCGCTGCTACTGGTGCTGTTGGTGTTGTTCGTCGTGACCCAATGGCTATGCTGCCATTCTGTGGTTATCATATGGGTGACTACTTCAAGCATTGGTTTGAAATGGGCGAGCTGCTAGGCGACAAGGCTCCAAAAATCTTTAACGTTAACTGGTTTAGACTAGACGACGAGGGTAACTTCCTATGGCCTGGCTTTGGTGATAACTTCCGTGTTCTTGAGTGGATTATCAACCGTTGTGAGGATAAGGCAGATGCTAACGAAACAGCTATCGGTTATGTTCCTAATGCTGATGATATTAACCTAGAAGGCTTAGATATGGACAAAAAGGTTCTAGAGGACATTTTGGCTGTTGATAATGCTAAATGGTCAAAAGAGGCAGAGGGCATCGCAGAGTTCTACAAGAAGTTTGGTGACAGACTACCTAAGGAGCTTGCTGATCAGCTAGATGGTCTAAATAAAAGACTTGCAAAATAATATTATCCCCTAATATATATTATTTATTTTATGACAAATAATAAAAACCGTATTGCAGTAGCTGTAATACGGTTTTTTTATTTTGTTTTATTTGAAATTTAAGAAATAAATTCGCCAACTACCTTGTTTACCAGCGAGCCGTCAGCCTTGCTCTTTACCTTTGGCATTAAATTTTTCATAATTATGCCTTTTTCCCTAATAGTAGGGTTATCAATATTCAAAGACTCTATAACAGCCTTAACAATAGCTTTGATTTCATTTTCATCCATTTGTTTAGGTGCAAATTCTGAATATATGGATATACGCAGCCTGCATTCTTCCATCATTTCCTCTTTATCAGCGGGCAAGCTTTCAAGGGTTTCCTGTGCTTGCTTTATTTCACGTAAAATAATTGTGTTTTCTTCTTCTACAGTTAGGTCAGCTCTTTTATCTATAAATTTAGCCTTTAGTGCGGATAGCAACATCGAAAGTGCATCCTTACGAGGTTTGTTCTTGTCCTTCATAGCCTGCATCATGGCACTTCTTACTTCATCAATTTTTGACATATAGTTATCCTTCTTTCTTTAGTATTGTCATTTATAATAATAAACCTTTACAGGAAAATTGCAATACTATATTTTGCTGAATTATAAAAAATAGTTGAATAATATATTTGGCATATACACGCTTTTACTTAACTCAAATAAAATTTTGTTATACAGTAAAATTGGGTAACAGCTTTATGGTGTCTTAACATCCCAAAACTAAGTCCTGTTAGCTGTAAATATAAAAAATCAGAAAAATGTGTACATACTGTGTTATAATATTATTATATATCTACGCTCAACAGGAGCGGTACACTGTATGTGGAGAGGAATGTTTAATAATGAAAACAGAAAATTTATCAATGCTATGTGATTTTTACGAATTTACTATGTCAGCAGGATATTATAAAAATGGATTTTATAAGAAAAATGCTTATTTTGATGTGTTCTATAGAACTGTACCAGATGGCGGTGGCTTTGCAATAGCAGCTGGTTTGGAACAGCTTATTGACTATATAGAAAATATTCATTTTTCACAAGATGATATAGAATATTTACGTTCTAAAAAGCTGTTTGACCAGAATTTTTTACAGTATCTTTCTAGCTTTAAATTTACTGGTGATATATATGCAGTTCCAGAGGGTACTCCTGTTTTTCCTGGTGAACCTATCGTAACGGTGAAGGCACCTGTCATAGAGGCACAGATAATTGAAACCTTTACGTTGCTGACGATTAATCACCAATCATTAATTGCTACCAAGGCTAACAGGATAGCACGTTCAGCACAAGGTAGGGCAGTGCTGGAGTTTGGTTCACGCAGAGCACAGGGCGTAGATGCGGCAGTTATAGGTGCAAGGGCAGCATACATTGGTGGCTGTGCTGGAACTGCCTGTGCGTTAACTGACGAATTGTACAATGTCCCAGCTGGTGGTACAATGGCACACTCGTGGGTGCAAATGTTTGACAGCGAATACGAAGCGTTCAAAACATATTGTGAACAGTACCCAAATAATACGGTGCTATTGGTAGATACCTACAATACTCTAAAAAGCGGTGTACCAAATGCAATAAAGGCATTTAAGGAGGTTTTACTGCCACGTGGGATACAGTCCTTTGGCATACGTTTAGACTCAGGGGATATTTCATATCTGTCAAAACGAGCAAGGACAATGCTGGATAAGGCTGGGTTGACACAATGCCATATTGTAGCATCTAATGCACTGGACGAATATTTAATACGTGACTTAATGATGCAGGGTGCAAAAATAGATACCTTTGGCGTAGGGGAAAGGCTGATAACAGCACAAAGCTCCCCTGTGTTTGGAGGAGTATATAAGCTGGCGGCGGTTGAGGGTGAAAATGGTGTAATAATACCTAAAATTAAGGTTAGCGAAAATACTGCAAAAATTACAAATCCACATTTTAAAAAAGTGTACAGATTATATGATAATGAAAGTGTTAAAGCCTTTGCGGACCAGATATGTGTTTATGATGAGGATATTGATGACAGTAAGCCTTTGACGATTTTTGACCAGCAGGCTACTTGGAAGCGAAAAACTATTACAAATTTTACAGCGAAGGAGCTGTTGCAGCCAATTTTTAAAAATGGAAATAAAGTATATAATAGTCCTTCAATAGAGGAAATTAAGAAATATTGTAATCAACAAATAAATTTACAGTGGGACGAGGTAAAACGTTTTGAAAATCCTCATACCTACTATGTGGATTTGTCACAAAAGCTGTGGGATATTAAGCACAGCTTACTGGAACAGTGTAAGGATAATTAATAAGAATATTTATAGGGGAGTAAATATTATGAAAACGTATTTTGTCAGGGCTACAAAATATGATGTGTATAAGCTGATTGAAATACACAATAAAGCGTTTTATGAGGATTATATAAAATATGGGGAATGCCCTGGGTACAATCGTACCTATGCTTCTATGTATAAATCCGTAACACAGTTATTTGCCTACATCATAATGTGTGGCAATCAGCCTGTAGGGGATATTATATTTAGAGATAATCACGATGGTGGCTTTTATATTGGCAGCTTATGCATTATACCAAAATACCAAGGTATGGGCTTAGGAACAAAAGCCTTGCAGTTCGTTTTTGAGGAGTATTCAAATGTAAAGAAATGGACATTAAAAACGCCCATGGATAAACAACGTAACCTTCGCTTTTATGAAAGCTGTGGTTTTAAAATTACTGGTCATTTTATGGATGGTAATGTAAAAGTGGCAATGCTGGAAAACAGCAGCCTATAGCTTGTCTGCTGTTATGTTATATTTTAGTATAATAAACGGTTATTTAGGATTATGCTATGATAAGTATAAAAATACCGACCTCCATTTGTTAGATTTTTTGATCTAACTTTTTGGGGTCGGTACATAAAGTTTGCCATTTTTAGTCTTTCCCAATGGATTACTAAAAGTTAAGCTGTCAGTTATTCATAGGATAACACAACCTGTATAGTGCGTTGGTTTTCGTTTGTAATCATGGATACGCTGTTGCCTAATGTTACACCACTAATTTCACTGTTTACCTCATAGACATAATCGAAAAATTTATAAGGAGATTCATAAAACAGCTGTTGAACAGTGCTGTTAAAATCCAGACTGTTATCTAGCCTTATATATAAGTTTTTTTCACCGTTTTGTGCGGCGTTGTATAGGGCAGCTGTTATTATGGTTTCAGTTTTATCATTAAAGCCATAAAACGTTGCACCCTTTACATTATAAAAGTTGTCTGTCATTGATGTGCATTGTGGTGTATCTAAATTAAAAAACTCGGTGTCAGTTGTGTTTGCATTACAAATTTCTTCATCAGTCATTTGGGTGTAGTTAGTAGATATATAATGGTCGCTTTTTATAGTTTTTTCATCTACATTAAAGTAGTTGTACACAACATACTCGTCATTATCATCCCATGTGGCATCTAAGTGATACCACTCATTGTCAATGTTAACAATGTTCCACTTGTGCAGCTCGTCGTTGCTTCTGCCATTTACAGTTATGCTTTCTATGCCCACACAGCTTAGCAGATACTGCATTGCTTTTGCATAGCCCTCGCATACAGCACTGTTGTTAATAAATACTCCATAGACTGAAAAAGCCGCTTTATCAGCATCAAAGGTTTTTACATCTTCTGCGTAAACGCAGTTATTTACTATTATATCGTGTATATATAGCTCTCGGTCAAACTGGTTTAGGTCAGCAGGTACATGAGCAAGTATATTGTTGATAGCGTTGTCTAACGCCTTTATGCCACTTGTGACATCCTGTGGACTGTATTCCGAGTACATCTGTATAGCTGTACCGTTGTTGTCGCTGTAATATCCAAATAAATTAGCCAACCAAAATACCTGTGGGTGGTCACAAGCGAAAGCCTCCATTACAACTCGAATATCGCTTTCTGACAGCGTTGTACCATCTAAATATAGTTTTGGAAAATTATATTTTTGATTTTCATTGGTTTCGTCAGACACAGAGTATATGTTTTCAGATAAATCATCATAAAGCTCCCGCTGTCCGTTGGTTTGTAGGGCGTTGTAGCCATAATTTAGCTTAATTTTTTCATAATAGGCTGTCTTATGTTCCTGGTTTTCTTGTAATGCACTGTAATTTTTGTTGTCATTTATTACCCCGGATGCTGTATTAGGGCTTTTATCGGAGCTTATGCTGTCGGCAAGGGACTTTACAGCGTCACCAATAGCAGAAGGGTCACAGCCTGTACAGCCTAAAACCATGGTTAAGCACAGAAGAATGCTTAAAGTTAATTTTGTAATTTTTTTCACACAATCACCTAACAATACTGTATTTTTTATTATTATAAGCACAATAATATTATTGTATGTATTTTCTAAATGAGATTATAGCACAGACACACCAAATCTACAACTGTTCCTTTAATTATAAGGGGAAAATAATAAAAAAATATATATTAAGCATGAAATTTAACACTAAAAAAAATATCATTTTTTCATAATTTTATGGCATATGTGATATTGGTTATTATCCCTTGACAAAACACCATTAAAATTGTAAAATTTAGTTTAAATTATAAGAATTAATAGGTATTAAGTAATTGAACATATAGCAATGATATATTGTCTATAGGAAAAGGAGAAAACCTTGAATACAGAAGTTTTTGAAACCTACGAATCAGAAGTTCGTTCTTATTGCAGACATTTTCCCACAGTTTTCACTAAAGCCAAGGGTGCACAGATGTTTGATGAAAATGGTGAAGCATACATTGATTTTTTCTGTGGTGCTGGTGCGGTGAACTATGGTCATAATAACGATTATATTAAGCCAAAGCTAGTTGAATATTTAATGTCAGATGGAATTATACATGCACTGGATATGTACACAGTGCCAAAAAGAGAGTTTATCGACTGTTTAGAGCAACGTGTGCTAAAGCCTAGAAATCTTGACTATAAGGTAATGTTTCCAGGTCCTACAGGTACCAACGCTATTGAGGCTGCGTTAAAGCTTGCTAGAAAAGCAAAGGGCAGAAGTCAGGTGTTTGCTTTAATGGGTTGTTTTCATGGTATGACGTTAGGTGCGTTAGCCCTAACAACAGATAAGGGCGCCAGAAAAGGTGCAGGCGTAAAGCTGAATGATGTTACACATATTCCTGCTCCGTATATGTACCCAGACCTAGATACCATAAAATACATGGAAAACCTTATTACTGATGACCATTCAGGAGCTGAGCTGCCAGCAGCCTTGGTGATTGAAACGGTACAGGCAGAGGGTGGCATATGGCCTTTCCAGACTGAATGGTTACAGGCGGTTCGTAAGTTCTGTACAGACAATGACATTTTACTAATTGTGGATGATATACAGGTAGGCTGTGCTAGAACTGGCACATATTTTTCCTTTGAACGTGCAGGCATTGTTCCTGATATTGTTGTGTTGTCAAAATCAATAGGCGGTTATGGCTTGCCATTGGCTATTGTTTTGGCAAAGCCAGAGATTGACTGCTTTACACCTGGTGAGCATAACGGAACCTTCCGTGGTAACCAAATGGCATTTGTAGCAGCTAAGGCTGGTTTAGAATATATGCTTGACAATAAGGTGGAGGAACAATCTCACAATAAAGGTGAGATTATAAAAGGCTTTATTGAAAAAGAAATCTTGCCATTGGACAACAGACTTAAGATGCGTGGCATTGGTATGGTTTGGGGCATTGAGTTTGAGGACGTGGACTACACATTAAGCGAAAAGGTTACAGAAAAAGCTTTTGAGCATAACCTAATAATTGAGTGTGCCGGCAGAAAAAATTCTGTTGTTAAGATTATGCCTCCACTTATTATTGAAGAAGAATTGCTGTTAGATGGTTTAAATAGATTAAAAGAAGCTATCGAAGAATGTTTAGCTGAGCATAAATAAATTTTCAGATAAATTGTCTGATAGGTTAAAGATTTTTTAGGCGGGGTTTACTCCGCCTAATTTTGTGTTAAATATAGGGTTTAAAAGGGGTAATATAATGAATATTGGGTATATAACAAGGGTACTTGGCGGAGCAAAGCTTAAAAATCTTAATAAGGTCATTAAGGATGTTCACAAAAAGACAGGAAAAAACAGTGTTGGACTTTTCTTTGATATTATAGGCTGCACCTTTAAATATGGGGCAGGCTATAACGACTACAACATATTTGAATTTTATAACATGAAAGCGGCACAGCGTAAAACGTATTTAACCAGAATGAAAAACAAAAAGCTTGTTACAATGCTTAATGACCAGCGTTATTCCCATATTTTTGATGAGAAAAATTTATTTGATGAAAAGTTCAAGGATTTTATGGGCAGAGAAATAATTGATATTGCCAAGCTTAACTATGAAAAATTTGAAAAGTTCCTAGATGGTAAGGAGAGCTTTTTTGCTAAGCCATATATTGGTGAAAGCGGTAAGGGAATAGAGAAAATTAATGTTTCAGATTTCAAGTCTACGCAAGAATTATTTGAATACATTATGGACAAGGATAAAAATTTTGGTGTTATAGAGGAGCTTATTATACAGCACCCACAGGCGGCAGAAATTTATCCTAATTCACTAAACTGCTTGCGTGTAGTTACATTAGTTAATAACGGTAAACCGCATATATTGTACTCTGTTTTTAAAATGGGTAACAATGGTGGATTTGTGGATAATCTAGAAAACGGTGGTCTAGCCTGTCACTTTGATTTAGACAAGGGGGAAATTATAGGTCAAGGACATACATCTGCATTGGTCAATTTTGATGCACACCCAGCAACAGGTGTAAAGTTTGTAGGCTACAAATTACCATTTATGAAGGAAGTTAAGGATATGGTAAAGAAGGCCGCAATGATATATCCAGAGTTTCGATATGTTGGTTGGGATGTATGCTTAACGCCTAATGGTCCGGCAATAGTAGAGGGTAACGACTATCCAGCGTATGATTTTCCTCAGCTACCAGACCCTGACAAGCAGCGTATAGGCTTGTTACCAAAAATCGAAAGTTATGGTATAAAACTATAAATAAAATTTGTAATCATTGGACACGGTTTTTTCCGTGTCCTTTTTAAATCTATTTATTTATACTACGGCAGAAATATGATATAATGAATTATCTAAAAAAATAACATTGTAAAACATTCTAAAATAAACAATACAAAGGATTTGTGAAACTGTGAGTTTGAAAAAAAATGATATAATAGAATTAAATATACACGGGATGACATCAGAGGGCAGCGGTGTGGGTCGGTTTAATCAGCAAGCGGTGTTCGTGACTAACTCTGCCGTAGGCGATCAGCTAAGGGTACGAATAATAAAACCGTCAAAAAGATATGCTGTAGGAAAAATAGAGGAAATTATTACGCCTTCAAAGGATAGGGTGACACCTGATTGTGAGTGCTTTTACCAGTGCGGAGGTTGTACATATCGCCATATATCATATCAGGCAGAGTTAGCTGTTAAGGAACAGCGTGTGGTTGATGCTTTACAGCGCATTGGTGGGTTTGATAAATTCACCATTAATCCTATAGTCGCCAGTGACACACGAAATTGTTATAGAAACAAAGCACAGCTGCCTGTAGGTATGTCAAAGGATGGTGAAATAATAATGGGCTTTTATGCTTATCACAGTCATAGAATAATAAATTGTGATGAGTGTAAGCTGCAGCCAGCTGTTTTTACAAGGGTAATAAAAGTTTTTAGACAATGGGCAAGCAAGTACAAGCCTGTCGCATATAACGAGGAAACCCATAAAGGGTTGTTACGACATTTATATATCCGTTATGGTGAAGTAACAAAAGAGGTTATGGTGTGCTTAGTTATAAATGGTTCTAAAATACACGGTGTCGAAGAGCTTGCAGAAATGTTACGGCAGGTTGAGGGCTTTAAGAGCCTTGTAATAAACGAAAACAGAGATAAGACTAATGTTATTCTAGGCGAAAATTGCAAGGCTGTATATGGTAGTGGATATATAGCTGATATTCTTTGCGGACTTAAATTTAATATATCTCCACTATCTTTTTTTCAGGTAAACCCAGCACAGGCTGAGAAGCTGTATTCGTTAGCCAAGAGTTACGCTGATTTACACGGGGATGAGGTACTGTTAGACCTCTACTGCGGTACAGGAACTATAGGGCTGTCTATGGCAGATAGCATCGAAAAATTAATAGGGGTAGAGATTATACCACAGGCCATTGAGAATGCGAAGGTCAATGCCAAACTAAACGGCATAGATAACGCACGTTTTATTTGTGCAGACGCAGCACAGGCAGCAAAGCAGTTGTCAGAGGAAAATACAACCCCAAATGTAATAATTGTAGACCCTCCACGTAAAGGCTGTGACCAGCAGCTAATAGAAACAATAGCAAAGATGAACCCCAATAAGATTGTTTATGTGTCGTGCGACCCTGCAACGCTGGCTAGAGATTTACAGGCATTTTCACAGCTGGGATACAAACCAAAGCAGATTACACCTGTTGATATGTTTCCTTGTACTAGCCACGTGGAGACAGTTGTTTTGATGTCAAGAAAAGAAAAATAAGTGCCAGAAAGTGGCGTGTTTCCGGGCTTTTTCGGAAGTTGGGATGAAAGCCCTAACTCCTGAAAAGGCTCGGTTATTTTATATGGAAACATATCTACTGCGAAAATGTGTGTCAGGTTGTGACCTCGGATTAGATAACGCAAATTGAGTGTGTGGATTAGATGTCGGGCATTTTCTGGTAAGCGTAGAAAAATGGCAACAAATCCAGCAACTCGATACTAAAGGCATTTTCGGACAGTGGATTAGATGTTAAGGGAGGGTGTGCTATGGCAGATAAAACTGTTAAAGATGGATGGTCAATGTTGATGAAGTTTGGTTCTGAAGAAAACCTACAAAAATTACAGGCAGGCCAGCTATATATGAAAAATCTGAAATACTATGTAGATTTGGAGAAGGAAACAGAAGACGAAGCCGTTGGGGATATGTATGACGGGCAGATGGTATTACAAGATGTGAAAATATCTATGTTTACTGTTGATACCAATGAATTCATAGCTCAGTTTGATGCACCTGCCGCTTCTATGAATTTGGGATATTTAGAATGCCCGGTGTTCTGTATGTTTATGTTTGATTATAGAAATCACGTAGAGGAGCGCTTGGATGGAGATAACCTTACCGTTAGATACCAATTTACAGAAGAACAATTAGCTAAGATGCCTACATTTGGTGATTCTGTATTGATAATAAAGAATGGTAATGAGTTTATTAATCGTGTTAAAAAAGGATTATTGGATGCAGGCTATGGTTTTACAAGAGACCATGTTCAGTATTATGGATTCAATAACATAGAGCATTTGAAACAGGTACAGAAGGATAATTCAAGGATTGCTTTCTGGAAGAGAGATAAATATACATATCAGCAAGAATATAGACTGCTTGTGCATGATTTTGTCGATGACTTTCTTTCTGTTGATATTGGTGATATAAGTGATATTACAGATTTATTAAAGGTGGAAGAAATACTAAATACTTATGTGGAAATCACATTTAAGGTTAGACCTATGGAGTAATTCGCGAAATTTACAAGGCCTTTTATGAATAAACAGTAGGAGGGATTACGATAAATGGAATACATAATAATAGGTTTATGCGTCGTAGCTGCAATAGCAGTAGGCGTTATAATCTATCTAAAAAGCAAACAAAACAAAGAAGAACCTGTGAATAATGCTGTTGTTGCAAGTAAAGCATCAAGCGCTGAATTGCAAACCACTCAAGATGCAAATGAGCTTGTAATTCAGATGGACTTTCTTCCAGCAGAAGCACTTCCAGATGACACCAAACTAGTGGAAATAACAGATAGTAAGGTGCTTGCTCAT
Source organism: Ruminococcaceae bacterium UBA3903 (assembly GCA_002391625.1). Classification (GTDB taxonomy): domain Bacteria; phylum Bacillota; class Clostridia; order Oscillospirales; family Acutalibacteraceae; genus UBA3903. The sequence goes on along the minus strand of DGFJ01000027.1, from coordinate 201 downwards.
GTAAATAACTTAGTTCCGGGATTGGCACAGGCTGGGAATGCGGTGAATAATGCTGCACAAGTGGCTCAGGCTAATGGTGAAGTTTTGTATCGAGCAATTATTCCAGCAGGAGCTAAACTGACAGACTCCAAGGTTATGGAAGGTGCTGTTCGTGGCCTTTATCATGGAGCAGACGGTATAAACTGTCTCTTATACACATCT
>DGFJ01000017.1 GCA_002391625.1 Ruminococcaceae bacterium UBA3903 | reverse complement strand
AAGCTGGTGTCTTTCAGCGACGTTTCATATCATACTATAATATTATCCATTTGTCAATACTATTTGCAAATAATCCCTAATTTTTTTTAAAATTCCATATAAAACGCAAGGAATATAACACACTTAACTATCTCTTAAAAATCAATATGCATAATGGATAATTGTATATTGTTTTTTAGAGAACAGCACATTTTGCAAATTTATTGTCTATTTCTTAATTGCAGTGAAACTACAACATATATCATTAGAACTATTACAGTAGCAATATTCAAGCCGATAATTATTGCATTTTTGTTCTGTGTGGTTATGCTTGAAACCAACGAAACAGCTGACAATAATAGTAACAGTACACCCATTACAAAGCACGCCATAGGTTTTGTTTGTTTCATCGCCAGCACACCAGCTACCAAGTCAATTATCAATCCTACAACAGAGAGTGATATAATACTTACAAAAGTAATTGTTTTTACTGTTTCAATATCTGTTTGGGAAATATCAACAGTTGATACTGCTAAATCTATTGCTGATTGAGAAAATAAAAAAGCTACCACTGTGCTGGCTAGCCCAAATACAATAACCAATAAGCCAGAGAACATCAATAAATTATTCTTATTTTCCATCTGTTTCATTAAATTTCCTCCTTTTTTGCACCACTTTAACTAAAATTTAAATATAATAAATTTATAAAATTTGATCTTGGGTGATTTTCGATTATGCTATAAAACCATATGCTAGAACTGTCACCCCACGAAATATTACCAAAACCTTTTCTCTATACAACACCTAGAAATAACTTAATTCTGTGCAAAAAAGGAGCAACACCATACAGCGTTACCCCTTTTCGTTAAAATGCTTATGTATAATTATTAGCCGTTAATTTGCTTTTGAACACCTAGTATATAAAGGACAGGTAATACTAGACCTAAGATACCAGAAGTAATATTGGCACCTGTTACCTCTTGACTTGTGAATGTCATTATAAGACCAATTACTGAAATTACAATAATAATAATACCAAGGATTTTACAAGCTTTCATATTTTTAGCTTTAACACCCATAATACCAGCTATAAATTCAACAATACCGCCAGCACAAGCAACGATTGATGCAAAAACTAATATACCGCCTACAGCAGCTGCAGCACCAGCCTCACCAGCAGCTGCACCTATACCTGCCACTGCCGCACCGCCAGCTAATCCTACCAATGCAACTAAAAGTGACAATGCACCAAAGATTATGAATATAATGCTAACTACCTTTAATAATGTGTTTGCTTTCATTTTTTCTACCTCTTCTCAAATATTTGTATTGTTTAGTTAGTTATTCCGCCTAACTCAACAACCATTAACAATATGTTACCATATTATGAATTTATTGTCAATATTCTTAAATTTTTTTAAATTACAATTTTGTAATAGTGTAGTATTGCTAATAAACAAACCAATCCAACACACTTTAGATTAATATGCGTTTTCACTTTTTGCCACTATAGCACCTAATAAATATGTAATAGGCAAAACCACACCAATCATATTTCTAGCCGTAAACTCCCCTGTAGATATTAATATTATCAGATTAACAACCTGTAATGCTATCATAATCCCACCAAATATCACGCATAACGTAAGATTGCGTTGTGCAACACCAATAATACCTGCAACTAAATTGAATATTGATATTACAACACCAAAGAATGCTGTCAATCTGACAATCATAATAGTCATCTCGCTGACACCCATTGACTCTAATTTGCTGGTTAATCCAATGCTGCCCAGCAGTGCTAATATGCTAATAGTAGCAAACACAATACACATTATACCTGATACCTTTAATAATTTATTTTTCTCCATTGAAAACCTCCGTATTTTTTTATTATCAAGTTTGCAAGAAACAATATCCTTAGGTGGTATACAGGAAAATGTTAGCATATTATTATATTTCTGTCAATACCACCTTTGTATCACAACTCATATGTATTTTATATTGAACATGCCTTTACTCTATGGTATAATTTTAAGTATTATAAAGTATTTTGGGAGGGCAAAATAATTGAATACAATAAATGTCTTTGGCAAAAGAACCTTTGCGGATGGATTTAAGCTTCTTAGCAAATACAGATCTGTGTTAATGGGTTTAGCTATGTTATGGGTTATGTATTTTCATACACCTGTTATATTTTCTGAACATAATCAATGGCTTTTTCATCGAATAGGATTTTATGGTGTAGATATATTTTTATTTTTGTCAGCATTTGGCTTATATTACTCCTTGTCTAAGCACAAAAATATCTGGCAATTTTACAAGGCACGGTTCATTAGAATCTTTCCTGCTTTTTTCATTGTGGCTACAGTTTGGTTTGCAATACAAAGTATGTCTGGTGAGCTGAATTATTTAGCATATGTGTCCTCCGTTGCTTACTGGTTTAATATGAATCATTTTGACTGGTACATACCAACACTGCTGGCATTGTACATAATCTCACCATTTGTTTACTACCTTATTAAACGCTTTGAAAATTCTGCACTGCCAATAGTAGTAGGGCTGATGATGATTTCCCCTATATTGGCAATGTGGAGCATTAACGCTAACTACACTGTTTTAATGGGTTCCATTGTTAGACTGCCTGTTTTCCTGTTTGGAATGTACATAGGGTATATGTCATACAGTGGAAAACCATATAAAAAATCATACTGGATTTACATTATTTCTGCTATATTTATTGGATACTTATTATCCGATAAGGTTAACACCTTATTACTGGATAAGGCAATACAGTCAGGCGTTAACTGCTACCCTGCTTTGTTTTTAGCACCTGCTTTGTGCTTTTTGATTGTAGGTGCTTTAGGACTTATAGATATGTTTGTACCAAAATTCACAACAGTTATAACATTTCCAATAAAAATCATTGGCATATGCAGCTTAGAAGTATATTTATTACATGAGAGAATACAAACGTACATGACAAACTACCAACACTATAACAATCAGTGGATAATCATCCTTATAACCTTTGTCGTGGCCATAGCAATGCACTATGCACTATTTTACATAGGCAAGCTAATATCACATCTAATAAAATATGCTAAGAAAGCGGAAAGCGACATAACCCTAACAGAAGTACACGATACTAAAGATATGCCAAACACCAACACCCCTGCACAACATAAAAACACATTAAAGAAAAAAGAAAAGGTAAAATAATAAAGCTTCAACCCGTCTGTTTTTAAGCAGACGGGTTGTCCTTTGCTTATTTGTTTTTAAAAGCTATTAGCAACATATTTTCTTAATAATATAAAATAAAAACTTTACCATATAGATAAGCGTCAGAATAAAGAAGAATGCCCAAAGACCAATTAAAATAGATGAAAAAATTTCAAAAGCAAACAAGAAGATTGTCAATCCAATTGTAGCTGTCAACAGTGTTCCAACAATTGCTATTAATAGTATTTTTCCATTTTTACATAAAGATTTTACCAAAGGGGTATAATCTTCGGATGATGCAGCAAACGCACCTATGGCAACAATTAGTAGTGCAACCACTCCTATAAGAATAGAAATGAATAAACCAGTACCAATAAACGGCATTAGATATGGTGTAAAGTAAACTCCCATCAGTACACCTGTTACTATACTAATAAATATTCCTAGAAAATCACAGCAATCAAGTTTGAATTTTTTACAGCACTCCATGATTTTTTCCTCCCTTCAAATATATTTAAGTATCTCTACTTAATACATTATATTAAAAGGTGAATGTGGACGTGCATAAAATATTAGATAAAAATATAAAAAATCCGCAATTTACATTAGATAGCAAATTGCGGACAGTTTAAATATAATTTTCAATATATCTTTGTCACTACACTATACGTCTTACACATTTAACTGTACCACCCCATGAAAGGTCGGTAGTTAATGTTCCCCAACGTTCGCTAAGTGCATGTGTAACCTTGCCGTTACCAGCATATATTGCCACATGACCATAGTAAACAACTATATCACCTGGCTTTGCTTCTGACAAAGAAACGCTGTAACCCTCGTTGCTAAGTGTTGTTCTGTTGCCCCAAAGATTGTAGCCAAAGCTGTCATATATGGCGCAAACAAAGCCAGAACAATCGGCACCGTATTTTAGGCTTGTTCCACCCCAAACATAAGGTGTTACACCTACCCAGCGTGCTGCATAATCAGCTATCTGCTGACCCTTTGACTTAACCTCTTCTACAGTTACCTTACATGTAGCCTTTAGACCTGTACCATCTGTTGTGTTACAGGTGATATAGGCATAACCTGCACCTCGACCTGTGACAACACCTGATGAGTTAACCGTTGCTACACTAGAATTACTGGTTGACCATGATAAGGATTTATATGTTGAATTTGATGGTGATATGTTACCAGATAGGCTAACGTTACCGCCAACCTTTATTGTGGCGGAAGAAGTATTCATAGAAACGCTGGACGCTGGCTGCCAAACCTCTACCGTACATGTATCATATTTGTCACTGCCATCCAAGGCTTTACAGGTAATAGTACAGGTACCAACACCCTTAGCTGTTAACATTCCGTTGGAATCTACTGTGGCAACGTTAACGTTGCTGGTTGTATAGCTTACAGATGAGTTTGTAGCGTTTGTTGGATTAACCCTTGGATAAAAACGAGCTGACCTGCCAACAGGCCATTTAATTGAGTGGGTATTTAACGTTACGGAGGTTACAGGCACGGTAACGTTAACGTTACAATCAGCCTTTGCGTCACCATTCACAGCCTTACAGGTGATTACACTGTTGCCACTGCCAACAGCGGTTACCCTACCAAAGGCATCTACTATGGCTACCTTTGTATTGCTACTGCTCCAAACAACATTTTTATCTGTCGCATTGGATGGTGAAATTGTATTTGTTAATATCCATGTATTACCTGGTGTAATATTAATATTGGCTGCGTTTAACGCAACATCGGTAACATAATAATCAATAATGGCTTGCCTTTCCTGAGAACCTATATCCACAGTAAAATCTGTGTGGCTGGATATAAATTTTTGGATTGCAATAACATCACTTAATGTCATTTGACCATCACCATTAGTATCACAAGCAATCTTAGAATCATTAGATAAATTAACAAGCTTTGTAATATATTTTTGTAAAATAACTACATCAACACAGTTAATGCGACCATCCAAAGAAACATCTCCAATGGCTATCTGTGCCGCACCACCTACTGGTTCAACGTCTACTGATGGTTTCAGCGTTCCTATTATTACACTAGAACTATTAGCTAATTCAACGTCCTCTCCCTTTGCATCAACAGCGAACGCTGTTAAGGTACTGCAGCTAAGCATTACAGGGACCATTATTAATGACAGTGCTTTTTTTGATATTTTCATGTAATTCTCCTTTTGAATTTTGCGAGTTTTGTACCATATTCTTCCTGTGAAGAATGGTACTCGTATATTCTATTACAACTTTGTTAAAAAGTCAAGGAGATTATTACATTTCTGTAATTTATTGTGACAATTAGTTAATTTCAAGTAATCATTTGACTACTTTTATATGTGCAATGTGTAAAAAAATATATAATTATTTCAAAGTGTTTTAATTTAATGTTATTATATCAAAGTGCGTCTGCATCTGTTTTTTTGAAGTAATTACTATATATTCACCCTAAGCGTTTATTGCTATATCAATCTAAATTTGCTTATTCCCTAGTAATATTAACCACCATAATTTCCGGTGGATTGTTAACCCTAGGAAGCCATGACGACCGCCACAGCCCCGTTGTGACAAGCATGGTTGATAAGTTTTCATCATCATAGTACCCCTTAGAGTATTTTGGAAACCACCTTTGTTCAGGTGCGTATAGGCCCCCCACAAATGGCAGTCTAACCAACCCGCCGTGGGCGTGACCGCTTAATATTAAATCAATATTTTCCTTTTTTAGCCACCACATATAGTATTCTGGGTAATGACATAACAGCAATTTAAAATTTTTATCTGTAGAGTCCCTTGACAGCACCGACCCTGTAGCCCCTGCTTTTCCATCCCAAAAATAAAACAAGCTTATACCACCAATAGAAAAATCATTTCCACAAATAGTAGTCTTTACTATTTCATCATCTAACAAAATTGCACCTGTGGATTCTATATCTGATACAATGCTTGTGCTGTCAAAAACAGCCATCTCATGATTTCCCAGGCAATAGTACACAGGTGCTATGTTAACAAGCCTTATCAACAGGCTGATTACAACGGTATCATTACTGTTTGATTCCAGATTCATATCCCCTAAAATGGTTATTATGTCCGGGTCCTGCTCCTTAATTTTATTAACCAAATCCTTATTATCATCGCCAAACTCTCTATCATGTAAATCTGATATTGCAACTATTCTCACTGGATTAGTAATCTTATCGCTTTTAAACTGGTACTCCTCCACCGTTAAAATATTTTCACCTATAAAAATATATACAACCGCTAAGATAGCGATTGTACATAGTGATATTAAAAATATTTTCATAAATTTTGAAATTTTTTTCAATACAGCTCCTCCAGATTGCCATGTTACTTAAAAACGACTGTCATATTTTACCCGTATTCAGCCAGTTTACAAAATCAAAATCATCATCAAAAGGATACTTATATGTAAGCATGTTCTTTTCCAGCATATAAATGCCCACACGTTCTTCACCTGCGTATTTTTTTATTGGTAACACATAATTAAACTCTGGATACGCTTTAGCTGAAAAGCACACCCTACCCTTACATGGAATTTCACCAAATTTTTTTATATCATCATATGACACATATCTATCATCCATTATTATAAACAGATTATCATAATTTACTCTTTGCTTTCTTTGGTTCCACTTTTCTTCTGCCTGCTCCTCGGTCTTGTAATGATTAAATACAATTTTTACGTCATCCAACATTCCTGTTGGATAGTTACGCTCACGTTCTATAAATTTTAAATCTAAGGACAGGTAATGCTTTAGATTAGAAATAAACCTCATATAGTCCTTATTAGAACCAAAAAACAGATTAACAGTAGGAGATTTAAACTCCAGACCTAATCTATGATATAAAACACCACCAATGCAGTTTGGTGCAATAATAGAAAAATCTTTATTTGTTAATTTTTTTCTTGCATTATTATTGAAGTGCTTTATATAGTTTTGGGTATATATACTTTCGCATTTTCCTTTTATTTTTCCAATAAAAGCCATAACCTTCACCCCTAAAATATTGTTTGTATTTCACCTTACTAGGCTCTTAACAGCTGTGCTGGCATCTAATGCCCTGTTACAATACTCAGGCATAATACTTTCCAGCCGTGTCCTTATTATATTCTCATTCTCATATATGTAGTCGAAGGTCTTTGACAATGTGTCATCCTGTGTTAGGGACTGGACAGGCACAACATAATTATCATATGTACCAAATAAATCCTTTGCAATACCCTTGGCTTTTACAGAATACCCAACAACCAATGTAGGAACACATGTGGAATACGCAGCTATAGTGGCGTGGGTTCTAGCACCAACAAAAAATCTGCAACGTGAAATGTAGCCCTTTAACTCCATACAGTTGTGGTCACCTATCATAACCACTCTGCCTGTATCCTTAAACAGCTTGTAAAGCTCAGTCAATGGTTTTCTATCATCGCTGCTGTCCCATACTACATGAGGGATAAGTGCTATCTGCATATCTGTAGTATTAATAATATGCTCAATAAGGCTTTTATAGTTGCTAAATGCCATTCCAGTGTGCTTTTCGTTTTCCATAATCATAGGGCTTATGTTAATACCCACTGTGTTATTAGGAGCAAAGCCCTTGGGCAAAGGCAGCTCCACCTTATCCAGCTGAAAAGCAGGGTCTGGATATAACACAACATTATCATTAAACTGCTTCAGCAAATCATACGTCAGGGTTTCCCTAGCAATAATCAAGTCATATTGATTTAAATTTTTCTTATTGCTTTCATTGATAAATTCCGAGTCAACCGAGCAGCCCCACAGTACAGTTTTGGCACCCTTTGCTTTTGCCTTTTCATGTAACAGGCATAACCACTCCCCAGCACCATAGCAATAGTTATCTCCGCCAACTGATAAAGCTATATCAGCGTTCGCAAATGGTTTGTTAAACATTTTATAATTATATCTGCCTATATACTTATCCTTTTTAGTTATTATATGATAAACATTCATGCAAAGCTTATCAAGCTTATTGTAGGTTTTGTATGATTTATAATCTACAAATGGGTGTTTATCCGAAACCAATCCGTATTTTACTTCATCTGGGTAATTTCTAGTGGAAAAATATGTAAGTGTGTCCTCTAGCCCTAAAATTTTAATAGTAGAGCGGTTTATAGCCTCACAACCGTGATTACCAGAGCTACCATTACCAAACAACGCATATGTAATCATATATATCTCCCTTTATTTCATTGCATTTAGCTTATTAATAAGCACCTTATTTTTATAAAATTTTCTATGTTCGATTATTATGGATTTTCCATTTTCAAAAATTTTATCTAAAACTAAGCAGTCTGGTTTACCAGCATACACCTTATCAGTTGTAAATAAAATTTTATCATATGATATTTTCTCGAACTCCTTATAGCTGTCCTCCGTGAAATATTTATCATCAATTACCATAACAAACAGGTTATCATAGTTTATTCTCTTTTTTCTGTCTTCCCATTTTTGTAGTGCCTCATCACAAGTATGATAGTGCATAAAATTTAGGGTTAAATCACCCAGCTTACCTACTGGATACTTTTTTTCATCATCCATTGTGACAACGGGAACTATGTCATTATATTTTTTTATATTTATAACATATTTTAAAAACTCATTTGATGTTAAATATAAGTTTACCGTAGGAGAAAGAAACTGTAATCCCATATCATGATAAAAAACGCCGCCCACACAATTTTGTGAAATTATACTAACGTCTTTATTATGTAAAAGCGGCTTATTTTTTTTTATAATTTTCTCATTATTGTTTTTTCTGATTTCATGCCTAACACGACCAAAAACATATTTAGGGGTTATCCCCTTTAGTTTTGCCAATTTACTCATAAGCTCACCCTACATTACATTTTTTATTACCTTAGCTGGTATACCGCCCATCACGCAATTATCCTGTACATCCTTTACAACAACTGCGTTAGCACCAACCACTACGTTATTGCCAACCGTTATTTTTCCAAGAATTTTCGCCCCTGATGTTACCATTACATTGTCACCAATAGTCGGACAGCCATCGCTTTTGTGACCGATTGTTACCTGTTGATTAACCCAGAAGTTTTCACCTATCCTGTCGGCGGCAACAATAGTAGCAAAGCCATGGTGAATGTACAATCCTCCACCTATTTCCCCTGCCTCTAGGTATAATGTTTCCATTGGTGGATAAAAAATTTTAGCAATGGTTCTGTGAAAAATATTGCTGTTCACCCTGTAAATATACAGGCTGCGGAATTCTTTGTATTTGCTTAACAAATAAGTAAAGCAATATATGTACGAGCCTGATAGCTTCATAATTGAACACCAACGCTCTATGTCCATTTGCAGTTTTTTGTTTTTTTTATCACTGCTTATAAAGAAAAGCAACGGCAAGGCACGAAGCACTCTGAAAAAAACAGCTACTTTTTTAAACAATGTTTTCATAGATTACTCCTTATTCAAAAGACTGTAGGTTATCGTCTGCCATATCAATATTATAGTTAGGCTGCTGTGTGGCAAACAGACCCTTTACCTTGCATATAAGCTTATCAAAGCTGTTCTCATACAGCTTTAAACGATACTCTTTAACATAGCTGTCTATTTGCCCTTGTACAGCTGCATCTTTATTTTCTTTGCCTAATATAGCCAGGTACGTTGTCATATGCTCCTTAAACCTACCCTTAATTTTAGGGTAATTGGCACATATATAATCATAACGTTCACCTAAATAGTCCAGTCTGTCAATAACCAAACGGTTTTTTTTGCCATCGTTCATAACGCTGGATTGACGTATTCTATATTTATACAAGCAGTCTTCTATAACCACAATCCTACTACTGTTGCCTATGGCTTTATAAGTAAAAAATTCATCATCAATAGTTCTGCCAACAGGGAACCGAACACCGTTAACTAAATCTGCCTTGAACAGCTTGTTCCAAAACACATTATTTTTCCAATCCAATAAAAGATTGCACAAAAATTCATCAGCCGTAAACTTACCACAAATAGTTTTAGTATCAACTGAACCGTTTTTATATATCTTGGAAAAACAACATTGAACAAGGTCTACACTGTCCGTCATTTCCTTCAAAAGTCTGTCATACATATTATGACATAAAATATCGTCGCTGTCAGCAAAGGCAATATAATCCCCAGTTGCAATATCCAGCCCCGCATTTTTGGCTGCACCAGCCCCTGCATTTGATTGGTGTATGACGTTGACACGTCTATCCTTCATGGCATAACTGTCACATATCTTTCCACTGTTATCTGTAGCACCATCATCTATTAATATAATCTCTAAATCATCATAGGTTTGTGCCAAAACGCTATCCAAGCATTCAGACAAATACTTTTCAACATTATATACAGGTATTATAACCGATATTTTACCTAAGCTCATACACTCTGCAACTCCCTTGACAGATACTCCAATGCTTTATTACGCTCTGTTTCCAATATATTGTTAACAGCATTATAGTCCATATTGTTTTCTAAAGCTATTGAAATATTTTCTGGCTGTGTAACCATCTGATGCTCCAGCCCTAAGCGTTGTAATAAATCTGTCAGCTTATTTTTATTTGATACTCTAACAAGGGAACAAAATGGTTTATTAAACTTAACAGAAAAAATAGTACCATGAAACGTATCTGTTACAACGTAGCTGGCACCCTTAAAATAGCTCAGTAGTTCAAAGGGATTGGCATTTATTTGATAATCAGTCCAATATTGATGAACACCAACAGATACCGTCATCAGATTTTTTGACCTTGCAAACCTTTTTATAGCCTGTATTTCAGCGTCATCTTTAATTCTATTAGTATATCCGTAAACCATTAAATATGGCTTATTAATAGGATTAATAGGCTTACAAAAGCTTTTAATATCAGTAATTAAAACAGGGTCTAAATTCAAAATTGGTTCCTTGTTAGTTAATTGCGTAACAACATCATATGTGTTTTTATCACGAACTGAAATAGCAGAAAAATTGTTTTTCAGCATTTTAGAAATTTCTGATTTAATATTGTTTTCACTTAGTAATTCAACGGTAGTAAAGCCACAGGACGCAGCGTAGCTAATTATTTTTTTGGCATTACAATTTTCACCAAACAATTGTTTTGAATATCCCACGTCAGCGTTTGCCTGACAGCAGTTAAAAACCTCATCGCTGCCGATAACTAAAATATCCACCTTTTCATTGCAATTGTTTTCATGTGTTAATCCAAGCATAGAATAGTATTCTTTTTCGTACATTTTACATTGCTCAGCACCTAAAATATCAGAATTTTTATATTTCATAGTACCCATGTAATTTATACATTTTTTGAAAAAGCCCGGAGCTTTTGTCACAGTATTATTATCTACAAGGGCTTTTTCAACCTTGTAATCTACAAAAACAACCTTGTGACCAAGGCTCTCAATATTCTTTTTCAGAGAATATGCCTGCATAAACGAACCATAATTTTTTATTCGCTGCATAGACATTATACCCACTACCATATTCATTCTCCTTTTTTAAACACCTTTTCAAAAATTCTCTTCTTGTAATATTTTATCTTGTCAATTTTGGCTTGCTTAACTGCCTCTTTTATCTCCTGAGGTATAGAGGTAGCTTTAACAGCTTCTAAAAAACCGACATTTTTGTATTGTTCAAAGAACACATCTGTGTCCTTATGTTTTTTAGATGGATAATTCAGCTGTGGATTAAACTCCTTGGCTTCGGCATAATCACGTTTTTCCACAAACAATTTACTACTACAGCTTTCAAAAAACCTTTTACCCTTTTCAGTGTTTACCAATGCCAAAGAAACCTTATAAGCATCCTCTGAAAATGGCTTAGTGATACCTAATCCCCAAAAATCTCCTATGGTAATATCTGATACTCGTTTTTCCTGAGCATATTGGCACTGATAACAAGCTTTTTTATAGTAAAGTGAACTTAAAAATCCTGTAAAGTACAAATCTTTATTTGAGGGACGGCTATATACCTGTTTATCACCACTGTATAATTGCATTACAAAATTATCAGCACCTCTAAAGCTGGCTTTATCAGAGCTTTTATCTATGCTATAGGCGTATTCCTGCAAATATTTTATAGAAGGCGTGCCATGGCAAATTAAATCCACTGTATGCAAATTATCATTATTAGCATATTTGCCTAAAAAGTTTAGCAGCCCATCAATTTGACAAGGCGTACCAACATACAACACCTTTTTATTACTTTTCAAATATTCTTTTACTCTTTTATAGGAACTGCCAGCTGCCGCCTGAACATACTTTGAACCCTTAAATTCTTTTAGCTGTTCCTTGGTTTCAGCTGGTACGATGTTAACCTCCAATTTATTTTCAAATTTAGCACCAAAGGCAACACCTTTTTCGCTGATAATTTTGTCATAGAAAACAGACGCCATACCGCCAGATGCACTGGTTGCTCTATCGTTTTTGTCAACGCTGTAGCTTGCATATATATCTAATGGCTGTCTAAATTGCGGTTCTGTATTTTGGGGACAACTATTTTTGCATTTATTACACTTAATACATTTGTTTTCGTCAACATATGGATATATCTGTCCATACTCATCAAGCTTCATTGTTATTGAGTCAACAGGGCAAATATTTTCACAGCAATAACACGCAAGGCACATATCCTTTTCACAAATATCCATATATTACTTACCTATTACCCTTCACTATATTATAAATTTTTGTCAGATACTTTTCTCTAACAAAATAAGAGTATATCTTCTTTGCATTCTCTGTTAACAGACAAATATCAAATTTCGACTGCTGTTCTTTTTCTGTATAATACTGAATATTTGCCTTTGTTACAGGGTTGTCCAGAATTTTTTGAAAATCATTAATTGCATCTGCCTTTGATAAGTTTTTATAGCCATTATAAAAGCCACGATAAATATTCATATAGCACCATTGTCTATAACGTTTTATTGCAGCTGGAGCTAACATATTACGAATAGTAAACAGCTGTTCCATGCTTTCCTGTTCCAAAACCAGAATATCATATAAATTAGGTGTATACTTAAACCACAAAGATTCACCGTTGTCCTGAATATAGTTATATGTTGCTTTATTTATTATAACAAAATCATAGTCAATATGTTTTAGATATTCTAAAACAAACATACAGTCTTCACCTAAGCTTATGGTAGTATTAAATCTAATATTATTTTTTTTAATAATATTCAAATCCAAAATTTTAATGTAAAGACCCTTTAACAGCCACTTTCCATCAATATCCATTATATGGTCAAAGGTAAGGTGTGAATATTCTTTTTCCTCGTCATAAACCACTGTTTTTTGGTAGTTATCCTTTGTAACATTGTCAATATGCTTTAGTCCACAGATAAAAAAGTGGTTTTCTCCAAATCTATTAATTGCCCTTATAAATTCCTCGCACCAGTTGTTACCAGCCCAATCATCGCTATCACAAAACATTAAATAGTCCCCAGTAGCATTATCTATACCCACGTTTCTGGCATTGGATGGACCGCCATTTTTTATATGTACAACCTTTATATTATTGTGTTTACTGGCATAATCATCACAAATTGAACCGCTGCTGTCTGGAGAACCATCATCAACTAAAATAATTTCTGTGTTTTTATAGGTTTGAGATAATAAGCTTTCGACACACCTTGACAAGTATTTTTCAGCCTTATATACAGGCACTACTATGGAAATTAATTTATCCATTATTACTCACCTACCTTCATCCAATTTCTCAGGCTGCAGGTAAGCCCAAAGGAAACCTTGCTCATTTTTAACCAAAGCTTTAATTTTTTATTTTTCACCGTTAACATATCAGCGGATGTTATCCTGTTACCGTCTATATAATTTAATATTATGTTTTTTGCTTTTTTCTTATCATCACCCTGTAGATATTTAAGCGTCATTTGATAGGCGTAAAAACAAGAAACATAAAAGTTCACCCTTGCTGTGGAGGATAAAGCAGGAAAGCTTTCATCAATATATTTTTGACGTTCAGCCTTTGCCTCTAACCCATCTAAACGTCGCAGACTGTAGCTTTCCCCCATAATACTCCCTGCTCTTTGTAAGTAGAAGTAAAGCTCATAGTCCACCTTGGTTACTTTTTTTGCGTTTCCAAAAACTCTATACGTCCAAAACTCGTCCTCATTAAGCTTTCCCTTTGCAAACAGTATTTTATTTAAAACCTGTTTTTTGTATAGCTTATTCCAAACGTGTTGGTGAAAAATGCCGTCGTTCATTAACTCTTTTAAGGCGTCCTGTGTTGTGTAGGACTGAATTTTGTATAGCTTTTCCCCTACAGGCTGTGGTTCTGTGCCATCATCAAATTTTTGCACATCACACTCAACTATATCTGTATCTTATACACATCT
>DGFJ01000016.1:433-143793 GCA_002391625.1 Ruminococcaceae bacterium UBA3903 | reverse complement strand
AAGCTGGTGTCTTTCAGCGACGTGTTATATAATACTATATCATTAAGAATTTGTCAACACTTTTTCAAAAAAATTTTTACATTTCCAATAAAAAGCCAAGAAAGCGAGTTATTATGCCATTTTTTCACTTCTTAGTTTTATTAAATTTTCTATATCTTCCTTACTAATCTTATATTTCTTATTACAAAAATTGCAATTAAGCTCTGTAAAACCTGTTTCATCAGGTAAAGAACGAAGCTCTTCATTTGACAAGGAGGTTAATGCGTTTATAACCCTATCCTTACTGCATGAACACACATAGCTTACTGGCATTTCGTCCAGTATCTCCATGTCAAATCCATCTAAGGCCAATCTGCACATTTCCTCCACTGACAAGCCTTTTGCCATCATGGTTGTAACAGATTCCAGCCTTCTAACATTGTCCTCTAGCTTTTCTGCTATTTTTTCATCAGCACCTGGTAACAGCTGTATAAGCATACCGCCTGACAACAATAATTCACCATCGTTTTTATCAACTAACACACCCAACGCGCATACGGTTGGTATCTGCTCACTGGTAGCATAATAGCTTGTTATGTCCTCGGCTATCTCTCCACTAACAAGGTTAACCTGACCAATATATGGTTCACCAGTGCCATAGTCACGCAACACATTTAAAACGCCATCTTTACCAACAGCTTCAGCAACATTTAGTTTACCGTTGTTGTAGTAGCTAGTCCTGCACTGTGCATTTTCGCAATATCCACGACAATTGCCCTTGCTGGTAGCTACAGCTACCATAACGCCAATTGGGCCATCTCCCTTTACACGCAATGTAATTGCTGCGTTGGGCTGTTTCAGCATAGCACCCATAACAGATGAAGCTGTTAGCAACCGTCCCATAGCTGCCGTAGCAACAGGGCTTAATTTATGTACCTGTTGAGCTGTTGCAACTATATCCGTGCTATCTATAGCAGATGCCATAATACTGCCATCTGATGTTATACATCTTATGATTTTACTCATACAAATATTACACCCTTCCCGTCTCTGAAATTTTTTTGGCTACATAAATATTTCTCTCTGAGTTTTCCTGTGGTTGTGCCAACGTATTTTCTCCAAAAATATGCTCTACCATAAATCCGGCATTATTCAGCATTAATTTTAACTCCTGATCAGAGTATGCACGCTCTGAAAAGCTTTCACTTCTACGGGCGTATACCCCATCAATATTTTCAAAGAAATCCAAGGAAATTCGAACTGTTTTTTTATCCTTATCTAAGGCATTTTGCCATACGCAGTAAACATTCCTAGTATCATAAACAAAAGTATTGTTGCTAAGAACCACCCTATGCTTATATATAGTATTGACATCAAAAATAAAGTACCCGCCCTTATTCATAAACAGCGATACCTTATTGAAGGCTTTCTGCACATTATTAGGATCAGTAATATGATTAATACTATCCAAGGTGCATATACAGGTGTCAATAGTGCCAAAAAGGTCAACAGACTGCATTTTTTGACATAGAAATAAAATGTTTTGCCCTTCAGCTGCGGATTTTTGCTGTGCCTGTGACAGCATAGCAGCAGAACCATCTACGCCAAAAATATCCACGCCACGCTTTGCCAGCTCTATGGTTAGGCTGCCTGTACCACATGCCAGATCCATTGTTAACCCAAAATCATGGTGAACATAGTCCGCTATTTTCATAATATAATCTGCACGCTTAGCATAGTTGACGTTCTCTGTCAAGCCGTCATAATACTCTGCAAAAAAGGAATACGAGCTCATAACATCATTCCTTTTCCTGCTGGTTTGCCTGCTTAATACGGTTAAATGCTAACTCATAGCCGTCACAACCATATATAAGCGAACGATTAACACGGCTAATAGTTGCTGTGCTTGCACCGGTTTCCTTTACTATGTCACTATAAACCTTTTTTTCGCTAAGCATATGGGCAACAACTAACCGCTGTGACATAGCTTTTATCTCTGGCACTGTGCACAGATCCTCAAAAAAGCTATAACATTCTTCCATATTATCTAATGATAGTATAGCTTTAAACAACAGATCTACACCCTCATCTTTTATTTTAGAATTCATAAACTGCACCTTCTTTGTTGTGAAAATATGGTAATACTAATCTATAATTAGACGGCAAATACAATTTGAAAGGCTTTTATTATATAAAGCAAATGACGACCTCCAGCTAAAGCCTGTCTAAGTCAGCAGTATAAAGCTGCACACAACGCTTCCCTAGCTTGCCCATTGTTCTATTAAGCTTAGTATAATATATACGCTTCCCATTTTCCATAATTTTAGCACATAAAAGTGCAAAAGTAAATACAACATTTTACCAACCAAAAGGACGGCAGCTTAAATTTAAGCCCCGTCCCTGCACAAAATTATATTTATTTTTTCAAATCCTTATTTTCTCTGCTCTCATTTTCTATTGCCAGGTTAGTCATAAACATCATTGTAGAGCATAGTGCTGATACTATATATAACAGCAATGCCAATGTAGCGCCAATTGATACATATTGTGGCCCTATCATATATATGATAGCCACAATACCGCCAACAGATGATAAAAAACCAACTATACATTTTATATTTCTATGTTTATCAAAGGAGGCTGTTAAAAAGCCAGCTAATGGTAATATTAAAAATAGCGATGAAAGCAATGCCATTTTTATAAACCTGCCATCATTGGCATCAGCGCCAAAAATCATTTGTATAGCTGTCATTGTTCTGTACGTGTTCTCCTCCTGTACAGCCGCATATGGCAAGGCAAGACACACAATATTAAGTACAAATAGTACACACATGGTAATTCTCAATCGTTTTGCTTTTGGGTGTTCTTCAACAGGCATATTAGTAAACCTCACTTTATATTCATTTGCAGAATTTTTCTATATAGCTATCAATAGCTGTTTGGATAATTTCTTGTGCCGCCTGTGCGCCCTGTACGTCCTCAACCTGAGTTGGTTTTCCCTGTTCAAGTGTTTTATATACAGAAAAGAAATGCTTTATTTCGCTAAAAACATGGTCAGGCAGCTCGCTAATATCCTTGTACGAGTTGTAGGTGGGGTCATTATAAGGTATTGCAATAATCTTTTCATCGTTTAAACCAGAATCCACCATTCGTAAAAAACCTATTGGATAGCATTGAACTAACGTGCTGGGATAAACCGTTTCACTGCACAGCACCAAAACGTCCAATGGATCAAAATCGTCAGCATAGGTACGTGGGATAAAGCCATAATTTGTTGGATAATGTGTTGATGTATACAGCACCCTATCCAATTTTAAAAGACCTGTTTCTTTATCCAACTCATATTTAGACTTACAGCCTCTAGGAATTTCAATATAGGCAACGAAATCGTTTGGTTTAATTCTGCTAGGGCTAATATCGTGCCAAATGTTCATAACAACACGTCCTTTTCAGTTGAATTAAATTTTCACAACTTTCTTATGGCATTTTAACATATTTTCAATAATAAACAAAGAATATTACAAAAATATATACAAATCATTAATTTTATTATATCATAGGTTGACACCACTGTCAAAGCTTGCTTTAGGGATTTTACTGTGCTATAATGCAAACTAACCGCAGTAATTATTGCGGCTATATAATTAAATTGCGTAGGTGATATTTATGAGTAATTGGGTTAATGAATCTGTATTTTATCACATATATCCTTTAGGATTTTGTGGAGCTCCTGAGTACAATGACGGGGTACAGTCATATCGATTGGATAAAATAGTTGATTGGATTCCTCACTTAAAGGAATTAGGAATTAATGCAGTATATTTAGGACCCTTGTTTGAATCCAGCAAGCATGGATATGATACAAAGGACTATTACAAAGTAGACGCCCGTTTAGGTGACAACGCTTCCTTCAAGCATATTTGTGAGGAGCTGCACAAGAACGATATTAAGATTGTTTTAGACGGTGTTTTTAATCACGTTGGCAGAGAGTTTTGGGCATTTAAAGACGTTCAAGAAAACGGACAGGCATCACAATACTGTGACTGGTTCCAAAACCTTAACTTTGGTGGCGGCAGCCCTATGGGTGACGCTTTTTGGTATGAGGGCTGGAGCGGTTGTTATGATTTGGTAAAGCTTAATTTAAGAAATGGCAATGTAGTTAATCATCTGTTAGATGCTGTTGGTATGTGGATAGATGATTTTGGCATAGACGGTCTGCGTTTAGACGCAGCGGACTGTATAGATTTAGACTTCTTTAGACAGCTAAAAAACTATTGCAAAAGCAGAAAAAGCGACTTTTGGCTAATGGGCGAGATTATTCATGGGGACTATAACCGTTGGGCAAACAACGAAACACTGGACAGCGTAACAAACTACGAATGCTACAAGGGCAACTGGTCATCACACAATGACCACAACTACTTTGAAATTGCACATTCCCTGCAACGTCAGTTCGCAAACGGCGGAATATACAGCCACCTGTGCCTATATAACTTTGTCGATAACCATGATGTTAACCGTATAGCCGATAACTGCCGTGACAACCGTCATTTAGGCAACGTATATAGCTTGATGTACACTATGCCAGGCACGCCATCTATTTATTACGGCAGTGAATGGGGCATTAAGGGTTCTCGCACAAACAGCAGCGATGCCGCCCTACGTCCCTGCATTAATTTTGGTGAAATACCTGACGCTAACAATAATTTGTGTGAATATTTAAAGAAGCTAGGTAAAATAAGACACGCTTTGCCAGCATTAAAGTATGGTAATTTTGAAAATAAAAATATAAAAAACGAACAGCTGGTTTATGAAAGAAGCTTTGAAAACCAGCACGTTTATATAGCACTTAACTTAAACGAAAATGAGCAGTATGTTGATTTTAACCTAGAAAACGGCTTTTCAAAATTAACAGATACCGTAAGCGGTCAGGTATTTGATGTTAACGGATACGCTAACATACCTGTCCCTGCTAACAGCACTAGAATAATGGTGCTAAACAACGGTGAGTTTTCCTTGTCAAGTGATGATGCTGGTAACGCACCATGTGAGTATAACAGCACCTTAGAACCCTTAAAGGAGGTTACTCCTGGCAGATACAAGCATTTCAAGGGTAACGAATACGAGGTTATTGGTGTAGCTGAAAACACTGAAACCAGAGAAGCTGTTGTTGTTTACAAGGATATGCAGGAACATCGTCTGTGGGTACGCCCATATAATATGTTTATTGAGTTAGTTCAACGTGACGGTAAAACATATCGCCGTTTTGACAAGCTAAGCTAAATAAGCTATTATTAGATTTAACAAAATGCCCCATAATTACATTGTAATTATGGGGCATTTTCTATAATTGACTCGGTCTAGAATAGTTATATTATTATACCCAAATTAAGCTTCGTTGAGGCTGTCACTAATATCATTTAAATGCGAAATCAAAAACTCCTGTGCTTGTTTAGTGTAAATATTTTTTCTATATGCATATCCATTGGCGCTAACACCGTCAATAGTCAGCATACCCAGCACCTCTCCCTTGGGTGTCACTGTCTTTTCACGTTTCCCATGAACAGTTGACTCCTGCAAATATTCATTATCACACAGCCAGCTTGATATTTGTACAGCTGACAAGGGCTTTACGCCATCCTGTAAAACGGCTGCTACACGCTTTGAAAAGACGGCAACACCAACTGGCTCGTCACTTATCTCTATCCTGCCTAGCTGTTCCTCTGTGATTGTAAAGGGTGTACGGTGACCACGACAGTTCTTAACCACATAGCCGTCGTTTTCTATTACCCGCTGCAATATATCAGATACATACATAAAGCATCTGGCAAGCCTTAGATTATTTAGCACTGTATCCTCTGTCATTTCCACATCACTAATTGGATCTATACCAGCCGCCAGCTTGTCCAAATACATTTTAGCACGTTTCATTTTTTCCAATTCCGTCATATTATTCACCTATTATTACTAAATTCAATATTACAGCTACTCTACAGCACACCTAGAAATCATGTCCTTTTTAAAATAGCACTATTGTAATTGTAGCATATACCAGTAATTCTTACAATTATTATTTTTACATAATTAGATTATAGGTAAATGGAAAGGCTTAATTATCAACACAGATATTGACATCATGCAAGGATTGGTGTATATTTATTAGTATTAAATAATGTAATTTTTACTTTAAGGGGGATATAAATCATGGAGAGAATTAAAACCTTAGACACTCGTGACCTAGCAAAAAGCGTAAGCGATGGTGGTTGTGGTGAATGTCAAACATCTTGTCAGTCAGCCTGCAAAACTTCCTGTGGTGTTGCTAACCAGCCATGTGAAAATAAGGCAGTTAAAAACGACTAATATTTGCAAAGAAATGTTGCCGCCTGCTCCACTTATGTGTGGGCAAGCGGCAATTTTTATATGTAGAAATGAGGATACTAAAAATGATTCATCAGTATAAATTAAACGGATATAACATTGTTTTAGATGTGTACAGCGGTGCTGTTCATGTGGTAGACGATGTGGCATATGATATTATTGCAATGTTTGAAAACACCCCTAAAGAAAAAATAGTATGTGATATCACCAAAAGGTACAACGGTAATAAGGGTATATCAGAAAAAGACGTATTAGAGTGTATAGAGGATATACAAGGCTTAAAGAATAGCGGTAAGCTGTTTTCTGAAGATACCTACGGCAATCAGGTTATAGATTTTAAAAGCAGAAATACAGTTGTTAAGGCATTGTGCCTGCACGTTGCCCACACCTGCAATCTTAACTGTGAATATTGCTTTGCCAGCCAAGGCAAATACAGCAGCGAACACAAGGAACGAGCCTTAATGTCCTTTGAGGTTGGAAAGCAGGCATTAGATTTTTTGGTAGCCAGCTCTGGCACCAGAGTTAATCTGGAGGTGGATTTTTTTGGCGGAGAACCGCTGATGAACTGGGAGGTTGTAAAACAGCTGGTATCATATGCCAGAGGCATTGAAAAGGAAAAAAATAAAAAATTTAGATTTACGTTAACCACAAATGGTATGCTAATAGATGACGACGTTATAGACTTTGCCAATAAAGAAATGTACAACGTTGTACTTAGCTTAGATGGTAGAAAAGAGGTACACGACCACCTTAGAAAAAATTATAAGGGCGAAGGCAGCTACGATATAATAGTACCTAAGTTTCAAAAGCTGGCACAAAGCAGAGGACAAAAAAATTATTATGTTCGTGGAACATTTACTCATAATAACGTTGACTTTACCAATGATATTTTTCATATGGCAGACCTTGGCTTTACCGAGCTTAGCATGGAGCCTGTTGTTTGTAGTCCATCTGACCCTTACGCCTTAACTCAGGAGGATTTACCAAGGCTATTTGAGCAATATGAAATCCTAGCTAAGGAAATGATAAAGCGTAAAAAAGCAGGTAGTGGCTTTACGTTTTACCATTATATGATTGACCTAAAGCACGGCCCATGCATTTACAAACGAATAGCTGGGTGTGGCTCTGGCACTGAATACATGGCAGTTACACCATGGGGAGAGCTTTTCCCCTGCCATCAATTTGTAAACGACCCAAAATACAGCCTAGGTAATATATGGGACGGTGTCACAAACACAGCCTTGCGTGACGAATTTAAGCTATGTAATGTATATGCACGTCCACAATGTACCGACTGTTGGGCAAGGCTGTACTGCTCAGGTGGCTGTGCTGCCAATGCCTACCATGCATCAGGAAACATCACAGGTATTTACCAATACGGCTGTGAGCTGTTCCGCAAACGTATGGAATGTGCTATTATGATACAGGCAGCTCAGGCTGACAAATAAACTGTCTTTACTGCTCAATAAAATTCTTTAACGGTGACCTACGCTATATCTCTATTATAAAAAAATTATAGTGATTCATGTCATAATGTGGACAATGACACCATCACTAATTATTAGTGACAATATTTTATCAACACCTAAAAAAGGGTACACCGTTAAAAATAATGATGTGACCCCAAAAGTTAGACTTTGTTATATAGTGTAGCAGTTTAAAGCTGCTGCACTATTTTTTATGCAGCAGGATTAAATCTAAAGGCTACTGGACTAAGCCAACCTAATTTTTCTTTAATTCTTCTTTCATTATAATATTTTATATATTTTTCCAATGCAGATTTGTATTCATCACAGGTATTAGGGTTACCCATGCCATCTATCAATAAATACTTAATGGCAGGAGCATGAATCACCTGTGGCTTAGCTGTTGGCTAATACATGTCCTTATCCTTCTATTTTAAATCCACCTTATCCAAATAGTGCATAACCTTAAATCTCCCCTAACTGGGATATTACCTTGCTGACTATGTCATCTGGGCTATTGCCTATAATATCCAACCCCTCAGCACTAATACATTTAGCTTCCTTTATGCCTAGCACATATGATATAGCTTTTATATAATCATATCCCATATTATAGTCTTGTAGTATATATCCACCTGCTGTAGTAATGTAGTACAGCTTTTCTGCTAAGCACAAACCCTTCATCCCTGTTTCCGCATAACAAAAGGTTAAACCATTTACCATTATATTTTCAATATACACCTTTAGCAGTGACGGAAATGATAAATCCCAGTATGGTGCACCAATTACAATATAGTCCGCTAAAGCGAACTGTCTTGCCATATTAAACATTTCGTTGCTATAGTCGTTCTGTGCAATAAAGCCGTCACGTCTATCCAGCTGCTCACCTGTAAACGAAGAAACAGACCCTGCATTTATAATAACAGTTTCTACAATAACATCATTTTTCTTTTTAAATTCCATCAAAAAATCATTGCATAGCTTTTTTGTGCGTGAAGCATGATTACTTATACAGCAATCAACGAACAGTAATTTTTTCTGTGCCATATTTCTTTCCTCCAATACAGCCAAAACATTTTTTAACGCCTTTAGCCTTGTGCTTTAATTAACCCACATATTCCTTGGTAGCTATAATACATTATATCAGTACTTTTGTAGAAAGTCTATATTCCCTCAAGGTATTGCATTAATAATTTTGTGCAATTTTTGTTTATTTACAATTTATTCACTTGTCAAATGGCACTTTTACTATTACAATTATTGTAAATAAAACTCTTAAAAAGGAGCTGATTTTTTATGAATTACAGTGGAATTTTTCACACCGCTACTGACAATATGTGCTATGCACTAAACGATAATGAACTGGTTATTAACATAAAAACAGACTATGATGTAGACAGAATTATTTTGCATTACGGCGACCCCTTCGCTACAGGCATAATGGGTGGTAAAACAACCTGGAATGGCAGCCAAGTTGAAATTAACACATTTACAAGGCTTGCCTATCAAAAACTATGGAGTGCTACTGTTACACCAGAATTTAAGCGTTGCCGTTATTTTTTTGAAATTATTTCCGAGGATGAGGTATGCTATTATCTAGAGGATGGCATAAAAAGCAAAAAGGAATTTGAAAGCTATAATGGTAGGTTTCAATACTTTTTCTTTCCTTGGATAAATAGTGCTGACGTAAACCGTGTGCCACAATGGGTAAACCAAACTATATGGTATCAAATTTTCCCAGATAGATTCTACAACAGCGGTACGGGAGAAAAAAGCAAAAACCTAAAGCCATGGGCAGGGCCACACAATGTTATGAGGCATCTTGATAACTATGGCGGCGACATACAGGGCATTACAAACAAGCTAGGTTATTTACAGGATTTAGGTGTCACCGGTCTGTACCTAACCCCTATCAATGAAAGCACCAGTAACCACAAATACAACACAGATGATTACTATACCATTGACAAGGCTTTTGGCACAGACGAAACACTAAAGCTAATGGTCAAGGTGGCCCACAAAAAAGGTATAAGGGTAATGCTGGACGGAGTATTCAACCACTGTGGCAACGGTTTAATGCAATGGCAGGACGTTGTGAAGAACGGTAAAAGCTCGCCCTACTTTAACTGGTTCATTGTAAACGACTGGCCCTTTAGCACAGTGCATTGTAATGCTAAGGCGGGTAAGTATTATACCTTTGCTTTTTCCGACTATATGCCAAAGCTAAATACCAACAACCCAGAGGTTATTGAGTATCTATTGGATGTATGCACCCACTGGGTAAAGGAATACGACATAGACGCTCTGCGTTTGGATGTAGCCAACGAGGTTTCCCATTACTTTTGCAAAGAACTAAAAAAGCGTATGTTATCACTAAAAAGTGATTTTTACATTTTAGGAGAAGTATGGCACAGCTCTATGCCTTGGCTGCGTGGTGATGAATTCGACTCAGTTATGAACTATCCCTTACAGGAAAGTATTAACGATTTTTGGGCTATTCCTACGCAAACACGGGATGAATTTGAACGTGCTATAAACCGTTGTTACAGTATGTATATGACACAGACAAATGATGCTCTATTTAATATGTTAGATTCCCATGATACAATAAGACTTATTACAAAGCTTGGCAGCATTGATAAATTTTATCAGCAAATGGCTGTTCTTTTCTCTATGCCTGGCACAGTATGTATTTACTATGGTACAGAGGTGGCATTAGAAGGCAACTATGACCCTGACTGTCGTCGCTGTATGCCGTGGAAGGAAATAGACAGCGGTATTTATAATGACCAAATAAAAACAATGAAAGCTCTAATTAATCTTAGAAAAACACATAAGTCCTTACGAAGCTCCGCCTACAGGTTTACACCATTAACAAGGAACGACCGTCTGTTAGCCTACACAAAATCTGATGATAATGAAACAATACAGATTATCCTAAACTGTTCAAATGCTGATGTTCCATTACAAATCGACAATAGCAGAATACTATTTAGCCGATTGTATAGCAATGAAACAGTATCGCCTAACGGTGTGGTTATTTCTAAAATTTAAAACAAAGCAACTTCATATTTATATAAACAATAGCACCTACCCCAAGTACAATCTGTACCGACCTCCATTTGTTAGATTTTTAGATCTAATTTTTTTGGAACGGTACATCAACTACTTGCGGTGGGTGCTAATTTATATATTATTACTGTATTTCCTTATCCTCTTTTTTGGCATCCTCATACATCATCTTATCCTGATGAAGCTCCACACCAACCAAAATAAGTAAAACTGCCAGCATTAAAAATCCTAAGCCGACAAATATACCTGCTAACAGCTTCAGACTAAACACATACAATATAAACGCTATTAATATTAATATCCCTATAATTTTAACCATTACCGAACCAGGCTCCAGCATATTTAGCTTATGCTTGTATCGGGGTTTATTACTCATAGCAAAAACCTATCATTGCATTGAGTCTACAATAGCCTGTGCCAAGCCTTCAATTTCCTGTAGCTGTGTAGACTTTACAGCAGATTTAATAGAAACTAAATTTTCCAGAATAGTAATATTTTTTAATGAGGAAACTATCTCTGTCATTTGCTTACCAGCCGTGGCTGCCCATGTACCGTTTTGCATAATAGCCACTGTACGGTTCTGTAGGTTATGTGCTTTAACGTCCAACAAGGCAGTTTCCATATTACAGAATATCCCCCCATTATATGTGGTAGATGCAAACACTAAATGGCTGCATCGGAAAGCCTCTGCTACTATCACAGAAGGGTGTGTAGCCGACACATCATACATTACAATATTTTTTACACCCTTATCTGATAATTTACAGGCTAATATATTAGCCGCATTTTCTGTATTACCATATACAGAAGCGTAAGCGATCATTACGCCATTATCCTCTGGGGTATAGGTACTCCATTTTTGATATTTATCAATAAACCAACTAATATTTTCACGCCATACAGGACCGTGCAGAGGACATATCATCTGTATATCCAAGGCAGATGCTTTTTTCAGCAGTCCTTGTACCTGCATACCGTATTTACCAACTATATTGGTATAGTAGCTGCGGGCGTCATCTAACCATTTATTTTCAAAGTTTACCTCATCAGCAAACAAGTTACCATTAATAGCACCAAAGGTACCAAACGCATCAGCAGAATATAAAACTCTATCAGTACAGTCAAAGGTTACCATGGCTTCTGGCCAATGTACCATAGGAGCCATAGCAAATGTAAAGGTATGCTTACCGGTGCATAGGGTATCCCCTTCTTTTATAATGTAAGAATGGCTGTCTATATCAAAATCAAAAAACTGCTTTATCATTGTAATAGTTTTAGCATTGCCCACTACCTTAACATTTGGATAGCGTAAAACCAGCTCACTCATTGTGGCACAATGGTCAGGCTCCATATGATTTACAATTAGGTAATCCAGCTCCTTACCACCTAACACATATTCTAAATTTTCAAAAAACTGACTGCCAATAGCTTTATCAACAGTGTCCATTAATACAGTTTTTTCATCCATAACCACATAAGCGTTATAAGAAACACCTCTAGGGATTGGAAATACATTTTCAAATAAAGCCAGACGGCGGTCACTGCCACCTACCCAGTACATATCCTCTTTTACTTTTTTTACACAATACATATATTATTCCTCCAAGAATTACTATAGGGCAATTTTATCATTTTTTTCCAAGATATTATGTTGTAATTACAACATAATATTAAAAAAGTCACACAAGCGCTGCTGTTTAATGCTTCCACTGCTTTAAATTACTTTAGCAGCTTAAACTGACTTTTATAGAACTCTATTTTACCACTGTTGCGTAGTTTTGACAACTCATTAGACATAGCACTGCGGTCAATACCTAAATAGTCAGCTAACTCCTGTCGATTAAATGGTATTGTAAAGGTGTCACCACCTGCAAGCTTTGCCTGTTGTGACAAATACGATACTAGCTTTTCCTTTGTGGTACGCTTTGACATATGCTGAATTTTTTCTGTTAACATAATATTTTTGCCTGCCAAAATTTTCATCATATTTCTTATTAATATTAAATGAAAATTGCAGCTGTTATTACAGCTGGAGATTCCATCGTAATCAATAAAGAGTATTGTGCTGTCACTAACAGCCACAACACTAACTGGTATATGTGCCACCCCACTGCATGCAAAGGCCTCCCCAAACATATTTCCCGCTTCACATCTGCCAATTATAGAACGGTTTCCCCAATAGTCCTCCTTTATAATGTTCACATCGCCCTCTAGCACTATTCCAATTTTTGTTACAGCGTCACCAGCAGTTTCTATATATTCGTTTTTGCTAAAGGTTTTCGTTGTAGCGTTCAAACAATTTAACATCTCCTCCATATTATCATCCTTCACACCAATAAACAGGGGAACATTTCTTATACTTCCAATTATTTTTTTCATAATACCTCCATCACGTTGTAAAAACAACATACTGTATGTTTGAATTATATTATTATAGTGTCAGTCAGTCAACTAAAATACACATTTGAAGGGATGTAAAATATGATTAGAAAAATAATAAAAATTGATCAGGAAAAATGCAATGGCTGTGGTGCGTGTGCTGATGCTTGTCACGAGGGTGCCATTGGTATGAACAACGGGAAGGCAACCCTATTGCGTGACGATTACTGCGACGGATTAGGTGACTGTTTACCCAGCTGTCCAACTGGTGCTATTACCTTTGAACAACGTGAAGCACTACCATATGACGAAGCAGCGGTACAAAACCTGCAAAGGGAGAAAAATGAAACCTTGCCTTGTGGTTGTCCTGGTACGCAATCCAAAAAAATTGACCATGAACAAAATAACAATTCATCAATTACAGCACCCACCAGCCAGCTTAATCAATGGCCTGTACAAATAAAGCTGGTACCTGCTAATGCCCCTTATTTTGACAACGCTAATTTATTGATTGCCGCCGATTGCAGCGCATATGCCTATGCAGATTTTCACCACAAATTTATAAGAAACAAGATTACACTAATTGGATGCCCAAAGCTGGACTCTGTAGATTACAGTCAAAAGCTAACAGATATTATAGCCAATAACAATATAAAAAGTGTTACCGTAGTTCGCATGGAGGTACCATGCTGCGGCGGTATAGAAAATGCTGTTAAGTCAGCGTTAAAAAACAGTGGAAAATTCATACCATGGCAGGTAATTACTATTTCAACTAATGGTGTAATACTGGACTAATGTCCTATAGCTGTATTGCAAGCTATACCATAAGGTTTCCTGTGAAATTTTGAATAACGCCAAAAATATAAACAGCAATTTCACAATAGCAGGTCAATGAATAAGCCTATTATAAGGCAACCTATTGACCTGCATTTAGGGTAGCTTTTAACAATAAATCGCAACTGCATCTCTAGCTATAGATATATGCTGTAATTACCATATATTTAGGAAGGGGGTGCAGTATTAAATTTCTGTACCTTTACACATTGTAATTTTGGTAAATATCCTAGGGTTACGCATCGTCAATTATTTAAGCCTGTATTTTGTAAATTTTTACCACACATTTTGTTTTTTAAATAAAATGTGTATACTATCCATGAGCATAGCAATATTATTTTAAAATCCTATAAAAGGATTTTTAATAATCAATACTGTTATTTTGTTGATTAATTACATTAATTTCATTTTCCTTATTTGTAAATTCATGAACATTATGTATAGTTAAAAATACCAATTTATGGTACAATTTATGCTAGATATAAAATTAAATTTAATTGAGGAGAAAAGATTAATGCAAAAAAATTTCTTAAAAACTATTGGCGTTTCCCTAATATCCGCAGCTATAGTTATATCATCTTCTGCTATGGTATTTGCAGAAACACCAGATGACACCAGCTCAGATTCTGTAACAGGCGTTGTTGATACCGTTGTACCAGTTGATACTGAAAAAATTTACAATGAATGGATAAACTACCCCAACGAAAAATTTGGTGAAGGCTACAACGCCGGTTGGCAGTATAACGCAGAAAAGGACTATATTAATACAACGCAAAATGTAGGCTGGACAGGTTTTTACAACCCAAGCATTGACAATTTCACAACGGGTATTTTCTCATTTACAATGAAGTCCCTTAATTTTGACCCATCAGGCTTCACATGGGGAATGAAAACAGGTGGCACTGAGGAAGACCCAGAATATTCTTTCTATGCCTTTGAAACCTGTCACTATAGCAGCAAATGGTGTGTAGCAAGAATTGACAAATGGTCACCTGCTAAGGATGGCAGTTCCCATCAGGGTCCGGTTTACCACTCAACAATAGATGCTTCTGATGATTATTATAAGCACTTGGGTGACAGCGGAGCTGTAGGCTTTGCCACTGGCGAGGTTTTGAAATTTGGCGACCTAGATGACAGTCTATATAATGCTGAATATAATGTGACCATAAATGTGGGTGAAAAGGAAGTTAAGATTTTCATCAATGATGAACTGCTTACTACCGTAGAAGCAGATGTAATAGCCGGTAGCTTTGGTCCTTTTGCTACAAGCAACCCAGAGGCTTTCTTCTCAAAGCTAAGCTTTACAACCGCTGATGTATGCGTTCTTGAGGCTAAGTTTGAATATCAGGATGAAAGTGGTACAGCAGTAACTACTATCCCATCAAACAAAAAAGTAACAATCAAAGATTTATCAAGCTATGACGTATCACCTATTGAAAAAGAAATATGGACAGTAAAATTAGGTGATGAGGTAATTTACACAGGTGAAACACCATATACTGAATATAATCAGATTGGTGAATATGTAACAACACTACAGGTTGCCAACGAACAGGGTATTCGCTCAAACGTTTATTCCAGAACTTTAACAGTTACAGAGCCTGCAACAGAAGCACCAACACAAATAGTTACAGATGCACCAACAGCAACACCAACAATAGCACCTACAGCAGCACCAACAATAGCACCAACAACAGCACCTACCACACCAAAGTCAACAGATGCACCGGCTTCATCCGGCAAGGATTCTGGCACAGTAGCAACCGGTAGCAATAGCTCTGCTGCTCTATTTACAGTCACCGGTATATTGGTTGTAGCAGGTGTAACAACCTTATTAATTGCCAAAAAACGCAAGGATGAAACAAACGTTTAATAGTAAAAATTTATAAAACAACTTGATAATATCCCTTGCTAAATCCCGAACACATTTTACGCTGTTCGGGATTTTTTATTTTAAATTTTCCTTATTTATACTAAAACCCTTGTCAATAGTTAGATAATTATATAATCAAGAGGATATGCAAGGGACAGTATTAAGCCATCCCTTGCTTTAATATCCTAAGCTTTATATTTTTTCACAACCCCTCTTCCCTTATTCCAGCATTTAGTATAGTACCACTAAAATATAGTCTACATAAGTAAGCGAAAAAACAGAGCATATTTGTAAAAATCCTTTTAAAAGAAAAGTGTTCACACTCTACTAAAAAGGATAACAAATATGCTCTTGAATAATTGTACCGAAAAACCTAAGGACTACAGTCTTATTGCGATTACAGCTTTACTTTAGGCTAGAAAAGCTGCCAACAAAATTAACACACAATTTGCTTATACGTCAAATCGATTTATCCAAACGTGATGTTTTAAATACATCCCTGTCAACGGCATTGTTCTGTGACGCAACAATGGTTGTACAAACAGCATCACCTGTAATATTAACCGCTGTACGGGTCATATCCAAAATACGGTCAATACCCATTATCAACGCTATACCTTCTACTGGTAATCCAATAGAATTAAATACCATAGTCAAGGTTATTAATCCTACGCTAGGAACACCAGCCGTACCAATAGATGCTATCGTCGCCGTACCTATAACAGTAATATAATCTATTGGAGTTAAGCTAATACCAAACGCCTGTGCCACAAACACAACCGCAACACCCTGCATTATGGCAGTACCGTCCATATTTATAGTAGCACCCAACGGTATAGTAAATGATGATATACGTTTTGACACACCCATCTTGTTTGCCAAGGTGTCAATGGACATTGGTATAGTTGCGTTTGAGGTAGCTGTAGAAAAGGCAAATGTCATAACTGGAAAAAAATTCTTAATAAATATAATTGGGTTTAAGCCTGTAAAAATTTTCAGCAATCCCAAATAAACAATAAAGCATTGTACTGCCAAAGCTAATAAAACAGCCAGCATATATTTTAGCATTGGCATGAAGGCGTCAAAGCCAATAGTAGCAAAGGTTTTTGCTATCAAACAAAAAACGCCAATAGGAGCAACCTTCATTACTATGCTTGTCATTTCCATCATAATATCATTAAACTGCATAAACAGATTACTGACCGAGCCTACCCTTTCCCCCAGCTTTGCCAATATAACGCCCAGAATTAAGGCGAATAAAATAACCTGCAGCATTGTTCCCTGTGCCAAACCGTTAAAAATATTGGTTGGAATAATATTAAGTATTGTATCAGCGAATGAAACAGAGGTAGCATCTGGGGATGTACCCACGCTTGATGTTGTGTTTACAGCATTCATGTCCAATCCTATACCTGGGTTAATTAGGTTACCTACACCTATAGCAACTGATATAGCCAATGCCGTTGTAATCAGGTAAAAGATAATTGTTCTAACACCAACGGAGCCAAGCTTTTTCGTATCACCTATCGACATACTTCCACAAACCAATGAACAGAAAACCATAGGCACTACCAACATTTGCATTAAACGTATAAAGCCCTGTCCTATAATATACAGCACACCGTTTATTATAATATCATCACGGACGTATGAAGCAGGTATAGCGTAATTTAACAGAATACCCACTACAGCACCAGCCAATAGCCCAATAAATATTTTGGTGGTTAGTCCCATTTTCTTTTTTGCTTCCTTTTCCTTTGTGACTACTTTTCCCACCTTATTCTGCCCCCTTTAAATATTCTGTTAGGGCATCCCTCCAATGGGGAAACTCATAATTGCCCATAGCGTCTAAAATAAAATTATTTAACACAGAATACTCTGGTCTAATATCCTTTGCCTCTGCCTCATGGGTTGGAACAGCCTTTATTTTGGCGTTCTTGTTTGCTATTCGAAGTATCTCCTTAGCAAAGCTATATCGACTGCACTCCCCCTTACAGGCAGCATGGTAGGTTCCATAGTCATGTGTACCCATAATGTAAAGGACAAATTTTGCAAGCTCTGTGGCACTGGTTGGTGAACCCACCTGATCTGACACTACACTAATTATTTCATCATCATCTGCTTTTTGCAGCAAACGGCTTACAAAGCTTTCCCCCTCACCATATACCCATGAGCTGCGTATAATAAAATGCCTGCTGGTAAACTCCTTTACATAGTTTTCGCCAGCCAGCTTAGATTTACCATAAATGGTATATGGTCTGGCTTCATCAAACTCTGTATAGGGTTCAGAGCCTCTGCCGTCAAAAACATCATCTGTGGATATCTGTACCATTTTAGCGTTAATATCTTTGGCTACTACGCTTAGGTTTTTCGCACCTATAGCATTAACCTTAAATGCCAGCTGGATGTTGCCTTCACATTCTTCCAAATCTGTAACACCTGCACAGTTAATAATTACATCAGGTCTATTAATTTCACCAAAACTAAACACAGCCTCTACGTCTGATATATCCAACTCGTCAACATCAGTTTTTAATATTTCAAACTCCATTGGATTAGCTACATTCTGTATAGCTTTGCCCAACCGCCCGTTGGCACCGTTTATCCAAATTTTTAACATACTACGCCTCCTGCTTTTTGTCATGGAAAAACATTATTTCTTCCCTGTGCAACAAGTATATACTAATTAACTAGATATTTCAACATATTTTTGTGTACAAAGTATACATTATTCTGTTCAACAAACTTGTAACACTGTATTTTTTGTAATTTTAAATATATTTATCCAACAATTTAACAATTATCATAGAAAAAACTCCAATTAACCTAAAACACAAAACCCCATAAAATATTTAGGGGTGATAAAATGTGCAATGGTGAATTGGCAGCAGCTATTACAACCCTTGCTGTAGTCTTAGCAAAAGACAAAAGTACCAACGAAATAGAACTATTGGCTGCAGTATTAACTCAGCTTGGTGACACCTTAGCCACTATTGCTGCACAAAAGACCCTATGCGAAAGCGTATAAAGACTCAGCGGGAAGCCTGCCAAAAACTATTTTACAATCATGTAACCTGTACAACCTGTTTGCCATAATATGTGTTATTAGTAGATGTCATAAATAATGCAACTATTATGGAGGTTTTACAAATGATTAATATAGATAGCTTTGGAATAATAGGTGGTGACAAACGTCAGCTAGCAATGGCTAAAACTATCGCCTGTGATGGTTATTCAGTTTATCTAAGTGGATTTCAGCGGCTGGAACAGCTGTTGGGTACCTTTGGCGGCAGCGGGCCTGTAGAGGAAACCGCTCTGTTCAGTCAATGTGTTATACTGCCACTACCTGTCACAAAGGACGGTAAAAACTTAAATGCACCTTTTTCAGATAAAAAGATACCACTGGATGATGACTTCGCTAAATTATTGCAGGGTAAGTATATATTTTGTGCTATGAAGGATTCCTTGCTAAAAACAAGCAAGCTATGGGACAAAAATATGGTTTTTGACTACCTAAACCGTGAGGAGCTACAGGTTTTCAACTCTGTACCTACTGCTGAGGGTGCTATTGAAGTGGCTATGAGAGAATACCTAGGCACAATAAATGGTTCAAAATGCTTGGTGGCTGGTTTCGGCAGAATTGGCAAGGTGCTAGCCAATATGCTAAACGGGTTAGGTGCAACGGTATATGTCAGTGCTAGAAAAAAACACGATTTAGCGTGGATAAAGCTACTGGGATATGAGCCTGTTGACAACAGCGGTTTACAGGACAGCGGCGAATACGATATTATCTTTAACACCGTACCTGCCATGATTTTTGACGCCCATGTTTTGGCAAAAACCGCTCTCAACGCCATTGTTATAGATTTGGCATCTATGCCCGGTGGTGTAGATTTTGACAGCGCCAAACGGATGGGCATACCTACTGTACACGCTTTATCCCTACCAGGAAAGGTAGCACCAAAAACCTCTGGAGAAATTATCAAAAACACTATATTTAATATTATAGAGGAGGAAAAGCTGTGAGCAGCACAAGGATAGGCTTTGCTATGTGCGGCTCCTTTTGCACATTTTCAAAGGCAATAACGCAAATGGAAAGCCTGACAAAAAAGGACTACTTAATCACACCAATAATGTCAGAAAACGCATACAAAACAGACACACGTTTTGGCACTGCACAGGAGCATATTGAGAAAATCGAGAGTATAACAGGCAAAAAGCCAATACACACCATCAGCGACGCTGAACCCATAGGTCCAAGGAGTATGGTGGATATTATTACCGTGACGCCATGTACGGGGAACACCCTAGCGAAAATAGCAAATGGCATAACAGATACACCGGTAACCATGGCAGTTAAATCACTGCTACGCATAGGAAAGCCAGTGGTTATAACGCTGGCATCTAACGATGCACTTGGAATATCCGCACAAAATCTTGGTAAAATATTAAACTATAAAAATATTTATTTAGTTCCTATATCTCAGGATGACCCTGTAAAAAAGCCAAATTCTTTGGTAGCACACTTTGATATGCTGGAGCAAACCATAATCTACGCCTTACAAAACAAACAAGTACAGCCAATATTTATGTGATGTATTTTATACTATCCAATTCTAGGGCGTGCATATGTGTACGCCCAATATTTTCGTCATCTCTATTGCCATATGGTAACTAAAAGTATATAATATTTACTGTAAAATATGCGATATTAGTCTAATAAAGAATAATACCGTCTAAGTAGAAAGGTGATAAAAATGAAATATGCTGTTGTACTATGTGACGGTATGGCTGACCGTCCTGTTGCTGAGCTAGGCAACAAAACACCTATGTCAGCCGCACACAAGCCAGCCATGGATATGCTGGCTGCCAACGCTGAGGTTGGTACAGTAAAAACCGTAGCCGCTGGGTTAAAGCCCGGTAGTGACGTTGCCAATCTGTCTGTTATGGGTTATGAGCCTGCAAAATACTATACAGGTCGTTCTCCGCTAGAAGCTGCCAGCATTGGTATTGACCTAAAGGACACCGACGTTACCTTTAGATGCAACTTGGTAACATTATCCCCAGAGGATAAATATGCTGACAAAACTATTTTAGACTACTGTGCTGATGACATTTCAACAGAGGAGGCACACGTTTTACTTGCTTTTATAGAAGAAAAGCTAGGCAGCGATATTTTTAAGTTTTATCCAGGTGTTAGCTATCGCCATTGTTTAGTATGGTCCAACGGAAACCCACACCCTGGTGTACTGACGCCACCTCATGATATTACAGGAAAAAAAATCAAAGAATACATACCACAGGGTAACGATGTAGGACAACTATATGATTTAATGGTAAAAAGCTATGATTTACTAAAGAACCACCCTGTAAATATTGAAAGAATAAAGAACGGCAAACGCCCTGCAAACTCCATTTGGCTATGGGGGGAGGGACAAAAACCGCTGTTAGACAGCTTTACAGAAAAGTTTGGCATTAAGGGTTCTGTTATCTCTGCTGTTGACCTGCTAAAGGGTATCGGTATTTGTGCGGAAATGGCAACCCCTAATGTTGATGGTGCTACCGGTTATATTGATACTAACTTTAAAGGTAAGCTGGACGCAGCCATAGCCGAGTTTAACCGTGGTCAAGACCTTGTGTACATTCATGTTGAAGCACCTGACGAATGTGGACACCGTGGAGAAATAGACAACAAGGTAAAAGCTATTGAAATGATTGACAGCACTATTTTAGGACCACTGGTAGCTACACTAAAAAAGCAGGGTGAGGATTTCAGCATATTGGTATGCCCTGACCACCCTACTCCCCTTTGCATTCGCACCCATTCCTCCGACCCTGTACCATATTTTATATACAGAAGTAACGCCGAAAAACCAAATGGTATAAAAATCTTTGACGAGAGCAGTGCCAAAAGCACAGGCGTATATATAGAGGACGGCTTTACGCTTATGAGCAGATTTTTGCAAAAGTAATGTTTAACAATACAAATATTGTGGTGGTTACCAACAGTTAGAGCTGTCCCTTTAACCCACATAATGAGCGGTGTTTTTACAAACAACTAACATAATAAAATTCAAGCCTTATTACAGCCAAAAAACAAACCACCCTGTGACTACACATTTGTAGCACACAGGGTGGTTTACTTTTTCAGTTACAGTATAACTGCCTTCTGTAACTGTGCTACAGCCTTCGGTGTAGCCTCGGGAGTATCTGCCAACGGAAATGGCTTGCCCATCTCCTTGTACTTTTCCAAGCACAGCTTTCTAAAGGGCAGTAGCTCCACCTTTTTCACAATATTATACCTTCTTAATATATCATTTAATCTATCTATATTATCAAAATTATCATTTATATCAGGTACAATCACCTGTCTTATCCACGTGTCTATGGACTTTTCCTGTAAAATATCTAAAAATTTTAAAACGGTGTTTAAGGATACACCTGTATATTTTTTGTATTCCTCAGGTGTGGTCATCTTAATATCCAACAAGCACAGGTCGGTAACATCCAACAAATCATGAACATCGTCATTTATTATACAGCCAGAGGTATCAAGTGCGGTGTGGATACGCTCCTCCCTGCACATGGCGAAAAACTCCTTCACAAACCTAGCCTGCAGCAAAGCCTCTCCGCCAGAAACAGTTACCCCGCCCTTTGAAATATAGCTTTTGTATCGCTTAATACGGTTCAGCATTTCTTTAGGTGTTACCTGTACACCTGTTCCTGTTACCCATGTTTCAGGGTTATGGCAGTAGACACAGCGCAGCGGACAGCCCTGCATAAATATAACACACCTTACACCAGGGCCATCAACAGTACCCATAGATTGAAACGAGTTTATATACCCGTTCATTATAGTGATGTGTGGAAGGTTCTGCTAATAACCTCTTTTTGCTGTTCTCTAGATAGCTTGTGGAAGTTTACAGCGTAACCGGATACACGAATTGTAAGGTTAGGGTACATTTCTGGATTTTCAAAAGCTGCCATTAGCTTTTCACGGTTAATAACATTTATATTAATGTGATGTGCGCTGTTGTGGAAATAGCCATCTAAAATAGACACTAGATTTTCTACACGCTGTGTATCACTTTTTCCTAATGATTCTGGAATAATAGAAAAGGTATTAGATATACCATCACGGCAGCATCTATATGGCAGCTTGGCAACAGAGTTCAAGGATGCTAAAGCACCGTTTTTCTCACGATTGTGCATTGGGTTAGCACCAGGTGCAAAAGGCTCGCCCTTTTTTCTGCCGTCAGGTGTTGAGCCTGTCTTTTTACCGTACATTACGTTAGATGTTATTGTTAACGCTGACAAGGTATGCTCCGCATTTTTATAGGTTGGTGTCTTCTTTAGCTCCTCATAAACACCCTGCAATAGGTTCATTGCAATAGTGTCCACACGGTTATCATCGTTGCCAAACTTAGGAAAATCGCCCTCTGTTTCAAAATCTACAACATGACCCTTTTCATCCCTTACAACTGATACCTTTGCATATTTTATGGCACTTAAGGAATCCGCAATACATGATAAACCAGCAACACCAAATGCCATAAAGCGATGCACGTCTGTATCATGCAATGCCATTTGCAGCTTTTCATATGCGTACTTGTCATGCATATAGTGAATAACATTCATTGTATTAACATAAAGATTACACAGCCATTCCCTGTATATGCTTAGTCTAGCTATCACCTTGTTATAGTCTAGTACCTCGTCTGGATAAACAGACATTTGTGGTCCTATGTTTTCCCCGCTGACGTTGTCATAGCCACCGTTTATGGACAGCAGCAATAGCTTTGGCAGATTACATCTAGCTCCAAAGAACTGCATTTGTTTACCAATCTGCATAGCAGATACGCAGCAGGCTATACCATAATCATCACCATATATTGGACGCATAAGGTCATCGTTCTCATATTGTATAGAATCGGTATCAATGGAAACCTTAGCACAGAACTCTTTAAAGCCCTGTGGCAGCTCCTCTGACCATAGTACCGTTAGATTTGGCTCTGGTGCTGAACCCATTGTATACAATGTATTCAAAAATCTAAACGAGTTTTTAGTAACCAAGGTTTTACCATTTTCACGCATACCGCCTAAGCTTTCTGTAATCCACATTGGGTCGCCGCCAAAAAGCTCATTATATTCTGGTGTACGCAGGTGTCTGGCACTTCTTAGCTTCATAACAAAGTGGTCAACAATTTCCTGTGCCTGCTCCTCATCCAAAATACCGTTTTTTATATCACGCTCAATATATATATCAAGAAAGGTAGATACTCTGCCCATTGACATAGCAGCACCGTTTTGTTCCTTTATAGCACCTAAATATGCAAAGTAAACCCACTGAAAAGCCTCTTGTGCTGTTTGTGCTGGCAGGCTGATGTCATAGCCATACATTTTAGCCATTTCCTTTAACTTCTTAAGGAACGCTATCTGCTGGTAAAGCTCCTCGGACAATCTGATAGAGTCAACGTCCATCAATCCTCTTCCCACCTCATTTTTGTCCTTTTCCTTTTCTTCAATTAGCTTATCAACACCATACAGTGCAGCTCGTCTATAATCACCAATAATTCTGCCACGGCCATAAGCGTCTGGCAAGCCGGTAATCATACCGATGTGTCTAGCGTGACGCATCTCGTCATTGTATACTCTAAAAACGCCCTCGTTATGAGTGGTTCTATATGAAAATTCCTCTTCTATCTTTTTACCCATTTTATAGCCATATGCCTCACAGGCGTTCTTTGCCATCCTCATACCACCAAAGGGGTTAACACCACGCTTCAGCGGTGAATTTGTTTGGCATCCAACAATTAGCTCATTATCCTTATCTAAATACCCTGGTGCATAATTAGTAAGTGAGGAAACATTATCTACATCTACATCTAATACTCCGTCCCTTTCACGTTCTTTATCAAAAAGGACCTGTAGCTTACCATATAAATCTTTTGTGCGTTGTGTAGCACCCTTTAAAAAAGATGCATCACCTAAATATGGCTTGTAATTGTTAAAGATAAAGTCAGAAACATTTATCTTTTCCTGCCAATTACCACCGTTAAATCCATTCCATTGTTCAAACATAAGATTATCCTCCTTAATAAACAAAAAGGGCAACCTAAAAAATATTAGGTTGCCCAGACGGTCGGCTTATCCTGATATTATACCTCACTGTGTTAAACCACAAATTTCCGTCAGATGTATAATTCAGTTTGATTGTGACTACATTGTATCACAAGAAAAAACAATAATCAATAGCAAATTTTACAATTTGTGATTTTTTACCTTATCTACAATATATTGTGGTATAGCAACAATAATAATTAACAACTTTTATAAAGTACAAGCATCACATGGCAGCTTTCATTACTTGGTATAACATAAAGTAAATATTAATCCAAAAAAGGGGCAGGTACAATTAGTACCTGCCCCAAACTAGCAATTATGTCATTGCTGAAATTGTTTTACCAATCTTCGTCTAATCCACTGTCAGCACTGGATACATCAGGAACAGAAACCTCTCCAAATGATGCTTTAACCAGTAAATCCTCAGTTAACGAATATTTAATAACTTCCAGCAACGGCTCTGAATATGATTTTTTCAAAATTCTACCTCCGTTTTACACTTCCATTTGTATTATTGTACTACAAATGGAAGTGTTTGTCAATAATGAATTTACTTCATTAACGTGCTGAAATATTATTTATGATACTACCTTAGTATCTGGGTTATATGAGCATTGAACATAAGCTACGTTACCTCTTTGATCTGAACCAGAAGGTGAACTAATGCTGTTACAGTTGGTAGCATCACTCAATTTACCATTACTATTACCTATCCACTCTGGAGAAATACCATCAGTTGATGCTAGCTTAAATTCACCTAAGCCTGATATTACAGCGCTATACATATAATAGGTTCCTGAGCTGTCAGTTCCTAGGTATGTAAATTCAGTGAATGTATTCTGTGAATAGCCCATCCTCATCTTTGTTGGGTCTGTTGTAACATTTTTATTTACTGCGAAATAATATGTTGCTCCATCAGTAGCAAAGGTTGGTGTATAGGTTACGCTGGCTGTAGCTGTTACTGTACGTGTAGCGTTAGTATCGCTATCGTTCCAGCTCTTAAACGTATAACCGCTATCGGCTGTTGCTTTTAATGTAACCTGAGTACCATAATCTACTTTTACGCTAGTACCTGTTGCAGTACCATCAGAAACTGTAGCAGTACCACCAGTTATTGTAGCAGGAACAGAAATGGTAACCATTTGCTTAGCAAATGTTGGTGTATATATTGTATCTCCTGTAACCTGTACATTTCGTGTTGCTGATGTGTTACCATCATTCCACTGTGTAAACTCATAACCAGTATCAGCTGTGGCAGTTAGGTTAACTGTTGTACCATATGCTACAGATACTGACGCTGATCCATTAACGGTAGCTGTACCGCCTGCTACTGGGCTTTCAACAGATACTGTATAAAGCTTCTTAGTAAATGTTGCAGTCAATGTAGCGTTGTCAACAGCTGTAAATGTATGCTCAGCCTCACCTGCATCTGACCAAGAAGCAAAGCTGTAATGCTCGCTAGGTGTAGCAGTAACTGTAACATTGTCGTCGCTGTTTACTGTTAATGTTGTAACAGGTGTAATGTCAGCACCATTTAGCTTTGTAATAAGTGCAGTACAATTATCATCTCCACCTGTTGATGTAGTAGTAATTGTAATCTTGCGTGTTGTGTCTAATTTAAAGTATGCCACTGCATTAATAGTTGCTGGAGCATCGGCTGTTACAGAATATGAAACTGTAGCATCTGTATAGTTTTGACCATTAATAGTCATATGGTCAAATACTGGATAGTATGTTTTGCCATCAACTACAACAGAAGCTGCTGCCTTAGCAGTAAAGGTTATTGTGCCGTCAACATCAACTGCAAGTTTATCAGCTGTCAATGTACCACAAGCCAATGTTTTATCATCAGTAGTCTTAACTGATGTAGTAACAACCTTCTGTGGGTCAGTAATACCTGAAATAGCCTCGGATAAATTAATATAAGCTGCTGAATCAGATACGTACAAAACGCCATTTTTATACATATAAGTATATACAGTATAATATTTATTCATATTTGTGTCTTTGCTTTGCATATCAAAAACAAAGTTTGCTCTGTTTTTGTTTGTCAAGGCTATATGACCTGCTGGATAATCAGTAGCATCAGGTCCATAATGGGTATCAACTGTATATTCAATCTTTGTAGCATCTGCGCCACCTGCACCAGCTGGCTTTAATGCTGTCATATTATTAGCTTTAATTGCATCATATACATTCTTAGATGTAAATTCTGTACTATAGCTTTCTTTATTATTAATTCTTACATAGCCAACCTTTGTAATACCTTCGTCAACGTCCTTGTTTCCTACAGAACCGAATATTACGTTGGCACGTACACGGTTTACACCATCTGCTGTGGTATAGAAATCATAGGCTGTTTGTGACGATGTAGCATTAATACCTAAAGAGCTATAATCGCTAAATTTTGTTACTAGGTTTTGGAACTGTCCGCCTGTTACAGGGTCAGTGTCACCCTCATATACAGCCATCAGGTTAATGTTACCTGTTACTCTGTACATATAGTTGTACTGGTCAGTAACCGGTGTCCATACTCTAACCCCAGATGCTGGGTCTGTGTATCTTAATAATGCCCAATACATAAACTTTCTGCCGTCGGTGGACTGATTGCCTGCGTTTACAT
Source organism: Ruminococcaceae bacterium UBA3903 (assembly GCA_002391625.1). Taxonomy (GTDB): domain Bacteria; phylum Bacillota; class Clostridia; order Oscillospirales; family Acutalibacteraceae; genus UBA3903. The sequence continues at coordinate 116,066 of DGFJ01000016.1, read as the reverse complement.
CATCAGCAGCAGTTACCAAAGCATTGAACTCCTTAGAAACTGTCTTTGTGTTGCCCTCAATGATATAGTTAACATTGTATGTTTTAGGTGCATTAGTGTACGTAGCTACTGCTGTACCGTTAGCACTGTCAATAACAATGTCACCATCTGTTAAATTGTAAGCATCCAAAACATTTCCAATAGTTGGGGCAGCTGCCTTAATAGCATCATTTGTTAATGCCTTAACCTCTTTTGTAAAGGTTTTATAATTATTATTGTCAATAACAGTTGGAACACCATTAACAACTAGACGAGGATGATATTTATAAGTAACTGTAAAAGTATCACTTTTAGAAGTATTTACAAATGAAACATAATCATTTGTTGTTGCCTCTGTTGTACCAATACTAAAGTTACCTGTTACAGCATTTTCGCCTGTTACCTTTACGGTTGTTGCGTGCATTGCCTGTGTGTCGCTAATGTTCTGCACATTTACGAAACGATACGTTGTTGTGCTGGAACCTTCTACCTTGCCAACCTCTGTAATTTTGTACTTTGTACCTACTGGTACACCAGAGATTGTAGCAACGTCATTTTGACCTAGCTGAATACCTGTTGCGGTATTGTATGTCTGTGCTGCACCACCGTTAATAGAGTATGTTAAACCTGCATACTCTGTATAGGTATCAGTTGTAGCACCTCCAAATATACCATCAAAGGCTACTCTGAACTCGAACTTAGCGTTTGCATCAGCTGTATCGCCTGCTGCAAATTCTTTCTTTACAATAATATCCTTTGTTTTTACTGTGTTTATAAACTCAGCAACATAGTTAGCTGTGTTTTCGTTTACTGTACCTGCGTTGTAGAAGGAGTCCGCTACCTTATTATCAGTAACATATGCAGTATTATTTGTGGCATAATCTGCTGTACCCTCTGTACTGCTAGTTGTCTTACCCTCAGGCAGTAATTTCCAGTCAGTGGTATAGTAGTCACTAACCTTTCTGCTACCTGTGCCAAATGAAAGCTCATTACCTGTTCTGTCAGCAAGGGCTAAATCATTATTTTGTCCAATCTGAACGGTACTTCTGACACCGGCGGCGTCATCAATAGCAAACAGATTTTGGAAGTTAGCTGACTGGTTGTATAACAATGTTAAAGGAGCATTTGCAGTTGTTGTAGTTTTACCTGTACCGGAAACCGTAGTTTCAGGTGAGCCGTTCCAAAAATCGTTCCATTGGAACAGTACATTTGTAACAGGTGTTACCTTACCATCTGCTGCAAATTTTATGCCACCAGTAGGATTACCGTTTTTAGATAAAACTGTGTTATTACCAGTAAGGGTGTTGTTTCTAACAAGGTCCGATGTATTAGCTGTAACAGGGTTAATATCACCTGAAGAACGGTTAGCATTTACAGCATATGTAAAGCCATCGTTATCAGCAACCTTTAATGTGCCTGCCAGTAGACATTTGTTAACTGTGTTGGTGTTAATGTCATTTGTTACTGTTGTACCAACAACCTGTGGTTCTTTCAACAGGTTGTATGAAATACTCATGTTAGAATCCAGGAAGCCACGCTCCATATAATAGAAGGTTAGCTTATGTGCTTTACCAGTATTCTTATAAGTAACTGTATTACCATTTTTTGTACCACCTAAGGCTGTTAGCAATTCGCTTGAAAAATCAACTGCCTTATTTGATGTTACAGCAGGACCTGTTGTGCTGTTGGTACTGGTGCTTGATGTACCATCAAATGCCTGAGCATATGTTGATGTACCTGTTGAGAAGTCCAAGCTACCTGTGGCAGCCTTATGAGCACCACCCATGTCAAGTGCTAGCTTGCCATCAATGTAAACCCACACATCATCATCACCAGAGAAGTCAAACTGCATTGGGTGTGAGGCATCATCCTCACCCACAATTTTACCGTCTTCAGTAACGTAGAAGTCGATATCAAACTGTGTACCAAAGGAGTATTTTCTTTGAGCTTCATTTTTACTAAAAGCAAAATAACCTGTTGAAGTATCACTAAAGTTTTTAAGGCCTGTTCCGTCAGTTTTCATTTGTTCTGGGGAGCTGGCATCAAAGTATCTGTTTGCATCTGTTTTAGAATCATAGCTATATTTTGAGATACCAGTAGTTGAGTCTAGGGTTACGTTCATTGGGAATGAAGTATCATAAATATGAGCTAGGTCCTTGTTGCCGGATGCTTTATGACTTGCAAACCATGACTCACTAAAGTATGGCAGAACAACGCCATTTTGTGTTAGCTCGCCATCGCTATTAAGGGAAGTATCAACTAAGCCCTGTGCAACAGCGTTCATATTAGTACCTGTTGTTGGTCTATGAGCTGAGTTTGGTGACATATAAGGGTTTAACAGGCTGCTGTTAACATAAGAAGCACCACCAGTTGTTTCCTCCCAGAATGTACCAAAGTAAAGTGGACGTGCTGCCGTTGTGCTGCCGCCAAGCTCCGTCTTAAAGTAATTGGATATTGCTGTATTTAAGCTGCTGTTAGCAATACCGTTTTTACTTCTATATGAGGACCATGTACCACCAGCATCATTAGTATCACCAGTAGTATTATTGCTAGTGTCATCGGTTGCACCATTGTTTAACTGGTTTTCATATAAATAGTTAAACAGCTTTGTTGTTACATATACAGGCTCCTGTGGCTTTGGAGCGTCACCATAAGCATAGCTAAGCTGAAGTGATGCTGGATTCCATGTAAATGTAACTGTTGTACTAGTGGTCATAGAAACCTTTACCTTACCAGAAGTAGATGCGTTATAGGCGGTATCTTCTTTTAGCGTTGCTGGATTATTTTCTGTGTTACCGCCATTAACATCGTAGTATTTTGTAGATTGACCATAATTGACTGTTACATACTGGGCATCACCGCCGGTAAAGGTTGTGGTTAATGAGTATGTTCCGTTGCCATCACTTGTAAACATCAAGGTTGCATTATCTTTTGTTACATCACTATAACTGCCTGATGTGTGCAAATAGCCTGTCAAGTAATAGTCTGTACTAGCCGCACTAGCAGTTGCTGTACCTAATACTGTAAGCATAGACAATACCATTAAAATAGTCAACAAAACAGACAACGAACGCTTAGATAAACGTTTTAGCTTTTGTTTGTTCATTTTTTCATTTTACCTCCTAAGTAAATTTTATTGTTCAAAGAATACACAACACACATATAGCGAAAACAGCCTGACCTCCACCATTTTTCAATCTAATGAATCGCTAAAAAAGTGTATAATTGCACATCTTTATTAACGATAAAATTATACATTAAAAACGGCTGAATTGCAATAGATTGTTAATAAATTAGTCATATCATCGAATTTTAGTAAATCATCATAAAATAAAATAATATTTCTTGACCAGTTGTTATTATTAGTAAAAATTTCCTATAAATGTTAATTCTTTAACAGAAACATATCTATAGTATTAGAAATATTTTTCAGGGTTCCAAGTATTCTATTAAAGGAAAAAAGCAGGAACTCCAGATAAACTGAGTTCCTGCTTTTAATAATGTAATCAAAAAAATCAAGCCTGTTGCTTTTCAAAAGCTATCTCTTTTTCCAATTTTTCTTTATGCTGTTTTTGCTTTTTAATTACCTTCATTCTGGAGAATTCTTCCCTATCCTTTTCATCTAAGGCATCAGAAATAATTTTTACGGTTTCTTCAAAACGGGGAATCATAATGTTTTTCAAAGCGTTTGCACGCCTTTGAGTTTTCTTTACAGCATCTGCCAAACGGTAAACACTGTTTTCCACCTCTGCCAACTCAGCTGTTAGCTGTTTTACCAGTGCGAACTTTAAATAAGCTGCATCCAAAGCAGAGTTTGTAGAATACATACCATAGTTTAGCTGTGGGTGTGACTGCTCATCTATGGAAACAATAGGAATTTCCACACCCATTACACTGCGGTAGTTTAAGCTCAAGGAGTTATCAATAGGTACAGTACCCGCTATCTCTGCACAGAAACCAAGCGTAATGTTAGCTGTCTGCAAAGAAATATATGCCTCACTGTAGGCGTTATCAATCTTATCCTGTATTTTGTTAGCGTGGTCAATAAGCAGCATCATTTCACGCACCAAAATATTACGCTTTTTATCCATTAGGTCGTAGCCCGTTTTTGCTAGTGCTAAGGATTTTTTAGTATTTATTAGGTTACCTTTTGTTGCTACTGTTGTAACAGCCACAGTGTTCACCACCCTTGCAGTTTATTTTAAGCCTTTTTATCACTTTTACTAGGCTGACTGTCAATATTTTCTATATAGTGTGCGTTTAATGTTTCATCGTCAACTCTATCAAGCTCTGATTTTGGCAGATGTGAAAGTAATTGCCAACCAATATCCAAGCTTTGCTCAATTGGTCTGTTAGCGTTAGCACCCTGATTAACAAATTCTGATTCAAACAGCTTACCAAACTGTATATACTTTTTATCAATAGGAGAAAGCTCCTCCTCACCAATAACAGAGGCTAATGAACGAGCGTCCATAACCTTTGCATATGATGCAAACAGCTGGTTTGCCAGTGCAGGATGGTCCTCACGAGTAAAACCCTTACCAATACCATCCTTCATCAAACGTGATAAAGATGGCAGTACGGATACTGGTGGGTAAATGCCCTGTCCCTGTAATTCACGATCCAGAACAATCTGTCCCTCGGTGATATAACCTGTAAGGTCAGGGATTGGGTGAGTAATATCGTCATTAGGCATAGTCAAAATCGGTATCTGTGTAACAGAACCGCTTCTGCCTTTTATCATACCAGCACGCTCGTACATAGACGCAAGGTCAGAATATAAATAACCAGGATAGCCTTTTCTACCTGGGATTTCACCCTTTGATGAGCTAAACTCACGCAGTGCCTCTGCATATGAGGTCATATCTGTCATAATAACCAAAATATGCATATCCTGCTCAAAGGCTAAATATTCAGCTGTTGCCAACGCACAACGAGGTGTTAATATTCTTTCAATAATAGGGTCATTTGCCAGATTAATAAACATAACAACACGCTGTAAAACACCGCTTTCCTCAAAGCTTTTACGGAAATATTCAGCAACATCATTCTTTACGCCCATAGCCGCAAACACGATGCCAAAGCCCTGTCCAGCCTCATCCGCAATTTTAGCCTGACGAACAATTTGAACAGCCAGCTCATTGTGGTTCATACCCGAACCAGAAAATATAGGCAGCTTTTGTCCACGAATAAGTGTTGTTAATGTATCTATAGTAGAAATACCTGTGTTTATGTAGTTCTGAGGGTAAACTCTGGAAACAGGGTTTATTGGAGAACCATTTATATCGTACTTTTTCTCGGGGAAAACGTCGCCCAAGCCGTCAATAGGCTTACCAGCACCATTAAATACTCTGCCAACTATTTCTGGTGACAGCGGCATTTCCATTGGGTGACCTGTTAAACGTGTACGAGTATTAGTCAGCGAGATAGTGTTGGTGCCTTCAAACACCTGAACAACTATTTTTTCGCCCTCCATCTGAACAATTCTGCCCTGACGCACAGAGCCGTTATCAAGACGTATGTCCACAACTTCATCGAAGAAAGCGTCTTTTACTCCGTCGATAACAATAAGTGAACCATTAATTTCTTTAACGCCCACATAATCTATAATCATTGGCTTAACCTTCTTTCAATGGTTTTTAAGACTCTGTAATAGTAGCAATCTTACTGTCAATTTCCTGTATATAATCCTTAAACATATCTAACCTGTTATTAGGAATATCGTATTTCATCTTTGTTAGCTTATCAAATAGTCCCAGCTTTAAAACCTGACTAATTGGAATACCGCTGGCTACAACGTGCTTTGCACGATGATACAGATGAATAATTGTGTTCATCATCAGCTTTTGCTTTTCCAAGGATACAAAGGTATCATCAGCATGGAAAGCATTCTGCTGCAGGTAACCAACTCGGATAACCTTTGCCGTTTCAATAATTAGCTTTTGGTCATCTGGCAATACATCTGAGCCTATTAGCTTTACAATTTCCATTAGGTTGCTTTCTTCCTGAAGCAGGCTATTGATACGACGACGAGAACGAATAAAGTCCTCCCCCTCATTTTTAGCAAACCAAGGGTCAAGGTCGGTAAAATACTCGCTGTAGCTGTCTATCCAGTTAATTGCGGGATAGTGTCTGGCATAAGCCAATGATTTATCAAGCGCCCAGAAACAACGGATAAAACGTTTTGTATTCTGTGTAACTGGTTCTGAGAAGTCACCGCCTTGAGGAGATACAGCACCTATAATAGTAACTGAACCCTCATCACCACATAGTGTATCAGCACGACCAGCACGCTCATAGAATTCTGCCAGTCTTGATGGCAAATATGCAGGGTAGCCTTCCTCTGCTGGCATTTCTTCCAAACGACCAGAAATTTCTCTTAAAGCCTCTGCCCAACGTGATGTTGAGTCAGCCATAATTGCTATATGGTACCCCATATCACGATAATATTCTGCCAGCGTAACACCAGTATATATTGATGCTTCACGAGCGGCAACAGGCATATTAGATGTATTAGCAATAAGTACAGTTCTGTCTGTCAGCGGTCTGTTAGTTTTAGGGTCAATCAAAGCACTAAACTCTTCCAGCACCTGACTCATCTCGTTGCCACGCTCGCCACAACCAACATATATGATAATGTCTGCGTCACACCACTTAGCCAGCTGATGCTGTGTCATGGTTTTACCTGTACCAAAACCACCTGGGATAGCGGCTGTACCGCCCTTAGCGATTGGGAATAGTGTATCAATAACTCTTTGACCAGTAATTAGTGGAATAGTAGGTGCTAAACGCTCCTGTACAGGACGAGGTGTTCTAATTGGCCATTGCTGACACAATGTTAATTCCTTTTCTGTACCGTCGTCTGTTTTTATAGTTACAACAGCATCATGTAGCTTGTAGCTGCCGTTAGGCGCTACCTTAGTTACCGTGCCTGACATTTTTGGCGAAACAATTAATCTGTGCTCAATAACAGGTGTTTCTGGTAGGGTTGCATATATCTGACCTGCCTTTAGCTTGTCACCAACCTTAACCTTTACTGTTACATTCCACTCACGATTTACGTCTAGAGAGGGTACTGAAACACCACGAGATATAAAAGCACCTGATTTGTCGGCTATTGTTTCCAGTGGTCTTTCAATACCGTCAAAAATATTACTTAATATTCCTGGTCCCAGTAAAACATTCATAGGCTCCCCTGTACCAAATACAGGATCTCCCGGTTTTAAACCTGTTGTTTCCTCATAAACCTGTATAGTAGTAAGCTCATCAGTGATATTAATAATCTCACCAACCAGCTTTTCCTCTCCAACATAAACCATTTCCATCATGGAGAAAGACTTTGTTCGTCTTACGGTAACAACAGGACCGTTAATACCGTATATAACATTCTGATTTTCCATTAAAATCATTTCCTCTCTATGGGGTTTCTGTGCTTATGATAAAGTACATTATAACACCTTTAAACCAGAGTTTTGGTAGAACCAGGTTTTCTGTGCCTCCAGCTTAGTGTCCAATGTTTTGTCAATCATTGTTAATGTATCCGTGCAAACAGCTCTTAACCCACCAACATTAATATCAGTAGCGGATTGTACTGTGCATTTTCCTGTAAAGTATTTTAATATTTTATCCTCGTACTGCATATCCTGTTTTCTTACATATACAGTAACGCTCTGCTCTCCAAAGAAATCAGCAATCTCTTTGGCATTAGCTAAAAGCTGTGCTTCATATTTTTCAGATGAAGTAAACTGCTTTAGCTGTTCCTTAGCTTTTTCAAAAACTTCATTCGTTATGGCTGCACGCTTTTTAAATAGAACAGCCTTGCCGTCCTCACCACGTTTTGCCATTTCGCTGGAAATAGCAGTACGCATAGCGTCCATTTCCTTATGAATTAGGTTATAGGCATCCTGCAGTCCCTCATCAGTAGCTTTTTTTAGCTCCTCAGCCTTGAACTGCTCAACCTCGTTGTTTATATTGTCCTTTTGTTCGTCAGCGTATTTTTGAATAGCTGCCAGAAACTTACTGGTTTTCTCCCCTTCAAGGGATTTATTAGCTGTATTATTAGCCATCAGGTAACCATTCCTCTCCGAATAGTTTATTTAGCTTACAGTTTTACGCCGATAGCGTCCTGAACATATTTTGTTATAGAATCCTTTGTACGGCCATTGCCGTGTCTGTCAGGGATTTCAACAATTAGCGGACGCTGACGATTAAGCTTTAAATCGTATATTAACTCAGGGCAAAGAGAAACCAGACGTTCTGTCATTAATATGACAGCAACGTCCTCCATCTCCATGGCTTCTGTTAGGGCCTTGCGAACTTCAGCATCCTCGTGTATAACAATACCATCGATACCTGCCAAACGCATACCCTCCTGAGTATCTACATTATCACTTATTAAGTAAAAACGCATTAGATTCCACCAACCTCTTATTAGATTTTGTTGAGGATAAGGATAGAAATAAGTAGACCATAAAGTGCGATACCTTCGCCAAGAGCAACAAAGATAAGTGATTTACCAAATGCAGCAGGATCCTCTGAGGTAGCACCGATAGCAGCAGGAGCGGCAGCAGCAACGGCAATACCACCGCCGATACATGACAAGCCCGTAGCAGCAGCAGCAGCTAACAGACCCATGCCTGTAGCAGATGCGCTAGCAGCAGCTGTGGCAGAAGGTGCGTCAGCTGCACCGGCAACCATTGGGAAAATCAAGCAGGTCGCAAATACAGCACAAAAAGAAACAAGCTGTAGCATAACGGCACGCTTTGTCTTTGCACCTCTTTTAACGGCCCTAGTAGCCAAGTAAACAGAAACTACACCAAAAACAGCTGGTAATGCAAATAATAAATATTCCATAATAAAACCTCCGTAAAATAATTGTTGTATCAAACAGGCGATCGCCTGTTGTCGATTAGTTGTTTTTCAGTTTTTTAATTGTAACAGGGTTAAATGGTCTGCCACTGCCGCTGTAGAAACGACTAAACATCTCATAAAACTCAAGTCTTAGAACCTGAATAGATACCAGTAATGCTTCCAAACCAATAACCAGTAGGTTGCCTAATATCAAGATAACTATATATCCAACGCCCGGCAGCATTTCGGCTAATTTAAATACAACCATCATCATACCTGCATGAACCAGTACAAACGCACCAACACGCAAGAATGACATTGTGTTTGTAACGTAGCTTAGCAGTGTTTCAAAAAGCTCAAATGCGTTTTGAACACAATATTCGCCCCATTTTTCCGGCTGCCATTCCTTTTTACCACTAGCCAGTCTGCCTAGGGGCTCTCTCATATAGATAATTATTAATGGTAAAATAATCAAGCATAAAACATATGGTAATGATAATACAGGTATTTGTAAAAACAGCTGTGCTGCCAGTCCACCAAACAGCGCTGCATAGAATACTACTCCTGCTAAACCATTTGGTCCAAAAACTGCGTTTTCAATGTTTTTTTGTCGAATTGATGTGTATATGTTTACACACATTGCAACAACAACTAATAAAAATCCGATGCCTACAGCGCCATAAATAATCATATTGGTAGTTGCTGGCTCCATAACATCTACAGGTTTTTCTGACAACCCAAACAAGGTACTGTACAAACCATCTAAGGCATGTTCAAACCCAAATACCGAACCAAAAATCAAGCCAAATATGGACGATGATATACCACAGGGTATAAGAACCTTTCCAAGCTCCATCTTTTTCAGCTTCCACATAACACAGCCCGCTGCTACTAAGAACAAGCCATGACCCAAATCACCAAACATTATACCAAACAGCACAGTGTAGGTTATTGCCATAAAGCCAGTAGGGTCAATCTCATTATATTTTGGTAAGCCAAACATTTTTAAATAAAACTCATAGGGCTTAGTAAACCAGTTGTTTTTAAGCTTAATAGGCGGTGAATGATCCAACTCATCCTTACCATCAGATAAAGAGCATTCAACGCTGCGTATCTTATCCAAATTATCCGTAAAGGTCTGAGCGTTTTCTGCCGGTATCCATCCCACCAATATAAAGCTTTTATTATACTTCATAACATTGCTTTTTATATTAAAGTAGGTACAAAGCTCTGTTAGCTTTGTGTAGTACAGCATACACTCATCCTGTTCCTTGCTCATATACTGTTCTACCTGTTTTTGTGTGGCTTCTAATTCATTCTCAATTTGTTTTTTCTTTGCCTTGAGCGTTTCTAAATATTCCTCTGGTGTGCTATCCATACCAGAAATTTGGCAATGCTCAAAATAAAGGCTAGAGAATATTCTGTCTACCTCAGCACACTCTTCAATAGGTGCTACATACACACCCCAGTAATAGTTCTCATCCTTGGTACATGGAAAGAACACCACATAAGGATTCTCCTTATAACCTTCTAGCTTTTCATAGCTGTCCTGGGGAAGTCGACCAAAGTTTGCTTTAATATACTTACAAGCCGTTATTTTGTCCATTTGCAGGTCAAATCCAACAAAATGTGAGGTTTGTGCTATTGCTGTACTACATTGGTCAATTTGCTGCTGCTTACCAGCAACAGCAGCCAGTAGGGTATCAAGCTTAGATGTAAAGGAATTAACAAAATTTTGTATCTGTTCATCAGTTACATTAAACTGACTAATATCTACCAGCTGTGCTTCAATCTTTGCCATTGATAAGGTATCATCTAACTCTGCTAAGGAATCTGAATATGGATTTTTTTCCACAAGATGTGAAAACTTCCTTGTATCTGAATAGAAGTTTGTTACCTCATCAGGATGAAATACCTCTGAAACACCACAAGCTTTTATTACTTTGTCTAAATCAGGCATAAGTCCTATAATGCTTATAGCTTTCATGGGAGAAACGGACATTCTGCTTCCTCCTTTCTAAAGGATATAACCAAATTTATTTAATTGTAAAAGTGATAATTAAGAGTAAATCAGCACATCTTTTACACGCTGTATATCCACCCTATAGCGAACGCCCTCAATTATATTAACAATATTGGTTAACTCAACCTCTGCCAATGTAATATAAGACATTAATACAACGGGTGGATGTGTTGAAAAACGCATTTCTCTGCGACACAGGTTGTACGCACCTCTTTGTGTAATTTCCCCGGGATAGGTATATTCCAGCTTAGAAATTATTCTGCCCGGTATGGTGCTTTGCATAACAGAAAAAACCGCTTTGGAATCTTCTGCTTCACACATTGCTGTTAACTGACTGTCACGCAGAGCGCCAAATGGAAATAACTGCTTTTTTATTTCCGCTGGCTCGTATTTATAATACTTTTTCAGTCTAAGAATACGTACAAAATTACGCATATCCAGATTACTGTCAAATATTCTCTTTAACTCTTTTTGTTCAGTACCTTTTGTATTCTTATCTATTATATCAAAAATAACCGTATACAAATAAGTGTACAATGTATTTTCAATATCTGAAAGTGGTATTCTGTCATCCCCCTTGGGTTTAAATGGTGACAAAATCTTTTGGTATTGGGTATGTCCCAGAGTGCTTAGAAATTCATCGTAGTTCTTCGCTTTTGGCAAAGAGTTTAGGTCAATATGTGAAAGCTTTGTAAAATACAATGGTAAGGAATAAAGATACTCTGAAGGATGGCCAGCTGACAACAGCATTAAAAAATGCATTATCTGCTCTATTTCCGTCCTTATAATTATGTATCGTGAGAAGTCCTCACCTACAGATATTTCATAACGGCATAGTGACTCAAAATCGTAAAACAACTGTTGACGAAGTATCATCTCCAGCTGTGCTCGGTGAATATCACTCTCGCTTAGGTTATTTAGCAGTGACGCATATTTTGTATGTCCTTTTAAATACGCCATAACCTCTGGCACGCTGTTACAGCCCAAAAGATTGGAGTAGTCCTTTTCAGTCAGCCTTTTTCCATACATTGCTCTTGCTTTTGACAAAATAGCATTTGACGCGTAAGAAATTGCCATGATAGTAACCCTCCTCCTTTTTGTGAGATTTTTGGTAATATATTTAAACGCAATTAAGAATTAATTACGTTCTGGACAATACTATCTATCCACTGCTGTCCTTTTTGGCAGTATAGCTCATCCATAGCTTGTGCTGCCTTTTCCTGACCAGCCTTTGTTTTTAGCCATTGGTTCTCAGCGGCATCACGCTCTAAAACTTGGTTTATTTGAATTCTCTTTCTTGCTCTTTCCAAGTATTCATCATGGATTTTAGCACTAGATGCCTCTATCTCCTGTTGAGAAGCAACCTTTGCCCTTTCGGCCTCTTCGGTCAGCTGCCTAGCTTTTTCGTCCATATCGACGATTTTCGTCAACATATCCTGCATATTGTCTACCTCCATTTTTTCAAAATGAACGGCTGTGATTATTCAATAATCAACAATATATTGTGATGTTGTTTATAAATAACCACTAGCTATATGGTAACTATAAGTAACTTTTGATATTGCCATTATATTACAATCTTTTTTCATTTGCAATAGAAAAACCCAACAAATTATCTGTCACATTAGACAGTTTTTTCTATCTAAATTTTAGCATAATGACGAAAAATTAATATACTTTAGTTCTTCAGGCTTTGTAATGGCGCAGGTATGCGGCCACCACGATTAATAAATTTAGCTGGAGATGCCTCATTCAGAGGCATAACAGGACCGCCGCCAAGCAATCCCCCAAAGTTCAGCTCCTCTCCTGCCTTTTTACCAATAGCAGGTATCAAGCGTACGGCAGTGGTTTTTGAGTTAACCATACCGATAGCAGCCTCATCAGCAATAATGGCTGATATAACCTCTGGTGTTGTATCACCAGGTACATTAATCATATCCAAGCCAACTGAACAAACGGCTGTCATCGCCTCCAGCTTATTAAGAGTTAAGCAGCCACTGCGTGCTGCGTTTATCATACCAGCATCCTCAGTAACAGGGATAAATGCGCCAGATAAGCCACCAACGTGTGACGACGCCATAACCCCACCCTTTTTGACAGCATCGTTAAGCAGCGCCAAGGCAGCAGTAGTACCGTGACAGCCACAGGTTTCTAAGCCCATTTCCTCCAATATATACGCAACCGAATCACCAACAGCTGGTGTAGGTGCTAATGATAAGTCCACAATACCAAATGGAACCTGTAGTCTGCGGGAAGCCTCCTGTGCTACCAGCTGACCGGTACGGGTAATCTTGAATGCTGTTTTCTTTATAATGTTTGCAACCTCTGTAATATCACAGCTACCGCATTTAGCTAGGGCAGCACGTACAACACCTGGGCCGGAAACGCCAACGTTTATTTCACAGTCTGGCTCGCCAGGACCATGAAAAGCTCCAGCCATAAAAGGGTTATCCTCTGGTGCATTACAGAAAACAACCAGCTTGGCCGCACCTATACAGTCACGGTCAGCTGTCAGCTGGGCGGTTTGTTTTACAATTCTGCCCATTTTAGCCACAGCATCCATATTAATACCAGCCTTTGTGCTGCCGATATTTACAGATGAACATACATGGTCAGTAGTAGCTAATGCCTCAGGAATACTTTCAATTAGGGCATAATCTCCCGCTGCAAAGCCCTTTTGTACTAATGCAGAATAGCCGCCAATAAAGTTCACACCAACTGTTTGTGCAGCCTTTTCTAAGGCATATGCAAATTTCACTGTTTTTTGTGACTGACAAGCAGCGGCTACCATAGCAATAGGTGTTACAGATATTCTTTTATGGATAATAGGAATACCGTATTCACGGCTAATATCCTCACCTGTTTTTACTAAATCCTTGGCATAGCGACAGATTTTGTTATAAATCTTTTCACAAGCCTTGTCTATGTTGTCATCTATACAATCCAGCAGGGATATACCCATTGTAATAGTTCTAACATCCAAATCCTCGTTGTCTATCATATTGATAGTTTCTAAAATTTCATGGGAACTAAACATATATTAACCTCCAAAATTAAATACGGTGCATTGAGTTAAAAATATCCTCATGCATAATATGAATTTTTAGTCCTGTTTCTTCCCCTAACTTATCAAAGCTATCAGCAATCTCCGTAAAAGGAATCTTATTGTTATTAACCTGTACCAGCATAATCATAACAAACATATCCTGCAAAACGGACTGTGTAACCTCTGTTATGTTTATGCCAAATTCAGCACATTGGTTAGACACCTTGGCCAGAATACCCACGGTATCCTTTCCTATAACTGTTATAAATGCACGCATAATAAAACCTCCATTAGTTATATGTGCCTAAATTATGGACTTTTTATGCCCTTATGTCAATAGAAAAGACTGAATTTGATAATTTTTTGTCAAATATAAAAATGTAATTGTGAAATTGGTCAATTTTATGTTATAATTTATAGTATAAATAACGAAATCAACATTACAGAGGACTTGATAAAATGTCACTACAGTTTAAATATGTATCAGAAAATCATTGTCATAGCAGCTGTTCATTTGACGCTGCTGACAGCGTAGACGCAATGTGCCTTCAAGCCATCAAGCTCGGTCTATATTCTATAACCATAACCGACCATTGTGAGGTCAACGGGTACGCCAACCCACAGGATAGCGAGTTTGGGGATTTTAGTCAACGTATACCACAGGCTATAATAGAAATGAAGCAGGCACAGAAAAAATACAAGGATAAAATAAAACTATACAGAGGCATAGAGCTGGGACAGCCCTTACAGGATTTAGAAAGTGCTGACACTGCCTTGGCACTAGACGATTTTGATTTTGTGCTGGCTTCTGTACACAACATAAAGGATACTCAGGATTTTTACTGGCTGCACTATACACAGGATTTTGCCTATGAGATATTAGGCAAATACTTTTCAGAGCTTTTGCAAACAGCTAGATGGAATAAATTCGACAGCCTGTCACACCTTACCTATCCTTTACGCTATATAACAGGCCGTGATAAAATAAACATAGACCTTCACCAATTTAGAGATGTAACCGACGAGATACTATTAACTCTTATCCACAATAATAAAGCGTTAGAGATAAACACCTCTGGGCTGCGACAGGATATTAAATGTACAATGCCTGATGGTGATATTATTGCACGATACAAGGAATTAGGCGGTAAATATTTAACCATTGGCAGTGACGCACATAGCTGTCATGACCTAGGCAAGGGCTTAGAACAAGGTCTGGCAATAGCTAAAGGCTGTGGGTTCCACAGCTATACAATTTTTGATAAGCATATTCCAAAGCTGATACCAATAGAATAACAAAAATATAAAACGCTGAGTTCTCAATTAATGAGATTCAGCGTTTTTGTATTGCTACTGCCTACCGTTGCCATTATTGTTCATATGTATTCAATTCTATCTGTTTCGTGTAATGCCAAGCTGTACAATTATACCCACAATAGCCAAAGCCAATCCCACCAGCACTACTAAAAGTGAATTATTTTCATAGTTAATCAAAGCAAACGCCGCCGTAGAAGCATACAAACCGCCCTTTATTGACGTAGAGATAATTAGAACTGGTTTGATAAACTTTATTGCTAATATACCTACCAGCAGCGCTGCCACAACAGCTATTACTATTCCCATTTGTTTCTTATCCTGTGGAAATATTGCATATATAATTGAATACGCCGAAAATGCAGAAAAACAAAATACGCCTAGCTTATAAAGCTTAAATGCTATAATTGCACATATAACACCAGCTGCTATGCCTACCAATACCCCAATAACAGCTTTTTGGGGAACATCGGTTACTCCATTAACGATAATAACGCCTAGCAAAAATCCAATAATAAAGCCTGCTGCTGATATCCAAAATTTTTGTAGCTTGTATCCAAAGAAATTTTGGAGTAATCCCACAACCAAAAAAATTATAATTATTGCTATACCGCCACCTGCTAGGCTTTCTGGCAAATCTCCTAAAAAGTTTTGCAGAAAAGTTTCCATACATTCGCCTTCCTTCTACATAAAAATTGTTATAACATTGTATCATAAAGATTTTCTAATATAAAGACTATAATCGCCTGTTTTATTATTTTTTGATGAACATTCAGTTACAAGCCGGTAATTTGTAAGAAGGTAAGGAATTTCCTCAGCTGGGGGAAACTCCTTTTTATATGTATTAATAATAACAAAATCTACTGCTGCATTTCTTATAATACTGTTTTGTGTATCGACCATTTCAGGGTAGGCCTTGTACGGAATATTAAGCTTGCAAAAATATTTAGTAACGGGGAGCTTACCTGTTACTGTATAAAACCCACCATCCAAACAGCCATAGTTTAAAATTGTGGAATTTTCCACCTTTTGTATTTCCTTTGCAATTACATATTGACTTGTAATCTCCTGTGGTACACCAATCATTTTTGTATTACTGCTAAAAAAGTAAGCCCCTGCAATAGATGACACTGTTACCAATATTAACATAGCACACCTTGCTTTTGAGGATAAACCTTCCACATATCCAGTGCTGGAAAAAATTTTTCTGATCCATATGGGCATATAAGTAAACAGCGTTATAAAGCCTGCCACCATAAACCCACTGGTAATAAAGTAATAATATGCCCATGATGTACCACCAATATAAATAAAGCTAAGAGTTATTAAAAAAAGTGGTATATACAATATTTTTAGTATAGTGGTTTTAATAAATCTTTTAGATATGGTAAAGCCTGCTAAGCCAAGCACTGTTATTATGGCAACCAACAGATTTTGCCCCATACCCATACCAACCTGCAGCAGAGTGTTTAAAAGCTTTTGTAATAATGACGGCGTAGCAGCATTGGCAGAATAAGAAAAAATATTTATAAGAAAATATGTATTAATCATATCGTCCACAGCACCATTTACAACAAAATAGCCCACGCACAAAAGAGTAACCAAAAATCCGCCTAATAAAAACATCCCAAGGTGCTTTAACCCGTCAGCGTTTTTATTTCTACTAAAACAAATTATTAACACCACACCCAGCAGACCTAACCAAAAGCCCAGCATGGTGTACTTTATCCACAGAACTATACCACCACATACTCCATTTACGAGCATCACCCACAGGGGGGCTGTTTTATACCGAACTATACTTTTGTTAAAGTATTTAAACAATGTATAAAGCCCAATAGCCATTAATGGCAGACAAAACTCCTCCGCACTGTCACCGTTGGCATAGCCATCACAGGTTAACGCCACCATGGCTGTTAATGGTACAATAGCTAAGGCTTTGTTAACAGATAAAAACAATGTACAGGTTTTATATACAAACAGCAAAAACACAGAAAATGAAAGCACCTGTATAAGGTACACCCCAAAAAAGGTAGTATTAGATATTAAATAGCCTATACTATGTAAGGCATAAAGTATAATGCCCTTTTGCTCCAATATATCCCTATATAGGACAAAGCCGTTTAACATAGATTTTCCTGTAGTAAAAAAGCAGTTTGGATCTGCCCAATCCTGTACTGGATATAAAAAAGAGGTGCGTGAACATAACGCAACAGCAACAAAGCTGACAAAAACACAAAATGCTAAAGTAAGCAATCGCCCATTACCTGCAATTTTCTTAATATAATATATATTTACACCTCCCACAATGCTGAAAAAGTATATTTATCGTTTAACCGTGGCATACACCCACTAATTATCCTAACCTCATTATATGTATGCCTCACGTTTGATAAAGACAGCTAAATTATAAATTTATAAGCTTGATAAATACTTTTCGCATTTACTTTTCTATGTATTGCTTCATCACGTCAACTAATTATTTTTATACCATGTATTTGCACAAAACACAAGTTTTTTGTTGCAATTCTGCCCACCTCTTCAGGGGTTGAAATTTTATTACAAAATTACATATAACATTTATTACCTCCCAAGCATATTCCAACACAATCATAGGGATGCGTTGGAATGCATCCCTATGATTTAATAATATTCACATATGGTGTTTAAGTAATATAAAAACCAACATCCTCTATTTTAATTTATAGATATTACTGTATAGCCCACAGCAGTTACGGCATCTCTTAATTTTTCATCGCTGACATTGTTTGATATTGTAACCGTAGCTGTTTTGCTGTCTAAATCTACCGCAGCCTGTACGCCATCTACGGCATTTAAAGCCTGTTCTACTCTGCCCTGACAATGTGCACACATCATACCGTCAATAACTATTTTCTTTGTCATAATCTTCTCTCCTATTTCCTTTGTAATTTTTTCAGTATTTTTAGCTTTAAATTTACCATCATTATAATTTTTAGAATAATGCAGCTTAGGTTTAAAGGTTTTCAAACGTAAGGCATTTAGCACAACACACACAGAGCTTAGGCTCATAGCGGCGGCACCATACATGGGGTTTAACCTCCATCCAAAAATGCCAAAGAAAACTCCCGCTGCTAAGGGAATACCAATAGAATTATAAATTAAAGCCCAAAACAGATTTTCTTTTACGTTTTTAATTGTAGCACGGCTAAGCTGTATCATCATTGCCACATCAGTCAAGTCGTTTTTAACCAATACAACATCAGCTGAATCTACCGCTATATCGCTGCCTGTTCCTATTGCCACGCCTACATCCGCCCTAGCCAAGGCTGGTGCGTCATTTATGCCGTCCCCCACCATAATAACACATTGGTTCTCCTTTTGTAGCTTGCGTATCTGTTCCTCCTTGCCCTGGGGCAGCACAGATGCTATTACGTCTTCTATACCACACCTGTCACCTATAGCCTTGGCAGTAACAGGATTATCACCTGTTAACATAATTACTCTTTGACCCATGGCCTTTAACTCTTTTACAGCGGTTATACTGGTTGGCTTTAATACATCTGCAACAGCTATTATACCCATCAGCCTGCCATCCTTTGCAAAGCACAGTGGCGTTTTACCCATATGTGACAGATTTTCAAGGTCTATACTTATACTGGAGGTATCTACACCCTTGACCTTCATCATCCTCTCGTTACCTGCGTATATAAGACTGCCGTCAACTACAGCAGAAATACCTTGACCTGCTATAGCGGTAAAGTCCTCTGCTTTTTCCAGTGTAACACCATTACTTTCAGCATATTTCACAATGGTGTCTGATAATGGATGCTCTGAAAGCTTTTCAACCGACCCTGCCACTATAACAAGCTCCTTTTGGGTGTTGTTGTTCATTGTAATAATATCAGTCACCTGTGGTGTACCTTGTGTTACAGTACCTGTTTTATCTAAAACTACAGCGGTTGCCTTATGAGCTGTTTCTAACGCATCTGCGGATTTGATAAGAATACCGTGTGTAGCTCCCCTGCCTGTACCTACCATAATAGCAGTAGGTGTTGCTAACCCTAATGCACATGGACAGGATATAACCAAAACAGATATGCCTATGGACATTGCAAACTCAAAGGAATACCCCAACACCAGCCATACCACTGTTGCCACAACAGCTATTGTAATTACAATAGGGACGAACACACCGCTGATTTTATCCGCCAGCTTACCAATAGGTGCTTTGGTAGAGTTGGCCTGTTCTACCAATTGTATTATCTGTGACAACGTGGTATCGCTGCCTATGCGTTCAGCTTTAATCTGCATATATCCAGATTTATTAATGGTAGCACCTGTCACCTTGTCGCCTTGCTTTTTTTCCACAGGTATGCTTTCCCCTGTTAGTGCTGACTCGTCCACTGAACCATTACCTGCTAGTACAACTCCATCAACAGGTATAGTATAGCCCTGCCGAACAATTACTGTATCTCCTACCAGCACATCCTCCACCTGTATTTCCAGCTCTTCATTGTCACGCAGCACTATTGCAGTTTTTGGACGTAGGTTAATTAGACTTTTTATTGCGTCTGTGGTTTTACCCTTTGCATTTGATTCTAAAAACTTTCCCAATGTAATTAGAGTTAGGATAGTGCCGGCGGACTCAAAATACAAATCCATGGAATACATATTAACAAGCTGAGTATTATTATTTCCCAGTCCTATGCCTATTTGATATATGGCAAAAATGCCGTAAGCAACAGCAGCGGCTGAACCAATAGCAATAAGAGAATCCATATTAGGCCGTAAATGCACCAAGGCTGAAAAGCCGTTTTTAAAATATTTAAGATTTACAAATACAATAGGGATAACCAGTATAAACTGTGTAAATGCAAATGTAATTGCGTTGTGCGTACCGTGAAAAAGCTGTGGTAAGGGCAGCCCCATCATATGTCCCATAGATATATAAAACAAGGGTACTAAAAAGCATATAGAGATAACTAGGCGTTTTTTTATATCACTAGCTTCCTTATATGTTAAATCGTCTTTAGCAGAGCTACTATGGTTATCCATATCCTTTATGGCTGCACCGTAACCAATCCTATTAACAGTATTGATTATCTCATTAGTGGTGATTTTGTCATCACTGGTAACCTCCATACTGTTTGTCAATAAATTAACAGATACCTTTTGTACACCATCTATTTTAGACACAGCCTTTTCCACATGAGCAGAACATGATGCACAGGTCATGCCCGTAACATTAAAAACCTCTTTTTTTATGACAATCACCCTCCCACAAATATGTTACCTGCTACTATACTCACATTCTATACTAAGCTAGTAGGGTTGTCAATTTAAAGAATTTTATGCAATATATAGTAATAATATTTTTAAAAAAATAAATGATTTTTGGGATTTAACGGATAAATTGTTATGGTTATATGATATAATAATAAAAAGCGTAATAGAGGGTGAACCATATGAAAATATTGTTAGTAATAACAGGTGGTACAATTGGCAGCACCACCACAAACAGCACTATTGATGTTGATAACGAAAGCAGTGACAGACTGCTAAAAATGTACAAGGACACCTATGGTGAAAACACTGATTTTACTGTGATTCAGCCTGTAAATCTTTTAAGCGAAAATTCCAGCTTTGAAAGCTTAAATGTGCTGTGTAATATTATGTTGTCTATTGATTATGACAGCTATGACGGAGTAATTGTCACACATGGCTCTGATACCCTGTCATACACGTCCTCCTTACTTGGTATGCTGTTAGCTTTTGTAAAAAAGCCAATAGTAATAATCGCCGCTAACTATCCTATTGATGATAAACGCAGCAACGGGTTAATCAACCTTCACAGCGCTGTAGCTGTAATTACATCTAAAAAGGCAAACGGGGTGTTCACCGTCTTTGGCTATGAGAACGAACACACTGTATATTTGTCTACCAGAATATGTGAAGCTGATCCATACTGTGACCGTTTTTCCGCCTTTGGAGGAGCACCTCTGGGATATACTGCCAATGACAAATTTATTATAAACAATAATAAAATCAGCCCAACTATACAGGAACTGAACAATAAGAACGAACGTCTATTTGACACCATTAAACTCCACAACAGTATTATGCTAATTCGACCATACCCAAATATGGATTATAATGCTGTAGATTTGTCCCGTAAACCCGCCGCTATACTCCACTACCTGTATCATTCAGGTACTGCCTGTACCACTGGTGGCACAAAAAACTTTTTAGAATTCGCAAAGCTATGTAACGATAAGGGTATACCCTTGTATATAGGCAGCTGCAAGCATGGCGACATAGGATACATTACGGCAAAAGAAATGGAAAAGCTTAAAGTACAAAAGCTATACAATATTTCAATGGAATCCGCATATATGAAGCTATGTCTGGCATATAATCAGAGCTGTATATCACCCTGTGAGCTTATGAGTAAAAACCTGTTCTTTGAATATCTTCCATAAACAGCATAGGCATACCACCATGTGATATGCCTATGCTTCATCTGCTTTTGCAGTTATATAGAATTTGGTATATAATGTACTAAGATTTATTATTCTTGACAGCCCTGTGCAACGGTGTCACCA
The DNA here is from genome assembly GCA_002391625.1 of Ruminococcaceae bacterium UBA3903. Lineage (GTDB taxonomy): Bacteria > Bacillota > Clostridia > Oscillospirales > Acutalibacteraceae > UBA3903. The sequence continues at coordinate 94,231 of DGFJ01000016.1, read as the reverse complement.
TTTTTCTCAAAATTCTCCATTGGTCTGATAAGAATTAGGGGTGTTAGCTCCTTACCTTGCCCAGATGGATTATCTCCTACTAGCTTTACAATATCGTCTGGGTTCATATTAATATCAGCGGAATATCCCAGCACCTCTTGACCTAGGTCGTTGGCATCAACAATAATACAGCTCATACCTAGCTTTTCTTTAATTTCGTTACATACACCTGTAGAATTTTCAGGAATTTTTATACCGATGTCACCGTACTCGTCCCAAACCTTGTCATAAAAGCCGTCTAGTCCACTTACCTCTACACCAACTATCTCATAGAAAACGCCCTTTTTGCCAAACAGCTTAGTAACCCCACTGGCAAAGCTTGCCCATAATACTCGTGGCAAACCAACAGTTTGTATTGCATACTGCATTTTAATGGTTTCACCTACGCCTACACCTGTATCAGGGTGTGATGCAAACCTTGACAAAAGCTTAGCCCAAAAGCCTATCTTTAGTTCTTCTCTTTTTACTACTCTGTTTTGGCACAAGGCTATAATCTTTTCGCTGGAGGATATTATATCACCAGGCTGATATATAGGAGCTACATACTCCTTAAAAACCTCTACGTAATCCTCGCCCTGCTTTACAAATCTGGTTTTTATAGCATGACGCATATATTTTTTACCGTTAACCTCTATTTGAACCTTTTTACCCTCGTTAGCGTAAAACTCCATTAATTATCAATCCTTCCCATTTTTAGGCACTTTCTTTCAAACAGAACTATTATAAATCAAATAATGACTTTTTTCAATACAAAATAAATTTTTGGCACAGGAGATATAAAAATGCAAGAAAAAGGCAAACTTTTGGAACTAACAGGTGAAGTAGAAGACATAATATATAGGAACGAAAGCAACGGCTACACTGTCTTAGAGCTGCTAAGCGGTGATGAGTCTGTAACCGCTGTAGGCATAATGCCCATGGCAAACATTGGCGAAGAATTAAAGCTAATCGGAAAATATAAAAGCCATTCAAGCTATGGGGAACAGTTTGCTGTAGACGCCTGCGAACGAAGTATGCCTACATCCTCTGGTGCTATCCTAAAATACTTATCCTCTGGTGCTATAAAGGGTATAGGTCCTACCACTGCCAGACGAATGGTAGAGGCGTTCGGTGAAAACACCCTAGAGGTAATAGAAAAGGAACCACAACGGTTAACCACATTAAAGGGAATAACCGACAGCAAGGCAAAGAAAATTAATGAAGAAATGCAGAAAATATTTGGTGTGCGTGAGGTAATGGTAGAGCTGTCAAGGTACGGTATATCCGCTTCACACGCCGTACAGGTTTGGAAGCTGTACGGCAGTAAGGCTTTAGAAATGGTGAATGAAAATCCGTATGTTTTATGCGTCGACGGGCTTAACATCCCTTTTGAAACAGCTGACAGCATAGCTGTCAAGCAGGAAATGCCCAGTGACAACGTATGCCGTATTCGTGCTGGTCTTACACACATACTAGAGCATAACAAAAATAACGGTCACACCTGCCTGCCTATGGATAGGCTTGTTGGTGCGTGTAGCAATTTTCTAGGTGTAGAATCAGATAAAACAAATGAAGCTATAAAAGATATGATAACTGATGGTACTGTAATATGTGACACTGTACGGGAAAAGGATTTTATTTTTTTACCCTATATGCATCAATGCGAAACTTATATTTCAGCACGAATGTTGATGCTAATGAGGTTTCCAGCTCAACAATTAACAGGCATTGACAAGGCCATCAACGCTATAGAGGCTGAAAACAATATAACCTATGCCGACCTGCAAAAGCAGGCAATATCACAGGCATTAACAAAGGGTATGCTTATACTAACAGGTGGCCCAGGTACTGGTAAAACCACCACCTTAAACGCAATAATAAAGATACTAAGGGATAACGGCGAAAAGGTCGCTCTGGCTGCACCTACTGGCAGAGCGGCACAGCGTATGTCACAGGTTACGGGCTGTGAGGCAAAAACCCTGCACCGCTTGTTAGAGGTAGCGTGGGACAAACAGGATAATCCCGTATTTATGAAGAACGAAAAAAATCTATTAGAATGTGACGCATTAATTATAGATGAGCTGTCCATGGTAGATTCGATGCTGTTTGAAAGCGTTATGAGAGCCTTTCCTATGGGCTGTCGGTTAATAATGGTTGGTGACTGTGATCAGCTGCCATCGGTAGGTGCTGGTAATGTTTTAGGTGATCTAATAGCATCACAAATGCTGCCTGTTATACAGCTAAATGAAATTTTTCGCCAATCCATGGAAAGCTTAATAGTAACCAACGCCCACGCTATAGTGCAGGGCAATATGCCAAATTTAACCTGTACCAGCAACGATTTTTTCTTTATGAACAGGTCATCGCAAAATGATATAAGCAGTACCATTGTAGACCTATGCAAAAACCGCCTGCCACGCTCCTATGGATATTCCCCACTAAACGATATTCAGGTGCTATGCCCTAGCAGAAAGGGCGAATTAGGTACATATAACATTAACAAGAAACTGCAGCAAATGTTAAATCCACCGGACACGCTAAAAAAAGAAGTTAATATCAATGGTAATATTTTGCGTACAGGTGACAAGGTTATGCAAGTAAAAAATAATTATGACATACCATGGGTGCGTGACAACGGTGAGGGTGGCGAAGGTGTCTTTAATGGTGATATAGGCATATTATCCCAGATAAACAAAGGCTCCCAAAGCTTAAAGGTTGTATTTGATGATAAGGTGGCTGTGTACACAATGGAAAGTGCCACAGATTTAGAGCTTGCCTATGCTGTAACCGTACATAAAAGTCAGGGTAACGAGTTTACCGCAGTTGTTATACCTATGTTCCCTGGTCCACCCCAGCTATCCTACAGAAATCTGCTATATACAGCTGTTACACGTGCCAAAAAGCTCCTCATACTGGTTGGGCTGCCAAAGGCTTTAAAGCATATGGTAGAAAACAACCGAAAGACACTGCGTTACTCCGCTGTAAAGGATTTTTTACTTCGTGGAAGGTAAGGTGTTATTATGAACCCTTTGCATATGCTTTTTCCAGCACATTGTCCCTACTGTGGCAGGGTTATAAGCTATACTCAACCCGCCTGTGAAAGCTGTTGCCGTCTATATCCACCTAATAGTGTAAATATGAAGTTTCGCCACAGTGAGTGTATAGCACCTTTTCCTTATAATGGGCAGTTTCGTAAGGCTATGCTGAACTTTAAATTTTACGGCAAACCACAATACAGCAAACAGCTGTCTATGAACATGGCAGCTTTAATTAAAGATAAATACAGCGACAAAGGCTTCTGCTATGTAACCTGTGTGCCTATCACAAAAAAAGCGTTCAACAAACGGGGCTACAACCAAGCTGAACTATTGGCTAAACAAATTAGCTCAATAACACATATACAATATAAGCCTCTGATTTTAAAAACCAAGAATAATAAAACACAACACACCCTTTGTCCCTCTCAACGAAAGGAAAATGTAAAGGGTGTGTATGAAATAAATAGTAAATATAAATCAAAAATTCAAGGCAGAACTATACTTCTTATTGACGACATAGCCACTACAGGCTATACCTTATCAGAATGTGTAGAGGTACTGCTTACAAGCGGTGCAAAAGCGGTATTTTGTGCTACCTATGCCATAGCAAAAAGATACAATCCCCAATGAATATTTGCACAGGTCACACCTTGTGATATTGAATTTTATAGCACATCCTAAGCATTGCCTTATCAGGCATAAAACGTCCCCCAAATTTGGCAAATTTCATGGCAGTACCAGGAACAATTATTAGCTTACCCTTTAGTGCTTGTTCAATAGCATACTCTGCCACCTGACAGCTGTCCAGTCCCTTGATAGCAAATTTCACACTTGCCACCTGATTAAATTCAGTTTCCACTGGACCTGGACATAATGCACTAATATGAACATTTATTTTATCCTGACGCAGCTCCTGATAAATTGCCTCTGTTAAACGCAAAACGTAATTTTTGGTAGCATAGTAGGTTGCCATCAGCGGACCTGCCATAAAGCCGGCAGATGAAGCAACGTTGAGTATATATCCACTATTACGCTGTGCAAAATCATGTAAAAATAGCTTTGTTAAAATATGAACTGCCTTTATATTTGTATCAATCATATTAAGCTCACGTTCAAGGTCTGTTTCTAAAAATTTACCACAATCACCAAAACCAGCATTATTAATTATCATATCAACATTTTCATCTTTTGTTCTTTCATACAATTTTTCACATTCCTCTGTTTTGGAAACATCAGCAATTATACACTGTACATTTACATTATTAATCTGATTTTTCACATTTTCCAATCTGTCAGCCCTGCGGGCAACTAATATTAAATCCCAACCCTTTTTCCCTAAAACTAAAGCCATATCTTTACCTAACCCAGAGCTAGCCCCTGTTATTAATGCTTTCATATGTACACCCTTTCACTCAAACGGAGATTTTTTCATAAGCTTTGTCTACCTTCAAGCTTGATTATACTATTGTTTGATATAAAATAAAAGGCTTAATACAAATCTCCAATAAGCTTTTGGTTAATTTTATAAACATTCTTTTGTCACAAAGGATTGATAACCACTGCCTGTTATCACCTGATTATAACCACTATACAGTATGATAAGGACTCAACTTAGCTGGTCTTTTGTTCTACTACAGCTTAACAGAAATTCAAAAGCTCACCCGTCATTCATATACCGTTGACGAGTGAGCTTTTAATCTTATCATATATTGTTTTCTGGTAAAAAATTAGTCCTTAATAATTTTTTGGCTTCCCTTATAAGCACCGTATGGTTGTTGCTTATTTGTTCATCAATAACCATTTCAAACAGCCTTTGCAAAACCCTCCCTATCCTTTCCCCCTGTGCTGCACCCAGACTAATAATATCATTGCCATTAATATGCAAATCCTTTATGGAAAAGCAATGATTTTCGGTCAACACCACGTTTAATGTATCCTCAATACGCTGTAAATACTGTAGCTTTGATTTTCTAACTTCCTTATCTTGCCCCATTGCGTCACACTTTTTTACTATTAGCAATCGTCTAAAATTCTCCTCACCAATTTTCGCCAATCTTTTACCAACAGCCTTTGTTGTAGCTTCTATTGGTATATCGTGGATTTCAACCAGCAATAGTACCACTTTTCCAGTGTGATTATCAACACGCAGGTTTGATAAAATTTGCTGTGCTATATTTTTACTGACACCTGAGTGACCATAGAAATGCCCCACACCTTTTTCATCTCTAAAAAAGGTTGATGGCTTTCCTATATCGTGAAACAGCATAGTTAACCTGATTATATCATCCTTTGGTGCGGCTGCAACGGATTTCACTGTATGTGTCCACACATCATAGCAGTGATAAGGGTTGTACTGTTTAAAATCAAACATGGGCTGTAGCTGAGGAATTATTTGTGCTAGAATACTTCTGAAATCAATAAGCAGCCTTTCAACATTATCACCAATAATAAATTTCTTAAGCTCATTGTATAATCTTTCTGGAGAAATATTACATAACAGCTCCTTATTATTATTCATAGCCACAGCTGTATCATTGTCAATAGTAAAATCATAAACAGAAGAAAACCGCAATGCCCTGAAAATACGCAAAGCATCCTCTTTAAAACGTGTATCTGGGTCACCTACACATCTCAAAATTTTGTTTGCTAAGTCACTTTTTCCGCCAAACAAGTCAACCAAACCCGTTTGATAATTAAATGCCATAGCATTTATGGTAAAATCACGTCGTTTAAGGTCATCATGCAAGCTGTTTACAAAGTTCACCCTGTCAGGATGTCTGTTATCGCTGTATAACCCATCAATACGATATGTTGTAAGCTCAAATGGCATATTATCCAGCATTAAAGTAACCGTTCCATGCTGTAATCCTGTGGGAATAATTTTTTGCCCATCAAACACATTCATTATTTCATGTGGCATGGCACTGGTACATATATCCCAATCCTTGGGAACAATGCCAAGCAGGCTATCCCGCACACAACCACCAACAGCATATGCTTCATATCCGCTTGCATTAAGCTTGTCAATAATAAATTCAACACTGGCTGTTAATTTCACAAATATACCTCCCCCTTGCTACCGCTACCCTAACACATATTTATACATACACTTTAAATCCAGTACACATATGACTATATAGAGTATTCTATCCCAGAAATTACATTTTGTCTATTTCAAATTATATAATTTGCTGTGTCAGCGACCTGTCACCTAAGGCTATGGCAACCATCTGGTGTGCAGAAAGGATTTTATTTAGGAAATACTGCATACGTTATTTTGCAGACTAAATGAATAACAGCCACTACCAAAATATTCATACGTAAGTATTTTTATTATCCTTCCATAGATTAACGGGTTTTCCACAGGAACAATTAGTTACAAAAAATCAGATGATAGCACAATAACTATCACCTGATAAAATTTATATTTCATTTTTTTAAGCTATAAGCTAACACACAATAAGTGTATCCCATAATTTGAAATTATTATAGCCTACTTGTTTAGAGCCGTAACTACACCAGTAGCAACAGTTGTATTATCAACAATAACATCAAAGGTATATCCTACAGCTACGTTCACAGTACTATTAAGTTTTATAATCACAGTGCCACTTTTGCCACCAGATAAGGATGTAAGCTCATGGGATAACATCATAACGCCAGTAACCTCTGCGTTATTATCCTGAGGAAATTTAATAGTGACGCCTGTATTATCTGAAAATGTTGTATGCTGACCACATTCAATATAGGATTTAACAGTAACCTCAGCCGCTACGCTTTGTGCCTGACTGGGTTTTGACATAACCATATTAAATACATTGTACTGAGGATAGGCCGTACCAATAAAGACCGCCAAGGACAATATACAACCGATTACTATAATTGCTATAAGAAGTTTTTTCATTGTTTACCACCAAGTAAAATATTTTTTTAAATATACTAAATTATCAATCTCTATTTATCATTATAATCATTTATATTTATTAATCAATGGAATTATGTGAACATTATTAATTTTTGTACATATACCCAAAAAAGGGACTATCCATTAAAGGATAGTCCCTAATATTACTATAACTTGGTTGGTATTAATTAGCTATTGATAGCTGTAACAACACCTGAACCTACTGTACGGCCACCCTCACGGATAGCGAAACGTAGACCCTCTTCGATAGCGATTGGAGTGATTAGCTCAACATCCATCTCTACATTATCGCCAGGCATACACATCTCTGTACCCTCTGGTAGTGAGATAACACCTGTAACGTCTGTTGTTCTGAAATAGAACTGTGGACGATAGTTATCAAAGAAAGGAGTATGACGGCCACCCTCGTCCTTAGTCAAAACGTATACCTGACCATGGAACTTTGTGTGTGGGTGAATTGTGCCTGGTTTAGCTAGAACCTGACCACGCTCGATTTCAGTTCTCTGAACACCACGTAGCAGAACACCAACGTTATCGCCAGCCTCAGCAAAGTCAAGAAGCTTTCTAAACATTTCTAGACCTGTAACAACAACTTTTCTCTTTTCGTCAGTCATACCAACGATTTCAATTTCCTCGTTAACCTTTAGAACGCCACGCTCAACTCTACCAGTAGCAACAGTACCACGGCCAGTAATTGTAAATACGTCCTCAACAGGCATTAGGAAAGGAAGATCTGATTTACGCTCTGGAGTAGGAATCCACTCATCAACAGCAGCCATCAACTCGTGAATACATTTGTACTCAGGAGCGTCAGAATCCTTAGATGCTGACTCAAGAGCTAGGAATGCAGAACCACGGATGATAGGTGTATCATCGCCAGGGAACTCGTATTCGCTTAATAGCTCACGAATTTCCATCTCAACTAGGTCAAGAAGCTCTTCGTCATCTACTTGGTCAGTTTTGTTCATAAATACAACAATGTATGGAACGCCAACCTGACGAGATAGCAGGATATGCTCTCTTGTCTGAGGCATAGGACCATCAGCAGCAGAAACAACTAGGATAGCACCATCCATCTGAGCAGCACCAGTAATCATGTTCTTTACATAGTCAGCATGGCCTGGGCAGTCAACGTGAGCATAGTGACGGTTGTCAGTTTCGTACTCAACGTGAGCTGTGTTGATTGTAATACCACGCTCTTTCTCCTCAGGAGCCTTATCGATGTTTGCGTAGTCCATAAATTCTGCATCACCATTAATGTTAAGAACCTTTGTGATAGCAGCAGTAAGAGTTGTCTTACCGTGGTCAACGTGACCAATTGTACCAATATTTACATGGGGTTTATTTCTTTCAAATTTTTCCTTTGCCATTGGAATTGCCTCCCTTAATTTTAAAATAGAGTAATAATTTACCTTAATCCTTATTTTAGCAACTTCCATAAGAAAATGCAATAGTTAAAGATTAATTTTTGATTAAACATTTGTAAAAAGAATGTGTATTATCAATCTTTTTTATTACGAGCGCTCATGATAGCCTCACCAACAGACTTAGGAACTTCAGCATAGTTGCTAGGCTCCATAACGTACTGTCCACGACCCTGAGTCTTTGAACGCATATCTGTAGCATAACCAAACATTTCTGATAGCGGTACCATAGCATTAATTCTCTGTGCACCATTTTCAGCTTCCATGCCCTGAATCATACCACGACGAGAGTTAAGGTCGCCAATAACGTCGCCCATATACTCCTCTGGTACAATAACAGTAACCTTCATGATAGGCTCCAGCAGAACTGGATTTGCTTTTCTCATAGCCTCTTTAAAAGCCATAGAACCAGCAATTTTAAATGCCATTTCTGATGAATCGACTTCATGATAAGAACCATCATATAGTGTAACCTTAGCATCAACAACATTGTAGCCAGCTAGTACACCACTTAACATTGCTCCCTTGATACCAGCGTCAACTGCTGGGATATATTCCTTAGGAATAGAACCACCAACAATAGCGTTAACAAACTCGTAACCCTTACCTGGGTTAGGCTCAACCTTAATCTTAACGTGACCGTACTGACCTTTACCACCAGACTGTCTAGCATACTTTTCGTCAACATCAGCCAGCTCACGAATAGTTTCTTTATAAGCAACCTGTGGTTTACCGATATTAGCCTCAACCTTAAACTCACGCAGAAGTCTGTCTACGATGATTTCCAAATGAAGCTCACCCATACCAGCAATGATTGTTTGTCCTGTTTCTTCATCTGTGTAAGCCTTAAAGGTAGGGTCCTCTTCAGCAAGCTTTGCTAGAGCAATACCCATTTTTTCTTGTCCAGCCTTTGTTTTAGGCTCGATAGCTACACGGATAACAGGCTCAGGGAATTCCATAGACTCAAGAATAACAGGATTCTTTTCGTCACATAAGGTATCACCTGTTGTAGTGTTTTTCAAACCAACAGCAGCAGCAATATCACCTGCATAGCAGGTATCAATATCTTTTCTGTCGTTAGCGTGCATCTGTAGGATACGACCGATACGCTCGGTGTTGTCCTTTACAGAGTTATAAACTGATGAACCAGCCTTAACTGTACCAGAATATACTCTAAAGAAACACAACTTACCAACAAATGGGTCAGTTGCAATCTTAAATGCAAGAGCTGAAAATGGCTCAGAATCAGAAGAATGTCTTTCGATTTCTTCATCAGTATCAGGGTTTGTACCCTTAATTGAAGGTACATCTGTAGGAGCTGGCATATAGTCAATTATAGCATCCAACAGCATCTGAACACCCTTGTTGCGGTAAGATGTACCGCAGGTAACAGGTACCATTGTATTAGCAATAGTTGATTTACGAATAGTAGCACGGATTTCGTCCAATGTTAGCTCTTCGCCACCAAAGTATTTCTCCATTAATGCATCGTCCTGCTCAGCAACATGCTCGATTAGCTCGTCATGATATTTCTGTGCAAGCTCCTTCATATCCTCAGGAATTTCTTCCTCACGAATATCCTTACCAAGGTCATCATAATAAATCTCGGCCTTCATCTTTACAAGGTCGATGATACCTTTAAATGTTTCCTCTGCACCGATAGGTAGCTGAATAGGTACAGCGTTACATTTTAGTCTGTCCTTCATCATCTGAACAACACGGAAGAAATCAGCACCCATGATGTCCATCTTGTTTACATATACCATTCTAGGTACACCGTAGTTATCAGCCTGTCTCCAAACTGTTTCAGACTGTGGCTCAACGCCACCCTTTGCACACATTACTGTTACAGAACCGTCAAGAACTCTAAGAGAACGCTCAACCTCTACTGTAAAGTCAACGTGACCTGGGGTATCGATGATATTGATTCTAACCTTGTTATCTTTTCTGTCTTTCCAGAAACAAGTAGTAGCAGCAGAGGTAATTGTAATACCTCTTTCCTGCTCCTGAACCATCCAGTCCATTGTTGAAGCACCATCATGTGTTTCGCCAATTTTATGGTTTATACCTGTATAGAAAAGGATACGCTCTGTAGTAGTAGTTTTACCGGCATCAATATGAGCCATGATACCGATATTTCTGGTTTGTTCCAGAGATACCTGTCTTGCCATAAAATCCTCCTCAAATAATTACCATCTGTAATGAGCAAATGCTTTATTAGCCTCTGCCATTTTGTGTGTATCTTCACGCTTTTTAGCAGCACCGCCGGTACCGTTAATGGCATCAAGGATTTCACCTGCAAGTCTTTCTTTCATAGTCTTCTCTGAACGAAGTCTAGAGTATCTTGAAAGCCAACGTAGACCTAATGTCTGTCTTCTTTCAGGACGAACCTCCATAGGTACCTGGTATGTTGCACCACCTACACGGCGAGCCTTTACCTCTAATACAGGCATTAGATTTTCCATTGCCTGGTCAAAAACCTCTAGTGGGTCTTTTCCTGTCTTTTCACTGATGATGTCGAATGCACCATAAACTATTTTCTGAGCAACGCCCTTCTTACCATCATACATAACGTTGTTGATAAGACGAGTAACGAGCTTAGATTTATATAGTGGATCTGGCAAAACATCACGTTTTGCTATTGAACCTCTTCTTGGCACTTTACTTCCCTCCTTCACAATTGTTGAGATATCATAGGTACTCGAAAGCGACAACTCCCGTTTGCCAATACAAAAGGCTCATATTATATATAAAAGCACATCTGTATTGTACTGTAGTTACATTAATAACTTCAAAGGTAGTCTGTCATTTCCTATGGATTATTTACCTGCCTTTGGACGCTTTGCGCCATATTTAGAACGAGCCTGCATACGCTTAGCAACACCCTGTGCATCAAGTGTACCTCTAACGATGTGATAACGCACACCTGGAAGGTCCTTTACTCTACCACCACGAATAAGAACAACGCTGTGTTCCTGTAGGTTGTGGCCAACGCCTGGGATGTATGAGCTTACTTCGATACCGTTAGAAAGTCTTACTCTGGCAATCTTTCTAAGAGCTGAGTTAGGCTTTTTAGGTGTAGCAGTCTTTACAGCTGTACAAACGCCTCTCTTTTGTGGAGAACTTTGGTCAATAGCCTTGTTCTTCTTAGAGTTCCAACCCTTTAATAGTGCAGGAGCTTTTGCTTTCTTTTCGGAAACCTCACGGCCTTTTCTAACTAATTGGTTAAATGTTGGCATGTTTTTCCTCCTTTCCTCGATACTAAAAATTTTTTGGTGTTAAATGGCAACAAATTATTTATTGCCAAATCAACGTATAATATTACACCTGTGGGTAATATACATAATTATGTCTTTGCAAAAAAGATTTTACCACATTTCGCACATATCTCCTCATGCAAAATTACGCAAAAATGCCATTGCTCGACAATTAACAATCTTATCACAGCAATGGCACTTTGTCAACTATTTATTTCTGATTTTCCTTGGCGTTTTTTTAACGCCCTACTCTTAATTTTTTAGCTAAAATATTTTTTCTTTCCTCACCATGGATTATTACATTTGAATTATTTGTTTTATTCTACTATTTCCATATCCTTATCATTGTAATCCTTGTAGGAAACAATATACATGGTCTTGCCACTGCCCTCTATATATCCACCAAAAAATATATCCCGTGTATATACATGACCTGTTTTATTATCGTAAAACATTGTTGTTTCATCTCTTCCATCCTTATAAGCAACGTGCGGAAGATTATCTAAGTAATCATTATAAAAATCCTTTATTTCTCTTTCTGTGTGTGTAGTATAGAATTTAAATGTGTTGCCCTGTGACTTTTCAAAGCATCTAGTTTCATTTAAAACAGGTACGCCGTCATATTCTGTCTTATTGTCAAGATACACATTGTAGCCAAACCACACACCAGCTGTTAACAGTATTAATCCTAAAATAGACAGCACAACGATTAAAACTACACGCATTGCTTTCTTTGCAGTCTTCATAAGTAAGCCTCCATATTTATCCCAATATCTGTTTCACCTGTGGATATATTTCATCCGTACTGCGAAGGGCAATAGCATAATAGCCAATATATTCTTTCAAACGTGTCCTTTGTGAATAATTTACTAAATTGCTATTATACAGCTCTACTGCGGTCTTGAATTGTACCTTATCATACGAATACAATAACGGCACAGAAAAATTATTGTCTGTTTTTGTATTCATAATCTTTATGGTTTCTATTACCATTTCTTTAAGCTTCGACCCCTGTTGGTCATCTTGTGTTATTTTCATCTTAAGGGCATCTGCCTCCTCTGGTGACTCCTTTGTTTCGCTATCCTCTGATACTGAATAGCTTTCCACATCATATGAATTTTCTCCTGCCTCCATCAGACGCTTTTTTTCAGCTAACATCTGCTCTCGCTCTGGTGATATTGTACTGTCCTCTACTATGTCTAAAACACCACCCTCTAGCGGATAGTCATTTGGATTATATGGTTCAATATCAGCACTGACCCCCACATTGAAATTAACAAGAGCTACACCTATCATAACTGCCACCAAGCCACATATTGTTAATATTTTTTTCATTGTAAATCGGCTCCTTTCAAGCTACAACCTATATAATTATAATTATAATTAAACCACATAGAAAAATATGAACTTCATTTTTGGGTAATCCTCTGCCATATCAAAGATATTTTTATTGTATATAGGATAAGCATGACCTAAGGGTTCATTTTCCGAAATTGGAACACAGCCAACTGTTATTATCATAGCCAAAACCAAAGCTGCAATTTTAAATAACCTCTTCATGCTGCTGACCTGCACATTAACATTTTAATTATTTCTTGGTCGAGTAAAATAAAAACTCATTTATTCTTTACATTTATTATATATTATATTTATTTGTTTATCAACAGTTATAACTACTAACAATTTATATATTGATTTGTGCTTTATAAACAATTTATAACAATATAAAATTAACTAATAAATTTTTGTTATGTATTTACACATAACACCCCGTTAAATACTATAAAATAGGCGATAAACAGCTAATAAAGTCGTTTATCGCCTATATGCTATCATATAGCTTATCATTTACATTACAAAAAATATAACACTACAATTTTCTATATTTAGGGAGAAATCGAGAAAATGGATATGGTATAGCACTGCGGTATATGGTTCGGATTTCTTGTGCTAAGCTTAAGCTACCCAAGGGTTGATTAACAGGCAGCCATAGCAAATTATATTTCACATTAAAAGCCTCCCAGACTTCGCTTGACAGTGTAGCACCGTTATTAATATAAAATTGTATTCGCCTTTCCCGCACAAGCTTTTCTTCATTTGATTGTGCTGTTTCAGGACATTCGCACTCTATGATTAAGCCTGGACAATCTATATTTTTTCTTACTTCGCACAAAAAAGAGCTTCCCACACCGGTTCCACGATATTCAGGCTCTACCGCCAAATAGTCCAGCAATACCCCTTGTGTGAAATCATTGCGTATAAAACAGCCATAGGCAACCATTTTTTCCCCACTGTACATAACACTACAGCTGTATAAGCCCTTTTTATATAACTTTTTTATTCCATGAATCTCACGAATTTCATCAGGCGGAAAATCACGATGAATTTTATCCTTTGATAATCTTTTAAAGTCCGCATATGAAATATTTTTAATCATTTTTTCACTTCAATCCTATTTTAGTTATATATATATTATCACAATATCTAGGTTTTTGCTATTATTACCCTTTAACACTTAAATACGCATATTGAAAATACTTTTTAGTTGATTAATTATTCTACTCCTATGTCACAAAGCCCTTGCATTTTTAGTGCATTGCTTTTTAGGCAGAGTTAGCAGCCATGGATAGCCAAACACCAAATTTGACCAAGAAAAAAGGACACGATATAAACCGTGTCCTTTAAATGTGCTTTTGTAAAAGCTGTAATTGGGGTTAAATTATTTAACCTCAACCTCTGCGCCAGCCTCTTCAAGTTGCTTCTGGATAGACTCAGCCTCATCCTTAGAAACAGCCTCTTTGATAGCCTTAGGAGCACCTTCAACAAGCTCTTTTGATTCCTTTAGACCAAGACCTGTGATACCACGAACAGCCTTGATAACGTTCATTTTGCTTGCACCGAAAGACTTTAGAATTACGTCGAATTCTGTCTTCTCAGCAGCAGCAGCGCCACCATCAGCACCAGGAGCAGCAACAGCAACAGCTGCAGCAGCAGAAACACCAAACTCATCCTCAACAGCATGTACAAGCTCAGAAAGCTCTAGAACTGTAAGGCCCTTTAATTCTTCGATCATAGCAGTAATTTTCTCAGATGCCATAATAATAAACCTCCGTTAATTTAATAAATAATATTTTCAAAATTATGCTTCAGCAGCTTCTTCTGCAGGAGCATCTGTAGCTTCGCCACTTTGGTCTACTACCGCTTGGATAGCACGAGCAAAGCTTGCGATAGGTGCCTGGAATGCACCTAATACGTTAGCAAGAAGAACATCACGAGTAGGTAGCTTAGATAAGCTAACAATCTTGTCCATCTCAATAACTTCCTCATCAATATAACCGCTTTTTACAGCAAAGTTATCGTGAGCATCTGCATACTTGCAAAGAATACGAGCAGGAGCTGCGTAGTCCTCATCACAAGTAGCAAGAGCAGTAGTACCCTCAAGAACTGGCTTTAAGCCTTCAAGACCAACCTGTTCTGCGGCACGACCTAACATAGTATTCTTAATAACTGTATAGCTAACACCAGCTTCTCTAAGCTCCTTACGAAGCTTTGTATCGTCCTCAACTGTGATACCCTCATAGCTAACAACAACACCGGAAATTGAGTTTTTCAGTCTATCAGAAAGGTCGGAAACCAATGCTTTCTTTTGTTCTAAAACTTTCTCACTTGGCAAATCAATTCACCTCCATAAACTATATATGCAAACATAAAAATAGCCTCTCCCTGTACCTAAGGAGAGGCAATAATCACAATTATACTTCGTATAATTGTTCAATGCTCATCCTCGGCAGGTTGGTTACCCTTACGCATATGCACCTGCTGTCTTTGGAAAACAGCTAAATATACCAACACAGATTAAATATCTGTATAGGATTTTAATTAAGCTTCTGACTGTCCGCCAACCTTATTAGGGTTAACACGTACGCCAGGGCCCATTGTGCTAGTTACAGCACAAGACTTAATATACTGACCTTTAGAAGCAGCTGGTTTTGCTTTAACAATAGCTGTTAGCAATGTGTCAAAGTTTTCAGTAAGCTTTTCCTCACCAAAAGAAACCTTGCCAATAGGACAGTGAATGATATTTGTTTTGTCCAGACGGTACTCTATCTTACCTGCCTTAGCTTCTTTAATAGCCTTAGCAATGTCAGTAGTAACAGTACCAGCCTTAGGGTTAGGCATTAAACCACGAGGGCCTAGAACCTTACCTAAACGACCTACAAGACCCATCATGTCAGGTGTTGTAATTAGTACGTCAAAGTCCATCCAGCCTTCAGCCTGAATCTTCTGTGTGAACTCCTCAGCACCTACATAGTCAGCACCAGCTTCTTCAGCTAGCTTTACGTTATCGCCCTTACATACTGCCAGAACCTTAACGCTTTTACCTGTACCATGTGGTAGAACGATAGCGCCTCTAACCTGCTGGTCAGCATGACGGCTATCAACACCAAGCTTTACATGAACTTCAACAGTTTCATCAAACTTAGCTGTTGCAGTCTTTACACAAAGACCTAATGCTTCATTAGCATCATATTGTTTTGTTCTGTCGATTAGCTTTACGCTATCAACATATTTTTTACCGTGTTTCATTGTTTTCCTCCCTGTTGAGTGGTAAAATCGGATTTGTTTCCTCCCACCCGGGTTTTGATCAATCGACTACTTCAATGCCCATGCTGCGTGCTGTACCAGCAACCATACTAGTAGCTGCTTCAACAGTTGCTGCATTTAGGTCAGGCATTTTTTGCTCTGCAATCTGCTTAACCTGCTCACGGGTAATCTTTGCAACCTTTGTTTTGTTTGGCACGCCAGAACCGCTTTGGATTCCACATGCTTTTTTAATCAATACAGCTGCAGGTGGTGTTTTTGTTACAAATGTAAAAGAACGATCTGCATAAACTGTAATAACGACAGGAATAATTAAACCTGCGTCGTTTTTTGTACGTTCGTTAAATTCTTTTGTGAACGCCATAATGTTGACACCGTGCTGTCCTAGTGCAGGACCAACAGGTGGTGCCGGAGTAGCCTTACCGGCAGGTATTTGTAGCTTTATAAAGCCTACTACCTTCTGAGCCATTTCTTTTTGCACCTCCAAAATTCGTGGTAGCTTGCGGAGCGATACATTGTACCGTTCCTCCCACAAGGGACTATGTCCCTCAATAATAACTAGCAACTATATAGGAACTAGATTATTAACGTTAATTACTCCAGTGGTTCAGCTTGATTTAACTCAAGCTCCACAGGTGTCTCTCGTCCGAACATAGATACTGTAACACGAACAAGATTTTTTTCTGTGTCGATTTCCTCAACCACACCTACAAAGTCCTCTAACGGACCGTCGATGATACGAACTGAATCGCCTACGTTGTAGGAAACCTCTATTGATTTTGTTTCCACACCCATTCTTACTACTTCATCAGATGACAGCGGAATAGGTTTGGAAGATGGTCCAACAAAGCCGGTACAACCACGAATATTACGTACGACATACCATGTTTCGTCGGTGTAAACCATTTTGATAAATACATATCCAGGATAAATTTTTCTTTCCACATCCTTGGCAGAACCATCCTCGCGGATTTCTGTAACAAGCTCAGTAGGAACCTTTACCTCTTGAATGTATTCTTGAAGATTTCTGTTATCAACAGTTTTCTCCAGATTAGAAGCTACTTTGTTTTCATACCCAGAATAGGTGTGAACAACATACCACTTTGCTTCTTCCGGCATTGCACCTCATCCTTTCAACATTATTAAGCTGCTGTTTGCATAACAAGACCTAACAATGCGTAAAGTCCTTGGTCAAGAGCAAAAATGAACAAACCTATGACAATTATCATAGCCAATACTATACCTGTATTTTTGAAAACAGCTTTAGGAGCAGGCCATGTAACCTTCTTGACTTCGCTCTTGCATTCACGGAAGTATTTTGCAATTCTTGCAAAAATGTTTGGCTTCTTATCTTTCTGCTTTTCAGTCTTTTTTTCGACCTTATTGTCAGCCATAACTACCTACCTCCGGTAAATTATTTTGTTTCCTTATGCAGAGTATGTTTTTTGCAAAATCTGCAATACTTGTTCATTTCCAGTCTGTCCGGATCATTTTTCTTATTTTTCATTGTGTTGTAGTTTCTCTGTTTGCACTCTGTGCAGGCTAATGTAACTTTTACTCTCATTTCTAACGGCACCCCCGATTAATTGCGGTATATATTCAGCCTCCCTCTCTAAAAAGGCACAAAAAAATAAGCCCCTTTTTTTGAGGTAATACCACTATACCATACATATTGCTACTCGTCAAGAACTTTTTTGCAAAAAGCCCTATAATTTGTGCAGTGCAATATACACTGCACTGCTGTTAATAAAATCAAAACTCACCGTACAGCTTATTTTGATTAATTATTCACTTTTTTACTTTCCGTCAGCTCCAGCTAAACGCTCTGCCATGGTTTTCTTCTTTGGTTTAAATTTCTCTGGTTTTACCTTTTTGCCCTTAAAGCCTTTTCCAAATTGCCAAGCCCTGACTAAATCCTCGCTTAACTTGTCCCTAAGCTTTTCCTCATTCTGCTCATTGTCTATGGAGTTCAGCACCACCATGGTAATTATTGAACGTGTATCTAAATCACCAGCATTATATTGTGCAGATAAAATATTCGCCATTTTTTGTATATCTGCTACGTTTCCTGAGGACAGCAAAGCGTTAACCTTTGGCACTATAAACTTTCTGGCAAAGGTCACTCCACGAAAAGGCGAATATCCATTTTGTTCATCTTTGATTTCGTACTTTAGCTCTGGAAACACGTTAACCATACGTTTGCTAAAAAATAAAGGATCAGCATTGCCATCATCGCTCTTCCTCTTTTTCTTTGTTGGTGTAGCTCTTTTTCTGATAGGTGCTGCTAAAGAAGATGCAAAGTCGTTGCCTATGCTTTCTGCTTGTTTTTCACCATCAGTAGCAGGGTCAAACATCCATGTTGCCAAGGTTTTCCACTCATTATCAGGGCCCTCCTCCGTCATAGCACAGGTACGCAGGACAACGTGCTTCACGTCACGATAATATATAACTGTATAAGCGTCATTTTCACCAGTAAACAAAGCCGCCTGTTCATTGTCGTTATCGCTTTCAACCTTATTTTTTGTGTATCCACGGCTTTCCAATGTGTTGAATACTTTATTGTTAATTATAGCAAAAAAATTATCCGTCATTTATCTTCATTCCTTTATTGTTAATTCAAAGGGATTTCCTTTATACATTTAGTTTTTATTATACAGCTAATCGGACAATTTGTCACGATAATTTTATATATTTTTTGGATTGCACCTAATTTGAATATATGGTAATATATTTAGTTAGATGAATAAATTGATTAAATATGCCTTATTGGGAGATTTTCACTCCTATTCGCAGAAGAAAGGTTGAGCAATATGTCTTTTGAGCCTATTGGAGTATTCGACTCTGGTTTAGGTGGTCTGACCGCTGTAAAGGAGCTGTTAAGCTTTTTACCAAACGAAAACATAGTGTACTTTGGTGATACAGGTCGAGTTCCCTACGGTAACAGAAGTAAGGAAACTATCATTAGATACGCTAAACAGGATGCTAACTTTTTACAAAGTAAAAATGTAAAGCTTATAATAGTAGCCTGTGGCACTGTTAGCTCTGTAATAGACAGCCTTAACGGCAGCTTCGCAGTACCCTTTACTGGTGTTGTAAAGCCAACCGCTGCATCAGCTGTTAAAGCTACAAAAAATGGAAGGATTGGTGTTATTGGTACAACCGCCACCATAAGCAGTAAATCCTATAAAAAAGAGATTGAGGCCTTGAACGCTTCTATTGAAGTTTTTCAACAGGATTGCCCCCTGTTTGTACCCTTGGTAGAAAACGGATTCATCTCAAAGGATGATCCCATTGTTTTCATGGTTGTGAAACGCTATCTGCAAAAGTTAAAGGAAAAGGATATAGACACTCTTATTATGGGCTGTACCCACTACCCTATTTTGCGTGAGGCAATATCAGCTGTTATGGGTGACAACGTAACACTAATAGATTCTGGTCGGGAAACAGCGTTGTATGCAGCGTCACTGCTAAAGGAAAACGGTCAGCTAAATGGCAGTAATCAAGCTGGAAATAATCAATTTTTTGTTAGCGACAGAGTCGAAGGCTTTAGCAATATTGCCGGGCTGTTCCTTGGCAGAGATATTGGAAATGACGTACACAGAATAAATATAGAGGAATATTAAGGGTAAATAATGATACAGGATTATATAATAGACATCGTAGGAAAACAAAACTTTGAAAAGGATAATGACACCGTAACAGTTACAACACTTGGTCATTATACAGAAAAATCCACAGGCAGATATATAACATATAAAGAGTACGACACAGAAGATCCTGACAATAAGCACACATCAATAGTGAAAATTGAGGGTGACAATAGAGTAACTATTACTCGTACAGGCACATACAATTCTAAACTGATTTTGGAACGTGACCGACGACACCAATGTCATTACGCCACTGTTGCAGGGGATTTAATGATTGGCATATTCACAAACAAGATGAATATTAACATAGATAAAAACGGTGGAGTATTAGAGTTAGGATATACAGTAGACTTTAACTCTGACCTTGTAAGCGAAAACGAAATAAAAATTTCTTTAAAAAAAGCACAGACAGATAATTATATGGAAAAGGACGGAATATAACTATGTCAAATATAGCACAAAACGCAGTAGATGGATTAAGGCTGGCAATATTAAATGCCATTGACACTGCCAAGGAAAAGGGACAGCTGGGTGATGCACAAGCCCCAGACTTTGTAATTGAAACACCAGCTGACCGTTCACATGGTGATTTAGCTACTAATGCAGCTATGGCGTGTGCAAAGGCTTTTAAAATGCCACCCTTTAAAATAGCACAAGCCATTACAGCTAACCTGACCCTAGAAGGCACATATATTGAACGCTTTGAAACCGCTGGCCCAGGCTTTATAAACTTTTTCCTAAAAGGCCGCTATTACAGTGATGTTATTAAGGATATTGAAGAAAGCGGTGACAGCTACGGTAGGAGCAGCTTTGGGCAAGGTAAAAAGGTTATGGTAGAATTTGTATCTGCTAACCCTACTGGCCCTATGCACATGGGTAACGCCCGTGGTGGTGCTTTAGGTGATTGCTTAGCGGCAGTTCTGGATGCCGCTGGCTATAACGTATGGCGTGAGTTTTATGTAAATGATGCAGGCAATCAGATAGAAAAATTTGCAATGTCACTAGAAGCACGATACCTACAGCTTTACAAGGGTGAAGCTGCAGTAGAATTTCCAGAGGATGGCTATCAGGGTGCTGACATCATGGTGCGTGCCAAGGAATACGCTGATACATTTGGAGATAACCTGTTAAGCCTATCATCAACAGAGCGTAAAAAGGCTTTGGTAGACTTTGCTTTGCCAAGGAACATTACAAAGATGCAAAATGATATGAAAAAGTATCGCATTGAATATGACAAGTGGTTTTTTGAAAGTGAGCTGCACAGCAGTGGCTATGTAACCGAAACCATAGATATACTGAAAAACAAGGGCATGACCTATGAAAAGGATGGTGCCTTATGGTATAAAAATATAGACGTACAAACTAAAATGCTGTTGGCTGATGGCAAAAGTCAAGACTACATTGACAAGCTGGAGCTAAAGGATGATGTACTTATCCGTCAAAATGGCAGTCCAACATACTTTGCGGCAGACATTGCATATCACCGCAACAAGTTTGAAAAACGTGGCTACACTACCTGTATAGATGTATGGGGCGCTGACCACCATGGCCATGTAGCACGTATGAAGGGTGCTATAAACGCAGTAGGCTTAGAGGGCGATAAGCTTGACGTTGTGCTAATGCAGCTGGTACGCTTAGTGCGTGACAACAAGCCGGTTAAAATGAGTAAGCGTACAGGTAAAGCAATACAGCTGGCTGACCTTTTAGACGAAGTGCCTGTAGATGCAGCACGTTTTCTATTTAATATGCGTGAAGCCAACACACAAATGGATTTTGACCTAACCTTAGCGGTTACAGAGGATTCTCAAAACCCTGTTTACTATGTACAATATGCATATGCCAGAATTTGCAGTATTATTAAGTCACTGCAGGCTGACGGCATAGCCCCTCGCCACTGTAATGACGCTGAACTAGCCTTGTTAACTGCACCAGAGGAGCGTGAGCTTATACATCATTTGGCAGACTATACAAACGAAATCATCTCTGCCGCCAAGGATTATGACCCAACAAAGGTTACACGCTACGTTTTACAGCTGGCAACCCTGTTCCATAAATTTTACAATGCCTGCCGAGTAAAGGGTGAGGACAAAAGCTTAACACAAGCACGTCTAAGCTTATGTCTTGCTATTAAATCCGTTATTAAAAACGTGCTGACAATGTTAAAAATTACTGCACCTGAAAGTATGTAATCACATATAGTATACAAAGCAAAAGGCATATTACAGCTGTTTTTCATGCTGTAATATGCCTTTTTAGTTTCCAATAAAAATGTTATGATGAAAGCAAATTTACTCATTGCAAAAATACTAATCACCGCCCTATAAAAGCTCAGCCTAACCTCATAAAATAAAGCTCTGCCAAAAAGCAATCAGTATTCATTTTTTCAGCTTAGTGTACAGCCTTTATTTTTCATCTATGCACATTAATCATAGTCAGCAGCAGAGTCTATGAAGCTGCTTAACGTTATAGTATAGCCATTTGGCACATAGTCTATTAAGATTAGCACCACATAACCACTTTCAGAAGAATCTCGGCTTAGAGATATATTACCCATTGAGCCTTGGACAATATTGTCACTGCCTATAATTTTAAAGTCTTCTGATTTAACCAAGTAGGCAATATATTCTGACAGCTGCCATTTTACATCATCTGAACCACTGTATTTATACGTCAATCTAGCATAATCAAAATCGTAATCGCTATTAAAGCTACTGACCCCTGGTGCATCTGGTACAACAGAACCAATAGATGGTATATCATCGTTAGGCAGCTGGTATACTGGTGTATTCATACTGCTAACAACAACATTAACTACTGCAAAAATACCTATTCCCATCAACAGCAAAAATGCAATCAACACCGAAACAACAATTATAATTAATTTTTTATTTGATTTCTTGCGTGGTGGCCCAGGAACATACATTGCCTGACCATTGACATAAAACATATTATTTGGAATATATTGTTTTTGATTACCAAGCTGTGTGCTGTTCTGACAATTACAGTTAACCTTTTGATTAAATGTATTTTGTTCATTATTGTAATTATTATTATCCATAAAACACCTCATACTAAAAGAGAAACCATTTAATCCGCAATATGTACTCTTTAAAAAAGCAGAAGTCCTGTTGGGACTTCTGCTTTTTGTATTAAATAAGATTAAGTTAAAGCTCTAATTCTTGATCGCCAGATTCTGGCATAGCAGGAGTAACAAAGTTCTCCTCCAGCTCGACATTACTGTAACGGTGCATACCAGTACCTGCTGGTACCAGCTTACCGATAATAACGTTTTCCTTCAGTCCTAGCAATGGATCTACCTTGCCCTTGATAGCAGCGTCAGTAAGAACTCTGGTAGTTTCCTGGAATGATGCAGCAGACAGGAAGCTGTCTGTGGCTAAGGAGGCCTTTGTAATACCAAGCAGCATCTGAATACAGGTAGCCTCCTGAAGGTCTGTTTCGCCCTTTTCCATACGGGCACGAATTTCCTCGTTAGCTGTTAAGAAGTCGTTCTTATCAACCAATGAGCTTGGCAGTAGCTTTGTAGAACCAGACTCATCAATCTTAACCTTCTTCATCATCTGACGAACGATAACCTCTATATGCTTATCGTTAATATCAACACCCTGCATACGATAGGTTTTTTGAACCTCTTGAATTAGATAATTCTGAACAGCCAAAGGTCCCTTTATTGCCAATACGTCATGTGGGTTAACTGAACCCTCTGTAATCATATCGCCAGCTTCAATAACCTGACCCTCCTGTACCTTAACATGAGAACCAAAAGGTATCAAATAAGAACGCTCGTCGCCTGTTTCCTTATCAAATATAACAGCGTGGTTATTGTTTTTAATCTTTTCAAAACGAACAGTACCCTTGATTTCGCTGATAATAGCCAAATGTTTAGGCTTTCTGCCCTCAAACAGCTCTTCGATTCTAGGCAAACCCTGTGTAATATCTTCAGCCGAAGCAACACCGCCTGTATGGAAGGTACGCATTGTCAGCTGTGTACCAGGCTCGCCAATTGACTGAGCAGCTATAATACCAACAGCCTCACCAACTGTGACAGGCATACCATTAGCCAGATTAGAACCGTAGCACTTCTTACAAACACCATGTTTAGCACGACAGCCAAGGATAGAACGAATGTTAATACGCTCAACACCTCTGTTAACAATAATATCGGCTTCCTTCTCGCCCATCATTGTATCCTTAGAAACAAGAACCTCACCTGTATTCTCATCAACAAAGTCCTCACATAGGTATCTGCCCAGCAAACGCTCATGAATACCCTCGATAAGCTCCTTGCCCTCACGAATATCAAAGATTTCAATACCAGTCTTAGTACCACAATCCTCCTCACGAATGATAACGTCCTGTGAAACGTCAACCAAACGTCTTGTAAGGTAACCAGAGTCAGCTGTTCTAAGAGCTGTATCTGCCAAGCCTTTTCTAGCACCACGAGAAGAAATAAAGTATTCCAAAATATTTAGGCCTTCACGATAGTTAGCTCTGATTGGAATTTCGATTGTTTTACCGGATGTATTGGCAATCAAGCCACGCATACCAGCCAGCTGACGAATCTGTGACATACTACCACGAGCACCAGAATCCGCCATCATAAAGATTGGGTTATATCTGCCCAAATTGCCCTGTAGAGCAGCGGTAACATCATTAGTTGCCTTTTCCCAAATTTTCAGAACGTTAGTATAACGCTCCTCGTTAGAAATAAGACCATCCTGATACTGCTCGGTAACAGCGTCCTTTGCTAGCTCTGCATTGGCTATTATTTCCTTCTTTGCAGGAGGAATAGCAGCGTCACATACAGCTACTGTAATAGCACCAATTGTAGAATACTTATAGCCCTGTGCTTTAATGCAGTCCAAAACCTCAGCTGTTATTTGTGTACCATGAATACGGATACATTTATCAATAATTATACCTAGCTGTTTTTTACCAACCAAGAAATCAATTTCCAGCTTAAACAGATTTTCAGGATTACCTCTATCAACAAATCCTAAATCCTGTGGAATAGGTCTGTTAAAAATAATACGTCCAACTGTTGTTTCTATAATCTCTGAACGCTCTACACCGTCAAAGGTCATTGTTCTGCGAACCTTAATTTTTGCGTGCAGGCTGACAACCTTTGCATCATATGCCATTAACGCTTCATCAAAGTTACGGAATATCTTGCCCTCACCTGGTTCACCATCCTTATCAAGTGTTAGATAGTATGAACCCAGTATCATATCCTGTGTAGGAACAGCAACAGGGCGGCCATCAGATGGTTTCAACAGGTTGCCAGCTGCCAGCATTAGGAATCTGGCCTCCGCCTGTGCCTCGGCTGACAAAGGTACATGGACAGCCATTTGGTCACCGTCGAAGTCAGCGTTGTATGCAGTACAAACCAGTGGATGCAGCTTTAACGCTCTGCCCTCAACCAGTACAGGCTCAAATGCCTGAATACCTAGTCTGTGAAGTGTAGGAGCACGGTTTAGCAGAACAGGATGACCCTTAATAACTACCTCCAATGCGTCCCAAACCTCTGGCTTGGCTCGTTCAACAGCTTTTCTGGCAGCCTTAATGTTCTGTGAAACCTTAGTTTCAACCAAACGCTTCATAACAAAAGGCTTAAACAGCTCCAAAGCCATCTCCTTTGGCAAACCGCACTGGTACATCTTTAGTTCAGGACCAACAACGATAACTGAACGTCCAGAATAGTCAACACGCTTACCAAGTAGGTTCTGACGGAAACGTCCCTGCTTACCCTTTAGCATATCTGACAAGGATTTCAAGGCTCTGTTGTTAGGGCCTGTTACTGGTCTGCCTCGTCTGCCGTTATCTATCAGCGCATCTACAGCCTCCTGCAGCATACGCTTTTCGTTACGAATAATAATGTCAGGAGCTTCCAGCTCTAGCAGTCTTTTTAGACGATTGTTTCTGTTAATAACTCTACGATATAGGTCGTTAAGGTCAGATGTTGCAAAACGTCCACCATCCAACTGCACCATAGGACGAATGTCTGGTGGTATAACTGGAACTGCGTCCATTATCATCCATTCAGGACGGTTGCCAGACATACGGAACGCCTCTACAACCTCTAAACGTTTTAATAAACGAACACGTTTTTGACCGCTGGCACCCTCTAGCTCGTCTTTTAACTGCTTAGAAAGCTTTTCTAGGTCAATTTCTGTCAACAGCTTTTTAATAGCCTCTGCGCCCATGCTGGCTTCAAAATCATCTTCGTACTTTTCACGCATTTCACGATAATCTTTTTCAGATAATATCTGCTGTTTAGCCAGCACGCCTTCTGCGGCACCTGGATCTGTAACAATATATGATGCAAAGTATAAAACCTTTTCCAGAAGCCTAGGTGAAATGTCAAGCATTAAGCCTATTCTGGAAGGTATACCCTTAAAGTACCAAATATGTGACACAGGAGCGGCAAGCTCGATATGTCCCATACGTTCACGTCTAACCTTAGAACGTGTTACCTCAACACCACAACGGTCACAAATTTTGCCCTTGTAGCGGATTCTCTTATATTTACCACAGTGACATTCCCAGTCCTTTTGTGGTCCAAAAATACGTTCACAGAACAGTCCGTCACGTTCTGGTTTTAGAGTACGGTAGTTAATGGTTTCAGGTTTTTTAACCTCTCCATGTGACCATTCCCTAATCTGATCTGGTGAAGCAAGTCCTATTTTAATTGATGCAAATTCATTAAATTCCATAATTCGTTGCCTCCCCTATTAATATTCGTCACTGCCTGAGCCGTCGCTAAAGTCCATCAGGTCATCAGTTTCTTCCTCAGCAAATGCAGTATCGTCAACCATATTTTCGCTGTCGTCATCCTCGTCTACAAAGTAGCCGTCCATACCGCCAGTCATAACCTCGTCTTCATCAAACACCTTTTCACCATCATCTGTCTGCTCTGCCTCTTCAGACACCTCTGCAACAGGTACTGGCAGGTCATCATCATCATCAAAGTTTTGTTTTAGATCTATTTCGTCATTGTTCTTATCCAATACACGAACGTCCAAGGATAATGATTGCAGTTCTTTAATAAGAACCTTAAAGGATTCTGGGATACCAGGCTTTGGAATGTTCTGTCCCTTTACGATAGCTTCATATGTCTTTACACGACCTACAACGTCATCAGACTTAACTGTCAAAATCTCCTGAAGGGTATAAGCAGCACCGTAAGCCTCCAATGCCCAAACCTCCATCTCACCAAAACGCTGACCGCCAAACTGAGCTTTACCGCCCAATGGCTGCTGTGTAACCAGTGAATAAGGGCCTGTTGAACGAGCATGAATCTTATCATCAACAAGATGATGCAGCTTTAGATAGTACATATAACCAACGGTAACAGGGTTGTCGAACAGCTCACCTGTACGGCCATCCCTAACCATTGTTTTACATTCCATGGAAATGCCCTTGTTGTCAAAGCAATTAGTAAAGTTAATATCCTTTATGCTTGCAGGCTCTGGCAGCTCCTTGTTCTTAGCCTTTTCCTCTATATCATGGTAAACTTGGAAAATATCACTCTCGTGAGCACCGTCAAATACAGGTGTCATAATCTTCCAGCCCAGTGCTTTAGCGGCATAACCTAAGTGAACCTCCAGCACCTGACCAATGTTCATACGTGATGGAACGCCCAATGGGTTCAGCACAATATCCAGCGGTGTACCATCAGGTAGGAACGGCATATCCTCCATAGGTAATATTCTGGAAACAACACCCTTGTTACCGTGACGGCCAGCCATCTTATCACCAACAGATATTTTTCTCTTTTGTGCTAAGTAGCATCGAACAACCTTGTTAACACCTGGCTGCAGCTCATCGTGGCTATCTTCTCTTGTAAATACTTTAACATCTACCACTATACCACATTCACCATGAGGCACTCTCAGCGATGTATCTCTAACCTCTCTGGCTTTCTCACCAAAGATAGCTCTTAACAATCTCTCCTCAGCAGTTAGCTCTGTTTCACCCTTTGGTGTAACCTTTCCAACTAGGATATCACCAGCATTAACCTCAGCACCTATACGGATAATTCCGCTCTCGTCCAAATCCTTCAGCATATCCTCGCCCACATTTGGAATATCTCTGGTAATTTCCTCAGGTCCTAGCTTGGTATCTCTGGCTTCTGTTTCATATTCTTCAATATGAATAGATGTGTAAACATCGTCACGAACAATCTTTTCATTTATAAGAACAGCATCCTCGTAGTTATAGCCTTCCCATGTCATAAAGCCAATCAGTGCATTTTTACCTAGACTGATTTCTCCATTACTGGTGGCAGGACCATCAGCTAATACCTCGTTGGCTACAACACGCTGACCCTTAGAAACAACAGGAATTTGGTTAATACAGGTACCTTGGTTGGAACGCATAAACTTAGTAACAACAAAGTCTTGTATTCTGCCAGAGTCATATCTAACAGTAATTTCATCAGCACTAACGCTAACAACAACACCGTCTTCCTCTGCCAGCAGGCACACACCAGAGTCAACACCTGCCTTGTACTCCATACCAGTACCTACAATAGGTGACTGTGTAACCAGCAAAGGCACAGCCTGACGCTGCATATTAGAACCCATCAACGCACGGTTAGCATCATCGTTTTCCAAAAACGGAATCATAGCTGTAGCTACAGATACAACCATTCTTGGTGATACGTCCATGTAATCAAAACGGTCACGTTCAAGCTCTACGAACTCATCTCTGTAACGTCCGTTAACTCTTTGATTTTTCAAACGACCCTGCTCATCAAGCGGTTCGTTAGCTTGTGCTACAACGTAGTTATCCTCTACATCAGCTGTCATATAAACAACCTTGTCAGAAACCACACCTGTTTCTTTATCTATTTTTCTAAATGGTGCTTCTATAAAGCCATAGCCGTTTATACGGGCAAAGGTAGCTAAATATGATATCAAACCGATGTTAGGTCCTTCAGGTGTTTCGATAGGACACATACGTCCATAATGGCTATAGTGAACGTCACGAACCTCAAATCCTGCACGATCTCTGGACAAACCACCTGGACCTAGGGCTGATAAACGTCTTTTGTGTGTCAGCTCTGCCAAAGGGTTGTTCTGGTCCATAAACTGTGACAAAGGAGAAGAACCAAAGAACTCCTTAATTGCCGCTGTGACAGGACGAATATTAATTAAAGCGTTAGGTGACAGGTTGGTTAAATCCTGTGCCTGTAAGGTCATACGCTCTCTGATAACTCTTTCCAATCTTGAAAAACCAATTCTGAACTGGTTTTGTAACAGCTCGCCAACGCTTCTAATACGACGATTGCCCAAATGGTCGATATCATCAATATTACCAATGCCACAGGCTAAGTTGTTCATATAATTAATAGTTGAGAAAATATCGTCAATAGTAATATGGTTAGGGATAAGGTCACCATGACGTGATATCAAAGCCTCTTTCAGTTCTTCCTCTGTTTCGCATGAATCTAATATTTCGCAAAGAACCTTAAAACTTACACGCTCGTTAATGCCACACTCCTTGTCGGCGTCAAAATCAACATACTTGCTGATATCTACCATACCGTTAGAAACAACCTTAACAACCTTATCCTCCATTTCTACAAAGGCTACTGATACACCAGCATCCTCTATTTCCATGGCTAACTGTTTATTAACTGTGTCACCTGCCATAGCCATTACTTCGCCCGTTCTAGGGTTTGCAATAGGCTCTGCCAGTCTTTGATCTGCCAAACGGTTACCAATACCAAGTTTTTTGTTATATTTATAACGGCCAACCCTTGACATGTCATAACGGCGGGCATCAAAGAATAGATTATTAATATGTGTCTGTGCACTTTCAACAGTAGGTGGCTCACTAGGGCGAAGCTTGCGGTAAACCTCCAGCATAGCCTCCTCTGTATTTTTACAGGAGTCCTTCTCTATTGTAGCTTTGATTCTATCATCATCGCCAAAATAATCATATATTTCAGCATCAGTACCCAAGCCCAATGCTCTTATGAATACAGTGATAGGTAATTTTCTGTTCTTATCAATACGAACATAGAAAACGTCGTTAACGTCATTTTCGTACTCTAGCCAAGCACCTCTATTAGGAATAACGGTAGCACTAAACAGTTTTTTACCTGTTTTATCGTATTCCATTTTATAGTAAACGCCTGGGGACCTAACAAGCTGAGATACAATAACACGCTCTGCACCATTGATTACAAAGGTACCGCTAGGTGTCATCAGTGGGAAGTCACCCATAAATACGTTTGACTCCTTAATTTCTCCGCTTTCCTTATTAAGTAGACGTGCAACAACTCTTAGTGGTGCTGCATATGTTACGTCACGTTCTTTACACTCGGTTACCGTATAGTTAGGGTTTAAAACATCCAGAGTATAGTCCACAAAATCCAATACCAAATTACCGGAATAATCTGTAATACCAGATACATCCTTAAATACTTCCTTTAGTCCTGTTTCCAAGAACCATTGGTAGGATTTTTTTTGCACTTCGATTAAGTTTGGCATTTCAATAACTTCTTCGATTTTTGCAAAGGACATCCTTTCGTTTCTACCAAGCTTAACAGGCTTGACATTTACCATAGGCGTATCACTCCATTCAAAATATTATCCGCAAATATCCAAAACGCCAAGAAAAGTTTTTACGAAAAGCTATTGCATTTTTGTAAATTATGTGCTAATATTCACCTATCACAAATGTGAATAGGGCATTCCTCGGCATTATGGTGCATTTTACTATTGTAGTCTTTTGTCAAGGGATTGTCAAGCTGTTTTTAATTTTTTTTGTAATAAACTGAATATTTCTTAATATAGAAGCCTTACAGATTAACAAATGTCTGTAAGGCTTCTTTTTACGGTGCGATGCAACACCAGGATGGGTTGTTGGAATTTACTATATTTAAAACAGCAAGGCTGTATTGGTCAACAAACCAATACAGCCTTAGTATATTATAATAGCTATTTAATTACAAAGCCTACCTTCTTCATCGCTTTGTCTAATGTGCGTTGAGAAAAACGCAGTGCAAGCTCTGCACCCTTGTCATAGCATTCCTTTAAATAGGCTTTATCAGCAATATATTTATCAAAGCGTTCCTGAATAGGACGCAGCTCCTCTATTACTGCCTCAGCTACTGCCACCTTAAAGTCGCCATAGCCTTTACCCTCAAACTCCTTTTCTATCTGCTGGTTAGTTAATCCCGTTACAGAAGAATAGATACCCATTAGGTTGTTTATGCCCTCCTTGCCATCACCATAGAACACCCTTGCATCACTGTCTGTTACTGCACGCTTAAACTTTTTCATAATAACATCTGGTTTATCCAGCACGGCTACAAAGCTGTTTACGTTTTCATCAGATTTACTCATCTTTCTGGTGGGGTCCTGTAGGGACATTATTTTGGCACCTGTTTTTGGGATGTATGGGTCTGGCACCTTAAATGTATTACCATATATACCGTTAAATCTTTCTGCTATATTACGGGAAAGCTCCAGATGCTGTTTTTGGTCTGCCCCTACCGGCACCATATCGGCCTGATACAGCAAAATGTCAGCTGCCATTAACGACGGATACGCAAACAAGCCAACATTAACGTTGTCAGCGTGTTTTTGGGATTTATCCTTAAACTGTGTCATGCGTGACAGCTCGCCAAACTGTGTATAACAGTTTAGCACCCATGCTAATTCTGCATGAGTATGCACATGACTTTGAATAAAGAAAATGCTTTTTTCAACATCAACACCACAGGCTAACAGCAGTGCGTATGCCTCCAAAATATTCTTTTTAAAATCCTTGGGGTTCTGTCTAACAGTAATGGCGTGTAAATCTGCCAACGCATATATGCAGTTAAACTCATCCTGCAGATTGGTCCAGTTTTTCAACGCACCAATATAGTTACCAAGAGTAATTGTGCCTGATGGCTGTATGGCACTAAATATTACCTTTTTCTTTACCTGTGATTTCTGTTCTTCCATTATATCAGCATCTCCTCGTAGGTGTATGTAATTAGATTTAGGGGGTATTGCAAGCTATGTAGCTCTTGCGTTGGGTGTTAACACATTTCTTTTGCCAGCTTACCTAATATCTCTACACCCTTTATTAATTGTTCATCCGTAGGTGTTGAGAAGTTAACTCTAAATAATTGGCAAGGCTGGCTTTCGTCTGTTAAGAAAGCGTTACCAGGTACTACGCAAACCTTACGCAGAACAGCCTGTTTACAAAAATCAGTCATATTAATATTGTTTGGAAGCTGGCACATAATGAACAGTCCACCGTTAATCCTGTTGTATGTAACCTGTGGTGCTAGGTGTTCATCCAATAGATTCATCATAAGGTCTGCTTTTTTCCTGTATAGATTTTGTAAAAATGTAATGTGTCCATCAAAATCGTATTTCGTCATAAACTCATAGGCTACCATCTGCGACCATATATTGGTATGTACGTCCTGACCTTGCTTACAAACAACCATCTTAGATATAATTTGCTGCGGTGCTACACACCAGCCTACCCTGATACCAGGTGACAGTACCTTTGAAAATGAGCCTACATATATAACCAGACCTTCAGTATCCATTGACTTAATAGTTGGTATATATTCCCCGCTATAACGTAAATCTCCGTATGGATTATCCTCAATAATCAAAACGCCGTATTTTTTAGCCAGCTCATATACAGCCTTTCTCTTTTCTAAACTCATTGTTATACCTGATGGGTTCTGAAAGTTTGGAATCAGATACATAAAGCGTACGTTCTTCTTGGTTTGTAAAGCGTTTTCCAGCTTTTCAATATTAATGCCATCACTGTCCATTGGCACACCACACAGCTTGGCGTTATATGACCTAAAAGAGTTTAGGGAGCCAATAAAGCTAGGTGCTTCACAGATAACCGTGTCACCCTCGTTACACAATGACTTAGCGGCTAAATCCATTACCTGCTGTGCGCCGGATGTAACTATAAGGTCATCAAAGGCAGCACCAATGTTATGTTTTTCCTTCATATATTCCTTTAAGTGGCTACGCAGTGGTGCATAGCCCTCCGTAACACTGTACTGTAAAGCAGCTATGGGATTTTCCTTGAAAATCTTTTGGGAAATTTCTGAAATTGCCTTTACTGGAAAAGCCTCAGGTGATGGGTTACCCGCTGACAAGGATATAACCTGAGGGTCAGCGGCGTATTTAAAAATCTCTCTGATGGCTGATGGTTTTAAATTGCTGACTCTGTCTGAAAATGTGTAATTCATTATATTCACCGTCTTTTTAAAATTTTATCTAATATGGATTAGTTATTCTAAATTTTATCACAATTACGCCTGATATACAATAGTTGGATTTTTTGTATTATACCGCCAATTTGCACATCACAAAGCACATTTTTGTCGTATTTTCTTGATATTAGGTGGCTTTTATATTATAATATACCGTGGCAATATATTTAGAATTTATATTTTATACATTTTAGCACTGAAAGGAATATTAATATGGCTGTATATAAAGCTCCAGACGATAATAAAAAAGCCTCTGCTAAAAATGCAAGGTACACTTCAAATCAAAATAGCAAAAAAAATACTAAGGTGACTGTAAAAGCCACGGATAAAACCGCCACACAACCTACACCTAACAAAAAGCCCAAAAATGCTATGGTT
The DNA here is from genome assembly GCA_002391625.1 of Ruminococcaceae bacterium UBA3903. Taxonomy (GTDB): domain Bacteria; phylum Bacillota; class Clostridia; order Oscillospirales; family Acutalibacteraceae; genus UBA3903. The sequence goes on along the minus strand of DGFJ01000016.1, from coordinate 60,669 downwards.
ATTGCACTAATTGTAATATCAATTTTGGCAGTTGCTGGTGTGGCCACCTTTCTTATTATGCGTGGACAACAAGCCCAAAGCAGCACACATCAAGCAGGAACACAACCAGCTGTAGCATCTGCATTAACTGACGCTACCACTGCACATACTATAGAAAAAAAGGATATGCCCGCCTTATCCAGTGATGATGGCAGTGACGGGTACCTAGACGGTGCTGTTTACATTTGGGACAACAAGGGCTTTGAACTGTTTAAAGGCAATGTAAAAACCGCTGTCAGTTATGCAAAGGCAATTTCTAACTACAAAACATATTTAGGCACCGACGTAAAGGTATATAATATGGTTGTACCAAACAACACAGAGTTTGGGTTGCCTGAAAGAATCGGCAAAGATATTTCTAACCCTCAGCGTGACAACACAGAGGCTATTGTCACCAACCTATCATCTGACGTAATACCCATTGATGTTTACAATATTCTAGGTGAACATAGAAATGACAGCATTTTCTACAGCACAGATAATCACTGGACAAACCTTGGTGCATATTACGCATATACAGCCTTTACCAAGGAGGCTGGTATAGAAGCCACCGACATTTCCACACTGGAAAAAGCATCTATTGACCATAAATTTCAAGGCTCATATATTTCAGCTACTGTTTCAGATGAAACAAAAAACGGCAATCCAAAGCTTCTTGATAACTTAGATACAGTTGAATACTATGCCCTGCCTAAAAGCTGTAAGGTAACCGCATTAAAAGCTGGAGAAACAGCTGAAAGTGAAATAGATTTCTACAACACTAAAACCCAGGAAAGCGATACACCAAACGCCATCTTTTCCACCGCTGATTGTGCCTATGCAAGGATTGTAAACGCTGACATTACCAATGGCAGTAAAATTGCAATTGTAAAGGATACATATGGTGATGCCATAGCACCATATTTGGCACAAAATTATAGTGAGGTTTACTTAATAGATATTAATAACTTTAAGCGTAACCTAAAAACATATTGTTCTGACAACGGCATAAAGGAAGTACTGTTCTTAAACGGCATTATGTCTGCTAACAGTGCTGCTCAAATTGCTAAAACAGATGCTATGTTTGACTAATATTTTTTCTCAATAACAGACCCAATACAAGCTTTTAGATAGGAGGTGATTGCTATGCTGGGAAAACATACTGATGTGCATCTGTACGGAACTATATCTAGTAATCAGGTATATTCTGGGTATATAGAATACAGGCAGGGTGGTGTTTCCAAGCAGGAGTCTGTATTTATCTTGTCTAATGAGCCTATATCAGACAGTGTTAATGGTATAGTAATTGCCACCGCAGCCTGTGCAGACAACAATATTAAGCTTATAGTTGCACCAATAGGTGAGGTTTTTTATGAACCGGAAATCAGGGAAAAGCTGGCATTGATACACAACTTTAAATACGGCAAGCTACTTTGTTTATATGAAAAATCCTGTGGTGCTGTGGTATTTTACAGAAACATGAAACACATTAATGTATTACTTGTTAAAAACCGCAACGGCAAATATTGGAGTTTTCCAAAGGGTCATGTTGAGCAGGGGGAAAACGAGTATGAAACAGCCACCCGTGAAATTAAAGAAGAGACCGGCTTGGACGTAATAATATACGAGCATTACAGACAAATAAGCGATTATATACCCTTTGGCAAAATTAAAAAACGTGTTGTGTTTTTTCTAGCAGAGGCAACGTCAGACAACGTAAAAATACAACAGGATGAAATAGATAGCTTTACATGGGTACCGTTTTCACAGGCACAGCAGATGTGTCGCTATGAAAACGATTTGCGTTTATTATCTACCGCACAACAGGCTATATATGAGCATGACAAGCAATGTAAAACTGGAACATAAGCTTGTAGGCTTTGCCCATGGTTGTGAAAATCCTAAAAATAAAAAAATTTGCAGGGGGCAGCGTTAAGCTGTCCCCTGCTTCACCTTTGTTTTATTTGGGTTACCCCAGCTATTGACAAAAAAACAAAAAGAACAGGCAACAGCTGTTACCTGTTCTTAAAATCAAATATTCAGTCAGTAATAAATTAGCCCAATTCTGCGAAATACTTAATTGTTCTAACCATCTGGCTTGTATAGCTGTTCTCGTTATCATACCAAGAAACAACCTGTACCTGAGAAGTACCGTTGTCTAGGTTTGTAACTAGAGTTTGAGTAGCATCAAATAGAGAACCGTATGTGATACCAACGATATCAGAAGATACGATTTGATCCTCATTGTAACCAAAGCTAGTAGAAGAAGCAGCCTTCATAGCAGCATTGATTTGCTCTACTGTAACTGTACCGTCAACAACAGCTGTTAGGATTGTTGTTGAACCTGTTGGTACTGGAACACGCTGTGCAGCGCCGATTAGTTTACCCTTTAGCTCTGGGATAACTAGACCAATAGCCTTAGCAGCACCAGTTGTGTTAGGAACGATATTAACAGCACCAGCTCTTGCTCTTCTTAGGTCACCCTTTCTGTGAGGACCATCAAGAAGCATCTGATCACCTGTATAAGCATGGATAGTAGCCATAATACCGCTCTTAATTGGAGCTAGGTCGTTAAGAGCCTTAGCCATAGGAGCTAGGCAGTTAGTTGTACAAGAAGCAGCAGAGATGATTGTATCATCAGCTGTTAGCTCTTTTTCGTTTACGCTGTAAACGATTGTCTTTAGGTCATTACCTGCTGGAGCAGAAATGATAACCTTTTTAGCGCCAGCCTCAATATGAGCAGCAGCCTTATCTTTTGAACAGTAGAAGCCAGTACACTCTAGTACAACTTCAACACCTAGGTCACCCCAAGGAATGTTCTTAGCGTCTTTTTCCGCATAAATTGTGATTTCTTTGCCATCAACAATGATAGAGTTATCTGTGTTAGTAACCTTATCAGCTAGAGCATAACGACCCTGAGCAGAATCATACTTTAGAAGATGTGCAAGCATTTTTGCATCTGTTAGATCGTTAATTGCAACAACCTCATAACCCTCAGCACCAAACATTTGTCTGAATGCCAGACGACCGATACGGCCAAAACCGTTAATACCTACTTTAATTGCCATAGTAAACTTACCTCCTGAATTTTTTGTACTTAATGTATTTTATACTATCTAGTAGCACCTAATATAATATAGCATTTTAACGGTAAATACAACCCTTTGATAAAAATTTAACAGAAATTTTTTATAATTTTTTCATAATTTTCATTTGTTAGTGCCTCCGTAGATATCTTTTACAAAAAAACGCACTTTTATGTGTATTTATTTTTATATACATTATATAGTGGCTGGAAAGAAAAAAAGGATAAACCGCACAATATATTGTCATAAAACGGTTGACTTTTTGACATATTTATAGTAAAATAACAAAGGATAAATTTGTGTGTTTTTTTATAAAAGCTATTTATTTATCTTTAGCAAGCATAGCTTGCATTTTTTTAATTGGACTCTTATGGGGCCGTTATTATATATATTTTTTATAGTTATTAGTAAGCGTATTTATGCTACGCTGTTTAATACAAGTAATATTGCTAGCTTTTTTGTTGGTGCATATGGCTTTTGTTGTGCTTATATGCTGTTTTTTGTACACCATATATTCCCTTTTGCCTGCAAACCCCATAAACTATCAAATAGGTTTGTTTTATTTGTAAATTAACATTTTAAAAAGTACATATTCAGTGATAACAGGCACCCGTGAGTTGATTAATTAATAATTAAAACTTTAAAAACAAATCAAGTCAAGGAGGTGTCATTTTTATTTATGAATCTTATTTTAGCAATCGTATTAATTATCGTTGTCGCTGCGGCCGTTGGCGGTATGGCATTTTTTCTGGGCATTAACCACAGGAAAAAGATTGCAGAAGCAGAAATCGGTTCTGCAGAGTCAGAGGCTAAGCGTATAGTTAATGACGCAATGAAAACAGCTGAGGCTAAAAAGAAGGAAACCATTCTAGAGGGTAAGGACGAGGTTCATCGTTTTAGAAACGAATCTGAAAAAGAAATAGCTGATCGCAGACGTGAGGTTCAAAGACAGGAACGCAGGGTTCAGGCAAAGGAAGAAAACCTAGCGAAAAAGCGTGAGAATCTAGACGTTAAGGAAGAAAATATTGCGAAAAAGCAAAAGGCAGCAGAGAAAGAGCTGGAAGAGGCAGAAACAGTAAAGAAAAGCCAATTTGAAATGCTGGAGCGTATCTCCGGTTATACCAAGGATCAGGCTAAGGAATATCTTCTGCAGCAGCTGGATGATGAATTAGTACACGAAAAAGCCAGCAAAATACTAGAATACGAGCAACAGTTAAAAGACGAGTCAGATAAAAAGGCAAGAAACATTATTTCATTGGCAATACAGCGTTGTGCTGCTGACCATGTAGCAGAAGCTACAGTAAGCGTAGTACCCCTGCCTAACGATGAAATGAAGGGCAGAATAATCGGTCGTGAGGGTAGAAATATTCGCACAATAGAAACATTAACAGGTGTAGATTTAATTATTGATGATACACCAGAGGCTATTACGGTATCCTGCTTTGAACCAGTTAGACGTGAAATTGCCCGTGTAGCATTGGAAAAGCTAGTATCTGACGGTAGAATTCACCCTGCTAGAATCGAAGAAATGGTTGATAAGGCTCGCCGTGAGGTGGAGGCAACCATTAAGCATGAGGGCGAACGAGCAGTTATAGATGCCAGCGTTAACGGTATCCACCCAGAGCTTATTAAGCTGTTAGGCAGATTGCGTTATCGCACAAGCTATGGTCAAAATGTTTTAAACCATTCCTTAGAGGTATCATATGTATCTGGTATGATAGCGTCTGAGCTAGGTTTAAACCCAACTATAGCAAAGCGTGCCGGCTTATTACACGATATTGGCAAAGCATTAGACCACGAAATGGAAGGCTCACATATTGAGCTAGGCGTAGAGGTGGCTAGGAAATACAAGGAAAGCGACGCTGTTATCCATGCTATCGCCGCCCATCACGGTGATGTAGAGGCCAAGACAGTTGTTGCCTGCATTGTACAGGCTGCAGACGCTATTTCAGCTGCACGTCCAGGTGCTAGACGTGAAAATCTAGAGAACTACATTAAAAGACTTCAAAAGCTGGAGGAGGTTGCGTCCTCCTTTGAAGGCGTTGAAAACTGCTACGCTATACAAGCAGGCAGAGAGGTCCGCATAATGGTTAAGCCTGAAATTGTTAATGATGATCGTATGGTTTTATTAGCAAGGGAAATATGCCAAAAGATAGAGTCTGATCTTGATTATCCGGGTCAGATAAAGGTTAATATTATTAGAGAAAATCGTGCGATTGAGTACGCAAAATAGTAATAGCCTGTTATTAAATTAATGAAACAGCTAACCATCATGGGGTATTACCCACTCATTAAAAGTATAATAAGCAAGCCGAAAAGAATGAATTTCTTTTCGGCTTGTTTATTTATGTCAGCTTATACCTATAAATTGTAGGCTCTATAATAAATGTTGGGGTAAAAAAACAGAGCCTTTTAAACGTCTTTGTAATGGTATCTTACATATGTTTTCTCATCAAAAGACCAATATACTTAAACAAGGGACAGCTTAACGCCATCCCTTGCTTCACTTTTGTTTTATTTGGGTTACCCCAACTATTGACAAAGAGCCTTTCTAAATATTCATAACCTGCATATGTTATTGTGTATCAATCAATTACCAAAGCTTAACTGTTAAATTTATTATAATTTATTTTTGTTCCTGAACATACTTTAAAAACTCACTAGTTTTTGACCAGTATTTAATACCCCAGTTTTCAAAATTCCATTCCTCTATATAATCATTGCATTCGTAATCAATATAATATAATGTCTTATTTTGCAGCACAAAGTTCGTTGGAAAATAATCAATATTTGTATTAGCAGGATATAATAATTTACACATTGCTTTTACCTGCTCTATACATATATCAATATTTACATTTTGTAATACCATCTCATATACTGTTTTGCCATCAATATATTCCTTTAGAATTCTTTCGTTTTTACTATCCACCTCCAACATTTCTGGAATAATTATTCCCAAATTTTTTAACCGTTTATAATCATTAATTTCCGATTCTAGCTTGTTGCCAAATTGATAATATTCACATGGCTCGTGATGTATTTGCTTTAATACATAATTATCCGTACCATATTTTACTAAATATGAATAACCTCCCTTGCCCTTACCTAACAATTTAAGAATAGTATATTCTTTTTCGTTTACCCTCAACTTGTCCATAAATATTCCCCAATCTATAGTCATAGTAGCCGTTAAGTCGTACCTTAGCTAAATTGTATAATAACATTTTTGCCATTATATGAAATATACCGTGTAACATAAAGCTGTTACACGGTATATTTTTATAAAAATTAATATTAATAGTTTTCAGCTTTTATCTCAAAGTAAGCCTGTGGGTGAGCACATACAGGACAGATGGCCGGTGCCTTAGTACCAACAACAATATGTCCGCAGTTTTTACACTCCCAAACCTTTACCTCACTTTTTTCAAACACTGCCTTTGTCTTAACATTATTAAGCAATGCTCTGTAACGCTCCTCGTGTGTTTTTTCGATAGCAGCTACGCCCTCAAAAAGCCTTGCAATCTCAGTAAAGCCCTCTTCCTTTGCTTCTTTAGCAAAAGTAGCATACATATCTGTCCATTCATAGTTTTCACCGTTGGCTGCGTCCTCCAGATTTTCTTCTGTTGTGCCAATACCGTTATTCAAAAGCTTAAACCATAGCTTAGCATGCTCTTTTTCATTATTAGCAGTTTCTAAAAACAAATCTGCTATTTGGTTAAAGCCATCCTTTTTAGCTTTAGACGCATAATATGTGTATTTATTCCTTGCCTGTGATTCACCAGCAAAGGCTGTCTGTAGGTTAGCTTCTGTTTTTGTTCCTTTTAAATCCATAATCAAAACCTCCAAAAATTTTTAGAATTAAAAACAATAGCAGTCGTTAAAACGATAAAAGTTATTGTTTTTATGTATATATTATATTTCTTTTCCCAATTTTTGTCAATAGTTTTATTGAAGTTCATCTAAAGTTTTTTCTAACTCTTCAAAGCTCATTAAAGCGTTTAACGTATCAACCAAAGCATTAGTTGTCATATACGTTGGCAGGTTCAGCTTATTTAACAGCTTAATACGCATAGCCCTGCTATTTTCCCTGCCGGACAAGCCTAAAGAAAATAAATCCTGTTTAGTTATGTGCTTATCTGATTTTTTATCACAAATACTGGCTGATGTGGCATTCTTTATGGCGTTTAGGATAATTTCCTCCGTCTGACCCTCTACCCCTAGCATTCCCTCCTTAGATGACTCCTTTTTGCGTTTTTCCTTGCCCAGCACCTGTGGAATATAGGCGTGTTTTATTTTTTCTGAGGGAACAACTCCTTTTAAAAAGTTTCTAATAACAAAACCCGCACCGTCACTATCGGTCAAAACAAGTATTCCGTTTTTATCCGCCAGCTGTTTTATTAAATTTAGCTTTTCCTTATCCTTAAATATTCTAAATCCGTTGGTTTCTATTATTGTAGCGTCTATCAAAGGCTTTAAACGCATTTTATCGTATTTACCTTCTACTATAACTGTTTCCTCTATCTTTATCAATATTAACTCCTTTTGCCCACCATTATAAGCTTTCCTACTAACTCCTCTAACAAAATTTTCTTGTTTACAGAGGTGCTGTTTATCTTAGCGTTAGTTTCTGCTAATATTCCTAAGCTTTCCTCCAAGGCAGCATTGCTAAGCCCTTTTCCGCTGCGCTGTGCCTTGTTTATTCTAAATTCCTTTCGTTTATAATCAAAATATTCTGTAAGCCGCTGTGGCTGCTCTCCGCTTTCCATCATAACACGCACACGATACATATCAACATAAGAGCTGCTAAGCACAGCTAAAATATTTACCGGCTCCTCACGCTGGTAAAAAAGCAAGTCCAGCTTGGAATAAGCACTGTCATAATCACCCTTTAGTACAGCATCTGCCATGTCAAAAACTCGGGCTTCTAAGTTTTTTGTTACAAGCTTTTCAATAATATTTTCTGTTATCTCCCCTGTTTGCACAAAGGCGCATAGCTTTTCCATCTCGTTGTGCAGCGTTTGTAAATCATTACCGCTGTACTGTATTATTAAATCAGCGTTAGCGCCTGTCAACGTGACATTCTGCTTATTTGCCCAAGTAATCAATTGCTTTTTCAGCACTGTCGCTGTTCTTTTTTCTAAGTTAACAGCTGAACCATATTTGGCTGCAATATCTATTAGCTTTTTCCATCGTGACTGTTTTTTGCCAGCTGCCTTTGCGGTCATCATACTAATAACTACTGTGGTAGTAGGGGAGATATTTTCTAATGCTTTGAAAAAGTCCTTAATCTCACCGTCAGCTGGTTTATCAAGATTAATATCCAGTATTTCAACGTAGTTAGTAGGCTGTGCAAAGGGTAAAATATCCATTGCCTCCACAATCCTGTTTAGTGAAGAATCCTCATTAAAGGTATGAAGGTTAAAATCTGATGGTTCTCTGCCAATTATTTTATCCCTTAACCTGTTTGTATATACCCGTACCAGCATTTTTTCTTCGCCATAAATAAGGTACAGATTACTAAAATTGCCTACCTTTATATGCTCCTTTAAATCTGCTTCAGTTATTTTTGCCATATAGACACATCCTTCATTGGCGATACTGTTAAAGAAATATCCCCCTGTATTGTTGACCGTATATCGTCACTGTACATGGTAATTGTTGGTTGTTGTATAGCATATTCATCATCGGCGGAAGTTAAAATAACTGTGTCCGCTGTTAGTATATCCATATTTTTAGGAGCCTTTGCCATAACAGCGTAGGTTGGTGATAATACCTGCTGTGATAACGCAGCACAATCACCCTGTGGTGGGCATAAAAGTATGGTAACATCATCAATTTTAACACTTAACCATGTGCTGTCATCACACATTGCTATGCTAACCTTTACCCTATCCCATAGCGTTGTTGTATAGGTATTGTCAAAGGCATTAACATTATCTGTTCCAGCCAGCTGTAAATAAAGACTGTTTTTATATTTTTTACTGCTATACACCAGTACATTTTCAACATCAAAGCTGTTAAGGATATTAGGTGCGAGCTGAGAGGTTTCCCATGATTTATCCGGGATAATCAACAGCTGTGGTTCCCTTGTTATTTCCCCTAACGAGTACATATATTGACTAGCCCTTCTATAGCTTCCACCACAGGACAATATAGCCGTATTATCCTTGTAGGTAACCGCTACCATGTTACCACCTGTATCTAAAATATGAAGGGTAACATCCTCACCTGTGGTTAATGAGTACACCGCTACGGAAATAACAAATATACTGACCGATGAAGCAGCTATATATCTAATATGGTTTATCCTTCCTTTTCCCATTATAAACCCCACGCCTATTATTAATATGGTGGCAGCCAGCCAAAAATACACAAAGGGCTTATCCACATTAATAACAGCATATGGCAGGCTAGAAACAGTACCAGTTACCCATAATAGGTAATTGCACAGCACCCCTGCCACAAAACCAAAGGCATAAGCCAGAAATGATAAAAACGGCACATAGAAAAAGCACACCATCAGTACAATAGACATTAGCGTCAATGGCATTACAAAGGACACCAATAGGTTAGTTAACAAAAAATACAGACTAACTGTACCAAAGGCACATATTGTAACGGGCAATGTAAATATTACAGCGGACAGCGAAACACATATTGGTGAAGCCACAGCATTTATTAGCCCTGCATACTTACTATGAAGCACCTTGTTCATAATAGGATTTTTAATTCTGCCGTATAGGACAATAATGCCCAGTGTAGCACTAAAGGACATTAGCATACCCATGTCCCCTATACCCAAAGGATTAAAAAGGGTCAATATCAACGCTGCCAAGCCCAAGGAATTCAAGCTGTCATTGTTACGATTTAACATCTTTCCAATAAAAAACATGGTCATCATTATCCCGCTTCGCATAACGGACATAGAAAACCCGCTTATAACAACAAACAAAATAACAGCTATTATACCGCCTATACATGCAAGCCGTATATGCCCTAAAAGCTTTTTTATCAGCTTATAAAAGCACATAGCAATAATAGTTAAATGCAGCCCCGATACAACCAATATATGGGAAACGCCAGAGGATGAAAAGCTATCCTTTATGGATGCATCTAAATTGGACTTGTCACCTATAAACAACGCCTTAGCCAGGCTGGCTTGTGTATTAGGCAGTATCTCGTCTATGGCCTCCTCTATTTTATCCTGAAGCACAAGAAACCAATAGGCAAAGGGCTTGTAGCTGTTGGTGACGGTCGCTACGCTTTCATCCTCATTTATATAGGAAGAAATATACACCCCATGAGCATATAGATAGTTTTTATATGTATCAGCTGAGGCTTCATAAAACTGAACCGTACATTCTATGCTGTCATAATAATCAACAGCTATAGGTGTAGTTGTGTACAAAAGCAAGTTTATCTCCTGTGGTGCGTTATAACCCCTAACATATGTTGTCTTAACAGGATATACAATCTTAGCACCGCTGTAATAGGGTGCTTTTGTTACAGTGGCAGTTACCTGTGCCTGTGTATCCTTTAGTGCAGAAACCGGCTGTACATACAGCTGTACAGCACCTACATATAACACAATAGCAGCCGCAATGGTTAAGCATACCACAGGTATGGCTCTGCCCTTGCGTATTTTGGGAACAGCAAATGAGGCTATACCAGCAAGCCCTAATATTACTGCCATATACACAGCATAACGCACACCCACTGCCATAGCAAAAACTAAACCGCACATATAGGTCAAACCAACTACAGTTAATGGACGTTTCACCCAATCACCGCCATTAGAATATTGTATTTTACTTTTCAAAAACAGGCAACGGCTCTAAAAATATAATATCATTACGTTTAGCGGCATTGCCCTCAGCCAAAACAGCAGCCTTACCAACTATATTGCCGCCTGCTTTTTTAACCAGCTCCTCCATAGCCAACAAGGATTCACCCGTACTAATAACATCATCAACTACTAACACACGTCTGCCCTTTAGCTTAACAGCGTCTGCCTGTGACAGGTACAGGGTTTGCTCCTGTGCGGTGGTAATTGACCTATACTTATATACAAAAGGATTTGGCATATATAGCTTTTGAGATTTTCGAGCTACTACATACTCGTTACAGCCCTGTGCGGCCACCTCGTAGCACAGGGGTATCCCCTTAGCCTCTGCTGTAATAACAATATCATGAGGGGGGCATTTTTTTATTAACGCTGTGGCTGCCGCCTTTGTTACCTCAACATCGCCAAACATAATAAATGCAGCTATACTTATATGCTCATTCACAGCACATATTGGTAATTCACGGGTAATACCCGCTATTGTCATTTTATGTGTATTCATTTTTCCGCTCCCAGCTTCCTCAATATAAATTTTATAGCACTTAAGCCATATTGGTGTTTAGCTTTTTTCCTCCCAGTAAATGAAAATGCAGGTGAAATACGGTTTGTCCTGCATCTGCACCACAGTTAGAAACCAAACGATAGCCATTTTCCAGCCCTAATGATTTTGCAATCTCAGGGGCTTTTTCAAAGATATGAGCCACAACCGAGCTATTGCTTTCATTTATGTCATCAACACAGGCAATATGAGCCTTTGGTATAATAAGAGCATGGACAGGTGCCTGTGGTTCTAAATCATAAAAGCACACAATTTGGTCATCCTCATAAACCTTTTTAGAAGGAATAGAGCCATCAACTATTTTACAAAAAATACAATCCATTAAAAACAGACCTTTCAATATTTATTTTATTATATTATTTTATCACAGCCTAAAAACATAGTAAAGTTTATATATCAAAATTTACATAATTTTATATTATATTTTGTTTAATAGTATGATGTTGTTACAATTAACACGACCCCTGCAAATATAATTAAGCTGATTTTGTAAATTTCACCTTACAATAATGTTGCAAAGTAACGTTTCATAATGTATTATTATTACATTGAAAAGGAGCGTGAAAATATGGGACAAGCCACAAACAAAGCTGTCACCCAAAAGGGCGGGACAGAACAGGATTCCCAAGCCACAAGCAACAAAATTAATAAAAAGCAACCGTCAAATTTTAAAAATGATATGCACAAATTTCTTGACTTTTTACCATTTGACTACATAATAGCAGCCTTCTGTGCCAGCTTTTGCACTGCCAGCTTTATTTCGCTGATAACTACGGCTGCCGCATACACTGACTTAACATTTTTGTCTGCATTATCCCCCATAAGCTTTATTATCTGTATGGTGGTGGTATTTGCCGGACAATTAGCCTTATCTGTTATAACCAAGGCAAAGCAAGTAATTCCCAGCACGCTCTTAGCGTCCGCTGTGGCCTTTGGTGCTATTCTGGCTTATAACAACCCATCACAAATTTATTTTAATATAGGCATAGGCTTTGTAATGTTCCTAGTGGTCGCATGGGTAGCCAAGGACGACAAAATAGGCTTTACCAAGCTGCGGCTGCCAAAAAAATCCTTATGGATTATTGCTGTACTAGGTGCCTTATTGTTTACCGTAACGGTTTCCCTTGCTTGTATAGCCCGCTACCATGCCTATATGACCTACAACTTTGACTTTGGTATATTCGCACAAATGTTTGAAAATATGCGTACCACAGGTTTACCAAACACCACGGTAGAACGCAACACCCTAATGTCACACTTTGGTGTACATTTCTCACCTATTTACTACCTGCTGCTGCCGTTGTATATGATAGTACCCCGTCCAGAAACCTTATTGGTGCTACAGGCATTATTTGTAGCTGCTGGTGTGTTCGCTGTGGTTTTACTTTGTAAAAAATTAAACCTATCAACTAACATCACAATTGCCTTTACATTTATTTATCTGTTCTTTCCCAGCTTATCAAACGGCTGCTTGTACGACTTTCACGAAAACAAATTTCTAACAGTACTAATACTGTGGACTCTTTACTTTGTGATTAGTAAAAACACCAGAATGCTGTTTGTGTTTGCTGTGCTGACCCTAATGGTTAAGGAGGATGCCGCCATATACATAATGGCTATCGCCCTGTACATTATCCTAGGCAGAAAGCAATTTATAAAGGGTGGCATTTTGTTTGCTGTCAGCATTATATACTTTGCCTTTGCCACCAATATGGTAGCGGCCTTAGGTGATGGTATTATGATAAACAGACTGGATAACTATATACCAGCAGGTGAAGCTGGATTTTTGGCTGTTGCGAAAACCTGCTTCTTTAACCTTGGCTACTTTATTTCTCAAATATTTACAGCCGACAAAATTGCCTTTATGATTTGGATGTTCCTGCCACTTGCCTTTGCTCCATTTATGGGCGAAAAGAAAGCTATCCTATTACTGTTAGTACCTATGCTGGTTGTAGACCTAATGTCTAACTGGCAATATCAATACGACATTAACTATCAGTACACCTTTGGTGTAGCAGCGTTGTTAATTTTCATGGCTATAATGACGGTACAGGGTCTGTCCCGCAGAAACAGGCATACCGTTGTGTTAATGTCCTGTGCCATGTGCTTTATTATGTCATTCTCTTTATTCTACCCTAGAGTTAGAACCTATACAAACGCCCAAAATGCCAATAAAACAACAGTGGCAGCGTATAACGATTTAATTGCTACCGTACCAAAGGATGCCTCTGTAACAGCTGACAATAACTATATCCCTTATATGTACAATTTTACAGATTTATATATGTACCCTAACTACTATGGTTCAGCCCAAAAAACAGAGTATTATCTGGTAAGCTCTGGAAATATAGCATCTAACGCCGATAACCTAAAAACCTTTATGGGTGACAGCTACCAGCTTATAGGCAGTGCCGGAGCAATGCAATTATACAAACTAAAATAGCACTGCTCCCTTTAGGTGTCAGCCGATATACATTAACACCCCGTACTACACTATCTTTATCTGTGTAGTACGGGGTGTGCCTTTATAGTAATAATAATTCATAAGGTCATGACACAGCTTCACCGCCTAGGCTAACGCTAGGGGAAGCAGGCTTCTTGTTGGGGTAATCAAATGATTACAGCATAATAGACCTAACCTTTGTGTCCCACAGTTTTATGTATCCGCTATTCAAAAGCCCTTACCTTTCCTTCTTCTTATATTTACGTCTGGGTTATAGTAGCATTAAACATAGCCTGCAAAAAACTCAAAGGTTTCCTTTAGCACTGCTGCACTCTGTTCGTACTTTCCTGATATATTAAAAACGTGGAGCAGCTTTTCTTTTTTATGAAATATATGCAGTTTATACGGTATAAGCTTATCAATTAAAGCTTTTTCTAAACGTAATGCCTCCGCCTCAAATGACTGTATCTGTGTATCCATAATGTAGGTAGGACAAAAATCCTTTGTAATATATTTCAAAACAGATGAATATTTATACACATCTAATTCCTTGTAATTTTTATCTCCAAATAATTGCAGCACTATTTCCTTCCTAAGAGGAAAATGTACATCTCTGCCCATAAACGTGGAAAAATCAAAAATTCCACAGTTCACCGCCAACGCTCTACAGGTCATAGCGGTTGTGAAATTATAATAATCTGACAACACAGGGTTTGTTAAGATACATTCTGCCATAGCCGCCATATAAGCACCCGATGAATCCCCACATAAAAACATATTACCTTTGTCCAAGGAGTATTTTTCGCTGTTATTTTCAATAAAGTTAATCACAGCCAGTACATCTGTCATTTGTGTAGGAAAATTAATCTCGTTTGACAATCTAAAATTTATATTCACCACGGCATACCTATCCCCTGCTAAACGCATGGCGTAATTTCTGTATATCCTATCCTTTGTATTAACCGCAAAACCACCGCCGTGTATGTTTATAATAAAAGGATATTTATCACTTTTTTCCATTGGATAGATAATATCCAGCTTATGTGCATCTTTTCCATCATCTATATATGATATGTTCTCTATAATTTCACCGCTGTCGGGTGGTATATCCGTTAGGTAATTTAACTCTGAACCTGCTTCTAACAGCTTGGTTACTCGCTCTATAAATTTATCTCTCATGATTTAGCTCCTTTGTATTGCATTTATATCTGATTAAGCAGTGCAAAGCAACAGCCGTTTTACAGGTGGAATCGTTTTTTAATTTCTGCCTTAAAGTCCTTGTCGGAAAAAATAATTAGTCCAACGGTGGTAAGCAATGAATAAACAATTGAAACTAGGCTTGTCCAAATAGTGTTCGATAATGGGAAAATTATAAGTATAAGCGGTGTTAGGCTAACAAAAAACGTAGTTAGCAAATACCCAAAATACTCGATAAATCTAGATTTTTTTGTAATTGTGATAATTGTAATTAACAAGGTTAACCCAATGGATAAAAACGGTATTACATATGTTGTTGACCATTTGTTAAAGCCCGTACAGCTGTCCACCACCACCATTAGCACAGATATAATACCATACATATCAATGGCCTTACCAGCTGCGTTTATCTGCTTCGACGACAGCACCACAACGCTAAGCCACAAGGCAAACCAAGCCACCACCACTATAAGCGACCATAGCATAGGCTGCTCTGAAAAGGTAAATATATTAATAAATACTGATACCACACCGCCTACAATAGACAGAAAAAGCAGCAGCTTCCTTAAAATATGTCTGCTGACCTTATCTTCGATTTCTTTATAGCTGGGATATTCCAAAAGCCTTGCGTCACTTTTACCCACAACCTTTTTACATAAAGGACATTTTTCCAATCCATCCGCTATATTAACGTGGCAATTTTTACATTTCATTATGTTGCCCCCAATCATTAGTTTGAATTGTAATTTCCAAATTATCATTTTCTGCCAAAAAGGAGTAAAAATATCTGATAACGTCTGTTTCCTCTATTGTACGCACAAATGTAATAGCCAAATTATTGTTCACTGAACATATGCCACAGTTAACAGGGCTTTTCTGCGTTGGATACAAATCCACCTCTATTCCCTTAACGTATGGCTTCATAGACTCTGGCAGTAAAACATTGCCAAGGTTAGATACTGTAATAGTTTTTTTGTTTTCACCCCACACCGCAAAGCCCATAGGCATAAAAATATTTTTAATAAACAATGGCACAATTTTAGCAGCGAAGTTTTTTTCTATTTTTACGTTGTTGGCTATTAAGCCCTCTAGGTACTCCCTTTTCGTTTGCCTTTTAATCTCATTGGAAACTGTGTCAACAACCTCTTGAAAGGTCATAGCAGGTGTCAGCACAGTACCCACGTTAGCTGTGGCAAAAAAGTTTCGCAGGGTTTTGGAGGGAAACGCTTTTCGCAGATTAACAGGTATTGTAACCACAATGGGGCTATTATTATTTTCATATTTTTGTCGAGAATGATAAATAGAATATATTAACGCTGATGTAACGTACCCAGTAATTGTTGTCCCGTAGGATTTAGCAGCATTGTTAATGTCAGTGGCTGACATAGTACCAGAAATAACGTTTACACCATAGCACTCAAAAAGGTTGCCCTTAATAGTATAGGCTTTGTCCTGTGCATCGGTTTTCATTGCATGATGATTATAGTAATGTAAAAAGCCGTCCTCAATGTCAGCTGGTGATACAGGTGGAGTAATTAGAGTAATCCTGTTTTCGTCGTCTACTGGTTTACCACAAAAATACAAATAATAGTACAGCACAGACTTTAAAAGCTCTAGCGCTCCGCCGCCATCTGTTAACGAATGAAACAGCTCAACGGAAATTTTTCGTTTATAATAAAGCACCTTAATCATATAACCATTATTATTTCTAGGATTAATGTCACTGCATGGGTAATCCTTTTCTTCCTCTACAATAAACTTGTTAATATTACTATCAAAATAATTCCAAAATACACCCCTGCGTAGTCTAACAAACATCATGGGGTATCTATCATACACATGCTCTACAGCTTTTTGCAGAATATCCCTATCAACATCCTCATTTAATAAAGCCGATACCCTGTATACAGAAGAATTTTTTGTGCTTGTTACTGATGGAAATATCTTAGCGGCATTGTCAAGCTTGTACCATCTATTCATCTTCTGCACCCCCTTTACACTTTTTAGCCTTCACATGATTATAGTTTATATTTAGACAATTATACACCACCGCCATAACAAAATAAACCCTAATATTCTGAATAATAAAAAGCAAGCAGCCCGTGCTTACCGGACTGCTTGCTTTTTATTATATTTTATAGATAAGGCTAGGTTTCGTCAGCAGACTTTAGCTCCTCGTCCAGCTGCGTCCACATAGCATATGCCTCATCCTGTTGTTTTTGCAGCTGTTCCAGCTTAGAGGTATGCGTCATTAATTTTTCATAGTCAGCAGTTATATTTTGTGATGAAAGCTTTTCCTGTACCACCTGTATTTCACCGTCTAAACGCTCTATCTCGTCCTCACATTTTTGCAGATGATTTTTTAGCTTTCTAATATACGCCTGCTGTTCCTTTCTTTGTTTATATTCATTTACCTTTGGCTTTTCTTCCCCTTGCAGCGTTAAAACGTCTTTAGCCTGTTGTATATTTTTTATTCGTTCTGAATAATAGTCGTAATTTCCCAAATACTCCGTGATGCCATCTTCATTCAAATACAAAATTCTATCTGCTAATTTATTGATAAAATATCTGTCATGGGAAATTATCAGCAATGTGCCATCATACTCCTTTAGAGTATCCTCCAACGCTTCCCTAGACCATGTGTCCAGATGATTTGTAGGCTCATCCAGCAGCAAAAGGTTAGAGCCTTGCAGCATTAGCTTTAGCAGAGCTATTCTGGCACGTTCACCGCCGCTTAAAGTACCTTGCTCCTTAAAGACCTCGTCCCCTTTAAACAAAAAAGAGCCTAAGGCAGTACGCACCTGTGTCTGAGTCATATGGGGAAAGGCGTCCCACACCTCATCTATAGCCGTCTTGTTCAAATCCAAATTAGCCTGTACCTGATCAAAATAACCCACATCCACATTTGAACCGTAGTTGATTACACCGCTGTCACAGGAAAGCCTGTTCATTAATATTTTAAACAGCGTGGTTTTTCCACATCCGTTTGAGCCTAGGATAAATACACGTTCACCACGCTTAATATCCATATTTACCCCTGTAAATATATGTTTATTTTCAAAGCTCTTATTTAGGTTTTCCATATAAAGCACATCATTACCGCTAACACGTTTAGGCTCAAACCTAAAATGAATACTATCCAGCTCACTGTCAGGGGTAACCAAATCCTCCTTTAGCCTGTCAGCCTGTTTTTGCTTGCTGGCGGCAGTTATAAAATTACGTGTGCGTCCCCAACGCTTTTGCTGTTCAACAATGCCCTCTATACGCTTTATTTCCTTAATGTCGTTTTCGTATTTGTGCTGTAAATCCTGATTTATTTTTTCTTTTTTCTCCAAAAATAAAGAGTACCCACCCTTGTAGCAGGTAGTTTTTTTATGTTCCAGCTCAATGGTTTTATTTGTTACAGCATCTAAAAAGTATCTATCATGAGAAACAATAAGCACTGCACCCCTAAAATCCTTTATAAAGGCTTCCAGCCACTCTACCGACTGAATATCTAAATGGTTGGTAGGTTCATCCAGCAACAGAAGGTTAGCACCGCACAAAAGCAGCTTTGCTAGTGACAGCTTTGACAGCTGACCTCCGCTTAGCTTACCAGCTTCCATGGAAAAATCCTTTTCATCAAAGCCCAAACCAATTAACGCCGAGCGTGTACGGCTTTTATACGTCAAGCCTCCGCTGCGTTCAAAATCATCATGCAGCCTCATTTGTGTGGCAATAAGCTTGTCCAGATTTTCCGAGGATTTTTCGACCTCTATAGCTTTTGCAATCTGTTCCAATTGTTTTTCTATATCCATTAGGCTTTTAAACACACCTAACAGCTCCTGATAAATGCTTCGTGTAGGGTCTTTACAGGCATGCTGTTCCATATACCCCATAACTGTATCCTTACTTTTAAAAATATCACCTGCGGTGGGTTCCAATATTCCTGTTAATATTTTAAAAATGGTTGTTTTACCAACGCCGTTGGCACCAACCAATCCAATTTTGTCCTTTTCTTCTACGTCAAAATTAACATCATCAAACAATGTTCTTTCAACGAAGGTCATATTTAGGTTACGAACATTTAAAACTGCCATAAGAAGACCCTTTCAGCTTATACGAAATAAAAAATCTATTAATCATATTACTATAATATCCCTGTAAAAGCAACAAAAAGTAAATATTTTTTTATTTTTCATTTCGTATAAAATGGCTTGTATCCTAGATTTTCACCTGCATTCTATGAAATAATCTAAAAACCCCTAAAAAAAGTTTTTAAAAAGTGTTGACAAAATCTTGAGTTCATGGTATATTATTTGAGCGTTAGGTTGACGGGTAAAAGCCAGTCAGGTTAATACGCTGGTGTAGCTCAGTTGGTAGAGCAGCTGATTTGTAATCAGCAGGTCGGGGGTTCAAGTCCGTCCACCAGCTCCAAAGTAAGGCTGCTATAACTTTGTAGTAGCCTTTATATATGGGAGATTTCCCGAGTGGCCAAAGGGGACAGACTGTAAATCTGCTGTCATCGACTTCGGTGGTTCGAATCCACCATCTCCCACCAAAAAAGACCTCGTTCTTCGGAACGAGGTCTTTTAAATTTAATCCACCCTTTTCTGGTGAGTGAAATCAGCCTAACGACTGGTGAAAGCCCCTACGGGAATGAAATCGCTAAAGTAAGATTATTTGTATTAGGTCTATAGCAATGGGATAATATCCATTGCTATTTTTATTTTATAAGGTTGACAGCTCTACTAATACGTGATACTATATAGAGGTACTAAGTCAAACTTAGTAGGCAGGGAGGTTTATATTTGGAAAATTTAACAGAAATGCTAAAAGGTGTATTAGAAGGATGTGTGCTTGAAATCATTAGCAAAGAACAAACCTACGGATATGAAATAACAAGGAAGCTAAACAAATTAGGTTTTAATGATGTGGTAGAAGGTACTATCTATACAATACTTGTTCGTTTGGAAAAAAACCAGCTTGTAACCGCTCAAAAAAAGTCATCAGAGCTTGGACCGCCACGAAAATTTTACGAGCTTACTGATCAGGGCAAAGATAAGCTAAATCTTTTTTGGCAAAAATGGAGCTTTATTTCATCAAAAATTAATTACCTAAAGGAGAAAGATTGATGTCAGATTTTTTTAATGATTACTTTAACATCAAGAGGATGATTGAAGAAAAAAGAGAGTACAAGCAACAAATGGCACGTGTTGATGCAATGCCGGAAGATTATAAATTTGTATTCAAAAAAATCCAAAGCCATATGTGGATGTTTACTACAGGGGCAGGATACGATATGATGGAGGTGCATAATGATTTAGTGGAATTATTTGAGTCGGGCATTGTAAATAATAAAAGAGTTTTACAAATTACCGGTGACGATGTGGCAGCGTTTTGCGAAGAACTTCTGTTAAATTGCAAAACTTATACAGAAAATTGGCGAGATAAGCTTAATCGTGAGATACACGAAAAACTTGATGAAAAATAAAATTGCTATAGCTATTATGAGCATTATCCGCAATGCGAGAGTTCTAATCTATCCACGAAAACATTGTATGGAGCTAAATCATCCGCCCTTTCCAAGCCTTAAAGGAGTAGAAATTTTGTTTCTGCTCCTTTTTTATTTTACACACAATATAATACAATAGAGAAAAAACATTTTAACAGTTTTTATATAATATATGATAAAACTGAAAATAGAATGAACCTTTTGCATGTTTACGGACTCTAATTATTAAACAAAGGGAGGAAGAAACAATATGAAACAAAGTGACTTAAAAAATGCTTTCCGTCCGGCAACACAGGGCTTTCATAACGCAGTTAACTCTGCACTGAAATCCACAGCACAAGTATCTGTAAGAACACACAACCACAGCTTCGTTAAGATAGCCTTAGTGTGTATAATCGTGCTTGCTTTTGCAACAACGTCAGTGTATGCTGTTACGGAAATTTATTCAATTATCGTAAAACCAAAAGGACAATATGGACTTAACTTTAATCTTGACAGCTCCACTGCCCATACCTCTCCAACGGCAGCGCCAGCAAACAGCTGGGCATATGTTAAGCTTCACGTGGGCTGGTTACCCCCTGATATTTCAGAGCAGGTCAACTCTTATGGCAATAAATATACAAGCTCGTCAAATAACCAAAATAGATTTTTTTCATTTTCTTTAACCAAGACGGAGGACGGTTTTAATTTTCTGGATAAAAATATTACCGATTATACAGAATATGATGTCAACGGCAACAAGGGCTATATTGCCAAAAGACTGTTCAGTGAAAATGAAGAAACAGCGGCTGAATACAATCAAAGTAAATTCTATATTTATTTTGAAAAGGAAAAATTTTTCCTAGATTGCTACGTAGGCTCAGAAATAAAGGGTGAAGAATTAGAAAAAGTGATGGAGTCAGTAAGCATTAGAGAGGGTACGGCAGATGATTACTCCTTTCAGTTTGTAGATTATGTAGATGCAGATAATTACTCACCAGATGCCAATTTCTCATACCAACATAATTTTAATCAGCAGTTTAATTACAACAGCTACATAAGCCCACAAAACTGCACTGATAGTAACGCTGTTAGTATTTGTGTTAATTCTATAAGTGTATATGACAACATTAATCAATTTGATAAGGGCTGCTTTAACACTTCTCTTTATGAGCTTAACAGCTATGTTGATGGTAACGGCAGCATACTGCCTTATACTAGAAAAATTTATGCAGAGGGTAACGGGGTAAGCTCAATAGACAGGCTTATAAAAAGCGAGGAGGTAGACAGACGTTTTGTAGTTGTTTCTGTTAACATAAAAAACACAGCCCCTCAGGAGGAGTCCTATTACTTTAACGATATACTACGCAGGCTTAAAAAAGCTTCTGCCAACAAATTATCCATGTTTGAATATGGTCATGGAATGTATTGCATTAACACCTTGGATTCCGATATCCCATATATTGATAACAACGATGTTGGAAAGTATGACGATACAGATGGCTTTCTTAGAAAAACACTGGCTGGCAATAGCGAAGAAACCGTTAATCTTGGATTTTTTGTTGATGAGGACAGCATCAATGACCTGTATTTTACAATAAAAACCTCTGAGGTCTATGAAACAAATGCTACAATCTTTAACTATAAATACATCAAGGTTACGCCGTAAGGAGAAGCTATGAAAAAAGAAATATTTACCCAAAAAGTGCTTGACTGTGAACAGACCCTGTATAGAATCTCCTTATCTATGCTAAAAAATGAAAAGGATTGTGAGGATGCCGTACAAGAAACAATTTTAACTGGGTTCAGAAAGCTGGACACATTAAAAAGCGAGGAATTCTTTACAACATGGCTGGTGCGTATACTTATTAATCAGTGCAAAAAACAGCTTCGACACAGAAGCAGATTTGAACCTCCAGCTAATGAACAGGAGGGAATAATTGATCAGGCTTACTGCTCAGCAGAAATTAAATTTGCACTTGAAAGCCTGCCCGAAAAAATTAGAATTGTAATGGTTATGTTCTATGTTGAGCAATTTTCCATAAAAGAAATAAAGGCAACCCTAAGCATCCCAGCAGGTACTGTCAAAAGCAGATTATCTAAGGGCAGAAAGCTACTAAAAATAGAGCTTGATGTGTAGGCTGTAATATAAATTACAGCTTATGCTAAGAAGTAATTTGGCAATGCACAGGGATTTTAATAAATAATAATTGGTACTTATCCCTGAATAAGTTTATATGTGTCTAACATATACTTGTATTGAGGTGATAGCCAATGTGGAAAAAATATAAGCCCTATATTATCAGTATTATTATCCCCCTTATCATAGGTGGCTTGGCTGGGATTATAACAATGAACAGTATGGATATTTACAACAGTCTTATCCAGCCACCCTTGTCACCACCCGGTTATATCTTCCCTATTGTGTGGACAATTCTGTTTATACTAATGGGGATTAGCAGTGGCATTATTTATACTTCTAACGACGAAAACAAGAAGTCTGCATTAATAATATACGCAGTACAGTTAGCAGTTAATTTTTTATGGTCTGTGTTCTTCTTTGGCATGAATGCCTATTTATTCTCCTTTATTTGGCTGGTTTTCTTGTGGGTACTAATAATAATTATGATAAAACGCTTCTACCCTATTAGTCATATTGCGGCTTATCTGCAAATACCATACCTGCTGTGGGTCACCTTTGCAGGTTATTTAAATTTTGCTATTTTCCTGTTAAATCAATAAGCATCCTAATGAACAAAGCCAATGTGTCCTAATATCAATAATCGTTATAGCACTGCTAATGTAATTTTTACTTTAGCAGTGCATTTTTTATTTGTATGGTATTTTAAATTTTTCTGTGTTAAAATACAAATAATCAATAAGCATTTCAAAGCCAACGCTGTATAGTATAACCAATAAACAAATGGAGATGAGTACAATGAATAAGGGAATAATATTTGATATGGACGGCACAATTTGGGACAGTGCGAAGCAGGTTGTACAGGCATACAATGATTACTTAGACAAAAACGAAAGCATATCCTTCCGCCTAACAGAGGATCTGTTAAAAAGTCAAATGGGTAAAACCGCAGAGGAAATTGCAAGGGTATATTTTGGCGATTTATCAGGCGAAAAAGCATACGCTATAATGAAAGCCTTTTGCGGTGCTGAGCAAAGCTACTTGTCCACCCACGGAGGCACGCTGTACCCCTTCATGGAGGAAACCCTACAGGCTTTATCTAAGGATTATAAGCTATATATTGTCAGCAACTGTCAGCAGGGCTATATTGAATCATTTTACACCTATCACAAGCTTGACAAATACTTTCAGGATTACACCTGTCATGGTGATACAGGTATGTCAAAGGGTGACAACATAAAGCTTATAATACAGCGAAACAGCCTTGACAACGCCGTTTATGTGGGGGATACACAGGGCGATTGCGACTCTACACACTTAGCCAATATACCATTTATTTATGCTGAATATGGCTTTGGTACTGTGTCTAACCCTGATTACGTTATTAACCAATTTAAAGAGCTGGTTACGTTAATGCCTACAATATTTTAAAGAGGATATTATATGATTATTAGAGAAGCTAAAGAAGCAGACCTACAGGGTCTTTTACATCTATACACACAGCTGCACAGCAATGAGCTGCCTGATAATTCAAAAAAGCTGAACGCTTTATGGCAGCGTATATTACTTGACAATAATCATCACATTGTGGTAGCAGAGGTTAACGGGCAAATAGCATCCTCCTGTGTTATAGTGATAATACCTAACCTTACTCACCAGCAACGCCCCTACGCCTTAATAGAAAACGTGGTAACCGCTGAGCCATTTAGAAAAAAAGGTTTGGCAACCGCCTGCCTAGGCTATGCAAAAGCTATAGCATCATCTGAGGACTGTTATAAAATAATGCTATTGACAGGCAGTAAGCAGGACAGCACATTAAATTTCTATGAAAGAGCTGGCTATAATAAAAACGATAAAACAGCATTTATTATGTGGCTGTAAAAAATTATACAAATAGACTTTATACCAACAGTGGGGATAATCTGAAAATGAAAAGGATATTGAAGGGACAGCTTAGCGCTGTCCCTTGTTTTAATATGCTGAAGCTTATGTTTTTTCCATGCTTTATTTACCTGCCCCAGCATTTAGTATAATGCCTTAGTTAACAGCTCCTACTACCAAGCCTGTAACGGACATTCTCCTGTTACCGCCCCATTTAGGGCAAGCCTAAAAGAACCTCTATCTAACACCTTGATGTTAGATAGAGGTTCTTACTTTTTTATTTTTCGTCTGTTTCTATCTCTGAAATCAGCTGATTTATTTTGTTTAGGCTTTCATTGTAATCCTCATCATCCTGTGAGGCTGTTTCATAGCCTTCCATAAACTCATCAGATAACGGGTCAGCCTTATCAGGGTTATGGTCATCATTTTCCAAATCCTGTAAAACAGTGTTTACCCCGCCTAATTCCTCTTTTATGCTGTCATCAACATCACTAAGAGATAAAGGCTGTATATTAGCTGTATCCTGCTGTACCTCTGACTCTGCTTCATCAGCCGACGTTGATACCGCCGCTGCAGCTTCCGTCACAGCAGAAGCTTTAACAGCCTTGGCAGCCTGTGGTAAAGCCTTGGAGGTTAGCTCAATTAGGAAGAACAGCATAAACATTGCTATTGCCAAAAACTGTAACGTACCAATGTTAGCGGCTATGTCAAAGCCGTTACCGGCGTTTACCTGTGACACTATAGATACTGCACTGTAAACCAAGGTAACAGTAATAGCTGGTAAGCCATATAGGAAGCAGGCCTTTACAGGGTTTTTACCCCTTATGCCTGCAAAAATCATTGACGCATTAAAGATAAATAGAACTGAGAACGCCATAGAAAACAGGTTTGTCATATCAATGGAATGTACAGCCTGTGTTGTATATGCCATAAATGTGGAAAACAGCCTTACACAACACCATACAGTTGGCAGCAGCAGCATTGCCTTAATGTTCGTTGTTTTATTTTGTCCTGTTACACACGACACACCCATAACAATAAACATAACACCAGCAAACACAGCCAAAATAGCATCTAGCACAGACGCTACCGTAACCACTCCACCATTGGTTACCTTCATAACCTCAACCACAGAGCCATAGAATAACAACAGCCCTGTCACTATGCTAAACAGCCCCGCAAAGAAGTTCTTCCCGATTTTGTATGTAGGGGATGTTACCTTGTCAGTCGCATTAAATAAAATCAAGAAAATGAACAGCGCTACTACTAAGCCAGTGTATATAGTCCATATAGAGTTACCGCTAAGGAAGTGGGAGTCTACACCATTTTCAACGAACATCACCTGATAAACACGAAGAAAAACTGACAAAAACGCCACTGGGATAAACGGTATCCACGAATATTTAATTTTCAATTTTTACACTCCTAATCTTTTATTATCATATTTTACCAATCTATATCATATAAATAATATAAGCAATATATTGATAAGCACGCTGACTATCAATGTGTATGTAGTCAACTTATATTTTATGCCAATTCATAGGTTATGTCAACATTAAGTTGGCAAAATTAACAAGTATTATATAAAGGAAAGTGACAATCAAATGAAAAAAGTTGCAATTATAGGATTTATATTTGTACTAATTTTAGCCACAGTGCCATTGTTAGCCCTGCAGGGCAACACCCAGCCACAGGATTTAACAACCAACACCCAAGCCACCGACTCCACAACAAGCAGTGACATTGGCACCTCCCCTGAAAAAGACGCCACACAGCCTACATCCCACAGTACAGACCATACTGCTGCTGTAACGTCTTATGCCGAAACAAAAAACCTCACCTTCAAAATCCTTGACAAAGGAACAGATACCATAGTAGAAATACCTGACAAGGAATTTTGCTGCGGTGCATTAGCAACCCAAATGGATACTAACCATAAGCCAGAGGCATTAAAGGCACAGGTTATAGCCCTATACTCCTATTACTGCTACCTTAGAAATACACAGCGTGCCACCCCTGACGCTGAACTAAGGGGAGCAGATTTTTCCGGAAACAGCAAGGTATGGCAGGTATATACCACCACAGACCAGCTAAAGGAAAAATGGGGCAGTACCTTTGAGGATAGCTATAAAGCTATATCAACCGCAGTAGATGAGGTTTTTGGAACAATAGTTACATATGACGGCAGGGTTGCCAAAACAGAGTTTCATCAAATATCCTCTGGCAGCACCGAAAGCAGTAGTGATATTTATGGAGAAGCCTTTCCGTATCTAATACAGGTTGCCAGCCCCTTTGACACCACCACCAACAACTATCAAACCGTCGTTAAGCTGTCTGCTGAAGACTTTAACAAAAAAATGATTGAAACTTGGGATGACTACTCATGTGACAGTAACCCTAACAATATCGTAGGAGATTGTACCCGCACCAGCTCTGGCAGTATAACAGAAATAGCCATAGGCAATAAAGCCTTAACCGGTAATCAGGTGCAAAAGGCATTTAATTTAAGAAGCAGTAACTTTTCACTGTTATACACTGAGGATAAATTTGTTTTTACCGTGAAGGGCTATGGCAGCGGTGTTGGTATGAGCCAAAACGGTGCTAATGAAATGGCACAGCAGGGAAGCTCCTACAAGGAGATATTGTACTATTACTACCCTAACACTACCTTGGCTACTAACGCAAATCCTATGGAGTAAATTAATTATAATTCCTAATATAATGATGGATAAAATTAGCTGGTGGATTTTTCACAAAAAGCAGAAAACAACAGTACAATATAAAAATCTATTTAGATTTTATATTTTAGCTCACAACAGCACCATAAGCATATATATATGTTAAGCCAACAATGTGGTAGGTTGGCATACCGTCCCACCTATCAAGCCCGTGACGAGCCTTCACCACCAAGCTATAATGCATATCTAGCACACAACCAAAAAAGGCAAGTACAAAGCTTTTGCTTGTACTTGTCCCTTTTTTCTATTTTGCTATTTTTAATATTAATATTTAAAGTTTTTATTTTGCCATAGGCGGTATCAAAAAACAAGGAGCATAACAAAATTTCATCCCCTTGGTGAAGCTTCGATGTAAAAAACATAATGCCACTCTACGAATTTTCAACATCTTTAATAAAGAAGCAGTGCTACTGTTTTTCAGGTAATGAAGGGGTAACATACAACGTTTTATATTTAACATATATTACCATACCCGGCTTAGCCCCCTGTGGCTTGCTTACGTTGCGTATTTGTGTATAGTCTACAGGTACCTGTGAGCTGTTCTTAGCCTTACTATGACAGGCAGCTAGGCTCGCCGCATACAATATAGTTTCCTCGTCTGGTTGTGTTCCGTTAGTTACAATAATTGTATGTGAGCCTGGGATATTTTTAGTGTGAAACCATATATCGTTATTGTTGGCTTGCTTTAGCGTTAGCTTATCATTTTGCCTATTATTTCTTCCTACTAAAATTTTATATCCCATAGGTGAGGTAAACTCCAAGGGTGGCAAGGGTGCTGTTTTTTTCGCCTTACCCTTTGGTTGTTTTAAATAGCCCTCCTCCATTAACTCTTGACGTATCTCGTTTAACTCCTGCTCTGTGGTGGCTCTGGTAAGACAGTCAGCTACAGCATTAATATATTCCAAATCATTTTTAGCCTTTTCTATCTGCACCTGAAGCACCTGTTCAGCCGTTTTTGCCTTGCGATAATCCTTGTAATACCTTTGTGCATTACGGCTGCTGCTGAGTGCTGGATTAAGGGGTATTTTTATAGGCTTGTTATGGTCATAAAAATTTTCTACCGTTACGCTGGCAGCACCCTTTTCTATTTTATATAGGTTAGCCTGTAACAAATCTCCCTTTATACGCAAGGCTTCTCGGTCAGCACATTGGTCTAGTTCAGCTGTTTGTGTATTAATCTTTCGGCTTAGCCTGTCCATTGTATTAACAAGCAACCTGTGCAAATCCTGAGATTTGGCTCTCATCCTGTGAGCAGAATCACGTTCAAGGTAAAAATCGTCCAACAGCTGGCTAAAGCTGTCACAACGCTTTAGCTGTGCCACATCACCATACTGTGTAATATCAGTAAAGGTAAAGTCCATAGGCTTGCTATTGTTAACAGCCATATACGGAATACCAGTACAATCCCTAATTGTGGCTATATATCGGTTAAGAAAAAACTCCAGCCTCATATAATGCTCTGGTGTCATTTCATCAGTTGCTACATCAGCACCCTTACCTGTTAAATATTCCAGCTCCCGACATACAATTGGGGACACACCCTGAATACAGCTTAACAAAGCCTTATTAAGCATCATATTTTTGTCAAGCTTTTCAATAGTGTCAATAACCCCCTGTGCATCATTATCTAAAATATTAATTTTATCCTGATTAGGTGGCATACTGTATTTTAACGTTGGCAGCACCAGCCTTTGTGAGGACATTGTCATATCTACACGCTTTAACGCATCTATAATAATACCCTTATCGTCAATAAAAATAACATTGCTGTATTTACCCATTATCTCAACGGCCAGCTGTAATGTTATATGGTCACCTAAATCATCTGTAGCGTCAAAATGCAAAAAAGCAATACGCTCCATTTGTGGCTGTGTAACGTCTACAAGCCTTGCACCGCATAAACGCTTACGCAGCAGCATACACAGCATAGGTGGTACCTTTGGGTTTTCAGGGGCAAAGGCTGTAAAATTCATCCTAGGTGAGTCAGCTCTGGCGGACAGCAGCAGCTTTTTAGCCCCCTGCATACTTCGTAAAGCCAGCACGATTTCATCCTTATTGGGCTGATATATTTTTTCTACTCTGCTGCCTATTGCATTTTCCTTTACTTCTTTACATATATGTCGCAGATATGCTCCATCCAATGCCATCAATATCATCCTTTCTCAGCTCGGCGTTCATACTTTATTTCTAATATTACAGTTTATTATTGCTTCACGGCCTTCGCCATAATATGCTCTGTCCCATAATTAAAATAACCCTTTGTAAAAAGATGCTTTGTTATAGATTATTATTGACAAACTAATTAACGGGAAACAAAATTTATTTATGATATTTTCCACCGCTTAAAATCTGAAAGCCCCTGTATATTTGCTCACACACCATAACCCTTGCCAGCTGGTGTGGAAATGTCATCTTGGACATGGACAGCTTAACACTGCCACGTTCCTTAACCTCCTCTGACAGCCCCCACGAACCGCCAATAACAAATGAAATATTACTAATTCCCTCTATTGCAGTTGTGTCCATTATACAGGACAGCTCCTGTGATGATACTATCCTGCCCTCAATACACAGCACAATTACCTTGGCACTCTTATCTATTTTTTTTAATATACGCTTACCCTCGCAATCCAAAATATGAAGTATTTGACTATCATTTGGGTTATCAGCTGTTTTTTCCTCATCCACCTCTATGATAGAAAATTTACAAAAAGCCCTTAGCCTTTTTTCATATTCATTACAGGCATCACGCCAATACCTTTCCTTTTGTTTGCCAACACATATTATATTAACATTTAACATTTACACTACCTCAAAAAACTATGCTGGAACCGTCTGTTACAGGCTTGGCTACCATTAAGGTATAGTCCAAATCCTGTTTCATATTGTTTTCCTGTAAAGCACATATAGCCGACTGTTTAGCTATGCGTGGCATATTATTTTCGTCACTAAGATGAGCCAGCACGAACCTTGTACTGCCACTGGCAACTAATCGTGGTAAAATCTGTGAACAGGTTTCATTAGACAGATGTCCCTTATCTGATAAAATCCGTCTTTTTAACACATAGGGATACATACCGTTTAACAGCATATTCACATCATGGTTAGATTCCAGCACCACCACATCACTGCCACTGATTGCAGATACCATATCATCACTTAGCACGCCGGTATCGGTGGCGATTGCCACCCTTCTGCCATCCCCAAGAGTTACCGCATAACCAACACTCTCACTGCAATCATGGGATGTACGAAAGGCCTGTACCTTCATATTAGAGGTTTCTACCCCACCATCTCCAATAACATAGCTATTAAACTTTTGCGTCAATATTCCGCTGTTATCTAAGCTTTCCAATGTACCTGCTGACCCATAAACGTTAACACCGTAGCGTGATGCAAACACACGCAAACCGCTAACATGGTCAGTATGCTCATGAGTAATAAAAATGCCCTGTATCCCCCTAATATCAATATCGTTATCCTTCAGTGCATTTTCTATTTGTTTAGCACTGCGGCCCATATCAATTAATATGCCTGTACCGCCACTGCCTATGTAATAACAATTTCCCTTACTGCCACTAAAAAGCGGGTATAGTCGTGACATTCATATCATCCCTTTTATTTTAAATTATCCTTTGCCATGCGGACTGTTTACTGTTGAAGGTCAAGGAGCCTCCTGCTTCATAGCCCCAGCCCCCAGCAAGCCTTACAGTCATTAATTTGGACAGCCCCTGCCCTATACTGCTTTTCTTATGTGCTGTTTGTCTTAATGCCTGTGGTAATATAGCCACCTGCTGTGTTTTTCCTTTTTGGTTTTAACGCCATATATAACCAAAAACAGGCAGACAAAACGTCCGCCTGTAGAGGTTAATACATCATTTATAATTACGCAGTAACAACCTGTGTGGTGGTTTCGGTACGTTCTTTTCTCATATCTGCACCTAACCCACGGAACTTTTCAACCACATCATCATAGCCACGCTCAATATGGATAATTTCGTCAATTTCTGTAGTACCGTTAGCGTTCAGTGCGGCAATAATCATAGCTGCTCCTGCACGTAAATCAGTGGCTCTGACTGTGGCTGCTATTAGTTGGTCAACACCCTCTATAATCGCCAGCCTGCCATCTACAGAAATTTGAGCGCCCATTCTGCACAGCTCACCCACATAACGGTAACGGTTGTCCCACACGCTCTCGTTAATAATGCTGGTACCCTTTGCTACTGCCAGCAGGGCAGCAAACTGTGGCTGCATATCTGTTGGAAAGCCTGGATGTGGCATAGTTTTAACATTACAGCGTGTTAATGGCTTTTCCACACGAATTCTGACAGAATCGTCAAACTCATCAACAGTAACGCCCATTTCCCTTAATTTAGCGGTTATGGACTCTAAATGCTTAGGTGTAACGTTCTTTACCATAACGTCACCCTTTGTAGCGGCAGCGGCTACCATATATGTGCCTGCCTCTATTTGGTCGGGAATAATAGAATATGTTGCACCGTGCATAGTGGCAACACCCTTTATCTTTATAACATCTGTACCTGCACCACGCACGTTAGCACCCATTGAGTTTAAAAAATTTGCCAAATCCACAATATGTGGTTCTTTGGCGGCGTTTTCGATAACTGTAACGCCCTCTGCCTTTACCGCAGCCAGCATAACGTTCATTGTAGCACCAACAGAAACAACGTCCATATATATATGAGCACCATGTAAATATTCTGCTGAAATATCAATAATAGCACCGTCTATTAAATCGTGCTTAGCCCCCATTGCAGCAAAGCCCTTTAGGTGCTGGTCAATAGGCCGTACACCAAAATCACAGCCACCGGGCATACAAACCTGTGCCTTGCCAAATTTACCCAGCAATGCACCCAGCAGGTAATATGACGCACGCATATGCTGTACAATGTCATATGTGGCTGTTGGAGCTTTAATTGTTGTTGCATCTATATCTAAGGTATTTTTATTAACTCGTTTAACCACCGCACCCATTTGTTTTAAAATTTGTGCAATTAAGGTAACATCACTAATGTTTGGGATATTTTCAATTCTGCAAGGACCGTCAGCTAAAATAGTAGCAGGTATAATTGCCACAGCCGCATTCTTTGCACCGCTTATTGTAACCTCGCCCTTTAGCGGTTTTCCACCTGTAATAACATATTTCTCCAAGTGTCGCACACTCCTAATATTATTATGTATATAAAATATGAGGATGGTTGCTAACAACAGCCAAGCTCATAAAAGAAAAAATCAAAATTAAAGACTTTTTTCGTCTGTAATAACAAAATAAGTAATAAATAATTTCGCAACATTACCAAAAAAGCCTACTTGTAATAATAATACAATCCATGTAAAAAGTCAACTAAAATGAGTTTATGTCACAGGGTATAGAAAAAAACTTACCATTAGCACATTTTATTAATATTATTAGCGGTTTTCTATTAGCTATTATGCCAGTATTTACGGTCTAATGTCCTGTATTGAACAGCCTCCGCTATGTGGTTTGCCTTAATAACCTGACTGTTATCAAGGTCAGCAATAGTGCGGGATACCTTCAGCACCTTGTCATATGCTCTGGCGGACAACCCCATTTTATCAAAGGCTGTTTGCAGGATACCCTTTGCCCTATCATCTAAGGGGCAAACCTTTCTAAGCATAGCCGAGGATATTCTGGAATTACAGGTAAAGCCCATATCACGATACCGCTCCAGCTGTAGCCTGCGTGCCTTGTTTACACGTTCCTTTATAATTTTTGACGCCTCCTCGTCCGCCGAGGAGGATAGCTGTTCAAATTCTACAGGGGGAACCTCAACGTGTAAATCCAGCCTGTCCAGCAATGGACCTGACACCCTTGATAAATATCTGGCAACTGCCTTTTCCCCACATATGCACCTTCGTGTGGGATGTCCAAAATAGCCACAGGGGCATGGGTTCATAGCCGCTATCAGCATAACATCACAAGGATATGTTAACGTACCGCTAACACGAGAAATAGTAACTGTACCATCCTCAATAGGCTGACGCAGAACCTCCATGGTATTTCGTGAAAACTCTGGCAGCTCATCCAGAAACAGCACCCCATTGTGTGCCAATGAAATTTCACCAGGCTTAGGCACAGCACCTCCGCCGGACAGCCCTGCCGCTGATACTGTGTGATGAGGTGACCTAAAGGGACGCTGTGTTATTAATGGCAAGTCGTCATGCAGCGCCCCTGCTATAGAATGAATTTTAGTGGTTTCTATAGCCTCCTCAAAGGTCATATCAGGCAAAATTGACGGTACTCTCTTTGCCAACATACTTTTTCCCGAACCAGGTGAGCCTACCAATAAAATATTATGAAAGCCCGCAGCTGCTATCTCTATTGCCCGTTTAGCCTCTGCCTGTCCCCTTACCTGTGAAAAATCCGGCATATTTTGTGCAGGTGCAGTAAAATCTGTAAATGGAGCTACAGGCGTCATGGGTGCTTTTCCATTCAAATGATTAAAAAGCTGGTTTAAGCTTTTAACGGCATATACATCTATCCCCTCAACCACAGAAGCCTCCTTCCCGTTGGACGCAGGTATAAACAGCCGTTTAAACCCCGCCTCCTTTGCCTTAATAGTCATTGGCAGTACGCCGTTTACCCCACGCACAGCCCCGCCCAAGGACAGCTCACCTATAAAGGCACTGTCACCCACATCAGCGTTTAGCTGTCCAGAGCCAAGCAGAAGTGCTATTAATATAGGTAAATCATACAACGGTCCCTCCTTGCGTATATGAGCAGGTGCAAGGTTAACAGTGATTTTTCCGCTTGGGTACTCAAACCCACAGTTTATTATGGCACTACGCACTCTGTCACGGGACTCCTTAACAGATGCGTCCGGCAGTCCTACTATATCAAAGGACGGAAAGGTAACAGCCACATCAGCCTCTACCCTTACCACAAAGGTTTCTAATCCAAACAAGCCCAAGCTATTGCTTGCAACAACCATACCATCACACCTTAACATTATTTTTCTATTACACAAAAGCTCTTATACAGCTGTCTAAGCCTATTATGCTTCTGTAATTTATTGTATCACAAAGAAAATATGTTTGAAACAATAACTGGTTTGTAAAGAAAAAATTGGCATTTTGACATAATTTCACATATTTCATTGTATAATATATACAAAAGATTATCAGCTATTTATTTCTTTTTACCGTTTTTTCATTATTTCATTGACTTATGGATTGCTATCGTGTATGATAAGTTCATTAGTAAAAGTAACCTAAATATTTTAAGGTGGTTGCATTGATACAGCCATAGCAGGAAAACCAATGGATAAGTACACAGATGAACAGCTGGCAAAGCTAATAAAGCAAGGCAACAAACAGGCTTTTGATGATTTAACCCTGCGATACATGGGGTTGATAAGAAGTAAATCCACCATGTATAAGGTGGAAGCCATAGACAGCGATGACTTTGTTCAGGAAGGCTTGTTGGCATTACTGCACAGCGTCCAAAGCTATGATGAAAACGCCAAGGCATCATTTAATACATATGCCAGTGTATGTATTACAAACCGATTTTCCTCTATTGTTAGGGGAAGCCACAGAAAAAAGGATATACCCTCCAATATGCTTGTCCCTTTGGAAAGTCAGGGTATGTCATCTGAAAACACAGTGGCCAGTCCTGAACAGGACTTCATAGACAGGGAGAACTACTTTTCTGTTATACAACATATAAAAAACGTGCTTTCTCCATTAGAGTACAAGGTTTTAACCTACTACCTAAGCGGCAGCTCATACGGTGATATTGGGGATATTTTAGATTTGTCTGTAAAGACGGTTGACAATGCTCTTCAGCGTATTAGAAAAAAGCTGAAAAAAGGAAAAGGTTAGCATTCCTACACGTCCCATGTAGCTTATACTTAGCAGAGCGTTGGTAACACAAAGGCGACGGTGCAAATCCGTCCAGGGGCAACAATAAAAAATCTATTTATTCCAAAAGCGAGGTAAAAACAATGTACGAAGACAAGACTCTAGTTTGTAAAGAATGCGGTAACGAATTTATTTTCACAGCTGGTGAGCAGGAGTTCTACGCTGAGAAAGGTTTCGTAAACGAGCCACAAAGATGTAAGGATTGCCGTGACGCAAGAAAGAACGCTAACAAGGCTGAGCGTGAAATGTTCACAGCAACCTGTGCTAGCTGTGGTTGTGAAGCAAAGGTTCCTTTCAGACCACGTGAAGATCGCCCAGTTTACTGCAGCGACTGCTTTGCAAATATGAAATCTGAATAAGATAAATTTCATTTCTCTTGTTTAACAACACACCCTTTAAGGTTAATCGCCTTAAAGGGTTTTTGTTTTGTTATTTTCCATTTGACAACTTTTTATATTCTGTTACAATGTAGCTATTAACAATAAGGAGCATACCAAATGATTAAAAACAAAGCAGAAAACAGCCTGCTAAAAAGCTTTAGCCGATACGTTTCACTTAGCATTTTAGGTATGATAGGCTTGTCCTGTTATATTTTGGCTGATACCTACTTTGTTGCACTAGGGTTAGGTGCTAACGGTTTAACAGCACTAAATATCGGACTGCCCCTATTCAACTTTATGTACGGTACAACGCTGATGATAGGTGTAGGCGGTGCTACACGATATGCCATTGAACGCAGTAAAAGCCATATGCAAAGGGCTAACCGTGCCTTTACCAACAGCTTGATAATAGCCGCCTTTTTCGCTGTGATTTTCGTCACCATCGGTATTTTTTTTACAGACGATTTATGTATCGCATTAGGTGCTTCTGGTGATATTATCCCGTTAACACAGTCATACATGATGGTTTTTCTTCTGTTATCTCCAATGTATTTTATCAGCAACCTTATGATGTCCTTCGTGCGTAATGACAACAACCCACGCTTGGCTATGATTGCTATGATTACCGGCAGCATATCCAATATTGTGTTTGACTATATTTTTATTTTTCCTTTAAATATGGGAATGGTTGGTGCAGCCCTAGCAACCGGCACCGCACCATTGTTAAGCACTATCATATTATCCACACATTTTATTAGAAAAAAGAATAATTTCCATCTTGTAAAGGTTAAGCTTAAGATAAAAGCCTTTTTGGATATTTGTGCCTTAGGAATATCCTCCCTAATAACCGAGGTTTCCACAGGTATTGTTATTATTGTGTTTAATCTGTTAATTTTAAGCGTCAGCGGTAACACAGGTGTAGCCGCCTATGGCATAATCGTCAACCTTGCCTTGGTGGTTGTGTCAGTATTCACCGGTATTGCCCAAGGTGTGCAGCCCCTCATTAGTCGTTGTTACGGCACAGGCAACAGGCACGACCTTTTTAAATTATACAAATACGCTATTACCTTAGCCATTATAATAGCCACCATTGTCTACGCTATATCAGCAATTTTCCCCGAGCCTATAGCACTTATTTTCAACAGCCAGCATAATACGTCACTAACTGCTTTAGCTGTGGAGGGAATATATATATACTTTGCAGCATTCTTCTTTACGGGTATAAACATTATTTCTGCATCATTTTTTAGTTCAAATGCCAAGCCCATACAGGCTTTGCTAATATCCATATTAAGAGGCTTTGCCATAGTAATACCTTTAGCCTTCCTTTTCTGTGCCAGCCTAGGTATGGTAGGAATATGGTTAGCTATGCCTGTAGCTGAAGCAATAACCGCCATTGTTTCATTAGTGCTATTGGCAATTTATAAGGGACATTATAAGTCAGCAGCTTAATCCAATTTTCTATATTGCTATATAAACACTGTACAAATCTATTCAGCTTTAATACAGCCAAAAGCCCCGTAACCACATTTTTGTGTAGCTACAGGGCTTTTTCCTTGGCTCTATGTCAATTGCTAAAGCTATTGCTTAGGTGTTATATATGACCTTCTGAAGTACTTGCTCTTTGAAGGCGTGAAGGTCTTATGAATTTAGCGGTGATTTTTTCTGTACGCCAAATAATCCTCTAAAATTATGGTGGCTGCCACACTGTCAACTACAGCTTTTCTTTTTTTACCACGGGTATCTGTGTTGTTTAAAAAGCTATGTGCGGTAATGGTAGTGCCACGCTCATCCTGCATTGCCACTGGCAAGCCTGTTTCATCATGTAGCAATTGTCCAAATGCCCTAGCGTTTTTAGCGCTGTCACCCTCTGTACCGTCCATATTTTTGGGCAGTCCAACCACCAGCTGTTCTGGCTTGTAGACTTCTATTTGCTCCTTAATTTTATCAATTATTCGTATATGTGCGTGTTGGCTGATAACACACACAGGTGACGCTAAAAGCTCACCTTTGTCGCACACCGATAAGCCTGTACGTGCTTTTCCTAAATCTACTGCCATAATCACCATATTATAAAACCTCTTTTTAATCTGTTAGGTTATTACTCTTTACCATTTTCAAAACTACTAATACAATATGAGTATACCATATATTCTTCAAAAATTAAACCATAAACATCCCCCCACAATCATTGGTACACTGATTGTAGGGGGATGTCAAAATTACAATTATTATTAATCCAAATTTTCAACGATAACTGGCATTGGTGTTTCGTCACCATCGCTGTGTACACCGCTGCTTTGTGATGAGCCACCTGAGGATGCACTTGAGGATGCACTTGAAGAGGTGCTTGAGGAGGTGCTGGAGGACCCACCGCCAGAGGATGCTGACGAGGCGCTGTTAGAGGATGTCCCACTGCCAGAGGATGCTGTGCCGGAGGATGCGTTCCCTTGAGAGCTGTTGTTGGTTTTAGATGAACTGTCATTATCCTTGGAATACTCATAGCCGTTAATTTTTATTTTATCACCGCTGATAGTCCACTCATTTTCTTTTAGCTTATCGGTGGCTTCACCAGACCATTTAAATTCTACTTGGCTGCCGCCATTAGGTGTCATAACCAAGGTTTTATCGTCCTTTACCTCATATGTGCCAGCTGTACCTCCAACTACGCAGGTACCATCATCATTAAACTGAACCTGTGTGTCGTCACCACGACCACCCCACACACCTAATATACCTGTTTTTGGTGCTGTTTCTTCCTCGCCACACGCTGTAAACAGCATTGAAACGGTTAATAATAATGCACAGCTTAAAATAACTGCTACTAATTTTTTCATTTTATATCATATCCTCTCTTTTATACATAATATAGATATACTCTTACCCTACCAGTTTACTTTTTATTTATAAAAATGTCAATTAACAAAAAATTAACTTTGCTGTATTATTTTGTCAAAGGGTATTGACTTTTTATCTGTCTGATGTATAATTACAGCAAACGTATGAATAGATGTTCATATGTTCACTGCAACACAAATATTATTAGAGGTGAAGGCTTGTGACTACTACAAACGATAATACAGCTTGCTGTGAGCTAGGGCATAACCATGCCCTACAAGCAGTAATAGACAAAATGCCCAATATTGACACCCTATTTAATTTGGCTGAATTTTTTAAGGTTTTTGGTGACAGCACCCGCATACGCATAATGTGTGCCTTGTTTCAAGGTGATTTGTGCGTTTGTGAAATAGCTGAAATAGTTGGCATGGAGCAGTCCGCTGTTTCACATCAATTAAGAATTTTACGCAGCGCCAATATAGTAAAATCTCGCCGTGAGGGCAAATCCTCTATCTATTCATTAGATGATGACCATATCAGAGAAATTTATCAAACTGGTTTAACTCATATAGAAGAGGAATAACCCTCTGCACAAGGGTCAAAGGGGGAACAAATATGAAAAACTACAAATTTACATTAGATGGTCTGCACTGTGCAGGCTGTGCAGCAAAAATAGAAACAGCCATAGCCAACCATGAAGGCACTGAAAACACAACGCTGAACTTCGCTGCAAAAACCATTTCTTTTTCTTGTAACAGCAATGCCGAAAAAGAGGTACAGCTGTGGACACAATCCATAGTTGATTCTATTGAGCAGGGTGTTACAGTTGTACCACACCACAGTAATACAAAAATAACCCAAAAGAAAAAGGATAATGAATGGCTAAAAATAATAATAGCCTTAGGTTTATTTGTTATAGCTATACTATGTGAGCGTGTTTTTAATTTACCTGCTGTTGTGTATGCCACAGCATATGGTCTGTCCGTAATAATATGTGGCTACAAGGTGTTTATAGCTGGATTTCACTCCATTAAACGGCTGAAGCTGGACGAAAACACGTTAATGGCAATAGCCGTATTAGCCGCATTTTGTATAGGAGAGTTTGCAGAAGCATCTCTGGTAACGCTTTTGTTTGCCATCGGTGAAGCGTTGGAGGACAGGGCTGTAAACAAATCCAGACGTGACATAGAAAAGCTGGCAGAGATACGTCCAGATACAGCCAGCCTGCTATTAGGCAGCAGCACAACCATTGTGCCTGCACAAAAAATAAACGTAGGTGACACAATAATAATAAAGCCCTTTGAACGTGTACCACTGGATGGTACAGTTATCAAGGGTGTATCCTCAATGGATGCCTCTGCCCTAACAGGCGAAAGTCTGCCTGTAACCGCAAGGGCGGACAGTCAGGTGATGTCCGGTATGATGAACGGCGAGGGCTTGTTAACCGTAAGGGTTACAAAAAGCTACGAAAATTCTTCTGCCAGCAGAATTATTAAAATGGTAGAGGATGCCGCCGCAGCTAAAGGCAGCTCTGAAAGGTTCATAACAAAATTTGCACAGGTTTACACCCCAATTGTAATGGTGTTGGCTGTTATGTTAGTAGTAATCCCCACTATAATCACAGGGGACTTTACAACATGGTTATCACGTGCATTAGTATTTTTGGTAGCATCATGTCCATGTGCTATAGTTATATCTGTACCACTGGGATTTTACTCTGGCATAGGTGGTGCATCAAAGGTTGGCGTGCTAATAAAAGGCGGAAAGTATATTGAAGCATTGGCAAAGGCAGATACCTTCGTATTTGATAAAACAGGCACGCTGACAGCTGGCAAGCTAACAGTTAATACATTAAAATCCTGTGGCAGGCTAACAGAGCATGAGGTAATTGCAATGGCCGCTGCGGTGGAGGAAAACTCTGTACATCCCGTCGCCACAGCCATTAAGCTCAAGGCTAAGGGGTTAGAGCTGCCTATTTTAACCGACTATACAGAAATACCCGGTATAGGCGTCAGTGCAATGAAAAACGGTACAAAAATAGCCTGTGGAAGCTATAGAATTTTAAAGGAGTCACATGGCAAAAAGGGTGTTATCTATCTAACTGTAAACGGTGAACCGGAAGGGGAAATCACCGTAGCTGACACTATCAGGGATGAAGCCCCTGCTATTACACAAGCCCTAAAAAGGCTAGGTGGTAAAACAATAGCCATGCTCACAGGTGATGATGAGGCTGTGGCAAAAAGCGTAGCCAGCCAATGCAGTATCACTGAATATCACGCTGGTCTGTTACCTCAGGACAAGGTAAAAATAATGACCTCCTTAAAGGTAAACAGCACTAAATGTGTATTTGTAGGTGATGGTATAAACGACGCCCCTGTTATAGCTGTATCTGACTGCGGTATAGCCATGGGATTAGGCTCTGAAGCTGCCATAGAAGCAGCAGACGCTGTGTTGTCCAGCGGCAATTTAAAACAGCTTCCTGCCGCTGTAAAAATTGCCAGACGTGTTTTATCCGTAGTAAAGGCAAACATCATTTTTGCTTTGTCGGTAAAGGTAATTATTCTGGTATTAGCCGCCCTTGGCTATGCCCCTATGTGGTTAGCTGTTTTTGCCGACACAGGTGTTAGTATGCTGTGCGTATTAAACTCCTCACGATTATTAAGGGTTAAAAAATAGTCCAGCACATTTATTGATGCTTAGCCCTATTATTTACTAAACAGCTTTTATATCTATTGTATACCAATAAATTAAGCCACAGCGTTTTTATAAATGCTGTGGCTTAATTATTTTATTGTATAAGTGGGGCTGATGTACCAACAGTAGCCCTTAAAATATCTGCTGGGGCTACAACTATTTGTATACCACGCTTACCACCGCTTAAATATATTTTATCATAAGCTGTTATAGTATTATGGTAAAATGTTGGGAACTTCTTTTTCATTCCAACGGGGCTGCAGCCACCTCGTATATATCCCGTTATTCCCATAATATCTTTTACGTGTATCATCTGTACATTTTTGTTACCGCTGACCTTTGCCAATTCCTTTAAATCTAGGGTAGCCGCCACAGGTATGCAGGCTACCACATAACCGGTTTTATCCCCATGTAAAACCAAGGTTTTAAAAACACAGGCTGGATTTAACCCTAGCTGTACAGCTATATGCTCCCCTGATAAATCGTTTTCGTCCACCTCATAGGTTTTTATATCATAGGCAATTTTATTTTTATCCAATATCCGCATGGCATTTGTCTTGTTTATTTTATCTGCCATTTATAACACACCTCTAACATCCCACATTTTTAAAGCACTGCCCTAGCTGTTGACTCCTCTGCAATCCTTTTCATATCATTTGTCAGCACTGCTTTTTTACCCCCTGCACCCTCATCAATTAACACTTTGTTGGTGCTGTCATATATAAACGTGCCTTCTTCTCCGCTGGCATCTGCTGTATATAATAAGGTTTCACCATCAAAGGTGTATGTGCCAGTTGCCTCATTACCGGCTACAACAGCTGTAAAAGTACCATCAGCCTCAAAAAGATACTGTATTGTACTGTTAGGGACTTGTGTTGTGCCATCTGAATTTTCATAATACCACAGCATCCACGAGCCTGTAACAGGCTTTAGCTGTGAATTGTCCACTATGGTTTCTGCCTGCGTTGGTGCTTCTGTGGGAGCAGCAGTGGAAGGCTGGGTAGGGGCCTGTGTTACCTTTTGGGTTGGTGTCTGCGTGGGAACCTCCGTTGCCAACGTAGCTCCGCTGTCACATCCAGCCAAGGATAACATCAGCACAGCAGCTGCAAGGATAAAAAGCTTTCTCATTATTATAACCTCTTTTCATTTTTAAATCTATTACTAAGCGTTGACATACCTCTAAGCCTTGGCTGAGGCTTAGAGGTTGCTGCCCTTGGGGTTTACTTAAAAGCTGTCAACAGTGCCATATTCTATTAATATTATATTTTGCATCCATAAAAATTGCAATAGCAGCTGGGACAAAGTTAATTATGTAATTATTACCTAAGCTTAAAAAGCAACGACCTTATTCAAAATGAATAGGGTCGTTGCTAAAGGCTACTGAAAAATATCACCCGGTGCTTTTTCTGACAGCTTAATATATGCTGAAAGTGTATTTTTATAATCCACGCTGGCGACGAAAACCATTTCAGGTTTATTTATGCCCAAGTTTTTTAGCTGTGTGTTCAGCCATTGCTGGTCATTACCGCTGAATTTTAGGTTTTCGTATAGCACCGCACCATCCTGTATTAGTATTACAGGTGGTTTTTCCACGTCTGTATTTATCATCATATCCTTTGGCGTAGCAGGTCTGTTTTGGGATTTTGGCATAATTGAAATTTTACCGTTTGTTTCAAAAACAACTGTTTGTATTTCATTAATATCGAAATATCCGTTTTCTCTGCACTGGGTCAAAAACTCCGCTATGTCCATTTTACACTTTTTAAAATTTTCTCTGTACATTTTGTTGCCGTCAAAAAGCATTAATGTTCTGCCTGTAAAAAAGCGTCGCAGCTTTATAGACTTTGTAGACATGTAGGATAACAGTAAAACTACACCTGCATATATCACCATGGCAATTAGTGGTTTTAAAAAGTCACCCTCTAGTGATGTTGCAAACTCTGCCGCTATAGAGCCTATGGTTATACCGTTAATATAATCAAAGGTATTTAGCTGAGAAATTTGCTTATTACCAATAAGCTTTGTTAAAAAGAACAGTATTACTACTGAACCTATGGAGCATAACACTACATTTAAAAGTTCCATAATCCAACCTCATTAAAATATTTAATGAGATTAGCTTACCCAAAAGGCTTATATTTTATTACCATGGGTTAATAGTACCTGTTAATTCTGCAACAGATTGCAAGCCCTTTTTATCTAAAAATTCGGCTATGCCCTTATTAATCTTTATAGGGGCATATGGG
Organism: Ruminococcaceae bacterium UBA3903; assembly: GCA_002391625.1. Classification (GTDB taxonomy): domain Bacteria; phylum Bacillota; class Clostridia; order Oscillospirales; family Acutalibacteraceae; genus UBA3903. The sequence goes on along the minus strand of DGFJ01000016.1, from coordinate 17,222 downwards.
TCAGAAAACAGCACTGTTCCTATTTGTAATGCTGCTGCACCAGCTATGAGCATTTCTACAGCGTCCTGCCATGTAGATATACCGCCCATACCAATAATAGGAATATTAATAGCCTGTGCTACCTGCCAAACCATTCTAACAGCTACAGGAAACACCGCTGGACCAGACATACCACCTGTGTTATTGTGAATAATAGGTCTGCCTGTATTAATATCAATACGCATACCTGTTAATGTATTAATCATGGAAACAGCGTCTGCACCCTCTGCCTCTGCACTTTTGGCAATAGAAGCTATATCTGTCACGTTAGGTGAAAGCTTTACAATTAACGGCTTTTTACAACACCTTCGCACCGCCTTGGTAATAGCACCTACCGATTCACAGGATGTGCCAAACTGAACACCACCACTTTTTACATTAGGACAGGATATATTCATCTCTATCATATCCACATCAGTATCAGACAGCTTTTCTGCCATTTGACAATATTCCTCTGGTGTATTGCCTGCTATGTTTGAGATAACAACAGTATTTTGTTGCCTTAGCCATGGTAAATCCTCTGCTATAAAGTGGTCAACACCAGGATTTTGCAGTCCAACTGCATTTAATATACCCGATGGAGTTTCAGCTATTCTAGGTGGTGGATTTCCAAGTCTTTCCTGTAAGGTTATGCCCTTGCAGGAAATACCCCCTAGTGTAGACAACGGGTAAAACTCGCTATATTCTCTGCCAAAGCCAAAAGTACCAGATGCAGCTATCAGCGGATTGTTAAATTGTACGCCGGCAACGTTTACGCCTAAATCTGCCATTACCAAACAACCTCCTCAGCGTTAAATACAGGACCATTTTTGCACACATGGCTGTAGCCCTCTTTATTGTCTTTTTTAGTTTTACAGGCACACACCAAGCACGCACCTACACCACAGCCCATACGTTCCTCCATGGACACCTGACAAGGTGTATTATGCTCCCTTGCCATAGCGGCTACAGCCTTTAGCATTGGTGTTGGTCCACAGGCACATACTAGGTCAACCTTATCAATAACAGTCCTTAGAGCATCTGTTACAAACCCGTGTAAACCAAAGCTGCCATCATCTGTTGTAACAATAACCTGACTACAGGCTTCTTCAAAGTCCTTTGCTAAAATAACCCCAGCCTTATCCCTAAACCCCAGTATGGCTATGGCTTTTTCAGCTTGTTTTCCGCTGTACAGCATAGGTGGTACACCTATACCCCCACCTATAAAGGCAACCGTACCCCTTGGCGGTATGGTAAATCCATGTCCTAGGGGTGCTAAAACATCTATGTCGTCACCAACCTTAGCCTGAGCCAATTTTTCTGTACCCTGACCACGTACCTGAAAAACCAAACGAAGGCTGTCCCCTACAGCATCACATATAGATATGGGACGACGCAGCGTCTTTCCTGGTACAGCTAAATGTGCAAACTGTCCTGCCTGTGCTTTTTTTGCAAGCGATGGACATTTCACTGTAAAATCAAATATTCCCTGAGCTATTTCCTCTTTTTTTATAAGCCGTGACAGCTCGACATCGTACTTCATTATAGTAGCCACCCTTTCTCCCATGAAGTTATTTATCTGCTTAATAGTATAACACAAATCTACTAATAACCTCAAGAAAATATAATAAATACATACCCAATTCTAACAAAAAACAACATTTCCATCTTGCGAAAGTCTTGAAAAGCTGATACCATGTATCTGTATAACAAAAATTTATTAAGGGAATATGTCATAATGAAAAATAAAATTTTATATAAAGGAATATGCTTAATATTAATTCTGTCTGTAGCAGCTGCTGTTATGACTGCCTGTAATATGCCCTTTATCATGTCAGCTGAAGCCCACAAGCTAAAGCCACAACAGGTATCCACCGGACTTGTTACTATTAACTCTTTTGAAAAAGCCAAAAAAACTGATGCTGTAACATATTCAATTAAAAGATTATATGGCAATGGTTATGAACCAGCCCTAGATAACATAAAAACCAATAACGGGACAACAACAAAAGCGCTGTCATGTGGTACATATGTAATCACCAGTGACCTGTCACCTGACATATGCAAAACAATTAGAATAGACCGTCCTGACCAATGTGTAAATATAGACATAGAAAACAATGAGGTTTACAGCCTGCTAAGTGCTGCTGACAAGGTGTGCATGGTTGGTGACAGCATAACCGCCGGTTCCTGTACTGACGGTCACGGTTGGTTTGAACGCCTTATCAGCGGATTTTCAAACATAAAAGGTACTGACGTGGCTGCCCGTGGGGGTCAAACCTCCGCCTCAATATTTATAGATACCGATACCCTAAACAAGCTGAAGCAGTCAACCGCCGACACCTATATTATTGCCTTAGGTGTAAACGATGTTATATGCCGTGATAATGATACCGTCACTACCAGCTCTGCGTCAGAGTACATAGAAAACATGAAAAAGCTAGTAAGCATTATAAAAGAAAAGGAAAATGGTGACCAAAACAAAATTATCTTCGTATCCCCATTTATCTACCAAAACAAAGCTACAGCACAGCTGGAAAAATATATAAAGCGTGACAACGTGCATCAGGAATATATATACGCACTAAAAGCATGGTGCAGGGAACAAGACTATCCCTGCGTGGATATGATGAACTATGTTACACAATACTTATCCTGTCAGCCACAGCCTGACTCCTTCATGGTTGACGACCTGCACCCATCATACAAAACTGGTACAACACTATACAGCGACGCCTTTTTCAGCGAGCTTTCAGGTGACAGGCTTGGCACCTTAGCAATCACACAGGATTTTTATAAAAAATCAACAACGCAGGACAATGACCAAAATAAAACCACCTACTCCTTAGAAAATCAAGACAACAATATTCATAGCGGTACTGCCTTTACAATACAAAATTATAGTACGAAAAAATATATTGAGGTCTACAGCTATGCAGACGACAGCCCCTCTACAGGTGAATATGTATTTAAGAGTGAAGCCCAAACCCCCATATCCTACTTTGTTGGCAGTAGCAGCAGGGCTATGATAATTAATAATCTCCCAGAGGGCTGCTACACAATTACAGTAACAGGTAACAGCTATAATAAAGCCAGCTACCGCACCACAACAGTAATGTATGTTTCTGGCAGTGACACAATAACAACGGCACGGTTACCTATGGCCGCGTAAATATTATATATTATTATGAAAAAATATGCCTGCCGTGTCCACGCAGTTAATGAAATTGTGTTTAACCCCAAAAACACCCTGTAATTTAAAAGCTGCCAGTCCCTTTCACAACACATAGCTGCTCTCCTGTGTAATAAGCACAGCACCCGTAAAATCATAATGACTTTACGGGTGCTGTGTTTATTCGTATTATAAAAAACAAGCTCTATAAAAATTGATATCAAAAACATCTTTTTATCTATCTACTATTTAGAAGCTAGCCTGCAAGCATTAAATATCCACGTCCTAAAATCTACTCTACAGAAATAATATAATAGTAAATTGGCTGGCCGCCATTAACAAGGGTAATATCTATATTACCATATTTCCCCTGTAATTGGTTATGAAGCTCCTGAGCATCTTGCTTGGAGGTTTCCTGTCCATATATAACCGTGATAAATGAGGTATCCTTTTTAACCATATTTTTTGTAAGCTTAAACGCAGCCTTCGCTGGTGTTTTCTCAGTTAGGGTAAGCTTGCCGTTTTCCAAAGCTATTATATCGCCCTCTTTTATCCTTGTAGAACCAAACTCACTGTCACGTGCAGCAAAGGTAACCATTCCTGTGCCAATATCAGCAGCGGCATCCAGCATTAGCTGTTTGTTGCCATCCGGTGACAGGTCTGGGTCATATGACAGCATAGCACCCAAGCCCTGTGGTATAGTTCTGGTTGGCAATATGACAACCTTTCTGTCCTCTACCAATGGCACAACCTGTTCAGCCGCCATAATAATATTTTTATTATTTGGTAACACAAACACAGTTTTTGCACCAGTTGCCAATACCGCTTCTCGAATATCCTCTGTACTAGGGTTCATGCTTTGTCCGCCATTTACCATTTGTGTACAGCCTAGATCCTTAAACAGCCCCTCTAATCCCTCACCTACTGCTACAGCTACAAAGCCGATTTCATTAACGGGTTCAGCAAAGGGGTATTTTTCCGTCTGTTCCTCTGGTGCTTCTACGTCTTGGGCCTGTGCATTTTCGTTAGCCTCAACAGCCCTCCTATGCTGTTCCTTCATATTTTCAACCTTAACAGTTAACAGCTGACCAAATTTTAATGCCTCCTGTAACGCTAAGCCCGGAGTTTCCGTATGAACGTGAACCTTGATAATCTCATCATCATCAACAACAACTACACAATCACCTATTTTTTCAAGGTAAGCACGCAGCTTTTTAGGGTCACGGTCGTTCTCCTTATCCCTGCCAACTATATATTCTGTACAGTATGTGAAGGTAATATCATCATCAAATTCAGCCGCTGCACTCTTGTAAAAATCGTTTTCTTTATCTGTCAAGTCTGTTTGAGGCTCCTGTGCTATTTCAATCATATTACCATCTCTAATAACAGATAGCATACCATCAAAAATCACGCACAAGCCTTTACCGCCTGCATCTACAACCCCAGCCTTTTTTAGCACGTGCAGCAGCTCTGGTGTAGTAGCTAAGGCCGCTTGTGCAGCTACACAAACTGTACTCCAAACAGCTACAACATCTGTATCATCCTTGGCAGCCACCTTACCAGCCTCACAGGCAAGTCTGGCAACGGTTAATATTGTTCCCTCTGTTGGCTTCATTACTGCGTCATAAGCGTCTGTAACACCAATGCTTAGGGCATCTACCAAGTCAGCGCCATTTACCTCTGCTTTACCTGCCAAGCCCTTTGAAAAGCCACGAAACAGCAGTGACAATATTACGCCCGAGTTTCCCCTTGCACCTCTTAGCATAGCAGCTGCAGCCACCTTTGCCACCTGACCTGCGTCAGCGTTGTCGCAGGTTTTTAGCTTTGCAGCAGCTGAGTTAATTGTCATAGACATATTTGTACCTGTATCACCATCTGGAACTGGAAAAATATTTAAATCATCTATTAGTGTTTTTTGTTTTGTTATATTATTTCCCCCTGAGATGATAGCATCTCTTAAAACAATACCATTTATCATAGGTGTGGTCCCTCTCTTTATTACCATCATACATAAAACTAGTACAATTTATTTTTTATTCCTTGATTATAGCATATAAGGTAATACGATTTCAACCGATACCCCATATTCTGGTTTATCCCATATAAAGCCATGCCTTAGGTTATCTCTATTCTTTCAACCGACAGTGTTTTTCCAGATTTTTCATCCACCTCAAATAAAATACAATCCATTTTACAAGCACCATCAGCCAAATCAAAACGCTGTGGTAATTTTTCCTTAAATTTTTTTATTATTATTTCTGGTTTAACACCCAGCACAGAGTGAATAGGCCCTGTCATTCCTACATCAGTAATATACCCCGTACCCCTTGGCAGTACCGTTTCATCCGCTGTTTGTACATGGGTATGTGTACCAAACACACCGCTAACCCTGCCGTCTAAATAGTAACCTAATGCACGTTTTTCCCCCGTAGCCTCAGCATGAAAGTCGACAATGATAATTTTTGCGTTTTCTTTTTCAGCCTCTGCTAACAGCCTATCCACTGTTTCAAAGGGACAGCCTAACGGTTCTAGGTATGCATTACCCATAACATTTATTACCGCTACCTGTACCCTGCCCATATCTACAATACACATACCCTTACCCGGTGTTGTACCCTGTGGAAAATTAGCCGGTCGTATTAGGTACGGCGATTCATCATACAAAGGGTATGCTTCCCTCCTTCTGAAGGAATGATTTCCCGTTGTGATAACATCCACACCACTATTATACAAAAACTCAGCTGACGCAGGAGTAATGCCGTTACCATCAGATGAATTCTCGCCGTTGGCTATAACTAAATCTATACCCTTTAATTTTTTTAGCTGTGGCAGCTTAGACCTTAAAAAGTCACAGCCAATGCTGCCCACCGTGTCACCTATTGCCAATATATTCATAAAACACCTCTGTTATCCTAAGATAGCGACATACCCCGCCACTTACGCTAACGCTTAGCGGACAAGGCTTTCTCGTTGTAGTAATACAAGGATTACAGCCTAAGCATCTAACCCCCCTGTGTCCCACGGTTGTCCATAATTATTAATTATGTGAAGACTATTTCAATTCACTCATTTATAATATTTATGCTTACCTTGTAATCACTGCTTATTATTGCCCTACAGCTTTCACAATAATATGTTGCGATCTATTAATTTAAAATGTCCAAAATAAATAGCCCTTGTTAAGTCCATAAAGCTTTTATTCCTCGTTCATTAGCTTTTCCTTGTCCTGTGTCAGCAATTTACGCTCTGACTCTGGCATTTCTGGATACTTAGGATTAATGGTCTGTAGGGTTTCTAATAGTACCTGTGATACCAAGTAACGTGCATACCATTTTTTGTCTGCGGGAATGATGTACCACGGGCTATCATTAGTGGAGGTGGCATTTATAGCATCCTCATAAGCCTGTTGATAGTCATCCCAATACTCTCTTTCCTTAACATCAGAGGCTGAAAATTTCCAGTTTTTAATTTTTAAGTCAATACGCTCTAAAAAACGTTTTTTCTGCTCGTCCTTAGATAAATTTAGAAATATTTTAATAACACGATAGCTGTTATCATATACATAATCCTCAAAATTGCGTATTTGTTTATAACGCTTTTCTATTATATCATCACCTAAACAGCGGTCTGCCATTTTGTAGCTTTTATACAGCTTATGAACCTTTACCACCAACACATCCTCATAATAAGAACGGTTAAAGATAGCAATTTTTCCTCTGCTGGGCAGATTTTTACTGCACCGCCACAAAAAATCATGAGCAGCCTCCTCCGATGAGGGAACCTTAAAGGAATACACATCTACACCCTGCGGATTTAACCCATTCATAACGTGCTTTACAGTACCATCCTTACCAGCGGCATCCATCGCCTGTAAAACTACTACCACTGACTCCTTGCTTTCTGAATACAGCTTATCCTGTAGCAGGGCAATTTGTTTTTGATTTTCCTCCATTTTTTGTACTATCTCATCCTTTAATTTTTTTGATACATCTGGAGTAGTTGAAAAATCCGATAACTTTATTTTTTTACTGCCATCTACACAATATTTTTTAAGTGGTGTCATACAACATCCCCCTTTTATTAACATAACATCATACAAACATATAATTTGCTTTCTGCATATAAGTTATCCCTATTATACCACCTATAATAAAATTTTCAATTATTTTTCTTGATTTTTTGTTATAATAGATAATTTTTGGAACAATTTTACATCTAGTATTCCATAGCTTTCCAACCATCTGTTTTATATACCACAACAAAAAAACGCACACCGCCACAGATTATTCATCTGTTACTATGTGCGTTTACAACATAAGGCTTTACCTTTATTACTATGGCTTTTTAACCTTCTGACAGCTTACGCTACAGCCCTTACAGCTACAGCCTGTACAGCCTGTTTGTATGTCAGGGTTATTACAGCCCTTACAGCTACAGCAGCTGCCATGCTTAATAGACATCACAACCCTGTACACCAGCAATGCAACAAAGAAAAAACCTATAATTCCTATAATAATATCTGCTATCATAAAAAACAACCTTTCTGTTGTTATCAGCCAACAAACAAACTGCCAATTTGGAATACCAGCATAGATACTACCCATGCTACAGCTAACTGATAAACAATAGCTATTGCCGTCCATTTCCTGCTGCCCATTTCCTTACCAATAGCAGACAACGCGGCTACGCAAGGTGTATATAAAAGTACAAAGGTCATAAACGAATAGGCAGACAATGGGGTAAACACTTGACTAATCATACTGGTATCTCCACCAAACAGAACTGTCATTGTGCTGACAACCGATTCCTTTGCCACAATACCAGTTAACAAGGACACCGAGGACTGCCAATCTCCAAAGCCACACAGGGAAAATATAGGTGCAATTGCTATACCAATTGTTGCTAAAATACTTTGAGAGCTGTCTGAAACCTGCTCTAACCTAAAGTTAAAGGATTGTAAGAACCAAATAAGCACAGCAGCACCCATTAGGATTGTACCAGCTCTAACGAGAAAATCCTTTACACGCTCCCATACGTGCAGCCACAAGGTTTTAGGTGATGGCATTCTGTATGGAGGCAGCTCCAGCACAAAGGGTGCGTCCTTACCCTTTAAAATTGTCCTGCTGAAAATTAATGCTGTCAGAATAGCAACTAATATGCCCAATAGGTATATTGAAAAAATCACTAAGGGACTGCTTTCATTAAAGAACACCGAAATAAACAACAGATACACAGGCATTTTTGCACTACAGGACATAAAGGGTGTGATTAAAATCGTCAGCCTTTTATCCTTTTCATTTTCTAAGGTTCTAGTACCAAGCACAGCCGGTACTGTACAGCCAAAGCCCATAAGCATAGGCACAAAGGCACGTCCAGATAAACCTATCATACGCAGCAGCTTATCCATAATAAAGGCCGCCCGTGCCATATATCCGCTGTCCTCCAGTATAGACAGCAATAAAAACAATATGGAAATCTGCGGCAGAAAGGAAACAACAGCACCAACACCAGCTATTATCCCGTCAATAATTAAGCTGAACGCCCAGTCAGAGGCATTAATGCTTACTAACAGGCTGGACACCTGTGGCGTTAAAACATCAAGGATTAACCACTCTGCACCATCCTTTAAATAGCTGCCCACAGGACCGAAGGTAATAAAAAACACACCAAACATCATCAGCAGAAACAATGGCAGTGCCAAATATTTATTGGTTATAACCTTATCAGCCTTGTCTGACATAGTTTCGTAGCCTTGGGGATGTCCCTTTGTAACCGCCCTTTCACAGGTAGCACAGATAAATTTATATCTTTCGTCAGCTATTATCATTTCACGGTCTATGTATTGGGTAGTTTCTATCTCGTTTATATGAAATTCGATATGGTCCTGCTGCTGCTTATTAAATTTGTAATTTTCCCATGTAACCGAGTCACCCTCAAACAGCTTAACTGCTGTAAACCGCAAATGCTCCTTGCCGTCCACCTCAAACAAAGCCTCTTGAATGTCAGCTATTACACGCTCCACCTTTTTAGAGTATAGCCTTTGCACAGGCTGCTGTTGTCCGCCCTCTGCTATTGCTATTGCTTTAGCCATAAGTGTGTCTATTCCTGTATTTTTGCTGGCAGAAATAGGTACTACTGGTACGCCAAATCTTTTTTCCAACACCTTACAGTCAATGGTATCTCCACGCTTTTCCAGCAGGTCAATCATATTAAGGGCTATTATTACAGGCCGCTGAATCTCCTGTATTTGTGTTGTTAAGTACAGATTGCGTTCTAGGTTTGTTGCATCTACAATGTCTATAATAATATCTGGATTATCATGTAACAGGGTGTGACGTGTAACAATCTCCTCTGGTGTGTATGGTGACAAGGAGTAGATACCGGGCAAATCAGAAACTATAATTTCTCTGCCTTGAAAACGTGCCTTGCCCTCCTTTTTTTCCACCGTAACGCCGGGCCAGTTACCCACATATTGGTTACTGCCTGTTAACTGGTTAAACAAGGTGGTTTTTCCACAGTTGGGGTTGCCACCTAGAGCAATTTTTATGGTCTTTTTTTCAGTTGATTTATGTATATCCTTTTGTCCTGATGTTATAGTGGTTGTACTGTTTGCCATCTGTTTACTCCTATCTACACTCCACTGTTATTTTTTCCGCATCTGCTTTACGCATACTAAGCTCATATCCTCTGACATTTATTTCTAAGGGGTCACCAAAGGGCGCTGCCTTTCTCATTATAACAACTGCACCCGGTGTTATACCCATATCTATAATTCGGCGTCGCAATGCACCCTCGCCACTAAGGCTGACAACGGTTGCCTGTTCACCTATCTTTAATAAATTTAAGGTTTTTTCTTTTTTCATAGTACAAGCCTCCCTTGTATAGTCACTTATTTGACACTCCCCCTAGCTAAAGCAAGGGGATTCCTGTTTCTACCATTACTGCATTGCCAATACCCAAGGGTACTACTATGTCTTACACAGTGTCCACAAGCTAGATTATACTGTTTCCGTATTTCCTACGGTGCAGCTTGGTTTATTTATGCTGACTGCATTTGCAGTCCTTTACTCAGTATAACAAGTTAGCTTAACCTAACTTGTTATTAGTTTAGCACACGCTAACTTATTTGTCAATATACAATATGCACTACTATTTTATCACAAGACCATAATTATTTTCTGTTATTAGGTTGTTCATTTGGGCTGTCTTTCTAAAGCAAAACAGCACATAGGCTAACCCAAATGCAATAATAAGCCAGTCCAATTACCAGCCTGGCAGGTTCTTAGTATGCACCTAAGCCCAAAGGAAATGATGTTTTAAGGAGGGCGGATTATGGGAAATTCTCCCTCCTTAGCTCTTTCTTGTCTGCATTTCTCTCAACAAAGAAATGTAGGTTAAAAAGTAACAATAAGGGTATGGCTTAGCAGAAAAAGCGGTTGCTTTTCTAAAGCAAAGCACAGCAGTATAAATAACCACTACAGAATAAATCTTTCAAAAGCCCTAAAAGCAAAACAAAGCACAGGCTAACACAGGTGCAATAATAAAACGTTAACACTACATATCCTTCTTTATATGTGATAATGCACCCTTTTCTATGCGTGACACCTGCGCTTGGCTAATGCCTATCTCCTGTGCCACCTCCATTTGGGTTCTGCCACGAAAAAAACGTAGAGAAAGCACTCGTTTTTCCCTGTCTGATAAATTTGCCATAGCCTCTTTTAACGCTATTTCGTCTAACCAGTTTTTGTCGTCGTTGTTGTCCCCCACCTGATCCATCACATATATAGTGTCGTTCCCGTCAGAAAAAACAGGCTCATACAGTGACACAGGCTCTACAATGGCCTCCAACGCCAGCACCACACTTTCCTTTGGCAGCTCAAGTGCTTTTGCTATCTCCTCTATTGTTGGTTCTTTATCATTTTGTGCTGTCATCTGCTCCTTAACCTGCATAGCCTTGTATGCAATATCCCTCATACTACGGCTAACACGAATAGAGTTATTATCACGGAGGTAGCGTCTAATTTCCCCTATAATCATAGGTACTCCGTAGGTACTAAAACGCACATCAAGCTCTGTATTAAAGTTATCAATAGCCTTTATCAGCCCAATGCACCCCACCTGAAACAGGTCGTCTGGATTTTCACCCCGATTAGTAAAGCGTTGTATAACACTTAGCACCAATCGTAAATTACCGTTAATCATCTTTTCACGGGCAACAGCACTTTCTCTGGGTGTGCCTGTACGAATAATGTTAAGCAGTTCACGTTTTTCCGGTTCTTTTAACACTTTAATTTTAGCTGTATTTATTCCACATATTTCCACCTTATTGTACTGCATATAAAATCCCCCTAACAAGGTAATTCCTATTACAGTATTACCTAAATTAAGGGGATTAATTCACCGTTAGCTTACAGAGATTTAATATACACAATTTGTAATGAATTTATTGGTCAACACCCGTTTCATCACTTAATAAGCCTTGGCTGCTGTCATGCAGCTTTGTAACGCCGCGCAGCTTTCGCTGTATTTGGCGTGTACGCACACCCACCAGCTTATCCAGCTCGCTGTTTGCTTGCTCCAACCGCTGTTGTGTAGCCACCAGCACATCGGCAAACTTGTCAAACTCTGTTTTTACTGCACCTAAAACGTTCCAAACCTCTGTGCTGCGTTTTTGCACCGCTAAGGTTTTAAAGCCCATTTGCAGGCTGTTTAGCAACGCCGCCATAGTGCTGGGACCTGCAATGTTTACTTTATAATCGTGCTGTAGGGCTTCTACCAGCCCAAGGTTTATCACCTCTGCATACAGCCCCTCAAAAGGCAGAAACAGCACTGCGAAATCTGTGGTAGCCGGCGGATCTAAATACTTATCGTGAATATCCCTTGCCTCTGCCTTTACAGTAGCTATTAATGCCTTGGTGGCGGCGGCAATATCCTCCTTGCTTCCGCTGTTATAGGCATCACGCAGGTTAGCGTAGGTATCACCAGGAAATTTAGAGTCAATAGGCAGATACACCACACCATCACCATCAGCTGGTAAACGCACAGCAAACTCCACAGGGTTACGGCTGCTTTTTTTCGTTATAACGTTTTCCTCATACTGTTCCGGTGACAAAATTTCCTTTAGGATAGCACCCAGCTGAATTTCACCTAGAATACCCCTAGTTTTTACATTTGATAAAACTTTTTTTAGGTCACCTACACCTACTGCCAGATTTTGCATTTCGCCTAAGCCCTTATAAACCTGCTCCAGCCTTTGGTTAACTAAGGCAAAGGAGCGTGTCATTTTTTCTTCTAAGGTTTTTTGAAGCTTTTCATCTACAATATCACGCATTTGGTCTAGGCGCTTATTGTTATCCTGCTGAATATACTCCATTCGCTTTTCAACAGTTTCACGTATTTCCCCAAGCTTTTGTTGATTTTCCATAGCAAAGGTGTTTAAACGCTGCTCCATAAGAGTCAGCCTGTCAGCTTGGGACCTTGCTCCGTTTTGCTGATTCTCCCCCAGCATATCCCCCATACTTTTCACACTTGACTGCACAATAGAGGTTAGCTCCATACGCATATTTCGGTTTTGCTCCTCCATATATTTTTGCAGCCTTGATATATCCTGTGGGGATACGCCCTCATTGGGTTGTTGCTTTTTTAATGTTATCAGATTTATCACTAATAAAATTAATACTGCTGACAATAGGATGATTATAATTGCAGACACCATACATACTTCCTCTCTATTGGATGTCACCATATAGATACAGTATATTTCCCCGTATGCAGGGTGTCAACAGCTTTTATCTAAAACAAATGGCAAAGGGGACTTTATGGGACAGTGGCAACTATAAATTACAGCAAAATTATATATTATCCCAATAGTAATCATATGACCTTTATAACGTTAAAACACGGTTTCTATCACCTTATCTGCAATAGGCGGCGAGTACAAAAAGCTATCCATATGCTTTTCTGTAAAGAAATACTCTGGGGGCAGGGGCTTATAAGCATACTCAAAGGTATCTATAATTATCAGCTTTATTTTCATACGGTTTGGGATGATATTTTTGATATATACGCTGGCCTGATGACCGGGCTTTATACCCTCCTTGGCCTCGGCTAAGCCTGCCAAATTAGGAGCCAGCTCTACAAAAGCACCGTACTCCTCTACTGAACGCACTATGCCTGCTACCGTTTCACCAGGGGAAAACCTGCTGGCGTTTTCCTCCCATGTGCCTAAAAGCTCCTTGTGAGTTAGGCTGATTCTGCCATTTTCTATGTACCTTACAACTGCGTTAATGTCCATACCAACGGAGAACCTCTCCCGTGGGTGGTCTATGCGTGATACTGAAATAGTATCAATGGGCATTAAGGATACCACACCACAGCCTATATCTGCGAAAGCACCAAATGGCTCTAAATGTGTTATTTTAGCATCTACCACATCACCAGGCACTAGGGTGCTGATGTATTTGTCAATACAACGCTGTTGAGCCTCTCGTCGTGACAAAATGGCAACGGTGCTGCCGTTTTCTTTTTTTTCAAAGCCTGTAATTATAAAGCAAACAGGACGGTTAACCCTAGATATTACCGCTATATCTCTGGTTGTACCCTCTTTTATGCCAACAGCCCCCTCCTCACGAGGAATAATGCCCTTTATAATGCCCATATCCACCATCAAATTATGTGACGAGTCACACACCATTGCACGTGCCTCTAATATACGTCCCTCATAACAGGCATCGCTAAGCTGTGCCATAGATTTAAAATAGTTAATATTCTCGGCTGTATCCATAAGCCGTCCCTCAGGATAAAATTCTCTCATTTTCTTTCCTCCTATTTATAACAGCTAAGCTATTATATGAGGAGTGAAAAACTATTATGCTTGGCTATAACGGTTTTTACAATATAAATTAGTGTCCCAGCATGGAATATACGGATGATGACGCAGATAAAATTCATAGTCGCTGTTAATAGAATTGATTTGCAAAATTAACTCAAATAAATCCTCAAAGGTATGGTATGCCGCCACGTTCAGCTTTGGCACCTGTGTTTTTAAGGTGTTGACACCACCTGCAACAGCGTCACCCTCCACACCCTCTATATCCATTTTAATATATGACACCTTTTTGTTTATGGATAAATCATCAATAGTTGTAACCCTTGTAGGTATACCCTTGTTATTTTTTAAGGTAGAGCTGCGTCCTGACTGATTGTCAAAAAGCAAGGTTGTGTTTTCCTTATATACGCCCATTTCATATAGCTGTGTTCGTGAAAGCTCCTCACAGTATTTGCTAAGCTTTTTAAAGGTTTTAGGGTCAGGCTCCAGCGCCGTTATATTGTTGTAGCTATTATTAGTATAGGATAAAAACTCGCCTATTGTATCACCTCTGTACGCACCTAAATCCATATAGCCCTCATCCATCCTTAAGGACAAAATATTGCTATACGCCTCAGCCTTTTCGGTGGTGATAATTGGCAGGTAAGACAGCCTGCCTGTATAATAAAACTGTAACGCTCCACGATAGACCTTTTTTGACTGTTGGTCAGAAAGCAGTGAATAGGCAGTGGCTATTTTATCCTTGTTACGGTGCAAAAATTCATCATCGCACAAGGTATCACCAAAAACAGGTACAGTAGGAGCTACCACTGTGTGGCTGTTTGCCAGCTCATATATATGGTTCATAACATTTGGCAGCTGTGACGCAAAGGTAACAGCTATGACAAAATCCTCCAAACGCTTTTCAACATCTGAAACCCTTTCCACCTTATATCCGTGAAAGCTTTGACCACGCACAAAATCATCGCTTGCCACTACACCGCTGCACACAATACCCAGCCTATCAAACTGTCGCAGAACCTTGTCGCCGCCGTTACCCATGCCATATATAAATATTGGCACTTCACAATCCTGTAAAAACGTCCATACACTCTTTTCCCTTGTAAAACCGTCAACCATAATTCACAATCCTTTCCTTTTTCCTTTTAGAATACAACAGTATTCCATCTGTGTCAATTTACTCCAAGGTGTGCTTTTATCTATCCAATATTATGTGAAAAGTGTAAATTATATTATTTTCCACTTGAATTTTGTCGATTAATAGGGTATGATTTATAAGGAATAAAATTGCTAGAAATATGTGCCGTTGCAGATTTTACCATAACCTACATGGAAATTCTGTGGCAATTTATGATAAACTATTTACATAAAATTGGAGAGATTATATATGAAAAAGCTATCTGTCTTATTAAGCGTTATTATATTGGCGGTTTGTATGGCTGGTTGTAATGCCGGCAGCAATAATTCGTCAGCAACACAGCAGGCAACTACCCCGGCAACAGAAGCCCAAGCCACACAAACCCAAGCACCTACACAAGCACCTCCCACACAAGCACCAACAGAGCCTGCTACACAGCTGCCAACACAAGCACCTACCTTTGCCGGCACCGTTGTAGTTAAGGAAGCCCCTACACAGGCTACCTTACCAGAGGGTGAAACTGAACCACCTACAGAGGGTGGTACAGTCAATGAGAACGGAGAAAAATCAATATACGGAGAAATATCCGGTATGGGCGGTCGTACAATGGTTGTTAAACGTGCTGACGGAGCAGAGTTTGAGTTTGAATACAGCAATGCAGATATAACAGGTCGTGATGGCTTTTTCACAGGCAGCTATGTAACTGTTTTATATACAGGCGAGGTTACAGGCAACAGCTTAGGTCAAGCAGTATCCGTTACTGTAGACGGGTATTAACCCCCCATATAATATGGTATTAAATAGTTGGTGAACACCAACCTATATATGTAAATTAATCTTGGAGGAATTTTAACATGAAAAAAATAGCAGCAGTGCTAGTAACAATTATCGCTGTACTATCATTGACAGCCTGTGGCAGCTCAGGCAGTAAACAGCCTACACAGGCACCTACAATAGCACCTACACAGGCAGTGGCTACCTTACCAGCACCTACACAGCCCGCTGCCACACAGCCAACACAGCCATCCACACAGCCTATCCAGTCCGCTACACAGGCTGCCTCTGAGGCTGGTACACAGAACAGCACACAACAATCAACACAGGCTGCCACCACAGAAACCAATGGCAATTCTGTAGAAGGTGTAGTAATAGGCTATGGTACACAATCCTTTGTAATAGAATCAGCGGATGGTTCTCAGTACGAATTCAACTTTGTTGATGGCATACCTGATGGCTTTGGTGATGGTGTGTCCGTATCTGTAAGCTACAATGGAAGCGTTGATGGTGACCTAATGCCAGAAACGACAGACGTAACCGTTGTAGGATAAAATCTTGTAAATTAATTGGCAAGCCTTTTATTTAGGCCTGCCATTTTTTATTATATCCCCTGAAAAGCCTACAAAGAGCGTTGCTCTTAAAGCTAACAAAAGCTATGCACCCCAAAATCCCAAGCAAATAAAAGGGGCTTGACCTAGGCTTTACCGCCAACCTCCCTACACGAACTATTTTATCTGTCTAAGCTGTAGAAAGCAGAATGGTTAATACAGTAAAACAGCCTGCCATTTATTATTATATCCCCTGAAAAGACTACAAGGAGCGTTGCTCTTAAAGCTAACAAAAGCTATGCACCCCA
>DGFJ01000016.1:0-133 GCA_002391625.1 Ruminococcaceae bacterium UBA3903 | reverse complement strand
AACAGCCTGCCATTTTTTATTATTATATCCCCTGAAAAGCCTACAATGGGTTGCTTTTAAGGCTAACAAAAGCTATGCACCCCAAAATCCCAAGCAAATAAAAAGGGGTTGACCCTGTCTCTTATACACATCT